>NZ_JBHUYV010000003.1:0-521138 GCF_042667905.1 Streptomyces sp. NPDC057287 | reverse complement strand
GGACCTCCTGAACTCGGGCGGGGACGTCATCGAGCAGGGGTCGGCGCGCCACTGATCGGGGCTAATCACCCCCACGCCGGCCGCCGCTCCCGGGAGCGGCGGCCGGCGTCGGCGTGAGGGCGTGTGAAGAAGGTGTGCGGGGGCGATGGCGGGTTACCGTTGTGCCTTCCGGCGCATCCTTCCTCTGACGTACGGTTTTCCCAGATGAGAGAAACACCCCGCCCGCAGGGGACTGCGGGTGATGCCGGGCCGGTGCTCCCCCCGCACCGTTCCGGCCGTGCCATCGCGCACACCGCTGGAGCTTCGGGCTCCGGGACTCCTCACCGATCGGATGGCCGCCCGCCCCACACCCCCCGGGGCGCGCGGCAACCCGATCCGACCGGCCACCTCGGAACAATCCCCCCTGTTCCCCGGTGGCCGGTTCTTCTCGTGTGGGCGTCCGTCGCGCTGCCGGTGCTCTTCCTCGTGATCACCTGGCAGGTGCTGGCCGACGGCCCGCTGCTGGATCCCGACGAGCGGCTCGGCCTGGAGCTGGCGGGGCGCGGCCCCGCAGGACTCACCGATCTCTTCGCCGACCTCGGCAACATGCAGGTGGCCGTTCCCGTGCTGGCGTGCGCGGTCGTCGTGTCGTGGCTCCGCCGTGCCAGGCGCGCCGCGCTGTGCGCCGTCCTGACCATGGCCGCCGTACCGGCGCTCGTCGTCCCGCTCAAGCTGTGGACCGACCGCCGGGGTCCGCTGACGGAGGCGACGGGCTACTACCCCTCGGGGCACACAACCACGGCGATGGTGGCCTACGGGGCGGCGGCGCTGCTGCTGGCCCCGTACGTGAAGCGGTCATGGATGACGCTCGTCGCCGCCGTCCTGCTGACGGCGGCGACGAGCGTCGGTCTGGTGCTGCGCGGCTACCACTGGCCGTTGGACGTGGTGGCCGCCTGGTGCCTCGGCGGAGTGCTGCTGATCGCCCTGCGGGTGGGAAGCAGGATCGGTCAGCCGCCGAAGTAGGCGTCGAAGTTCTTCGAGAACTCCCAGTTGTTGAAGCGGTCCCAGTTGATGGACCAGGTCATCAGCCCGCGCAGACCGCTCCAGGTGCCGTGGGTCTGGTAGGTGCCGCAGTCGGTCTTCTTCGTCAGGCAGTTGAGCGCCTTGGTGACCTCTGCGGGCGAGGTGTGGCCGTTGCCGGCCTGGGTGGACGCCGGGAGGCCGAAGGCCACCTGCTCGGGGCGCAGCGCGGGGAAGACCCTGGTCTGGTCGCCCGCGACGGGGAAGCCGGTGAGCAGCATGTCGGTCATGGCGATGTGGAAGTCGGCGCCGCCCATGGAGTGGTACTGGTTGTCGAGGCCCATGATGGAGCCGGAGTTGTAGTCCTGGACGTGCAGCAGGGTGAGGTCGTCGCGCAGGGCGTGGATGACGGGCAGGTACGCCCCGGCGCGCGGGTCCTGGCCGCCCCAGGGGCCGGAGCCGTAGTACTGGTAGCCGAGCTGCACGAAGAAGGTCTCGGGGGCCATGGTCAGGACGAATCCGGCTCCGTATTTGGCCTTGAGCGTCTTCACCGCGGAGATCAGGTTCACGATGACCGGAGTCGTCGGGCTGCGGAAGTCGGTGTCGCCCGTGGCGAGTGAGAGCGAGTGGCCCTCGAAGTCGATGTCCAGGCCGTCGAGGCCGTAGGTGTCGATGATCTTGCTGACGGAGGTGACGAAGGCGTCACGGGCCGCGGTCGAGGCGAGCTGCACCTGGCCGTTCTGGCCGCCGATCGAGATCAGCACCTTCTTGCCCGCGGCCTGCTTGGCCTTGATGGCGGCCTTGAACTCCGCCTCGGTCTCCACGCCCGGGCACTCCGCGACGGGGCAGAGCGAGAACCGGATGTCTCCGGAGGTCACGGAGGTGGGCTCGCCGAAGGCGAGGTTGATGACGTCCCACGAGTCGGGGACGTCGGCCATCCGCGTGTAGCCGGAGCCGTTGGCGAAGCTGGAGTGGAGGTAGCCGACGAGCGCGTGGGCCGGGAGGCCCGCGTCGCTCCCGCCCCCGCCGCCTGCCGCCGTCGTGGCGCTCACGGCCGCCGACTTCGGCGACTCACCGGCGGAGTTGACGGCCGAGACCTGGAAGCTGTGCGCGGACGACGCCGCCAGCCCCGTCACGGTGGCGGAGGTGCCGGTGGTGTCGAGGACCTTCGTACCGGACCGGTAGACGCGGTATCCGGTGGCTCCGGCCGACGCCGTCCAGGACAGCGGGACGGAGGAGGCGGTGGCCGTGCCGGCCTTGAGCCCGGTGGGGGCGGCGGGCACGGCGACGGGGGTGCCACCGGGGCCGACGAGGGTGAGGTCGTCGGCGTAGTAGGCGGGGGTGCCGTACCAGCCGTGGGTGTAGACGGCCACCGACGTGGTCGAGGGGCCGGTTTTGAACGTGGTGGTGAGCTGCTTGTACGCGCCGGCGGACTGGGTCCAGGTGGAGACGTCGGTGGTCCCCGTGCCGGAGGCCCCCAGATAGACGTAGCTCCCCTGCACCCAGGCACTGAGCGTGTAGGTGGAGTCCGGCTTCACCGTGACCGTCTGGGAGCACCGGGCGTTGTCACTGCCCGCGGGGGTCGCCTTCAGCGCGGAGGTCCCGCCGTGGACGGGTGTACTGACGGCCGCGCCGCTTCCGCCGGAGCAGCTCCAGCCGTCCAGCCCCGCCTCGAAGCCGCCGTTGCGGGCGAGATCGGCGTCGGCCGCTCCGGCCGCCGGGGCTGTGGCGAGAAGGGCGCCGGTGGCGAGAAGGACCGCCGAGAATGCGGCGAGAAAACCGGAAGATCTCATGGGTGGTCCGCTACGTTCCACAACAGCCTCCGTGCAAGGGGGAATTGAGCCGTCCGCGGACAACATGGTCCAGACCAATCATGTTGTCAAGACCTCTGGCGGTGACTCACCTCCCGCCTCCCCGCGCGCCGCGGGCCGCGGCGGCCTCGTGCAGGGCCAGCTCCAGAAGGGTCGCGTCGGTGAGGGTGCCCGAGCCGTCCGGCGGGATCAGCCACCGCACCCCGCCCACGGTGCTGCCCGGCCGGGGGACGACGATCCACGTCCCCCCGCCGACCCCGCGGATACCCGTCCCGACCCAGCGGGCAGCTGTCCCCGGGGGCACGAAGAAGCCCATCCTGGAGTCACCGAAGTCCGCAAGGACGGGACCGGGCCGGTCGATGAGACGCGTAAGCACATCGAGCGTCGGATAGCCGAGCTCCCCCGGGACGATCAGCACGTCCCAGCGCTTCCCGGCGGGGAGGAGCGCCATCCCGTGCGGGTCGCGCTCCCACTCCCTCCGGCAGGCACCCGGATCCGGTGCCACCGATACGAGCCATGCGACCGCGGCTTTCGCCCCCGTGCCGGTCATGGACTGCCTCCCTCTCCCGTGGGCACCGGCAGGGTCCTGCCGGTGCGTTCACGGGGAGAGAGGGCGCCGGGAGCGGATCATGACGCGGGTTCGGGCATCCGTCTCCGGTGACCTGCGTCACGGGCGAGCGGTCAGCTGTCGAAGCCGAGGCCCAGCCCGTCCATGGCCCTCAGCCACAGGTTGCGGTGTCCGCCGTTGCTGTCGGCCCGGGCCAGGGACCGCTTGGTGATCTCGATCCCGGCCCAGGCGAAGGGCTCCGGCGGGAACGGCATCGGCTTGGAGCGGACCATCTCCAGCCGGGTCCGCTCGGTCTCCTCGCCGGAGAGCAGGTCGAGCATCACATCCGCGCCGAACCGGGTGGAGCCGACGCCCAGGCCCGTATATCCGGCGGCGTACGCGACACGTCCCTGATGGGCCGTGCCGAAGAAAGCGGTGAAGCGGGAACAGGTGTCGATCGCGCCGCCCCAGGCATGCGAGAAACGCAGTCCGGAAAGCTGCGGGAAGCACGCGAAGAACTGCCCGGCGAGTTTCAGGAATGTCTCCGGCCGCTGATCCAGATCGGCACTGAGCCGGCCACCGTAGGGATAGATCGCGTCGTATCCGCCCCACAGGATCCGG
Organism: Streptomyces sp. NPDC057287; assembly: GCF_042667905.1. NCBI lineage: Bacteria > Bacillati > Actinomycetota > Actinomycetes > Kitasatosporales > Streptomycetaceae > Streptomyces > Streptomyces sp. NPDC057287. The sequence goes on along the minus strand of NZ_JBHUYV010000003.1, from coordinate 517,160 downwards.
TTGTCCGCGGACATCCGGAAGTAATGGAACTGATTCGCGCTGTCTCCGAGCCCCTGGCGCCCTTTCCAGCCGATGGACGCCCGTTGCTCCGGGGTGAGGGGCTCGGTCATCAGGGCGTAGTCGTAGACCGGCACGGTGTACGGGCGGACACGCTTCACCAGTGAGGGGAAGACGTTGGTCCCGAGCGCGACCCGGCCGGCGAAGACCCGGCCGTACGGGGTGCGGACGGCCATGCCGGAGCCGGAGCGGACGAGGTCCAGGCCCCTGGTGTGCTCGTAGATCCGTACGCCGAGGTCACGGCAGACCCGCTTGAGGCCCCAGGCGAGTTTGGCCGGGTGCAGCATCGCGACGCCGCGCCGGTCCCAGAGACCGCCGAGGAAGGTGGGCGAGTCGACCTCGGCACGCACGGCGTCGCGGTCGAGGAAGTCGATGCCGGTGATGCCGCGCCTCTGGAGCTCGTCGTGCCATTCCCGCAGCTCATCGAGGTGATGAGGCTCGGTGGCGACATCGATCTCACCGGTGCGCTCGAACTCGCAGTCGATGCCGTAGCGGGCCACGGCCTCCTCGATGGCGTCGAGGTTCCTCCCACCGAGATCCTCCAGCGCGCCGATCTCCTCCGGCCAGCGCTCCAGGCCGTTGGCCAGGCCGTGGGTGAGCGACGCGGCGCAGAATCCGCCGTTGCGGCCCGAGGCGGCCCATCCCACCTCGTTGCCCTCGATCAGGACGACGTCGCGCCCGGGGTCCCGCTCCTTGGCCAGCAGCGCGGTCCAGAGTCCGCTGTAGCCGCCGCCGACGACCAGCAGGTCGCAGCGCTCGTCCCCGGTCAGGGCGGGGAGAGCCGGCGGCCTTGCCGGGTCGTCGAGCCAGTAGGAGACGGGACGCGTGTCGGAAAGCGATTGTGCTGCGGTACGCATGGCATTCGGTGCCATGGTTTCCAACTCCTTCGGGTTCTATTTTCCCGCATTGCTCTTCCGCCGGTCGGCTACGAGCTGACCGGCGAGAACCACCGCCACGGCAATGACGAACATGGCCGTACCGATGACGTTGATCTGTACGGGTGTTCCACGCTGGGCCGATCCCCAGACGAACATGGGGAAAGTGACCGTGGAGCCCGCGTTGAAATTGGTGATGATGAAGTCGTCGAAGGAGAGCGCGAAGGCGAGCAGCGCTCCCGCGGCGATTCCGGGCGCGGCGATGGGGAGCGTCACCCGGACGAAGGTCTGGACGGGGCCCGCGTAGAGGTCGCGGGCGGCCTCCTCCAGCCGCGGGTCCATCGACATGACGCGAGCCTTGACCGCTGTCACCACGAAGCTCAGGCAGAACATGATGTGGGCGATCAGGACGGTCCAGAAGCCGAGCTGGGCGCCCATGTTGAGGAAGAGCGTGAGGAGCGAGGCGGCCATGACGACCTCGGGCATGGCCATCGGCAGGAAGATCAGCGAGTTGATCGTGCCGCGCGCCCGGAACCGGTAGCGGACCAGCGCGAAGGCGATCATGGTGCCGAGCGCCGTGGCTCCCAGCGTCGCCCAGAACGCGATCTGGAGCGACAGGGAGAGCGAACCGCACATGTCTGCGACACCGCAGGGGTCCTTCCACGCGTCCAGGGAGAACTCCCGCCAGGCGTAGTTGAAGCGTCCCTTCGGCTTGTTGAAGGAGAACACCATCACGACGGCGTTCGGCAGGATCATGTACGCGAGGGTCAGCACCCCCGCGAGGACGACCAGGTTCCGGCGTATCCATCGGAGTACGGGCATCAGACCAGGTCCTCCGTGCCGGAGCGGCGGATGTAGACGGTGACCATGAGCAGGACGACCGCCATCAGGATGAACGAGAGGGCGGCGGCCGTCGGATAGTCCAGGACCCGCAGGAACTGGCTCTGGATGACGCTGCCGACCATCTTGGTGTCGGTGGAGCCGAGGAGTTCCGCGTTGACGTAGTCGCCGCTGGCCGGGATGAAGGTCAGCAGGGTGCCCGAGACGACGCCCGGCATGGAGAGCGGGAACGTCACCTTGCGGAACGTGGTGGCGGGGGTGGCGTAGAGGTCGCCCGCGGCCTCGTGCAGCCGGCCGTCGATCCGCTCCAGGGAGGTGTAGAGCGGAAGGATCATGAACGGCAGGAAGTTGTACGTGAGACCGCAGACGACGGCCATCGGGGTGGCCAGGACGCGGTTGTTCTCGGTCCAGCCGAGCCAGCTGGTGACGTCCAGGACGTGCAGGGTGCCGAGCACGTCCACGACCGCGCCGCCGTCGGCGAGGATGGTCTTCCAGGCGAGCGTGCGGATCAGGAAGCTGGTGAAGAACGGCGCGATGACCAGCACGAGCACCAGGTTCCGCCAGCGGCCGGCCTTGAAGGCGATCAGATACGCCAGCGGGTACCCCAGCAGCAGGCAGAGGACCGTGGCGGTGCCCGCGTACAGCAGGGAACGGATGAACTGCGGGTAGTAGTCGCGCAGCGCGTCCACGTACGTCCGGAAGTGCCAGGTGACCTCGAAGCCCTGCTCCAGAGACCCGGTCTGCACCGAGGTCGAGGCCTGGTAGACGAGCGGCAGGGCGAAGAAGACGACCAGCCACAGGATGCCGGGGAGCAGCAGCCAGTAGGGCACGAGCCGTTTGCGGGTGGAGGGCTTGCGGAGCTTCGGCTCCCCGGATCCGGTGGGCGGCGCGGGCGGCGCTTCGGTGAGGCTCACGCCGCGTCCTCCTTGCTCGCCGCGCCCGCGTCGATGTCCTGGTCCGCGTCGAGCCCGAAGGTGTGTTCGGGGTTCCAGTGCAGGACGACCTCGGAGCCGGGAAGGAGACCCTCGCGCCTGTCGACGTTCTGCTCGTACACCTGGAGGGCCGTTCCGGCCGGGCTCTCCACCACGTACTGGGTGGAGACCCCGATGAAGCTGGAGTCCACGATGCGGCCGGTGACACGGTTGCGGCCGGCGGCTATCGCGTCCGCGTCGGCCGCGTGGGCCAGGGATATCTTCTCGGGCCGGATGCCCAGCAGAAGGCGTCCGCCGTTGGTGGTGGGAGCCTGACAGCGCTCGCTCGGCAGGGAGAGTCTCCCGCCGCCCGCCGCGACGACGACCTCGCTGCCCGCGGAGACGATCTCCCCCTCGATGAGGTTGGAGGTGCCGAGGAAGTTGGCGACGAACGTGCTGCGCGGGTTCTCGTAGAGGTCGGCCGGGGCACCGAGCTGTTCGACCCGGCCGCCGTTCATCACCGCGACGGTGTCGGCCATGGTCATGGCCTCCTCCTGGTCGTGGGTGACATGGATGAACGTGATGCCGACCTCGGTCTGGATCCGCTTCAGTTCGAGCTGCATCTGGCGGCGCAGCTTGAGGTCGAGGGCGCCCAGGGGCTCGTCGAGGAGGAGGACCTGGGGGTGGTTGATGAGCGCGCGGGCCACGGCGACGCGCTGCTGCTGCCCTCCGGAGAGCTGGTGCGGCTTGCGGTGGGCGAAGTCGCCGAGCTGGACGAGGTCCAGCATCTCGCCGACCTGCTTCTTGACGGACTTGATGCCGCGGCGGCGCAGCCCGAAGGCGACGTTCTCGCTGACGTCGAGGTGGGGGAAGAGCGCGTAGCTCTGGAAGACGGTGTTGACGGGCCTCTTGTACGGGGGCAGGCCCGTGATGTCGCGTCCGCCGAGCGAGATCGTGCCGGTGGTGGCCTCCTCCAGGCCCGCGATCATCCGCAGGGTGGTGGTCTTGCCGCAGCCGGACGCGCCGAGCAGCGCGAAGAAGGAGCCCTGCGGGACGGTCAGGTCGAGGGGATGCACTGCGGTGAAGGAGCCGTAGGTCTTGCTGATCCCGGTGAGACGGACGTCGCCGCCCGCTGTCTGCTGCTGAGTCATGGGTCGCGGTCCCAGTGGTGTCGGAGGAGATCGGGAGGGGGACGGTCCGGTCAGGCGCCGATGAGCTTGGCGAACTTCTCCTCGTACGCCGTCTCTTCCGCGGAGCTGAGGGAGCGGAAGGCCCGTGACTTCGCGGCCATCGCCTTGTCGGGGAGGATCAGGGTGTTGGACGCCATGGACTCGTCGATCTTCGCGAGCTCCGTGGCGACCCCGTCCACGGGACAGACGTAGTTGATGTAGGCCGCGAGCTGCGCGGCGACCGGGGGCTCGTAGTAGTAGTCCATGAGCTTCTCGGCGTTGGTCTTGTGCCGTGCCTCGGCCGGGACCAGCATGTTGTCGCTCGAGGTGATGTAACCGGCGGCCGGTATCGCGAACTTGATGTCCGGGTTGTCGGCCTGGAGCTGGATGATGTCGCCGGCCCAGGCCACACAGGCCGCGATGTCGCCCTTGCTGAGGTCGGCGGTGTAGTCGTTGCCGGTGAACCGGCGTATCTGCTTCTTGTCGACGCCCTTCTGGAGACGGCCGATGGCGGCGTCGTAGTCGGCGTCGGTGAACGAGCCGGGGTCCTTGCCCATGTCCAGGAGCGTCATGCCGACCGAGTCGCGCATCTCGGAGAGGAAGGAGACCTTGCCCTTGAGCTTCGGGTCGTCCAGCAGCTGGGTGATGGAGTCGACCTTGCGGCCACCGGTGGCCTTCGCGTTGTAGGCGATGACGGTCGGGATGCCGGTCCAGGGGTAGGAGTAGGCGCGTCCCGGGTCCCAGTCGGGCGTACGGAACTGGGGCGACAGGTTCGCGAAGGCGTGCGGGAGGTTCGCGTGGTCGAGCTTCTGCGCCCAGCCGAGCCGGATGATGCGGGCGGCGAGCCAGTCCGTCACGATGATGAGGTCGCGGCCGGTGTCCTGGCCCGCGGCGAGCTGCGGCTTGATCTTCCCGAAGAACTCGACGTTGTCGTTGATGTCCTCGGTGTACTTGACCTTGATCCCGGTGCGTTTCGTGAACGCGTCCAGCGTCGGACGGCTCTTCTCGTCCTCGCTGACGTCCATGTACTCGGTCCAGTTGGAGAAGTTGATCTGCTTCTCCGCCGCCGAGTGGTCGTCGGAGGCAGCCGCCGCGTCTGCTTCGCGCCTGGCGGGAGGGATGCCGCACGCGCTCAGGGTGCCGAGGCCGCCGAGCGCGAGGGCGCCCATGCCCGATGCCCTCAGAAGCGAACGGCGGGTGAGGGCTCCCCTGCCGTGGGTGAGGCTGCGCCTCATGGCGGCCAGCTGTGGCGCGGAGAGGCGCTCGGGCTCGTACTGCTCCATACGCGTGTGCCCTTCCGGGTGGGTGGGGCCGCCGGTCGGCGGCCGCTCTCTATCGGTCCCCGAAGACGGTGCGGTGCCAGTCCTTCCGGGCCACCGCGGTGTTGTCGTACATGACGTGCTTGACCTGCGTGTACTCCTCGAAGGAGTACGACGACATGTCCTTGCCGAAGCCGCTGGCCTTGTATCCGCCGTGCGGCATCTCGCTGATGATCGGGATGTGGTCGTTGATCCACACGCAGCCCGCCGCGATCTCGCGGGTGGCGCGGTTGGCCCGGTACAGGTCGCGGCTCCAGGCGGAGGCGGCCAGCCCGTACGGGGTGTCGTTGGCGAGGCGGATTCCCTCGTCGTCCGTGTCGAAGGGCAGCACCACGAGGACCGGGCCGAAGATCTCCGAGCTGACGATCTCGCTGTCCTGGGCGGCCCCCGTGATCAGGGTCGGCAGGTAGTAGGCACCGTCGGCGAGCGCGCCGCCGGGGGCCTCGCCGCCGGTGACGACGGTGGCGTAGGCACGGGCGCGCTCGACGAACCCCGCCACCCGGTCACGCTGCTGGTGGCTGATCAGCGGGCCGAGATCGGTCGACGGATCGAAGGGGTCGCCGAGCCGCACACTCTCCATCAGTGCGGCGACACCGCTCACGAACGCGTCGTACAGGGGGCGCTGCACGTAGGCCCTGGTGGCGGCCGTGCAGTCCTGGCCGGTGTTGATGAGGGATCCGGCGACCGCCCCGTTGACCGCGGCGTCGAGGTCGGCGTCGTCGAAGACGAGGAAGGGCGCCTTGCCCCCGAGCTCCAGGTGCAGGCGCTTGACGGTCTCCGTGGCGAGCGAGGCGACCCGCTTGCCGACCTCGGTGGACCCGGTGAAGGAGGTCATCACGACGTCGGGGTGGCCCACGAGGTGCTCCCCCGCGTCCCGGCCGGCACCGGAGACGATGTTGATCACGCCGTCGGGGATGCCCGCCCCCGTGGCGGCCTGCGCGAACATCAGCGAGGTCAGCGGGGTGATCTCGGCGGGCTTGAGCACGATCGTGTTGCCCGCCGCGACGGCCGGGAGGATCTTCCAGGCGGCCATCTGGAGCGGATAGTTCCACGGTGCGATCGAGCCGACGACCCCGATGGCCTCCCGGCGCACGTAGGAGGTGTGGTCGCCGCTGTACTCGGCGGCCGAACTCCCCTCCAGGTGGCGTGCGGCGCCGGCGAAGAAGGAGGCGTTGTCCACCGTGCCGGGGACGTCGAACTCGGTGGAGAGCTTGAGGGGCTTGCCGCACTGCAGGGACTCGGCGTACGCGAAGTCGTCCGCCTGCTCCGCGAGTACGGCGGCGAAGCGGTGCAGCGCCTCGGAGCGTTCGCCCGGGGTGAGCCCCGCCCAGCCGGGGAACGCCCCGCGGGCTGCGGCCACGGCGGCGTCGACGTCGTCGGTGCCCGCCAGTTCGTAGCGGAGCACCGTCGTGCCCGTCGCGGGGTCCACCACTTCCTGGTGGTGTCCTGACGTGCCGTGGCGCAGGCGTCCGCCGATGTACTGCGCCCCCTCGGCGAAGCGGTCCTGCACCTGGAATCCGTTGCCCATGACGCTCTCCTCCGCCGTCTCCCTGAACAGGGGCGCGGCGTAGCTTCTTCGCGAATTGAGTGCCGATCCTGACAGAGGGACCCTCCACCAACAAGGGATTCCGTTGTTTCCTTTTGGTTACGCGACGGAATCTGTCGACGTTGTGTCGCGTGAACAAGGAAATCCCCATACCTGCTGTCAGTGGCGGATGCCAGACTCGGCTGCCATGGGACAGGAACACATGGACGGCCTGCTGGCGCGCACGGCACGCGGTGAGCGTGTGAAGTACCTGCCGTTCTGGGGACACAGGCCCCGCCCGGACGGTGGGCTCGGGGAGAGCTGCCTCAGCCAGTGGTGGCCGGCCCCGTTCACGGTGGACTCGGTGACCTACGCCTCGGCCGAGCACTGGATGATGGCCGGCAAGGCGCGGCTCTTCGAGGACGCGGAGGCCGAGGCTCTGGCCGTCGCGGCGACCAGCCCCGCGGCGGCGAAGAAGGTGGGCCGGCTGGTCAAGGGCTTCGACGACGGCATATGGGCCCGGGAGCGGTTCGCCCTGGTCGTCGAGGGCAGCGTCCACAAGTTCGGCCAGGATCCCGCGCTGCGCGCCTACTTGCTGGGCACGGGCGAGCGCGTCCTCGTCGAGGCCAGCCCGATGGACCGTATATGGGGGATCGGCCTCACCAAGGACGATCCGCGCGCCGCGGATCCGGCGTCCTGGCGCGGGCTGAATCTGCTCGGCTTCGCGCTCATGGAGGCGCGTGCGCGGCTGCGCGCGGGGTGAAAGGGCCCGTGTCCGGGCCCGGGGACGTGTTTCCCCGGGCCCGGGAGAGCGTGTCCCGGGCCCGGGAAGCGTTCGCGCGAGGTCAGCGCGAGGCGCCGACGACCAGTGACGTCGCGTACGGGTCGTAGTCGTAGTCACTGCCCGAATCGTCGTTGGCGACGGCCCAGATCAGGAAGCCGAGGAAGACCGCGCTGATGACGATCGAGATCGACCCCAGGATGATCCCGGCGAGCGCCATGCCCGCGTTGGTCGCCTCACCCCGCTTGGCGCGGCCCCGGCCGATGATGCCGAAGATCAGGGCGAGGATGCCCAGGATGATGCCGAACCCCCACATGCAGAAGCCGACCACCGCGATGATCCCCAGGACCATCGCAGCGATCCCCAGCCCGTTCGCCGGCGCCGGGCCCCAGGGCGGCTGGCCTCCGTAGCCGGGGTATCCCGGGTAGCCGTAGGACGGCGACGGAGCGGCCGGAGCCGCCGGGTAGCCGTACGCCGCGGAGGGTGCGGCCGGGGCTGCCGGATAGCCGTACTGACCCGGCTGGCCCGGCCCGTTCGGCCCGACCGGCGGCGCGGGCACCGGGGGTTGCTGCGGGCCGAAGGCTCCCGCGGGTCCGGTTCCGGGTATGGGGCCGTGGCCCCCGTCCGCGCCCGACATCGACGTCATGGTCGGCTGGTCGTGCACGGCGGGCGGAACCGCGTCCGCGGGCTGCTTGCCCAGCTCGACCCTGCTGTCCGGCGGAGCCCACGGATCGCGCGGCGCGCCCTCGCCCCCGGGATGCTGTGTGTTGTCTGACATGGGCCTCCCCCATCGTGGTCCCGCCATGCTACGGCCCGGCACACGGCCGCAGGGCCCCGCCTACGATGAACGGTGCAGCCGGTACGCCCGGCCGAAAACAGAGATCCGGGAGTATCCGATGAACGATCTGCACCCCTTCATCGCGGGGCTGCCCAAGGCCGAACTCCACGTCCACCACGTCGGGTCGGCGTCACCCCGCATCGTGGCCGAACTCGCGGCCCACCACCCAGACTCCAAGGTCCCCACGGACCCGGAGGCATTGTCGGACTTCTTCACGTTCACCGACTTCGGGCACTTCATCGACGTCTACCTCTCGGTGGTGGACCTGATCCGTACCCCCGAGGACGTCCGGCTGCTGACCTTCGAGGTCGCCCGGGACATGGCCCGGCAGAACATCCGGTACGCGGAGCTGACCGTCACGCCGTTCAGCTCGACCCGCCGGGGCATCCCGGAGGAGGGCTTCATGGAGGCCATCGAGGACGCCCGCAAGGCTGCCGAGGCCGAGCTCGGCGTCGTCCTGCGCTGGTGCTTCGACATCCCGGGCGAGGCCGGTCTCGAGGCCGCCGAGGAGACGACCCGGCTCGCCGTCGACCTGCGGCCCGAGGGGCTGGTCTCCTTCGGTCTCGGCGGGCCCGAGGTCGGGGTGGACCGGCCGCAGTTCAAGCCGTACTTCGACCGTGCGATCGCCGAAGGCCTGCACTCGGTCCCGCACGCCGGGGAGACCACGGGCCCGCAGACGATCTGGGACGCCCTCACCGCGCTGCGCGCGGAGCGCATCGGGCACGGCACCAGCTCCACCCAGGACCCGAAGCTGCTGGCCCACCTCGCCGAGCACCGCATCGCCCTGGAGGTCTGCCCGACGTCGAACATCGCCACCCGTGCCGTCGCGGACCTCGACCGGCACCCGATCAGGGAGATGGTCGAGGCGGGCGTCCTCGTCACCGTCAACAGCGACGACCCGCCCATGTTCGGTACCGATCTCAACAACGAGTACGGGGTGGCGGGCCGTCTGCTCGGCCTGGACGAGCGCGGCCTGGCCGATCTGGCGAAGAACGCGGTGGAGGCATCCTTCCTCGACCCGGCCGGCAAGCGGACGCTGGCCGCGGAGATCGACACGTACACGTCGAACTGGCTGGGGGCCCCGGGCCGGTGACCCCTCCGGTCACAATGGCCCCATGACCACCACCGTCACCGCCGTGGCCCACCGCGGCGATCCCTACCGTGCCCGCGAGAACACGCTCCCCTCGGTCCGCTCCGCCGTGGACCGGGGGGCTGACGCCGTCGAGATCGACGTCCGCGTCACCCGGGACCGGGTGCCCGTACTGCTCCACGACTCCACGCTGAAGCGCCTGTGGGGCCACGACGTCCGGCTCGACCGGCTGGATCACCGGGAGCTGACGGAGAGGACCGGCGGCGGGGTGCCGACCCTGCGCGAGGCGCTGTCCGCCGCCGGGGACCGCCGGATCATGCTCGACCTGCCCGGTGCGACCGACGCGTCCGTGCGGGACATCGTCGGGGTCGTGCGGGAGTGCGGGGCCCAGGAACGCGTCTACTACTGCGCGGACACACACGCGATGCTGAAGGTGCGCGCGGCCGATCCGTCCGCCGAAATCGCGCTGACCTGGACGACCCTCGCGCCGCCGCGCGCCGTCCTGCTCGAAGCGGTACGGCCCCGCTGGCTGAACTACCGTTTCGGCCTGCTCAGCCGCGGGCTGGCCGACCGCGTCCACGCCGACGGGCTCCTCGTCTCCGCCTGGACGGTGGACACCCGGCGCACGATGCGGCGGCTGCTGGCGTACGGCGTCGATTCGATGACCACCAACCGGATCGATGCGCTCCGCAGCCAGTTGGCCAACTCGGGTTCTGTGGAAGCCTCTTGATCGATCCGGCATCATGGGCGGTCCGTACCGTCCCTGATGCCAGGAGCAGACGTGACCGAGACCGGCCCCCGTACCGCACCCTCCCGGGTCCGTGCCGACATCGCCCACAACGCGCGGGTGTGGAACCACTGGCTGGGCGGCGGCGACAACTACCCCGTCGACCGCGCGGTGGGCGACCGGGTCACCGGAATGTACCCGAGCATCGGCGAAGTGGCCCGTGCCGACCGGGCGTTCCTGGGGCGGGTGGTGCGTCATCTGGCCGGTGACGCGGGGATCGGGCAGTTCCTGGACATAGGCACCGGGCTGCCGACCGCGGACAACACCCATGAGGTCGCCCAGCACACCGCTCCCGACGCACGGGTCGTCTACGTCGACAACGACCCGATCGTCCTGGCCCACGCGCGCTCCCTGCTCACCAGCTCACCCGAGGGCGCCACCGAGTACGTCGACGCGGACGCCCGGGACCCCGAGCGGATCCTGCGTGCGGCCGGGCGGACCCTGGACCTCCGGCGTCCGGTCGCGGTGATGATGCTGGGCATCCTCAACTTCGTCCTGGACACGGACGAGGCGCGGAGCATCGTGACGCGGCTGATGGACGCCCTGCCGCCGGGCAGCCATCTGGTCCTCACCCACCCCACGCTGGAGATGGGCGGGGAGGGCAACGAGGCGGCGATGCGCTTCTGGAACGAGAACGCCACCCCGCCGATCACCGCCCGCAGCCGGTCCGATTTCGCCTCGTTCCTCGACGGCCTGGAGATCCTTGAACCGGGCATCGTGTCCTGCTCCCGCTGGCGGTCGGGCCCCACGCCCCGGACCCCGGAGGTGGCCCAGTTCGGCGCGGTGGGCCGGAAGCCCTGATGCGAAGACCCCGGGTGCCCGGCCTCCGGCCGCCGGGGCCGTGGTCCCGGTGGCTGCCGCGGGACGCGTGGGCCGCCGACATCGGCGTCACCCTGCTGGTGCAGGCCGCGGTGACCATGCCGTTCGTGGTGCCCCGCTCCACCGGCCTGCCGCCGGCCACCTGGGCGGCGTACGGGCTCACGACACTGACCGTACTGCCGTTGGTGGCCCGGCGGCGAGCACCTGCCGCCGTACTGCTGACCGTACTGGCGGCGGGCGCCCTCTACAGGTTCGGCGTGGACGGTCCGGGGCAGCCCCTGCCGTACACCGGGCTGGTGGCGTTCTACACGGTGGCCGAGCTGTCCTCGCCGCGGCTGCGGTCGGCGGTCGCCGTGCTGGTGTCGGCAGCGGTGTTCCCGTCGGTGGCCTGGAACACGGGTGAAGCCAGGGAGCTGCTGTTCTCCCTGTTCGTGTTCGCCGCCGCCTACGCCTTCGGCCGGTTCACGCACACGCGCAAGGCGTACATCCGCGCGATGGAGGACCGGGCACGGCAGCGGGAGGTGACGCACCGGATCGAGGCCGAGCAGGCGGCGGCCCGGGAGCGGGCCCGGATCGCGCGGGAGATGCACGACATCCTGTCCCATGCGGTGAGCCTGATGATCGTGCAGGCGGAGGCCGGCCCGGTGGCGGTGCGCTCGGCCCCGGAACGCACGGAGGCCGCGTTCGACGCCATCTCGGAGACCGGCAGGGACGCCATGGTGCAGCTGCGCCGCATGCTCGGGGTGCTGCGGGAGGACGGCCCCGGGGACCTGGCGTCACCGCGCGCCCCGCAGCCCTCGATGGCCGAACTGCCCGGTCTGGTGGACCGGGTGAGCTCCGGAGGCCCCGAGGTCACCTGCACGGTGACGGGTCAGCCCGGCCCGTTGCCGGCGGACACCGGGGCCACGGTCTACCGGATCGTGCAGGAGGCGTTGACGAACGTCGTCAAGCACGCCCGCGCGGACCGTGTGGCGGTCGAACTGGCCCACTCGCCCATGGAGCTGACCGTCACCGTCACGGACGACGGCCGCGGGCCGGGCACCACCACCGGTCTGGGGCTGATCGGCATCCGCGAACGGGCCGCCGCACACGGCGGGAGGGCGACGGCCGGTGCGGGTCCCGGCGGCAGGGGGTTCCGGGTGCATGTCGTCATTCCCCTTGTAACCTCCCCTCAGGGGGTGGGGAGTTGACGATCCGTGTGGTGGTGGCGGACGACCAGGAACTGGTGCGCAGCGGCTTCGCGATGATCCTGGACGCACAGCCGGACATCGAGGTGCTCGCCGAGGCCGGGGACGGTGCTCAGGCTCTCGACGCGGTACGCGGACTGCGCCCCGATGTCGCGCTGCTGGACGTCAGGATGCCCGTCATGGACGGGATCGAGGCCTGCCGTGCGATCAGCACCCTGGGCGGCTGTCGCACCGTCATGCTGACCACCTTCGACTCGGACGACTACGTCTACGAGGCGCTGCACGCGGGCGCGAGCGGTTTCCTCCTGAAGGACGTACGGCGGGACGACCTGGTGCACGCGGTACGGGTGGTGGCGGCCGGTGACTCGCTCGTCGCGCCGTCGGTGGCACGCCGGCTCATCGCCGAGTACACCTCCCGGCCACCGCGGGGCAGGTCGGCTTCCGAGCCTGCCCGGCTGGACGTCCTCACCGCCCGTGAGCGCGAGACCCTTCTCCATCTGGCCCGGGGGCTGTCCAACGCGGAGATCGCGGCGGCGCTGGTGCTCAGCGAGCACACGGTGAAGACCCACGTGGGCAATGTGCTGTCCAAACTGGGCCTGCGGGACCGCGTCCAGGCGGTCATCTGCGCGTACGAGACGGGGCTCGTCGCTCCCTCGCCCGGGGGAGAGAATTCCGCCGCCTCCCCCGCCCGGGTGAGACGACCTCCCCCGCACGACCCCTCGCTCGGGTGATCCGCCGGGGCCGCCGGATCAAGAGGATGGAGCCATCGAGCAGCACGGACTTCATCTCCCGGAGGCACCCGATGAACACACGCACCCGCACGTTCCTCGCCACCGCCCTGGTCCTCGGACTGGCGGCGGGGCCCGCCGTCTCGGCGGCGTCGGCCCGCGTCACCACTGCCGGGGAACACGTGCGCGCGCACGCCGTCCCCCCGGCCGACGCCGAAGCCCTGAGCGCGGCGATCTCCGGGCTGCCCTCCACCGAAGACGCCACCGCCGCACTCGTACGGGTGAGCGGATCCGACGGCAGCTGGCGCGGCAGCTCCGGCGTGCACGATCTGGTCTCGAACCGTCCGGCCGACCCGTCCGCGCGCTTCCGGGCCGGGTCGGTGACCAAGGTCTTCACCGCGGCGGCGGTCCTTCAGCTGGCCGGTGAGCGGAAGCTGGACCTGGGCCGGACGGCCAGGCACTACCTGCCGGACCTGATCCCCGCGGCGTACGGGCAGGTCACCGTGCGGCAGCTGCTCAATCACACCAGCGGGATACCGGCGGCCGAGATGCCAGGCGACACCCTGGAGGAGTGGTACGCCCACCGCTTCGACCTGCACACCCCGCGCGGCATGGTCGCCTCGGCGACGGCGCAGGATCCGGAGTTCGCCCCCGGCGACAGCCAGCACTACCTCAACATCAACTACACGGTGCTGGGGCTGCTGATAGAGAGAGTGACCGGCGACTCGTACGCCCATCAGGTGGGTCAGCGTGTTCTGCGGCCGCTGGGACTGCGCTCCACGTCGTTCCCCGGCGCCGACCCGGACATACGGGGCCCGCACAACCACGGGTACCAGGTCTTCGGCACGCCGGACGGCGGTACGGAGCTGCGGGACGTGACGGTGTGGGGCACGACGGACGGCTGGGCCGCCGGGGACATCGTGTCGACCACGGCCGATCTGGAGCGCTTCACCCGGGCGCTGTTCTCCGGCCGGGTCGTGCGCGGACCGCTGCTGGAGGAGATGTTCACCCTGCCCGACGAGTCGGTGCTCACCTTCGGGACGGGCGGGCCCGCCCAGTTCAGCGCGGGTCTGAGCGTGCTGAATCTGGGCGGACGTGAGGTGTGGGGGAAGACGGGCGGCCGCTACGGCTACAACACGGCGGTGGCTGCCACCCGCGATCTCTCCAGGATGCTCGTGTACAGCGTCAACTCCACGGACGCGAAGGGCCGGGACGTCAACGCCACCGCCATGGACGTCGTGGTGGCCGCATTCGGGGCCCCGTCGGCCGGGTGAGTCTCAGGCCGGCACGGCTGCCGCCGTCTCCAGGCGCTTGATCATGCGGTGGACGACGAGCAGGGGAATGACGCCGAAGACCCCGAAGGACATGTCGATGACGGTCCACCAGAAGGGGATGTCGCGGATCGGTCCGCAGATCAGGGCGAGCGGGATGATCCCCGCGCAGGCGATCATCCCGAACTCGATGACCCAGATGTTGCGGACCGGGTCGCGGTAGGGGCCGTAGAAGGCGACCGCGATGACGAGGTGGGCGAAGGCCAGCCAGTCGGTGCCGTACAGCACGAAGGGGTAGTTCGCGTCGGCCTCGTCCAGGCCGGTGCGGACCCTGGTGATCCACTCCGCCAGGGCCGGGAAGTGCTCGGGCACGGGAGAGGCGGAGGCGTTCAACAGGTCATCGGCCCAGTGGAGTTCGGTGACCAGCGGGAAGGCGGTGAGCCCGCTGAGCACCAGACACACGATAAAGACGACCAACCACACGCGTATGCGCCGCAAGAGGGCTCGCTCGCTCATGGCCGCAGCTTACGCCTGGCATGAACGCGTTCAAAAACGGGGGTGGCCACGCACCGCGGGTCACCGGTCGCCGGTCGTCGCCACGGCCGACGACAAGGCGGTCGCGGCCCCGGGGAGGACGTGTACCGGGGTGGCCGTCCGCGACCGCACGGACGCGATCCACTGCAGGACGTACGACATCTTCGGCTGAGAGCGGTCCCTCAGAGACCGACGAGGGAGTTCCACTTCTTCGCGAACCCGGTGCGCTCCTCGGAGGTGATGTCGCGGGCGATGGCGAGCCGTGCGCGCATCGCGCGGTCGGGGAAGATCAGCGGGTCCTCGGCGAGCGCGGCGGTCTCCTCGTCCTTGGAGGAGGCCAGGATCTCCCGGGCAGCGGGCACCGGGCAGACGTAGTTGACCCAGGTGGCCAGTTCCGCCGCGACCTCCGGCTCGTAGTAGAAGTCGACGAGCTTCTCCGCGTTCCGCTTGTGCCGGGCGAGGTCGGGGATCATGAGGGACTCCGACCAGAGCTCGGCGCCCTCCTCGGGGACCACGAACTCGATGCCGGGGTTGTCGGCCCGGAGCTGGATGACGTCCCCCGAGTAGGCCTGGCAGGCGAGCACATCCCCGTTGGCCAGGTCCTTGATGTAGTCGTTCCCGGTGAAACGGCGGATGTGGCGGGACCTCACCCGCCTCTCCACCTGCTCGCACATCTCGTGGAAGTCGTCGGCGGTCCAGCGGGTGATGTCGGCCCCGTTGCCCTGCATCAGCAGGGCGAAGGCCTCGTCGAGCCCGGACAGCAGGGTCACCCTGCCCCGCAGGTCGTCCGCCCAGAGCTCGCCCGTGTGCCGGATCTCCCGGCCGAGCTTCTCCCTGTTGTACGCGATGCCGGTGATGCCGGACTGCCAGGGCACGCTGTGCGTGCGCCCCCGGTCGAAAGCGGGCGTGCGCAGCTGGGGGTCCAGGTGCGCGGCGACGTTCGGCTGCCGCGACCGGTCCATCTCCTGGACCCAGCCGAGCCGCACGAACCGGGCCGCCATCCAGTCGCTGATGACGACGAGGTCCCGGCCCGTCGGCTGGTGGTTCATCAGCGCCGGACTGATCTTCCCGAAGAACTCGTCGTTGTCGTTGATCTCCTCCGTGTACGTGACGGAGATCCCGGTGCGGCGCGAGAAGGCGTCGAGCGTGGGCCGCTTCGACTCGTCCTCGTCGTCGGTGTCGATGTAGAGGGGCCAATTGGCGAAGTGCAGCGAGCGTTCGCTGCCCGACCGGTCGCGGCCCGCCCGGTCACCGGGCTCCACGTAGGCGGCGGGCACGCCGCAGGCGGCCAGAGCGGCACCGGCCGGTCCGGCACCGAGGGCTCTGAGGAGGGAACGACGGGACATGAGGTGGTCCGGTATCGAGCGCACCCGCGCAGCATGTCGGTCCGCTGCCGCGCCGGGCAATGGACCAACCGTCCAGCGGGAGCGGCCGGTTGCGCACATCCTGTCCATGTCGCCGGCTGCCCGGCACCTGCCCGGCGGAGCCGGTGCGGCGTCCGGGAGCACGGCAGGGGACGGGGCGGGGACACACGAACGGCCCTGGACGCCGCCCGGGGCCGTTCGTCACCGCTGTGGCCGGTCAGTCGTCGAGCGACGTCATGACGTGCTTGATGCGGGTGTAGTCCTCGAAGCCGTACGCGGAGAGGTCCTTGCCGTAGCCGGACTTCTTGAACCCGCCGTGCGGCATCTCGGCGACGAGCGGGATGTGGGTGTTGATCCACACACAGCCGAAGTCGAGCTTCTTGGACATCCGCATCGCGCGGGAGTGGTCCTTGGTCCACACCGAGGAGGCCAGGGCGTACTCGACGCCGTTGGCGTACTCGACGGCCTGGGCCTCGTCCGTGAAGGACTGGACGGTGATGACGGGCCCGAACACCTCGTGCTGGACGATCTCGTCGTCCTGGCGGAGGCCGGAGACGACGGTCGGGGCGTAGAAGTAGCCCTTGTCGCCGACCCGGTGACCGCCGGCCTCCACCTTGGCGTGCGCGGGGAGCCGCTCGATGAAGCCGCTGACCTGCGTCAGCTGGTTGGCGTTGTTGAGCGGGCCGTACAGCACGTCCTCGTCGTCCGGCAGGCCGGTCTTCGTGTCGGCCGCAGCCTTGGCGAGCGCGGTGACGAACTCGTCGTGGATGGACTCGTGGACCATGACACGGGTGGCGGCCGTGCAGTCCTGGCCCGCGTTGAAGTAACCCGCCACCGAGATGCCCTCGACGGCCTTGGCGATGTCGGTGTCCTCGAAGACGACGACCGGGGCCTTGCCCCCGAGCTCCAGGTGGACCCGCTTGACGTCCTTGGCGGCGGACTCGGCGACCTGCATGCCGGCCCGCACGGAGCCGGTGATGGACGCCATCGCCGGGGTCGGGTGCTCCACCATCGCGCGGCCGGTGTCACGGTCGCCGCAGATGACGTTGAAGACGCCCTTGGGAAGGATCTGCCCGATGATCTCGGCGATCAGCACGGTCGACGCCGGAGTGGTGTCGGAGGGCTTGATGACGACGGTGTTGCCCGCGGCGAGCGCCGGGGCGAACTTCCACACGGCCATCATCATCGGGTAGTTCCACGGCGCGACCTGGGCGCAGACGCCCACCGGCTCGCGGCGCACGATGGAGGTGAGCCCCTCCATGTACTCGCCGGCCGAGCGGCCTTCGAGCAGCCGGGCGGCACCCGCGAAGAAGCGGATCTGGTCCACCATCGGCGGGATCTCTTCGGTACGCGTGAGCTCCAGCGGCTTGCCCGTGTTCTCCGACTCCGCCGCGACGAGGTCCTCGGCCCGCTCCTCGAACGCGTCCGCGATCTTGAGCAGTGCCTTCTGGCGCTCGGCGGGCGTCACGTCGCGCCAGGCGGGGAACGCCGCCGCGGCGGCGTCCATGGCGGCATCGACATCGGCCTGCCCGGAGAGCGGCGAGGTCGCGTAGACCTCTTCCGTCACCGGGTTGACCACGTCGATGGTCCGCCCGTCCGCGGCGTCCCGGAACTCTCCGTTGATGTAGTTGCGCAGGCGGCGCACCTCGGTGGTCACAACCACCCCTCCTGTCGACTGTCCGATGGGTGAGACTTCCACACTAAACCGTTGGGTGACGCTTTCGACATACCCAACCGCCGTGAACTTCGGATTCAGTGAGATTCAGATGCTCAGACAACGAATTTCATCGATTCAGGCTTGCCAGACAGACGAGGCGCAGTGCAGAGTGGAGGTGTGGCCAGTCGCAGCGCAGACTCCAGGACCGGGAACGGATCGTCACCAGCGGTCGATGCCGTCTCCCTCGCAATCATCGAACAGCTCCAGGAGGACGGGCGCCGGCCGTACGCCGCGATCGGCAAGGCCGTGGGCCTCTCCGAGGCCGCCGTGCGCCAGCGCGTGCAGAAGCTGCTCGACCAGGGCGTGATGCAGATCGTCGCCGTCACGGACCCGCTCACCGTGGGACTCCGGCGCCAGGCGATGGTCGGGATCAACGTCGAGGGCGACCTCGACCCGGTGGCCGAGGCCCTGTCGGCCATGGCCGAGTGCGAGTACGTGGTGATGACCGCGGGCTCCTTCGACCTCATGGTGGAGATCGTCTGCGAGGACGACGACCACCTGCTGGAGACGATCAACAAACGCATCCGGGCCATACCCGGAGTGCGCTCCACCGAGAGCTTCGTCTACCTCAAGCTCAAGAAGCAGACCTATATGTGGGGAACCCGATAGCCGTGAGCAAGGACCTCAGCCGAACCGCGTACGACCACCTGTGGATGCACTTCACCCGCATGTCGGACTACGAGAACGCGCCCGTTCCCACCATCGTGCGTGGCGAGGGCACCTACATCTACGACGACAAGGGCAAGCGCTACCTCGACGGTCTCTCCGGGCTGTTCGTCGTCAACGCCGGACACGGCCGCCACGAGCTCGCCGAGGCGGCGTACAAGCAGGGCCAGGAGCTGGCCTTCTTCCCGGTGTGGTCCTACGCGCACCCCAAGGCCGTCGAGCTCGCGGAGCGGCTGGCCCAGCACGCCCCGGGCGACCTCAACAAGGTCTTCTTCACCACCGGCGGCGGCGAGGCGGTCGAGACCGCCTGGAAGCTGGCCAAGCAGTACTTCAAGCTCAAGGGCAAGCCGACCAAGTACAAGGTCATCTCGCGCGCGGTCGCCTACCACGGCACCCCGCAGGGCGCCCTGTCGATCACCGGACTGCCCGCGCTCAAGGCCCCGTTCGAGCCGCTGGTGCCCGGCGCGCACAAGGTGCCGAACACCAACATCTACCGCGCCCCGCTCTTCGGTGACGACCCGGAGGCCTTCGGCCGCTGGGCCGCGGACCAGATCGAGCAGGAGATCCTCTTCGAGGGCCCGGACACCGTAGCGGCGGTCTTCCTGGAGCCCGTGCAGAACGCCGGCGGCTGCTTCCCGCCCCCGCCCGGCTACTTCCAGAGGGTTCGGGAGATCTGCGACCGGTACGACGTGCTGCTCGTCTCCGACGAGGTCATCTGCGCGTTCGGACGCCTCGGCACGATGTTCGCCTGCGACAAGTTCGACTACGTACCGGACATGATCACCTGCGCCAAGGGCATGACCTCGGGATACTCCCCCATCGGTGCCTGCATCATCTCGGACCGGCTGGCCGAGCCGTTCTACGAGGGTGACAACACCTTCCTGCACGGCTACACCTTCGGCGGCCACCCGGTGTCCGCCGCGGTCGCACTCGCCAACCTCGACATCTTCGAGCGCGAGGGCCTCAACCAGCACGTCCTGGACAACGAGAACGCGTTCCTGACGACGCTGCAGAAGCTGCACGACCTGCCGATCGTCGGCGACGTCCGCGGCAACGGCTTCTTCTACGGCATCGAGCTGGTGAAGGACAAGGCCACCAAGGAGACCTTCACCGACGAGGAGACCGAGCGCGTCCTCTACGGCTTCCTCTCCAAGGCGCTGTACGAGAACGGCCTCTACTGCCGTGCCGACGACCGCGGCGACCCGGTCGTCCAGCTCGCGCCGCCGCTGATCTCCGACCAGTCGACCTTCGACGAGATCGAGGGCATTCTGCGGAGCGTCCTGACGGAGGCGTGGACGAAGCTCTGACCCACGCCACCGACTGCCGTCGGCACCGCTTCCGGCAGTCATTTCATACGGTCCACGCGGCCCGGATGCCCCCGTTCGAGTGAGAAGGGGGGCATCCGGGCCGCGTACTGTCCCGACACCCCGGTCCGGCTGCCTAGCGTGCCGAGTGACTGATCGGCTGCGTTTTCGTTGTATTCGTTCCCCCGTACGGGGGAACAGGCAATCTGATCCGAACCGAGGTGTACGCCATGGTGGCCCCGCCCGACAACGACGTGATCTGGGCACGTTCCCTGCACCACTCCCACAACGGATCGCCGGGGCTCGGCGGTGTGTCGCTCGGCGTCCGCGACGGCGAGATCCTCGCCGTGGCCGGGCCCCGGGGGTGCGGGAAGACGACCCTTCTGCACTGCCTCTCCGGCCAGCTGGTCCCCGATCAGGGCGAGGTCTGGTTCAACAGCGTGCCCGTGCACACCATGGGCCCCCGGCTGCGCGAACAGCTCCGCCGCGACAGATTCGGCTGGATCGCGGCCGAGCCGCAGCTCGTCCCGGAGCTCAGCACCTGGGAGAACGCCGCCCTGCCGCTGCTGCTGCGGGGCGTCTCGCACCGGGCGGCGAAGAAGGCCGCCACCGAGTGGCTGGAGCGCCTGGACATCGGCCCGCTCGCCAAGAAGCGGCCGCACACCCTGCTCCAGTCGCAGCGCCAGCGGATCTCCGTGGCCCGTGCGCTGGCCGCGTCCCCGTCCGTGATCTTCGCGGACGAACCGACCGCGTCCCTGCACTACGCCGAGCGCGCGCAGCTCCTGCGCACCCTCACCACCGCGGCACGGTCCCACGGGATCACCGTCGTCCTCGCCACCCACGACGCGGAGGTCGCCGCACTCGCCGACCGTGTGGTCAGCATGCTGGACGGCCGCCGCGTCAACACCGTCTCCCTGCCCGCCGCGTCCGATACGGAAGGCCGCTCGGCGTGCTCGCTCTCCGTCTGACCCGCGGCTCGCACCCTCTGGTCCTGATGCGCCGGCTGATGCTCGCCGCCGCGTCGGCCGGGGTCGGCTTCCTGCTCCTGTGCACGCTGGGATACGCCTCCGGGCACCCGGCGAACGCGTCGAGTTCCGTACTGCGGCTGCTGTGGTGCGCCGTACCGCTCGCCGCGACCGTCCAGTTCGCGGTCGCCGTCGCGCGGACGGATCCGAGCACCCGCCCGAGGCCCGCGCTCTTCGCGGCCGGCCTCGGCCCGGCCCGTCTCGCGGTGCTGGCGGCGATCTCGACCGCGGTGTCCACCACCTTGGGATCGGTGGTGGCGCTGCTCTTCTTCCTGCACCTGCGCGGCGATCTGAGCGGTCTGCCGTTCGACGGCGGTGCGGCGGAGTTCCTGGGCGCGGGCACCCCGCTTCCGCTCGCCGCGGCGCTGACCCTGCTGGCCCTCGTGCCGCTGGCCTCGTCCGCGGCCGGCGGGCTCGCCCTGCGCTCCAGGCCGGTCGCGCCGTCGGAGGCACAGGAGGCCGAGGAGGATCTCGCCCCGTCCCCGACACCGACGGGACTGCCCTGGGGAGTCGCGCTCACCGCGGCCGGCCTCGCGGTCGAGGCGTACACGAGCCGCGGTGCGGCGGGCAGCCCCTTCCCCCTGCCGGGGCGGCTGGACGCCACCCCGGCGGCCGTCCTCGTGGGCTGGACACTCACCGCGATCGGCCTGGCCATGGCGGGGCCCGGCCTGACCTACCTGTGCGGACGGCTGCTCCAGGCGGTGCGCCCGGGAGCCGTCCGGCTCCTGGCGGGCAGGGTCCTGATGGACGAGGCCTCCCGCATCGGCCGGCCCCTGGGAGTCGTCTGCGCCGTGGTGTCAGGGGTGATCGCAGCCTCCGTGCTGTACACGGGCGGGCCCCGCCCCTTCGGTCCGCTCACCGCGCTCGGCGCCGTGCTCGTCATCGGCTGCACGCTGGCCACGCTGCTGACCACCGCGCTGGAGGCCAAGCAGGCCCGTGCCCGTACGGCTGCGACGCTGCTGCGACTGGGCGCCCCCGCCTCCGCGCTCCGCACCGCCGCCGCCCTGCGGGCGCTGGTGCTGCTGGCCGTCTTCGTACCGCTGACCTGGGCGATCGCGGAGCTCGCGGCGCTCCCTCTGACGGGGTGACCACCGCCGCCGGGCAGGTCCGTAGCATGGCGGCGTGGAGAATCCGGACGAGAACACCTACCCGCCGGGCGTCGAGATAGAGACGCTCACCGCATTCGACCAGGCAGTCGCGGCCGGAACCCTCGCGGGCCACCGCGTCCAGTCCGTCGACCTGACGGACCGGGGCGAGGCGCTCCTCGCGACCGACACCCGGGGCGCCGTCTTCCTCGGCTGCCGCATGGAGCCCCGCGCCGACGCGAAGGTACGCGGCGACGGGGCCTTCGTCTTCCCGCCGGTGCCCGGCCTGCCCTTCGACCCGTACCGCGGGCTGCTCTACACCCCCGACGCACTCTACGAGGGCCTGTCGGAGGGCGGTTACGGAGCGACGCCGGACGCGCGGGCGTACGGCTGGTTCCAGCTGACCAAGGCGAACGGCGACGTCTTCGCCTCGATGCTGCGGGCCCTGCACGACGACGCGGTCTCCGACGCCCTGGACGAACACCTCGTCGGCGCCCGCGTGGTGGGGGTGATGGGCGGCCACGCGATGGCCCGGGGCTCCGCGGCGTACCGCGGTGCCGCCGCCCTCGGAAGGGAGCTGGCCCGCAGCGGTCTGACCGTGGCGACGGGTGGCGGCCCGGGCGCCATGGAGGCGGCCAACCTCGGCGCGTACGCAGCGCCGCACTCCGACGCCATGCTGCTCAAGGCCTGCGAACTCCTCGCCTCCGCACCGTCGTTCAGCCCTTCCGTCACCGACTGGGCGAAGGCCGCGTTCGCCGTGCGGGAACGCTGGCCCGACGGGGGTTCCTCGGTCGCGATCCCCACGTGGTTCTACGGCCACGAGCCGCCCAACGCCTTCGCGGACCATATCGCCAAGTACTTCGCGAACGCCGTGCGGGAGGACGGGCTGCTGGCCCGCTCCACCGCCGGTGTGATCTTCCTTCCGGGCGCCGCCGGGACCGTGCAGGAGATCTTCGACAACGCGACGCCGAACTACTACGAGTCGCGTTCCTCGCCCACGCCGATGGTGCTGGTGAACCGCGCGCACTGGACGGAGAAGCTGCCGGCCTGGCCGCTCCTGACCGCATTGGCGGAGGGCCGGGCGATGGAGTCCCGGATCGCGCTCGTCGACACGGTGGAGGAGGCGGCCGGGGCACTCGCCCGGCTGACGGGCTGACCGGACCGGTCGGGCTCAGCGGGCGGCGAGCCGGGCGTCGAGAGCGTCGAAGAACGCCTCCCAGCCGTCCTCGGCCGCCGCGTACTGCTCGCGGGTGAGATTGCCACCGCGCTGCCGGAAGGCCATCTCGGTGGACTTCCGGCTCCTCTCGGTGAGGGTGACCGTCACGGTCTCGCCCTCGATGTCCTCGGGCGCGCTCCCGTCCTTCAGCGTGAAGACGAGCCGCTCGGGGGCCGTCACCTCCCGGTAGACGCCGTGGAAGGGCATCTCCGCGCCGGGGACCACGATGACCAGGCTCCACGCACCCCCCGGCGCGACGTCCATCGACACCCGGTCCAGCGGGACGTCGGCGTCGCCCCCGTACCAGGCGGCGAAGTCCTCGGGGACGGTCCAGGCCTCGAAGACCCGGTCCCGCGGTGCCGCGACGACACGGGTGATGTCGATGCCCTCGCGTACTGACTCGGCCATGGTCCTGTTCCTTTCCGACGTCCCCCGCCCAGAGGATCAGGCTCGGGGGACGAACGCCAGCCGGGCGGTCAGGCCGGGGGAAGGACCACCGTCTCGGCCGGGTCGAACGCCACGCCCACGACGGCTCCCTCCTCCGGGGTGTCCCGCAGACCGCACTCCGCCTCCAGGGCCGGGCCGCCCGCGGGGCGCAGGACCACGGTGACGTGGTGGCCGCGGAACGTGCGTACGCCCACCGTGCAGCGCAGGCCGTCCTCCGGGCTCCCGATCCGGACACCGCCCGGCCGCACGAGCAGCTCGCACTCGCCCTGGGGCGAGCCGTCGGGCACCGGGACCTTGCCCCAGACCGTGTCGGCCGCCGTACCGGTGACCGTGGCGCCGACCAGGTTGTCGAAGCCGAGGAAGCGGGCGACGAACGCCGACGCGGGCTGCTGCCAGACCTCCAGCGGGGTGCCCACCTGGGCGATGCGGCCGTCCCGCATGACCACCACCCGGTCGGCCAGCGCGAAGGCCTCACCCTGGTCGTGGGTGACGGCGAGCACCGTGGTGCCCAGCCGCCCGAAGAGGGTGCGGAGTTCGACGACGAGCCGTTCGCGCAGGCTGCGGTCCAGCTGTCCCAGCGGTTCGTCCAGCATCAGCAGCTTCGGGCGGGGCGCCAGGGCCCGGGCGAGTGCCACCCGCTGCTGCTCGCCGCCGGAGAGTGCGGCGACGGCCCGCCGGCCGGCTCCGGGCAGGCCGACCAGGTCCAGGAGCTCGTCGGCCCGGCGGTCGCTCTCGGTCCGGGCGACGCCGTGCATCCGCAGCCCGAACGCGACGTTGCCGCCGACATCCCGGTGCGGGAACAGCTGGTGGTCCTGGAACATGAGGCCGAGCCCGCGCCGGTGCACGGGCAGCGGTGCCTGGTCCTCCCCGTCCAGCAGCACCCGCCCGCCGTCCAGGGGCTGCAGGCCGGCCACGGCCCGCAGCAAGGTGGACTTGCCGCTGCCGCTCGGCCCCAGCACGCAGACGATCTCGTGGTCCGCGACCTCCAGGTCCACCGCGTCCAGCGCGGTCCGCTTCCCGAACCGGACCGTGGCGGCCTCCACTGCCAGCATCTCTAGAACTCCCCGGATCGGTCGGTGCGGATACGTTCGAGCAGGAGCAGCGACACCGCGCAGACAAGCATCAGGATCGTGCTCAGGGCCATCGCCTGCCCGTAGTTGAGCTCTCCGGAACGCCCCAGCAGCCGGGCCACGGCGACCGGAAGCGTGGGGTTGTCGGGGCGCGCGATGAACACGGTCGCGCCGAACTCGCCGAGCGACACGGCGAAGGCGAAGCCCGCGGCGACCAGGACCGCACGCCGTACCAGCGGCAGGTCCACCTCACGCCAGGCCCGCAGCGGCGAGGCACCGAGCACCGCGGCGGCCTCCCTCAGCCGGTCGTCCACGGCGCGCAGGACGGGCAGCATCGTGCGTACGACGAAGGGGACGCCCACCAGTGCCTGGGCGAGCGGCACGAGGATCCAGGACGTCCGCAGGTCGAGGGGCGGCTCGTCCAGGGTGATGAGGAACCCGAAGCCGACGGTGACGGCCGAGACCCCGAGCGGCAGCATCAGCAGCGCGTCGAAACCCCGTACCAGCCTGCCCGCCCGCCGGGTCAGCGCGGCAGCCGCGAGGCCGCCGATCAGGAGGGCGATGAGCGTCGCGACCAGCGCGTACCGCAGGGAGTTGCCGATGGCGTCGAGCGGCGGCACCAGGAAGGTGGAGCCGTTGGCGTCGGCGGACTGCAGCGCGCGGTAGAAGGCGAAGCCGTAGCCGCCCGAGGTGTCGAAGGAACGCTCCACCAGCACGCCGAGCGGCAGCAGGATGAGCAGGAGAACCGTCAGCAGTACGCCGCCGAGCAGCGTTCGCTGGCCGGCCCCCCGGGGCGGCCGGGCGGTCTGCGCAGGGTCGACCAGTCTCAGGGCGGTCTCCCTGCGCCGTACGGTCCACGCGTGCACGGCCAGGATCCCGCCCACCGCGGCGAACTGCACCAGGGTCAGCACTGCGGCTGTCGGCAGGTCCAGCAGCTGCGCGGTCTGCCGGTAGATCTCCACCTCCAGCGTGGAGTAGGCCGGACCGCCGAGGATCTGGACGACTCCGAAGGAGGTGAACGTGAAGAGGAAGACCATCAGCGCCGCGGCGGCCACGGCCGGGGCCAGTGCGGGCAGGGTCACCCGCCGCCAGGCGGCGAAGCGGCCGGCCCCGAGCACCCGGGCGGCCTCCTCCTGGCGGGGGTCGAGCTGTGACCACAGGCCGCCCACGGTCCGCACGACGACCGCGTAGTTGAAGAACACGTGGGCGAGCAGGATCGCCCACACGGTGGTGTCGAGCCGGACACCCCAGAGCTCGTCGAGGAACCCGCCGCGTCCCAGCAGGGCGAGGAACGCCGTGCCCACCACGACCGTGGGAAGGACGAACGGCACGGTCACCACGGCCCGCAGCAGCTGTTTGCCCGGGAAGTCGAAGCGGGCGAAGACATACGCGCCGGGCAGCGCGATCAGGAGGGTGAGCGCGGTGGAGGCGAGGGCCTGCCAGGTCGTGAACCAGAGGACGTCCAGGATGTCCGGCCGGCTCAGTACCGTGCCGATCCGGCCGAACTGCCAGTCCCCCTCGGCCTTCAGCCCCCGGCCGACGATCGCGACGACCGGGTAGGCGAAGAACAGCGCGAAGAACGCGACGGGCACGGCCATCAGACCGAGCCGCACCGCGTTCCCCCCGCGCGCGTGCCGCGCGGCTACTTCACGACGAGCGAGGACCATGACTGGACCCACTGCTCACGGTTCTTGGCGATCTTCTCCGGGGCCACCGTCGTCGGCTTGTCGACGGTCGCGCCGAACTTCGTGAAGAGCTCCGGCAGCTTCGCGTCCTCGGCAACCGGGTTCACGAACATGTTCAGCGGCATGTCCTCCTGGAACGGCCTGCTGATCAGGAAGTCCAGCAGGGCCTTGCCGCCCGCCTCGTTCTTCGCACCGTCCAGAAGGCCCGCGAACTCGGTCTGACGGAAGCAGGTACCGGTGGCGACCCCGGTCGGGGCCTCGGTGGGCTGCGGATCGGCGTACAGCACCTCGACGGGCGGGCTGGAGGCGTACGAGACGACGAGCGGCCGGTCCGCGCCGGCCTTCCTGCCCCCGGCCGAACCGGAGAACTCGTCGTTGTAGGCCTGCTCCCAGCCGTCGACGGTCTTGACCCCGTTGTCCTTCAGCTTCTTCCAGTAGTCCTGGTAGCCGGTCTCGCCGTAGGTGGCGACGGTGCCGAGGAGGAAGCCGAGGCCGGGCGAGGAGGTCGCGGCGTTCTCGGTGACGAGGAGGTTCTTGTACGCGGGCTTCAGGAGGTCGTCGAAGGACTTCGGCGGGTCGAGCTTCTTCTCGGCGAAGTACTTCTTGTCGTAGTTGACGCAGATGTCGCCGGTGTCGACGGGCGTGACCCGGTGGCGGTCCGCGTCGAGCTGGGCGTCGGCCGCGACACGGTCGAGACCCTTCGCCTCGTACGGCGTGAACAGGCCGTTGTCCAGGGCGCGGGAGAGCAGGGTGTTGTCGACGCCGAAGAACACGTCGCCGCGGGGGGATCCCTTGGTCAGGATCTCCTGGTTGAGCGCGGCTCCGGCATCACCGCTCTTGAGCACCTTGACCTTGTAGCCGGTCTCCTTCGTGAACGCCTTCAGGACGGCGTCCGAGGCGTTGAACGAGTCGTGGCTGACGAGCGTGACGGTCCTGGAGCCGGCCCCCGTGTCACCGGAGGCCTTGTCGTCGGAACCGCCGCAGCCCGCGAGCACGGTGACTCCGAGCACGGCGGCCAGCGCCGTCGCCGCGTACTTCGTGGTGGTGTTCATGTGATTCCTCCTGGAGGTGACCAGGAAGAGACGCGGCCCCGCCCGCTCGTTCAGCGGGCAGGGCGCAACAGCTTGAGTAAGGTCCGAACTTCCTACCCGGAATGACCCGGGCGAGGTTCAGAGGGTCTGCGGCCGACCTGTCCTCGGTGCCGCACTCTCAGCGCTGTGGCGCTCCCCTGCCGGAATATGAAGTTGATTTCGGGGGCCAGGCTACACCGGCCGGATCACGCCGGACCGGCCGGTTCGGGCCGGTCCCCCGCAACCGCCTCAGCGCTCGGAGGCCGCCAGCTGCCCGCACGCTCCGTCGATCTCCTGGCCGCGGGTGTCCCGGACCGTGACCGGCACGCCATGGGCGGCGATCGCCTCGACGAACGCCTTCTCGTCCTCGGGCCGCGAAGCGGTCCACTTGGAGCCCGGGGTCGGGTTCAGCGGGATGAGGTTGACGTGCACCCGCTTGCCCTTGAGCAGCCGGCCCAGCCGGTCGCCCCGCCACGCCTGGTCGTTGATGTCGCGGATCAGCGCGTACTCGATGGAGATGCGGCGGCCCGACTTCTCGGCGTACTCCCACGCGGCGTCCAGGACCTCGCGGACCTTCCAGCGGGTGTTCACGGGCACGAGGGTGTCGCGCAGCTCGTCGTCCGGAGCGTGCAGCGAGACCGCGAGGCGGCACTTGAAGCCCTCGTCGGCGAAGCGCAGCATCGCCGGCACCAGGCCCACCGTGGAGACGGTGATCCCGCGCTGCGAGAGCCCCAGGCCGTCCGGCTCCGGGTCGGTCAGCCTGCGGATCGCCCCGACCACACGCTTGTAGTTGGCCAGCGGCTCGCCCATGCCCATGAAGACGATGTTCGACAGCCGTGCCGGCCCGCCCGGGACCTCGCCGTCGCGCAGCGCCCGCATGCCGTCCACGATCTGGTGCACGATCTCGGCCGTCGACAGGTTGCGGTCGAGCCCGGCCTGGCCGGTGGCGCAGAACGGACAGTTCATCCCGCAGCCCGCCTGGGACGAGATGCACATGGTCACCCGGTCCGGATACCGCATGAGGACGGACTCGACGAGCGTGCCGTCGTGCAGCTTCCACAGCGTCTTGCGGGTGGTGTCGTCGTCACAGCTGATGTGGCGCATGACCGACATCAGGTCCGGGAACATCGCCTCCGCCAGCTTGTCGCGCGCGGCGGCCGGGATGTTGGTCCACTCCGCCGGGTCGTGCGCGAACCGCGTGAAGTAGTGCTGCGACAGCTGCTTGGCGCGGAAGGGCTTCTCGCCGGTCGCGGCGACTGCTTCCTTGCGCTCGTCGGGCGTGAGGTCGGCGAGGTGCCGCGGCGGCCGCTTGGCTCCACGGGGCGCGACGAAAGTGAGTTCTCCGGGCTTAGGCATGGTTCCTCCAGTGTTACAGACACGCCGTGGTCCTTGGGACCTCCGCCGGCGCCGCCGAGTCCCCACGGTCGGCATCGGCCGACGTGGGCGGCCCTGGGACGGCCCGGCGGACCACGGCGACCGTGACCGATCGCACGGCGGCAGGCCGTGCGATCGGCCGCCTGAGAGGGAGCTGAATTCGAATATGCGTACGTGCGTCTGTGAGCCGGGGCCGACCGTGCCGCATGCAGAGGATGCCCGCCCGAGACGGTCTCGGGTCGGCATCCGCATCGGCGTGGGCATCCGCATCGGCCGACCCGGCGAAAGGCTCGCGTGCAGCGACTCGAACCGGCGCATGCGAAAGGGCCCGCCGTGGACGGCGGGCCCTTCGTGAGAACGCGACGCGGAACCGAGGGCCTCAGCCGGATCCGACGAACAGCACTAGCAGCAGCCACACGACCGGCGCGCTCGGCAGGAGCGAGTCGAGCCGGTCCATGATGCCGCCGTGACCGGGAAGCAGCGTGCCCATGTCCTTGATGCCCAGATCCCGCTTGATCATGGACTCGCCCAGGTCGCCCAGCGTGGCGCTGGCTGCGACCGCGAGGCCCATCAGCAGGCCCTGCCACCAGGTCCCGTCGTCGATCAGGAACTCCATGCACAGGGCGCCGGCCACCATGGCGAAACCGACCGCACCGAACAGGCCCTCGCGGGTCTTCCCGGGGCTGATACGGGGGGCCAGCTTGTGCGTGCCGAAGCGCCAGCCCACTGCGTACGCGCCGGTGTCGCTGACCACGGTGAGGAGGAGGAACGTCAGGACGCGCCACGCACCGTCGTCCGCGGTGAGCATCATGGCGACGAACGTCGCCAGGAAGGGCACGTAGAACACGGCGAAAACACCGGCCGTGACGTCCTTGAGGTAGCCCTCGGGCGGCTCCGTCATCCGCCAGACGAGCACGGCGAGGGCAGTGAGCGCCATGGCGACCCAGGCGCCCTCCGCCTCCCGCACATAACCGGCGACCACCATCGCGGCGCCGCCGACGGCGAGCGGCACGAGAGGAGCGTTGATGCCCTTGCGCTCCTTGAGGCGGGAGGTGAGCTCCCAGAGACCGACCACGACCGCCAGCACGACCACGCCGACGAAGACGGCCTTCACGATGAAGAGCGAGCCGACGACGAGGGCACCGAGACCGACGCCGACCCCTATGGCGGCACGCAGATCACGCCCCGCACGCTTCTTCTGCGGAGGGGACGGCGGCGGGGTGGGCATGGGCTCCTGCGGCTTCTCGTCACGGAACAGGGGGCCGCTGACGCGCGCGGCGTCCCCGTTCCGGTCGTCGCGGTCGTCAGCGTCTCTACCTGCGTCGGGAACGTCCGGCACGATGGGCATGGGCCGAGTCTGCTGGGCGCCGTGCACATCGTATGCAGGACCCGCCGGAGCGGCCCCCATCTCGGGCGCGCTCCAGTATCCGGCTCCCTGCGGGGCGCCCCAGGAAGAGTCGTTCATCAGACTTCGAGCAGCTCGGCTTCCTTGTGCTTGAGCAGCTCGTCCACCTGCGCGACGTACTTCGCGGTGGTGTCGTCGAGCTCCTTCTCCGCGCGGCGGACCTCGTCCTCGCCGGACTCCTTGTCCTTGACGAGCTTGTCGAGCGACTCCTTGGCCTTGCGGCGGATGGAGCGGATCGAGATCTTGGAGTCCTCGGCCTTGGTCTTGGCGACCTTGATGTACTCCTTGCGGCGGTCCTGCGTGAGCTCCGGGAACGTCACACGGATGATGTTGCCGTCGTTGCTCGGGTTGACGCCGAGGTCGGAGTCACGGATCGCCTGCTCGATGTTGCGCAGCGCCGTCTTGTCGAACGGGGTCACGACGGCCATCCGCGGCTCGGGGACCGAGAACGAGGCGAGCTGGTTGATCGGGGTCAGTGCGCCGTAGTAGTCGGCGACGATCTTGTTGAACATCGCCGGGTGCGCACGGCCGGTGCGGATCGCGGCGAAGTCCTCCTTCGCGACGACGACGGCCTTCTCCATCTTCTCCTCGGCCTCGAGGAGGATTTCTTCGATCACCACGTGCTCCTGCGTGTCTTGAGCGGACCCGGCATCGTCGGGTCCTGCGGTTCCTGCGTCGCGTCCTCACCTGCACGGTGTCCGACCGGCAGGCCGTTGTCCATCGTTCGGGCCGTCAGGCCCGGGTGCTCCGGTCACTCACGAGCGTGCCGATCTTCTCACCCTTGACCGCGCGGGCGATATTGCCCTCCGTCGTCAGTTCGAAGACCAGGATCGGGAGCTGGTTGTCGCGGCAGAGCGTGATGGCGGTGGCGTCGGCGATCTTGAGATTACGGGTGATCACCTCGCCGTACTCCAGTGCGTCGAACTTCACCGCGTCGGGGTTGGCCTTGGGGTCGGAGTCGTAGACCCCGTCGACCCCGTTCTTGCCCATGAGCAGTGCCTCGGCATCGATCTCCAGGGCGCGCTGGGCGGCCGTGGTGTCGGTGGAGAAGTACGGCATGCCCATGCCGGCGCCGAAGATGACGACGCGCCCCTTCTCCAGGTGCCGCACGGCGCGGAGCGGGATGTACGGCTCGGCGACCTGACCCATGGTGATGGCGGTCTGGACGCGCGAGTCGATGCCCTCCTTCTCCAGGAAGTCCTGGAGCGCCAGGCAGTTCATGACCGTGCCGAGCATGCCCATGTAGTCGGACCGGGCCCGGTCCATACCGCGCTGCTGGAGCTCGGCACCACGGAAGAAGTTGCCTCCTCCGATGACCACCGCGATCTCCGCGCCGTCGCGTACGACGGCCGCGATCTCGCGGGCGATGGTGTGCACGACGTCGGGGTCGACGCCGAGGCCGCCGCCGCCGGCGAATGCCTCACCGGAGAGCTTCAGCATGAAGCGCCCGGAAACCTTGTCGTCGCGCTTGTGGTCGGCCTGGGTGGCGTCCGCGCCCTTGTCCATGGAAATTCTCCTCGTGCACATACGAAGAAGGCCATTGCCGGTGGGTCTGGTGTCCCTCAGCGGCAATGGCCTCCTCGTCAGATCTGCGGTCGTCCGGCATGAGTGCGGCCGTCGACTGCACCAGACCCTATATCGGGTCCACCGTTGTTCGCGGACGGACTCAGATGCCGACCTTGATGCGCGAGAAGCGCTTCAGGGTGGCACCGGCCTCGTCCAGGACCTTCTGGACGGACTTCTTGTTGTCCAGCGCGTAGGGCTGTCCGAGGAGGGTGGCCTCCTTGAAGAAGCCGTTGACGCGACCCTCGACGATCTTCGGGAGCGCGGCCTCGGGCTTGCCCTCGGCGCGCGTGGTCTCCTCGGCGACGCGGCGCTCGGCCTCGACGATCTCGGCGGGGACGTCCTCGCGGGACAGGTACTTCGGCGCGAAGGCGGCGATGTGCTGCGCGAGGCCCTTGGCCAGCTCGGCGTCGGCCTTGTCCAGCTCGACCATGACGCCGATCTGCGGCGGGAGGTCGG
Organism: Streptomyces sp. NPDC057287; assembly: GCF_042667905.1. Taxonomy (NCBI): domain Bacteria; kingdom Bacillati; phylum Actinomycetota; class Actinomycetes; order Kitasatosporales; family Streptomycetaceae; genus Streptomyces; species Streptomyces sp. NPDC057287. The sequence continues at coordinate 484,979 of NZ_JBHUYV010000003.1, read as the reverse complement.
GCATCGTGCGGTGCATGTACACGGAGACGTACGCACCGTCGAACTGCGCGAAGCGGTCCAGGACGATCTTCTCGCCGAGGTTGGCGTTGGCCTCGTCCACGAACGCCTGAACGGTCTTGCCGGGCTCGATCTCCGAGGCCAGGAGCGCCTCGATGTCGGCCGGAGAGGTCGCTGCGACGTGGGCGGCGAGCGTGTTGGCGACGGCCTGGAACTTGTCACCCTTGGCGACGAAGTCGGTCTCGCACTTCAGCTCGAGCAGGACGCCGGACGTCTTGTCCTCGGAGACGAGGGAGACGACGGCACCGTTCTCGGCGGAACGGCCCTCGCGCTTGGCGACGCCCTTCTGGCCCTTGATGCGGAGCGCCTCGACAGCACCGTCGACGTTGCCGTCGGCCTCGTCGAGCGCCTTCTTGCAGTCCATCATGCCGGCGCCGGTGAGCTCGCGGAGCTTCTTGACGTCAGCGGCGGTGTAGTTCGCCATGAGTCTGTTTCTCTCTCGAAGTCTGAAAGATCTACGGGTGAACGGCGGGGGCGGTGCCAGAGCACCGTCCCCGCCGTCATTCAGCCGTGACTGACGGGTGTCAGGCCTGCTCGGCGTCCGCGGCCGGCGCCTCGGCCGCGGGGGCCTCGGCAGCGGCGGGGGCCTCGGCCTGCTCGGCAGCCTGCTCGTCGGCGGCGGCGGCGGCCGGCTCGGCGTCGGCGGCCTTCTCGGTCTCGGCGGAGGACTGGACCTCGGCGTCGTCCTTCTTCTCGCCCGTGAGCAGGTCACGCTCCCACTCGGCGAGGGGCTCGCCGGCGGCCTTCTCGCCCGGCTTCGAGTCACCGGTCGCGGCACCGGAGCGGGCGATGAGGCCCTCGGCGACGGCGTCGGCGATCACGCGGGTGAGCAGGGTGACGGAGCGGATCGCGTCGTCGTTGCCCGGGATCTTGTAGTCGACCTCGTCGGGGTCGCAGTTGGTGTCGAGGATCGCGACGACCGGGATGTGGAGCTTGCGCGCCTCACCGACGGCGATGTGCTCCTTCTTGGTGTCGACGATCCAGACGGCGCTCGGCACCTTCTGCATCTCGCGGATACCACCGAGGGTCTTCTCCAGCTTGGCCTTCTCGCGGGAGAGGACCAGGAGCTCCTTCTTGGTGAGGCCGGAGGCGGCCACGTCCTCGAAGTCGATGAGCTCGAGCTCCTTCAGACGCTGAAGGCGCTTGTAGACGGTGGAGAAGTTGGTGAGCATGCCACCGAGCCAACGCTGGTTGACGTACGGCATGCCGACGCGCGTCGCCTGCTCGGCGATGGCCTCCTGGGCCTGCTTCTTCGTACCCACGAACATGATGGAGCCGCCGTGCGCGACGGTCTCCTTGACGAACTCGTAGGCGCGGTCGATGTACGACAGCGACTGGAGCAGGTCGATGATGTAGATGCCGTTGCGCTCGGTGAAGATGAAGCGCTTCATCTTCGGGTTCCAGCGACGGGTCTGGTGACCGAAGTGGACGCCGCTTTCCAGCAGCTCCCGCATCGTGACGACGGCCATGGCCGTACTCCTTGAGGTACTCGGTTGTCGCGACCGCAGGATTGCTGTCGCGCCTGACGCCCCGACGCGCCGTGCCACAAGGGACCGAGAGGCGCGGCCACCGTCCGCAGAGAGGGAGGTGGAGGGGCGTGCGAAGTCGACCCGGTGACCCGGATCGCCAGAAGAAGTGTACGGGACCCGCCGGGTGCCGGGTGACGGCGATGTCCACAACCCGTCGGCCGTCCACAGATCCGGGCCATGATCCCCGCGGAACGGGCGTCCGGGAGATCGTTTCCGGCATGTGCCGCTCACCAGGAACGACCGTCGGCCGGACCCGCGCCGCCCTTCCGGCGGCGCCGCCCGCGCCCGGCGTGCCACCGCCACCCGACGTGTCGCCCTGCGCGTCCGACGTATCACCCTGCGCGCCGACGCCTCCGCGGCCGGCTCCGCCCGCGCCACGGGCGGCCCGGCCACCGGCCCCGCCCGCCGCCGCGTCTTCGGCCGCGCTCCTCTCCGTCCTGCTGGCCGCGCTCCTCGCGGTCCTGCTGGGGCAGGCCACCGCCAGAGCCTCGACGGGAACACCGCCGGGAGACAGCCGGGTCTGGCCGCTCGCCGGCCGGCCCCTTGTCGTGCGGGGCTGGGAGCCGCCCGCGGGCCCTTATGGGCCCGGTCACCGCGGGGTCGACCTGGCGGCCCCGCCGGGCACCCCGGTGCTGGCGGCCGCCTCGGGCCGGGTCGCCTTCGCGGGGCCGGTGGCGGGGCGCGGAGTGGTCTCCGTCGACGTGGCGCGGAGCGGCGAGCCCCCGCTCCGCTTCACCTACGAGCCGGTACGGGCACGGGTCGCCGCGGGCGACGAGGTGTCCGCGGGGGAGGTGGTGGGGGTGGTCGGGCCGGAGCCGTCCCACTGCGCCTCAGGGTGCCTGCACTGGGGACTGCGGCGGGCCGACGTCTACCTGGATCCCCTGTCGCTGCTTCCTCCGTCGCTGCTCCGGCGGGGGCCTTCCCGGCTGCTGCCGGTGTTCGGCGTGCCCTACCCCGGCCAGGCCCCCGGGCCCGCTCGGCACGCCTGGGGAGGAGCTCAGCCCCGGACTCCGCGCAGCACCATGGCGACGGCCGTGTCCGCGACGATGCCGGGTTCCTCCGCGGCACCCAGCTCGATCCTGCGCACAGCAGCGTCCACGGAGCCCTGCAGCAGCATGGCCGCGAGCCTCGGTTCGGTGTGGCCCAGATCGGCGAGCGCCTCGACGATCATGGCGATCAGCCCGCCGTGCGCGGCGCGGATCTTCTCCCGCGCTCCCGCGTCCAGTTCGCTCGCCGAGATCGCCACGACCGCGCGGTGGCGCCGGTCCCCGACCAGGTCGAGCTGCCTGCGCACATAGGCCTCGATCTTCGCCTCGGGCGTACCGGCGCGTTCCATCGCGTTCTCGACCTCGGCGGCCCAGACGGGGAAGTCGACGGCGCAGAGCTCCTCGACCACCGCCGCACGGGAGCGGAAGTACTCGTAGACGGAGGACCTGGCGAGGCCGGTGCGCTCGGCGAGGGCGGGGAAGGTCAGCGCCTCCGTACCGCCCTCGGACAGCAAGGAGCGCGCGGCGTCCAGGAGGGCGCCGCGCTGCATGGTCCGGTGCTCGGCCACGGAGGCCGCTCGAATCCTGGGCACCCGTCCACTCTACGGCGGGGCCACTTCGAAGGGGGGTCCGCATCCGTGGCCGGATGGCCGGAGCGCCTCCGGCTCAGCGCCCGGCGTCGGCCAGTTTCGCCCGGAGCTGCAGCACGGACTTGGTGTGGATCTGGCTCACCCTGCTCTCGGTGACTCCGAGGACGTTGCCGATCTCGGCGAGGGTGAGGCCTTCGTAGTAGTAGAGGGTGACCACGGTCTTCTCCCGCTCGGGGAGCGTGTTGATGGCGCGGGCGAGCAGGCGTCTGAGCTCGCGGTCCTCGGCGACCTCGACCGGATTGTCGGCCGCGGTGTCCTCCAGCGTGTCCATCAGGCTCAGCCGGTCGCCACCCTCGCCTCCGACATGCAGCAGCTCCTCCAGCGCCACCACATTGGCGAGCGACAACTGGCTGAAAACAGCGTGCAGTTCCTCCAGAGCGACGCCCATCTCCGCAGCGACCTCGGCCTCGGAGGGCGTACGCCGCAGCTGGGCCTCCAGCGTGGCGTAGGCGCGTTCGACGTTGCGCGCCTTCTGCCGTACGGACCGGGGGATCCAGTCCAGGGCGCGCAGTTCGTCGATCATCGCGCCCCGGATCCTCGTGATCGCGTAGGTCTCGAACTTGATGGCCCGCTCGATGTCGAACTTCTCGATGGCGTCGATCAGCCCGAAGACCCCGGACGAGACGAAGTCCGCCTGCTCCACATTGGAAGGCAGCCCCACACTGACCCGGCCGGCGACGTACTTCACCAGGGGTGAGTAGTGCAGGATCAGCTGCTCCCGCAGCCGCTCGTCGCCGGTGGTCTTGTACGAACGCCACAACTCGTCGAGGGAGGAGGGGGCGGGAGGGCGCACAGTGCCACGCGCAGCCGGTGGTACTGCCGCACGGTCAGACCCGGAGGTGTGCTGGGGCATGTGGTGCCTTGAGCCGTTCTGATGTGAAGTGCTGGGACGTGTCTCTGGGGCGGATTCCTTGTGAGCGTAGCGTGACTGTGGTGTTGCGGTGCGCGCAGGACAAGGGAACCGTGCGGTGTGATTCCGTTGCAAATCCCTCGCCGTTCCCCCGTCGCCGGACAGGGCCGACGGCCGGGGCCGTCGCCGCTCGCACCGCCCCCTGAGGCCCCGGCAGGGTACTGCCGAGGCCACCGGCATCACCTTTTCACCCGAATGCTCCGGGTCAAGTACCGCCTCGCCGCGCGTTTCCATTGCGTGTCCGTCCCGGCGTCAACCGCCATCCGTCGCCCTCGCGTTCGACGAACCCCAGAGAGTGCAGTTCGTACAAGCGCCCGAGGGTTTCGTCCGTCGACGCGCCGGCGCTCCGGGCCACGTCACGCCCTCCCATGGAACCCGTTCCCGGCAGCGCCTCCAGGACCCTCGCGGAGGCGGCGTCGAGCAGGTCCCGGGGCAGGACCGGGCCGTTCCTGGCCGGTGCGAGGTCACCGATCTCCCCCACCAGCTCGGAGATTTCGGCGGCGTCGGTGACCAGGACGCCCTCGCCGCGCAGGAGTTCATGGACCCCGGCCGAGAGGCCGCTGGTGGCGGGGCCAGGCACGCCCATGGTGAAACGGCCCAGGCGCTGCGCGTTCCTCGCCGTGACCAGCGAGCCGCTGCGGTATTCGGCCTCCACCACCACTGTGCCTCGCGTGAGTGCCGCGATCACCCTGTTACGGAGGATGAATCTGCTGCGCGTCGGATGCTCCGAGGGCGGCAGCTCGCCCATGACCATGCCCTGCTCCACGATCCGCCCGATCAGTTCGGCATGTCCCCGGGGATAGGCCACGTCAACACCGCAGGCCAGCACCGCCATCGTCGCCCCGCCCGCGGCCAGCGCCCCGCGGTGGGCGGCGCCGTCGACCCCGAACGCCGCGCCGGAGACGACCACCCAGCCCCGCTCGGCGAGCCCCGCGGCGAGCGTCGCCGCCATGTGCGCCCCGTAGGACGTGCAGGCCCGGGCACCGACCAGGGCGACCGAGCGCAGCGCCCAGAGGCGGAGGTCGGACCTGCCGCGCACCCAGAGCCCGATCGGCCGCGCGTCACCCAGGTCGTCGAGCTGGCTCGGCCACTCCCGGTCACCGGGGCAGACGAACCGCCCGCCGATCGCCGCCGCATCGGCCAGGTCCCTCACCGGGTCGGCGCTCGACGCCCGTAGCCGGTACCCGGCGAGCCGGGCCGCCGTCATCCCCGCGAGCTCCTGCGCCGGTCCGTCCGGACCGGCGAGACGCCGCATCAGCTCGACGGGCCCGATCTCGCGGATCCAGCGGCCACCTCGCTCGTCCCCCGGCTCGAACACACGCGTCAGGGCGGCACGCGCCGACCGCTCCCGCCCGTCGTCGGCGGGCGGAGCACTCACCGGGCACCCGCCCGCACCGGAACCCCACGCTGGATGCCCGTCCGCAGCTCCAGCGCCACCGCGACGTCCGAGGCGTCCGGACGGTCCGCGGCCCGCAGATCCGCCACGGTCCACGCCACGCGCAGGACCCGGTCGAGGCCGCGCGCCGTGAGGACGCCCCGCTCCATGTCGCGCTCGGCCGCCATCAGGGCGCCGGGCGCCGCGACCAGCCTCGTCCTCAGCTCGTGTCCCGGCACCTCGCTGTTGGTGGCCCAGGGGGTGCCCGCGAGCCGCTCGGCCGCGCGCTCCCTCGCCTCCCGCACGCGGACGGCGACCTCGGCGGAGGACTCGCCCCGGCCCCCGTGCCCCATCAGATCGGCCCTTCCGACCGGCTCGACCTCGACGCGCAGATCCACCCGGTCCAGCAACGGGCCCGACAGCCGCGCCTGGTAGCGGCGGACCGCGGAGGGCGGGCATTCGCATCCCGCACCGGCCAGGGTGTGTCTGCCGCAGGGGCACGGGTTCGCGGCCAGGAGCAACAGGAAGCGCGCGGGCAGCCTGACGACCCCGGCCGCCCGTGCGACCACCACGTGCCCGGATTCCAGGGGCTGGCGCAGCGCGTCGAGAGCCCGGCCTGAGAACTCGGGCGCCTCGTCGAGGAAGAGCACTCCCCGGTGCGCCAGGGACACCGCTCCCGGCCGCGGCAGGCCGTTCCCCCCGCCGACGAGCGACTGCATCGTCGCCGAGTGGTGCGGCGCGCAGTAGGGCGCCCTGCTGACCAGAGGTTCACCCGGCGGGAGGATGCCCGCGACCGAGTGCACCGCCGTCACTTCGAGGGATTCCTGCCGGGACAGCGGCGGCAGGATCGCCGTGAGCCGCTCGGCCAGCATGGTCTTCCCCGCGCCGGGCGGCCCGGTGAGCAGGAGGTGGTGCCCCCCTGCCGCCGCGACCTCCAGGGCCTTGCGTGCCCGGCCCTGGCCCGCGACATCGGCCAGATCGGGCCGGTGCTGCTCGGCGCCTTCGGCCGACGACCGGGCCAGCCCCGTGCCGAGACCCGCTCCGGGCACCATCAGCCCGGCCAGCATCGTGTCGGGGCGGCCCCGGTCGGCGGCCGGCTCGTCGGGTACGGGCTCGTCGCCGAGGACGGCGATCAGCTGGCGCAGACTCCGGACGCCGAGGACGGAGACGCCCGGTACGAGAGCGGCCTCCCCGGCGGTCTGCTCCGGGACGACGACCTGCCGGTACCCCGCTTCCGCCGCCGCGAGCACCGCCGGCAGCACCCCGCGCACCGGGCGGACCCGGCCGTCCAGACCGAGCTCCCCGATCATCACCACGTCGGCGATGGCTGCCGGATCGATCCGCTCCGCGGCGCCGAGCACCGCACACGCGACGGCGAGGTCGAAACCCGACCCGCTCTTGGGTACGGAGGCGGGTGACAGGCCCACCGTGAGCTTCTTCTGCGGCCACTCGGCCCCGGAGTTGACGACCGCGGCCCTGACTCTGTCCCGGCTCTCCACCAGGCTCTTGTCCGGCAGACCGACCAGCGTGAACGCCGCCACGCCCGGTTCCAGGTCGGCCTGGACCTCCACCACCACACCCTCGACGCCGACCAGAGCCACCGAGCAGGCCCGTGCGAACCCCATCAGGCCACGCCCCGCACGTGCTCGGCGACCGGGGCGCCCCGCCTGGGCAGGATCACACCGATCAGATCGATCCGGACCCCGCCCGGCGGCGGCCCGCCGTGCCGGTCGAGCCAGATCTCCGCGAGTCTGCGCAGCCGGTCCGCCTTGGCCGGTGTAACGGCCTCCATCGGATGCTGGAAGGAGCCCGCCCTGCGGGCCTTCACCTCACAGACGACCACCGCCGCGCCGTCCCTGGCGACGATGTCGATCTCTCCTGCGCGACACCGCCAGTTGCGCTCCAGGACGATCATGCCGGCGTCGGCCAGCAGCCGCGCCGCCAGATCCTCGCCGTACCGCCCGAGTGCCCCCCGTGCGTTCATTTCGGCACCACCTCCGGCACCGACTGTGACGCGCCCCGCCCGATCCATTGGATCTTGGTGGACAACCAGTCCTTTGTGGACAACCCGGCCACTCGGACGAGTGAACCGGGTTGCCGGGGAGCACGCCCGGAATCAGCTGCCCGGGAGTTCGAGGTCGCTCTTGTTGAGCTCCTCGATGTTCACGTCCTTGAACGTCAGGACGCGGACCTGCTTGACGAACCGAGCGGGCCTGTACATGTCCCAGACCCATGCGTCCGCCATGGAAACCTCGAAGAAGACCTCGCCCTGGACCGAGTGCACCTGCATCTCGTAGTCGTTGGTGAGGTAGAAGCGCCGTTCGGTCTCGATCACATATTTGAACAGACCGACGACATCGCGGTACTCCCGGTAGAGCTTCAGCTCCATCTCGGTCTCGTACTTCTCGAGGTCCTCGGCACTCATGGCATGTTCCCCTTCAGCCGCGCGTCCCCCTATTGTGCGTCAGCCCCAGGCACCCCTGGCCGATTAGGCGATTTCGGGGGCGAGAACCAGCGGAACACTCGGGGGACCCTCGTCGAGCAGCGTGCGCAGCAGCCCGGCGAGCCTGGTCGGATACACCGTCTCACGCGTGGCCAGAAGTTCGGCGGAGGTCCACCACCTCAGACCGGCGACACTGCGCAGCTCCAGCTCCGTCAGGCCGCTCTGGTCGGTGGCGGTATGTGACGTGCGGGCCAGGAAGTACCACTCGTCCTGGTCCCAGCGGCGCCCGTCGAACGGGAAGGAGCAGATCCTCGTCCACAGCAGCGGGCCGAGAGCGACGTCGGTGATCCCGGTCTCCTCGGCGAGCTCACGCAGGGCGGCCTCCTCCCGCGTCTCGTCGCCCTCCAGGCCACCGCCCGGGGTGAACCACCAGCTCTCGGCCGGGTCCTCGGGTTCGAAGCCGTGCAGCAGCAGGATCCGGTCGTCCGGGTCCAGGAGCACCACGCGGGCGACCCTGCGCGCCTCAGCGGGCACCGGCGGACGCCTTCGGCCGCTCGGTCCCCCGCGCGGACCGCGCCACGAGCGGGCCGTAGGCCGCTCCGCCCAGGATGAGCACCACGCCCAGGACGAGGGCGCCCACCTGCAGGGGCAGCGGTCCTTCCGACGACACGCCGCCGGGCAGGGACGCGAAGGCCTCGGGCCGGCCGATCATGCCGTTCATGGGCCAGGCGACCGCGTCCACGCGCGCCTCGACGGCGCTGCGCGGCACCGAACCGTGCCCCGCGTCCTCGAGATGGACGCGGGAGTCCATGGAGGTGCTGCGCTCGTCACCGAGGAGGAAGAGCTGCCCCTCGGGCACATCGGCCGTGAACTTCTGGGGAGAGGCCGGAGCGCCGGCCGCGGCGCCGAACGACGAGGCCCCCTCCACCCGCAGATACGGTTCGTCGACGGCCTTGCCGTTGACGGTGAGCCGTCCGTCCTTGTCGCAGCAGGCGATCTTGTCACCGCCGACACCGACGACCCGCTTGACCATGGGCACGTCGCCCCACGCCGAATCGGTGAAGACGACCACGTCACCGCGCCGCACGTCACCGCCGTCTATCCGCTCCGCGAGGATCCGGTCCCCGGCGTCGACCGTCGGTGTCATCGAGTCCGTCGGCACGGTGTACGGCTTGTACACCACCGCTCCCCAGGCGAATCCGCCGAGGAAGAGCACACAGCCGACGGCCACGGCGAGGTTCGACAACGTGTTGCCGAGCCGGCCGCGGCCGTCATGACGTCCTGATCCACTCATCCCAGCGCTCCCCATCGGAGATCGACAATCGCTGACCGAGTGGGCACCTTACCCGGCGGTACGCCCCTGGGTCAGCCTGCGGCGACGCCAGAACACGAGGGGCAGCGCTCCGGCTACACCGAGTGCTCCGGGCACGGCGGCAGCGGCGGCCGCGTTCAGCCCCGGCTGGTCGAACGTGCTCGGCACCGGGAGGGTCGCCCAGCGGTTGACGGGCCAGGCCACGACGACGGCCCGCCCGACCACCTCGTCCGTGGACACCGTGCCCTGGCCGGGAAGCTCCTGGTGGTAGCGGGAGTCCAGCGAATTCTGCCGGTGGTCGCCCATCACCCAGATCCGGCCCTCGGGCACATGGATCGGCCCGAACGGCTCGTCGTCACAGGCGCTGTTGCCCGCGAAGATGAACGACTTGTCGTCCAGCGCCTTGCCGTTGACCGTGACCGGCCCGTTCTTCTTGCACTCGACCGTGTCGCCGCCGACCGCGATGACCCTCTTGATCAGGTCCTTCTCCTCGGCCGACGGCATCAGCCCGATGAAGCTCAGGAACTTCTGCACCGCGTTGGGCTCGGGCGTCGCCGTGTCCTCCAGCCAGCCGCCCGGGTCGTGGAAGACCACGACCTCGCCGCGCTCCGGCTCCGAGCCGAACCACGGCGTCAGCTTGTCGACCAGTACCCGGTCACCTCGCTGCAGGGTGTTCTGCATGGAGTCCGAGGGGATCGAGAACGCCTGCACCAGGAACGTCTTGATCAGCAGCGCGAGAATGAGCGCGATACCGATGAGGAGCGGCAGCTCCTTCCAGAAGGAGCGCGGCTTCTTCACCGCCGTACTGCCACCGTCCGGGGACTCGCCGTCACTCTCCGACTCCACCGGGACTCCGTTGCTCGAAGGCCGGTCCTCGGGTTCGTCGTGTCCGGATCGTGCGCCGACCGCCAAATCCCCCACATCCACTCCTCACTCCGTGCCACCGCCCGCGCCCGATTCGGCGCAGGCCCACCACTCCCATAACGAGCGGGAGTTCCGCAGGGGTCGGGAGCAGGACCATTCCGTTGTGATCCTGGGAGGACACACTATTCGACGGGCCCGGCGCAGCCGTCGCTCCGGCGCTCCCCCCGGGGACGGAGGCGTAGGTTCCGGGCTCCTCCAGCCTGCGCCAATGCCCGAACGGCCAGGCGATCACCACGGCACGGCCGACGACCTCGTCCTCCGACACCGTGCCGTTCCCCGGTTTGTCGAGGTGGAATCGCGAGTCCGCGGAATTGGAGCGGTGGTCACCCATCACGAAGATGCGGCCCTGGGGAACCTTTACCTCGAATTTGAGAGTGGATGGCACATCGCCGGGATTCAGGTAGGGCTCGTCGAGCGCGACGCCGTTGACCGTGATCCTGCCGTCGGTGCCGCAGCACTTCACGGTGTCGCCCCCGACGGCCACCACGCGCTTGATCAGATCCTGCTCGTCCTCGGAGGGCAGCAGCCCGATGAAGGTCAGCAGCTCCTTGACCTGTTTGACTCCGGCGGGCGGGTCCTCGGTGGCACCGCTCTCCTGCTGGAGCCAGCCACCCGGATCCTTGAAGACGACGACGTCGCCACGCTGCGGTTCGGAGCCGAACCACGGGGTCAGCTTGTCCACCAGCACCCGGTCACCGATCCGGATGGTCTGCTCCATCGATCCCGAGGGGATCACGAAGGCCTGGACGAGGAAGGTCTTGAGCACCAGCGCTATCAGCAGCGCGACCAGGACGAGGAGGGGGATCTCCTTGATCGCGGACCGGCGCCTGCGGCGCTTCACCTTGCGGGCCAGCTTGCGGCGCTCCGCCCGCGTGGGCAGTGAACGGCCCGTGGTCGGCCTCGATCCGGTGGGCAGCGGCGGGCCCGTGTCCGGCTCTCCCGGCCTGCGCCCCCGGTTACCCATGGTCCGCCGGCCGTATGCCGGTGAAGGCGTCGGAGCCCTCCAGGGAACCGAGCCTGCCGAGCGGCCAGCCGAGCCAGTCGACCCGCCCGATCACGCGCTCGACCGGGACCATGCCGCCTCCCGGCTCTCCCAGGTGGTCGCGGGAGTCCCGCGAGTTGCTGCGGTGGTCGCCCATGACCCACAGTCTGCCGTCGGGCACCACGATGTCGAAGGACACCTCCGAGGGACGGTCGCCCGGGTGCAGATACTCCTCGGTCACCGGAGCGCCGTTCACCTGGAGCCTCCCCCGCTCGTCGCAGCAGACCACACGGTCGCCGCCCACGCCCACCACCCGCTTCACGAAGTCGGACCCGGCGGGTTCGGCCAGCCCCAGGGTCGCGGCGGCCCCGCGCACCAGCGCGCCGACGACGTTCTCCCTCGGCTCCGTCTCCTGCACGAAGGATCCGGTGCCGTCGAAGACCACCACGTCTCCGCGCCGGGGCTCCGAGCCGAAACGGTACGCCAGCTTGTTGACGAGGACCCGGTCGCCGACCCGCAGCGTGGGCTGCATCGACCCACTGGGAATCAGGAAGGGCTGCAGCACGAAGGTGCTGAAGAGCAGCAGGGCGGCCGTGCAGAGCATGCCCAGGAAGACCGTGCGTCCCCAGGACATCGAGGCGGCAGGACGGTCCGGGACATGCGTGGAGCGCGACCCCTCCTCCGCCCCGTCTGCGGGGCCGGAGGAGCGATCGCGCTCCATGTGCTGTGCTTCGGTGTCCATCAGGGCCGAATACTATCGGGCCACGCTGTGGACGCCGGAGGTGAATCAGCGGTCGCGCTTCTCCTTGATCTTCGCGGCCTTGCCGCGGAGCTCACGGAGGAAGTACAGCTTGGCGCGGCGGACGTCACCGCGGGTGACGAGCTCGATCTTCTCGAAGATCGGGCTGTGCACCGGGAAGGTGCGCTCGACGCCGACGCTGAAGGAGACCTTGCGGACCGTGAAGGTCTCGCTGACGCCCGAGCCCTGGCGGCGGATGACGACGCCCTTGAACTGCTGGATACGGGAGCGGTTGCCCTCGATCACGCGCACGTGGACGTTGACGGTGTCACCGGGGCGGAACGCCGGGAGGTCGGTACGGAGCGAGGCGGCGTTGACGCCATCGAGCAGGGAAGCCATGTTGTCTGCTTTCTTCGCCGATGCCACAGGTCATCGACGGGAGAGAGTGAAGTTCGGATGCCGTTCACGCCGGGCGGGCGTCTTTCCCCCTGTGGCAGGGGCGCACGCCGGACGTACAGCGGACCTATTGTTCCACGGCCTCGGGCCTGCGCCAAAATCGTCCGTCGGGCCCGGGTGACCAGCCGAGGATGGAGAGCATCTCGCGGTCCTTCTTGTCGAAGCCGGACGCCTCGCAACGCTCGATGAGATCCGGCCTGTTGAGGGCGGTACGCCGGAAGGCCTCGTCCCGTCGCCAGCGTGCGATCCGGCCGTGGTGACCGCTGAGCAGCACGTCGGGAATGCCGTGTCCGCGCCACTCCGGAGGCTTCGTGTAGACCGGGCCCTCGAGCAGGTCGGCCATGGCCCCGGGCGCGAAGGAGTCGTCGCGGTGCGACTCGGCGTTGCCGAGCACACCGGGCAGCAGTCTGGCGACGGCCTCCGTGATCACCAGGACCGCGGCTTCACCGCCCGCCAGGACGTAGTCCCCGATGGACACCTCGACGACCGGTATGCGGGTCGCGTACTCGTCCATCACCCGGCGGTCGATGCCCTCGTAGCGGGCCGGGGTGAAGATCAGCCACGGGCGTTCCGAGAGCTCGACGGCCAGTTCCTGGGTGAAGGGCCTGCCGCTGGGCGTCGGCACGACGAGCACCGGGGAGTGCGCCCCGGCCTCGTACCCGCCGGCCAGCGCGTCGTCCAGCGCCTCGCCCCAGGGCTCGGTCTTCATGACCATGCCGGGGCCGCCGCCGTAAGGGGTGTCGTCCACCGTGTTGTGCCGGTCGTGGGTCCAGTCCCGGAGGTCGTGGACGTGCACGTCGAGACGGCCGCGGGCGCGGGCCTTGCCGACGAGCGAGACGTTCAGGGGTTCGAGGTACTCGGGGAAGATCGTGACGACGTCGAGCCGCATCACGCCTCTCCCTTCTCGGCGCCGCCCTCGGCCTCGTCCCCGTCATGCGCGGAGGCGGTCGCGGCGTCGTTCGCGTCATCCCGCGTGGAGGCGGTCACGGCGTCGTTCTCGCCGTCACGCGTGGAGGCGATCACAGCCTCGCTCTCGTCGATCAGACCCGGCGGCGGGGTGATGACGGCCCGCTGCTCCTCCAGGTCGATCTCGGTGACGATCTCCTCGACGAACGGGATCATCACCTCGCTGCCGTCCGGCCGTTCCACGATGAACAGGTCCTGGGACGGCAGGTGCGAGATCTCGGTGATCCGGCCGATCTCCGTGCCGTCCGCGAGGACGACGTCCAGGTCCATCAGCTGGTGGTCGTAGAACTCCTCGGGGTCCTCGGGGAGTTCCTCCGGGTCCACCTCGGCGATCAGCAGCGTGTTGCGCAGCGCCTCGGCGCCCGTACGGTCGCGCACGCCCTCGAACCGCAGCAGCAGCCGGCCGCTGTGCACCCGGCCGGTCTCGATCGTCAGCGGCCCTGTGCCGGCGGGCTCCGTGGCCAGCACGGCCCCGGGGCCGAGCCGGAGCTCGGGCTCGTCGGTGCGCACCTCGACGGTGACCTCGCCCTTGATGCCGTGGGCGCGACCGATCCGCGCAACTACCAACTGCACGCTACTTCTCCTGGTGATCTCTTGCCGAGGAGGCGGAATGTACGGACGACAAAGGCCGGGGACGGCTCGAAAGCCCTCCCCGGCCCCGGCCGGTGTTCAACTCTTTCAGCGAACCTGGTCCACATCGACGAGGTCGACACGGATTCCACGGCCACCGATGGCACCCACGACGGTACGCAGGGCGCGCGCGGTGCGGCCGTTGCGGCCGATCACCTTACCGAGGTCTTCGGGGTGAACCCGGACCTCGAGCACGCGTCCACGGCGCAGGTCGCGCGAGGCGACCTGCACATCGTCGGGGTTGTCGACGATGCCCTTCACGAGGTGCTCAAGAGCCTCCTCGAGCATGCTCAGGCCTCGGTCGACTCGGTGGACGCGGCAGCGTCGGCCGCCTCGTCCGCCTTCTTGTCCGACTTCTTGGCCTTCTGGGTGATGGCCTCACCCTTGGCCTCGTCGCCGTCCGCGGTCAGGGCCTCGAACAGGGCGCGCTTGTCAGCCTTGGGCTCCGGCTGCAGCAGCGGCGCGGGGGCCGGGAGGCCCTTGTGGGCCTGCCAGTCACCGGTGAGCTTCAGGATCGCGAGGACGGCCTCGGTCGGCTGGGCGCCGACGGACAGCCAGTACTGCGCGCGCTCTGCGTTGACCTCGATGCGCGAGGGGTTCTGCACCGGGTGGTACAGGCCGATCTCCTCGATGGCCCGGCCGTCACGGCGGGTACGGGAGTCGGCGACGACGATGCGGTAGTGAGGCGAACGGATCTTGCCCAGACGCTTCAGCTTGATCTTGACTGCCACGGAAGTGGTGTCTCCTGGTCTCTGACGTGGTTGGGCACAAAAGATGCCACGTGGGGTTGCGGTACTCGGGTGCCCGATGGACGCGTCAGCCGGAGGAGAGAGGGGTCCTATGCGACTGTCGAGTACAGCTAGCCATTGTGCCACACCACATCGGGTCACCCCACCGCGACCGCTCCTTCCGGGATGCGGAAGGGCTTGCCGCACCCGCCGCAGACGATCGGGGCCTGGGCGAGGACCGAGGGGACGACGCGGACGTTGCGTCCGCAGTCGCAGACCGCCTTGACCCGCACCCCTCCCCCGGACGAGCCGTGCCGCGCCGCGGGGCCGCGGAACGAGCGCTTGGTGTCCGCCGCGGTGGCCACGGTGTGCGCCTTGAGCGCACGCTGCAGCCGCTCCGCCGTCGGACGGTATCTGCGTTTGGCCTCGGGATTGAGCGTCACCAGCGAGAATCCGCTGCTGGGGTGGGGCTCCTCGGCATGATCGAGGCCCAGCTCCTCGGCGATCGCGAGGAAGCGTCGGTTGTGGTAGCGGCCGGCGCGAGAGGTGTCCCGGACACCTCTCGCGGCAGCGATGCCGTGGACTGCCTCATGAAGCAGCCGTTCGAAGGAGAGCTCGGCGCCACAGGCGGACGAGGACTCTCCGATCAGGGACTCGGGCGCGGCAAGATCGGGCAGCTCGGGGTGGTACCGCTGAATGTCGGCCCACGCCTGTGCCAGCTCTGCGGCAAGTACAGGTGGTGTCGTGCTCACGTCGTGACAACGAGCCTGAGTGCTCCGGTGTTCCTATTCCGGGGCATCCCAAATAATTTGCACGTACCAGTCAGTTGCCCTTGATGCGTCCGGACGAGGGCGGGTGCGCAGATCAGCGGAGAAGTCTCACAGCTCGCACCAAGGTGGTACGTAGCAACGCGTACGCACCGGCGTGGACGGGCGCCCGACGGGCGACCCTACCCGGCACGGAGCAGCGGCCGCACACCGGGCGCGGCCCCGGCCGGGGCGCTCGACGTGCTGCGCTCCGTGTGTCGGGTAAGACTGTGGGGAAGCGAGCAGCAGGCGTGCTGTTCCCGGCGCCCGCCCTCGCCACGCGGCGCCGGGGGCGCACGACCGGAGCACGCAAGCATTGCCATCCCACCCCGTCCGACCCCTGGACGGGACCGCCGATGCGGAGTTCTCTGACATACGGGGGCTGTGGGCGCACACACACAGCACATAGACATGGGGGACCTCACTCGGGCACGACCGACCTCACGGCGGATTGGGGCGCATTCCATGACACCTACGCTCGTCCGGCACCACAGGTACGCGGATTCGTCCGCCCCGGTGGACGCCGGTACCCGTGCCCGCGACTGGGCCGAGATCCAGGAGCGCATGCTGGCACCGCTCTACGAGGCGGTGTACGAGCGCCTCGAAGTCGGAGCCGGTACGCGGATGCTCTCCCTCGGCTGCGGTTCCGGGCTGGCGCTGCTGATCGCGGCCTCGCGCGGGGCGCGCGTCACCGGCGTCGACACCGACCGCGAACGGCTCGCGCTGGCCCGCGAGCGCCTCGCCTCCGATCCCGGACAGGACGCGGGTCCTGGCGGTCCGGACCGGCGCGCGAGGCTCGTCGACAGCGTTCCGGCCGCCGCTCAGGACGGCGAGGTCCCGTACAACCTGCTGACCGCCTTCCAGCCGATCGGCTGCGCGGCGGGCGACTCGGAGGGGCTCGCGCCCGCCCTGGCGTCCGCCGTACCGCTGGCCGTGCGGGGATCCACGGTGGTGCTGGCCGGCTGGGGGCCGCCCGAGCGGTGTGCCACGGCTCCGGTGCTGCGGGTGGCGGCCCGGCTCACGGAGTCGGCGCGCGCCACGCGCCCCGGGAACGGCTGGCGGCCGACGCTCCGGGACGACCTGGAAGAGGTCGCCGCGCGGGCCGGGCTCAAGCCGGACGGATCGGGCCGGGTGTCCTGCCCGTTCGGCTACGCGGACGTGGACAGCGCGGTGCGCGGCCTGCTGTCGACCGGGCTCTTCGACACGGCCGTCCGGGCGACGGACCGTACCCAGGTGGAGAAGGAGGTCGCGGAGGCCCTGCACCCGCATCTGCGGCCGGACGGCACGGTGTGGATGCCGAACGTCTTCCGCTACCTGGTGTGCGTGACGTGACGGGATGACGAAGGGGCGCCCCGCCGAGCGGGGCGCCCCTTCGTTCGTGTCTCCGGCCGGTCAGCCCATGAACTTCTTGAACTCGTCCGGCAGCTCGAAGTTCTTGTCCTCCTGGGCGGGGAGGTTGAACGCGCCACCCTGCGCCGCCTGCTCGCGACGTGCGGCCTCGGCCTGCTCCTCGGCCTTGCGCTTCATCGGGTTGCCGCTCTTGCGCTTGCCCTTGGCCTGCTTGACCTGCTTCTTCTGGCGGCCGGGGCCGCCACCCATGCCGGGCATGCCCGGCATCCCGGGCATGCCGCCGCCCTGGGCCATCTTCGACATCATCTTGCGGGCCTCGAAGAACCGCTCCACGAGGTTCTTCACGGCGGAGACCTCGACACCGGAACCCTTGGCGATACGGGCCCGGCGCGAGCCGTTGATGATCGTCGCGTCGGCGCGCTCCTTGGGGGTCATCGACTTGATGATCGCGGCCGTGCGGTCGACGTCGCGCTCGTCGATGTTCGCGATCTGGTCCTTGATCTGCCCCATGCCGGGCAGCATTCCGAGCAGCTTGGAGATGGAGCCCATCTTCCTGACCTGCTCCATCTGCGCCAGGAAGTCGTCGAGCGTGAAGTCCTTGCCCTTGCTCGACGCCAGCTTGGAGGCCATTTTGGCGGCCTCTTCCTGGCTGAAGGTCTTCTCCGCCTGCTCGATCAGGGTGAGCAGGTCACCCATGTCGAGGATGCGGGACGCCATGCGGTCGGGGTGGAAGGCGTCGAAGTCCTCGAGCTTCTCACCGTTCGACGCGAACATGATCTGCTTGCCCGTGACGTGGGCGATCGACAGGGCGGCACCACCGCGGGCGTCACCGTCGAGCTTGGAGAGCACCACGCCGTCGAAGCCGACGCCGTCGCGGAAGGCCTCGGCGGTGTTGACCGCGTCCTGACCGATCATCGCGTCGACGACGAAGAGGATCTCGTCGGGGCTGACGGCGTCGCGGATGTCTGCGGCCTGCCGCATCAGCTCCTCGTCGATGCCGAGGCGTCCGGCGGTGTCGACGATGACGATGTCGTGGACCTTGGACTTGGCGAACTCGATGGAGTCCTTGGCGACCTTGACCGGGTCGCCCACGCCGTTGCCGGGCTCCGGGGCGTAGACCGCGACACCCGCGCGGTCGGCGACGACGCTCAGCTGGTTGACGGCGTTGGGGCGCTGGAGGTCGCAGGCGACGAGCAGCGGGGAGTGGCCCTGGCTCTTGAGCCAGAGACCGAGCTTTCCGGCGAGGGTGGTCTTACCGGCACCCTGCAGACCCGCCAGCATGATCACGGTGGGCGGGTTCTTGGCGAACCTGAGCCGCCGGGTCTCGCCGCCGAGGATGCCGACGAGCTCCTCGTTGACGATCTTGACGACCTGCTGGGCGGGGTTCAGGGCCTGGGAGACCTCGCTCCCCCGCGCGCGCTCCTTGATGTTGGCGATGAACGCGCGGACGACGGGGAGGGCGACATCGGCCTCGAGCAGGGCGATACGGATCTCGCGAGCCGTGGCGTCGATGTCCGCCTCGGACAAGCGGCCCTTGCCCCTGAGGTTTTTGAAAGTCGCGCTAAGGCGGTCGGAGAGAGTATCGAACACGGCGCTCGTCGGTCCTCAGGGTCGGGGGCGTGGCAGGTCAGTCGCCCTCCAGGGTATCCGGACCCCGGAGAACGCAAAGCCCTCACCCGATTCTCGTGACGAACGGGCCTGGGGCGAGGGGTCAGCCGAGCTCCTTCTCGACCTCTCCGGCCACCTCCGCGGCCCGTTCCGGGGAGAGCGGCCGGCCGTCGCCGTCCGTGACGTAGAAGGCGTCCACGGCGTTCGCTCCGAGCGTGGACACGTGGGCGCTGCGGACTCGCACCGCGCAGTGTTCCAGCGCACGTCCGATCCGGTGCAGCAGCCCCGGGGCGTCCTGGGCGCGGACCTCGATGACCGTGGCCAGGCGTGAGCCCGCGGCGGGGACGGTCACCCTGGGTGGCGGGGCCTTCACCCCGCGCCGCCGCGGATAGGCGGCCTCGCGCTCGGCGAGCCTGGCCCGGATGTCCAGGGAACCGTCCAGGGCCCGTACGAGGTCGGCCCGCAGCCGGGTGGCCTGGGGAAGCGAGCCGTACTCGGCGGCGACCCGCCAGCTGAGCACCAGCAGGTCGGCCGTCTCGCCCAGCTCCGTGGGGAGCTCGACGGCGCGGAGGTCGGCGGCGCGCACGGTGAGGCGGTGCAGGGCGAGCACCCCCGCCGCCGCGGGCAGGACACCGGGGCGGTCGGGCAGCGCGATGAGGAGTTCGACACCGACGGGTTCGGATCCGCCGTCCTCGGGGGCCGGTTCGGGCCGGGTGTGCAGGGACAGGACGGGCTCGCCCGTCCGCAGGGCCTCGACGGCGAGCCGTTCCTGCTCGGCGCTGGGCGCGAGGGGTTCCGGTGCGGGGGGCTCCTCACCGGCCAGGAGCGCGGCGACGCGCTTGACGAGATCGGTGACGAGGGAGGCGCGCCAGGAGCTCCAGGCGGCGGGGCCGGTCGCCAGTGCGTCGGCCTCGGTGAGCGCGTGCAGGAGTTCCAGGGTGGAGGCGCTGCCCACGGCGGTGGCGACGGAGCGGACGGTCGCGGGATCGTCGAGGTCGCGCCGGGTGGCGGTCTCGACGAGCAGCAGGTGGTGCCGCACGAGCGTGGCGACGACGCCCACGTCCTGCTTGTCGAAGCCGATGCGGGCGGCCATGTCGCGGGCGATGACCTCGCCCGCGACGGAGTGGTCCCCCGGCCAGCCCTTGCCGATGTCGTGGAGCAGGGCGGCGATCAGCAGGAGGTCGGGGCGGCCGACGCGGCGGGTGAGGTGGGAGGCGCGGACGGCTGTCTCGACGAGGTGCCGGTCGACGGTCCAGGTGTGGACGGGGTTGCGCTGCGGCCGGCAGTGGACCCGTTCCCAGTCGGGCAGCAGCCGGGTGATGATGCCCTCCGCCTCGAGGGCTTCCCAGACGCCGACGGTGGACTCACCGGCGCCCAGCAGGGTGACGAGCTCCTCGCGTGCCTGGGCGGGCCACGGCACGGGCAGCGGCTGGGCCGCCGTGGACAGGTGGCGTACGAGGTGGCGGGAGAGCGGCAGCCCGGCCTCCGCCGCCGCGGCCGCGGCCCGGAGGGTGAGCACCGGGTCGCGTTCGGGGCGCGCGGTGCGCGCGAGGACGACTTCGCCGTCGGCCTCGACGACGCCCTCGGCGAGCGGGGTGCGTTCAGGTGCGGCCTTGGCGCCGCCGAGGATCGTCCGCAGCCGTGGCCGTACGGAGCGGGCGCGCAGGACGCGGTTGACCTCGCGCCAGGTGACGTCGGTGGCGTACGAGACGGTCCGGGCGGCCTCGTACACGTGGCGCAGCAGGGCGTCGGCGTCGAGGAGGCCGAGGGCCCCGGCGACCTGGTCCTGCTCCTGCAGGGCGAGGCGGTCGGTGGCCCGGCCGGTGGTGAGGTGCAGGGCGTCCCGGGCGTCGAGGAGCGTACGGCGCGCCTCGGCGAGTCCTTCGCGGGGCGCGTCCGCGACCCAGGAGGCGGCGACGGCGCGCAGCGCGGT
This sequence comes from Streptomyces sp. NPDC057287, assembly GCF_042667905.1. NCBI lineage: Bacteria > Bacillati > Actinomycetota > Actinomycetes > Kitasatosporales > Streptomycetaceae > Streptomyces > Streptomyces sp. NPDC057287. The sequence goes on along the minus strand of NZ_JBHUYV010000003.1, from coordinate 464,595 downwards.
GGCGTCGCGGAGGCCGCCGCGGGCCTCCTTCAGGTCGGGTTCCAGGAGGAACTGGAGCTCGCCCATGCGTTCGGCCCGCTCACGGCAGAGCTCGTCCAGCGCGGGGAGGCGCTTCGGCGCCTGGTTGCGCCAGTCGGCGAGGATCGCGGTCCGAAGGCCGGTGACGAGGCCGAGGTCCCCGGCGACGGGGCGCGCGTCGAGCAGCCCGAGCTGGACCTTGAGGTCCTCCCCCGCGGTCCTGCGTGCTTCGCCGGGGGTGCGTACGGAGTGGTCGAGGGCGAGGCCGAGGTCCCAGACGGGGTACCAGATCCCGTCGGCGAGGGCGGCGACGGCCCCGGCGTCCGCGGTGCCGTCGTGCAGGAGCAGCAGATCGAGGTCGCTGCGCGGGGAGAGCTCGCCGCGGCCGTATCCGCCGACGGCCACGAGGGCCGCGCCCCGGACACCCGCCCGCTCGGCGGCCGCGTCGAACAGGCCGGTGAGCCAGTCGTCGGTGAGCCGCGCCAGGGCGGCACGGCGCGGCGGCCCGGACCGCGCCTCCTCCTGGAGGAGGCGCAGCCGGGCCGCCGCATAGCCGCTGGGTCCCGAGTCCTCGGATTCGGTGGTCACTTCGGTGCTCGTCACCCAGCTGCCTTTCCGTTCACAGGGACCGTCGGTCAGAGTGCGTCCGGGCCGCGTTCGCCCGTCCGTACGCGGATCGCGGTGTCGACCGGGACGCTCCAGACCTTGCCGTCACCGATCTTGCCCGTCCGGGCGGCCTTGACGACCACGTCGATGAGCTGTTCGGCGTCCTCGTCCTCGACGAGGACCTCGATGCGGATCTTCGGCACCAGGTCGACGGTGTACTCGGCACCACGGTAGACCTCGGTGTGCCCGCGCTGACGCCCGTACCCGCTGGCCTCCGTGACCGTGAGGCCCTGGACGCCGAAGGCCTGGAGGGCCTCCTTGATCTCGTCCAGCCTGTGCGGCTTCACGACTGCGGTGATGAGCTTCATGCGTCCACCTTCTTGTTCGTCGGGGCTGCCGGGGTGCCGGGGGCCGGCGGAGCGGTGCGGGTGGCCGCGCCGCCGCCGGCGCCGCTGAAGTCGTACGCCGTCTCGGCGTGTTCGACCTGGTCGATGCCGGAGACCTCGTCGTCCTCGCTGACCCGCATGCCGATCGCCTTGTCGACGATGAACGCCAGGGCCGCGGAGACGACCAGGGAGTAGGCCAGGACCGCGAAGACCCCGACGGCCTGCTTGCCGAGCTGGTCGAGCCCGCCGCCGTAGAACAGGCCCTTGGCGTCGGACTGCACACCGCCGGTGGCGAAGAAGCCGATCAGGAGGGAGCCGAGGATGCCGCCGACGAGGTGGACACCGACGACGTCCAGGGAGTCGTCGTAACCGAGCTTGTACTTGAGGCCGACGGCCATGGCACACACCACACCGGCGATGACACCGATGGCGATGGCGCCCAGCGGGCTGACCGCACCACCCGCGGGGGTGATGGCGACGAGGCCCGCGACGGCGCCGGACGCGGCACCCAGGGTGGTGAAGGAGCCGTGGCGGATCTTCTCGTAGGCGAGCCAGCCGAGGACCGCCGCACCGGCGGCCACCTGCGTGTTGACGAACATGACGGCACCGACACCGTCGTCGTTGCCGAGCCACGAGCCGGCGTTGAAGCCGAACCAGCCGAACCACAGGAGGGCGGCACCGAGCATGACGAGCGGCAGGCTGTGCGGCCGCATCGGGTCCTTCTTGAAGCCGACCCGCTTGCCGATGACGAGGATCACGCCGAGGGCCGCGGCGCCGGCGTTGATGTGGACGGCCGTACCACCGGCGAAGTCGATGACACCCAGCTCGAAGAGCCAGCCGCCGGCGCCCCAGACCCAGTGCGCGACCGGGAAGTAGACGACGGTGACCCACAGCGTGATGAACAGGGCCCAGGAGGTGAACTTGACGCGGTCGGCGAGGGCGCCGCTGATCAGGGCGGGGGTCAGGATGGCGAACATCAGCTGGAAGACGGCGAAGACGTACACCGGGATGGTGTAGCCGTCCCAGAGTTCGGTGACGCCGATCCCGCTGAGGCCGACGTAGTCCGAGCTCCAGCCGATGACGGAGCCGACGTCGGTGCCGAAGGCGAGGCTGAATCCGTAGAGCACCCACAGGATCGTGACGATCCCGAGGCTGATGAAGCTCATCATCAGCATGTTCAGGGTGCTCTTGACGCGGACCATGCCTCCGTAGAAGAAGGCCAGACCCGGGGTCATGAGCATCACCAGCGCGGAGCAGATGAGCATGAACCCTGTGTTGGCGGCAGACAGCTCCGGGGCGTCTGCGGCAAGCGTCGTGATGCCTGGGGGCATCGGCGTCTCCTCGTCGTCGGTGCGGCCACGTGCGGGGGTGCGGGACCACGGTGAAAAGGTGCGGGCCGGTTATGCGCCATGAGATTCGCGCAGCGCGGTTTCCACGAATGCCGCACGATGTTTCACCACAGTGACGAAGGGGAGCGGCGTGTTACGGACCGATGAACCGGGAGTGGCGGACCCTGTGCGCTGCCTACCATGCTGCCCGCGCCGCATACGGTGCGGTTGGAACGCCGGGAGACGTGAACCGGCCACGACGGTGACCCGCTGACCTGGCAACGGGGGAGCCGAGTCGGATGGTACGGGGCGGCCGTCGTGGCCGGTGGCGGGAGTGCCGGTCAGACCGCTTCCGCAGTCTCCGGGAGCTGTTCGGTGAGCAGGTCGGTGAGCCGGGCGACCTCGGGAATGTCGCCGAAGTCCCTGGCAGCGGTGTCGACGGTCTTGCGGAGCCTGGTGTTGACGCGCTCGGACCTGACCTTCTTGGCGATCTTCAGGGCATGGGTGGCCAGGACCGTCGACTCCTCCGGCTCGCGCTTGAGCAGGTGCACCGTGGCCATGCCGATCAGGTTGAGCGCGTAGGACCTCTGGTGCTCGTCGTCCTCGCCGAAGAGCTCGACGGCACGGGCCATGACGGGCTCGGCGAGCGAGGCGTACGTGGGGCTGCGGCCGGCGACATAGGCCAGGTCACGGTAGGAGTGGGAGTTCTCGCCGTACAGCTCGGCCTCGGAGAAGAAGCGGATCCAGTCGGGCTCGGGCTCGTCGTCGAGGACGGCGTCGGCGAAGGTGTCCTCGGCCATCCGGACCGCCCTCTTGCACTTGCTCGGCTGGCCCATGTTGGCGTACGCGCGCGCCTCCATCGCATACAGCATGGCCTGGGTCCGCGCGGTGGCGCAGTCACGGCTGCCGTACTGGGCGAGGTGGACGAGCTCGAGTGCGTCGTCGGGCCGGCCGAGGTGGATCATCTGGCGGCTCATGCTGGAGAGGATGTACGAGCCGAGCGGCTTGTCGCCGGCCTCCTTGGAGGCGTGCAGGGCGAGCACGAAGTACTTCTGGGCGGTGGGCTGGAGACCCACGTCGTAGCTCATCCAGCCCGCCAGCTCGGCCAGCTCGGCCGCGCAGCGGAACAGGCGCCTGGCGGTGGTCTGGGGCTGCGGCTCCTGCAGCAGGTCGGTGACCTCGTGGAGCTGGCCGACGACGGCCTTGCGGCGCAGCCCGCCGCCGCACTGGGCGTCCCACTGACGGAACATCGCCGTGGTGGACTCCAGCAGGTCCAGCTCGGGACCGGAGAGCCGCGAGGGGCGGCTCTCGGCACTGGGCAGCTCCGGCTCCGCCTGCCCCGGGCGGGTCACGGGCACGAGCCACCGCTGCATGGGCTCGATGAGGGTGGGACCGGCGGCCAGGGCGAGGGAGCTGCCGAGGAAGCCGCGCCGGGCGAGCATGAGGTCGCTGCGGGAGAACTCGCTGAGCAGCGCGACGGTCTGCGGTCCCGCCCAGGGGAGATCGACCCCCGCGACCGAGGGCGCCTGATGGGCGGTGCGCAGTCCGAGGTCCTCGACCGGGACGACCGCGCCGAAACGCTCGGAGAAGAGCTCGGAGAGGATCCTCGGGATCGGTTCGCGCGGCTGCTCACCGTCGAGCCAGCGGCGCACCCGGGAGGTGTCGGTGCTGATGTGGTGGGCACCCAGCTGGCGGGCCCGCCGGTTCACCTGGCGGGCGAGTTCGCCCTTCGACCAGCCGCTCCGCACGAACCACGATCCCAATTGCCCGTTGGGGCGCTTCCCGGCATTCGTCTCGCCTGCGCCACTGCCACCCACTGGAACGCCCCCATCCCGCCGAAACCTGTCGCGCGAACCTCTATCAGAATGCCGTGCCCCTGCGCCGCCTGTACCGGCGTTGCGCACCGTCGAACAGAAAATCGAGTTGCCCGAGGCATACCCACAAGCTCATGCAATTGCAGGTTCGAGTACCGACGGTAATCCTACGATCACCGTCACCGCGAGGGCCGTTGCTGAAACGCCACCATTCGCCACCCCTTCGGATGAACCCGTTCGGCGCTGTCCGCGATTCACTTGACAGGCCGCGATCAGCAGCAGGCGGAGAGAAGCATTCGGGAGCGCGGGAGCCGTGGCGCGCACCCCTGGAACGCCACCCCGCGCGCCGTCGGATCGGCGGCGGCGACGGAGGATGTCCAGGACTCCGGGTCGTAACCACCGGCGAGTCGGACCCGTTGGAGGGGGCATGGGCTTCACGATCGGCGGCATACGGGAGATGCGGTCCGGCACGCGGCGTCGAGGCCGCGGCGCCGGGGCGACCGCGGTGGCCGAGTACACAGGACTCTGGGGCTGGGCGGTGGCTCCCGGCGCGCGCGCCGCGGCGGGCGTCTGCTCGTGCGGCGACAGCATGTGCCCCGCCCCCGGCGCTCATCCGCTGGACTTCGCCCCCGAGGTGCCGCCCGGCGCCACCCTCGGTGCGGCGGCGGACGCCTGGGCCGAGGTGCCGGGCGCCTCGATACTGCTCCCCGCGGGCCGGACCTTCGACGTGCTCGACGTCGCCGAGGCCGCGGGCCGGCACGCGCTGGTGCGGATGGAGCGGATGGGACTGCCGCTGGGGCCGGTGGCGGTGACACCCGCCGGCCGTACACAGTTCTTCGTCGCCCCCGGGGCCGCCGCCGGACTGCCCGGGCTGCTCTACCGGATGGGCTGGGACGACGCGGACCTGGATCTGCGGGCCCTGGGACCCGGGTCGTACATCACCGCTCCCCCCTCGGACCTCGGCGGCCTCGGCCCGGTCCGCTGGCTGCGTCCGCCGGTGCCGGACACGGCTGCCGCTCCCCCGCAGGCCAGGCTGCTGCTGGGCACACTCGCCTACATATGCCACCGCTCGTGAACGCGGAAGGGCGGTGAACCCCTCTCGGGTCCACCGCCCTGCGCGTGCACGCGGTACCGCGCCGGTCAGTCGCCGATCAGCGCGTCGACGAAGGCGCCCGGCTCGAACGGGGCCAGGTCGTCCGGGCCCTCACCGAGGCCGATGAGCTTCACGGGGACGCCCAGCTCACGCTGTACGGCGATGACGATGCCGCCCTTGGCGGTGCCGTCCAGCTTGGTGAGGACGATGCCGGTGATGTCGACCACCTCGGCGAAGACCCGCGCCTGGACCAGGCCGTTCTGCCCGGTCGTGGCGTCGAGCACGAGGAGGATCTCGTCGAGCGGCCCGTGCTTCTCGACGACCCGCTTGACCTTTCCGAGCTCGTCCATCAGGCCGGTCTTGGTGTGCAGCCGGCCCGCGGTGTCGATGAGCACCACGTCGGCGCCCTCGGCGATGCCCTCCTTCACCGCGTCGAAGGCGATCGACGCGGGGTCGCCGCCCTCGGGGCCTCGCACGGTACGGGCGCCGACGCGCTCGCCCCAGGTCTGGAGCTGGTCCGCGGCGGCGGCGCGGAAGGTGTCCGCCGCCCCGAGCACGACGCTGCGGCCGTCGGCGACGAGCACCCGGGCGAGCTTGCCCGTCGTGGTCGTCTTGCCGGTGCCGTTGACGCCGACGACCATGACGACGCCGGGGGTCTTCTCGCCGCCCTCCGTCTTCACCTCACGGTCGAGATCGGGACCGAGCAGGGCGACGAGCTCCTCGCGCAGGAGCGCGCGCAGCTCGTCGGGCGTACGGGTGCCGAGGACGCGGACCCGCTCGCGGAGCCGCTCCACCAGCTCCTGGGTGGGGGCGACGCCCACATCCGCGGTGAGGAGGGTGTCCTCGATCTCCTCCCAGGTGTCCTCGTCGAGGTTGTCGCGGGACAGGAGCGTGAGCAGCCCCTTGCCCAGGGAGTTCTGCGAACGGGCGAGCCGGGCGCGGAGCCGCACCAGGCGGCCCGCCGTGGGCTCGGGGACTTCGAGCTCGGGGGTCTCCGGCTCGATGACGACCGGGGTATCCCCGACGGGAGTCCCGGCGCCGGGGAGACCGACCTCCTCGATGGTGCGCCGCGCTTCGTCGCGCGGCGCCTCGGCTTCCTCGCCGACATGGGGCTCGGCGGGAGGAGTGATGGTCGGCGTGCTCGACGGTGCCGAGGGCGGCAGCTGCTTCTTCTTGCGGCTGCTGACCACGAGCCCGCTGATCAGGCCGACCGCGACCAGGGCGATGACTACAGCAAGGATGACGATTTCCATAACCCGTCCAGTATCGACCACCGGAGGCGGGGAATCGCAGAAGGTGCGAACCCGTGACGATGCGCGTACGAGCGATCACGGCCTGCCTGAGCCTGTCCGGCACAACCCCTCTGAGCGGCGTGCCTGGTGCAACCGAGGGTGTTCGTACACGTCAGCGCGGTGCCACGGCGCCCTTTCGGTCTCCGTCGCACCACGTCCGTCCGGCGACAGCGGTCGGGGCCACTCCCCCGACGGTGCGTTCCTGCGTCAGGGTGCGGTCGGGGATGTACGGGACGCGTGGCGCCCTGCGCCGGTCACGACGAGTGAGACGTTCTGCCCGCCGAAGCCGAAGGAGTTGCTGAGCACGGCCTCCTGGGGGACGTCTCGTCGCTCTTGGACGACATCGAGATCGATGTCCGGACCGACGCCGGCCGCGGTGAGGTTGCGGGTCGGCGGGATGACACCGTGTTCGACGCTGAGGACGGCGATGAGCGCTTCGATCGCGCCGGCGGCGCCGAAGAGGTGACCGAGCGCCGCCTTGGGGGCCGTCACGGTGGCGCGGCCGAACACTTCCCCGACCGCGTGGGCCTCTGCGACATCGCCCACCGGAGTACCGGTCGCGTGGGCGTTGATGTGACTGACCTGCTCGGGAGCCAGACCGGCTTGCGCGAGGGCCTTGCGCATGGCCGAGATCTGACCGGAGCCGTCGGTGGCGGGCGCCGTGATGTGGTGGGCGTCCGCGGCGATGCCGGCGCCCGCGAGTACCGCGCGGACGCGCGCCCCTCGGGCGCGGGCGTGCTCGGCGCTTTCGAGCACCACGACAGCCGCACCTTCGCTGAGGACGAATCCGCTGCGGTCAGCGGCGAACGGCCGTGACGCCGAGGCGGGTTCGCCGGTGTACCGCGACAGCGCCTGTGCCTGGACGAAGCCGGCGACGGTGATCGGGGTGATGGCGGCCTCGGTTCCGCCCGCGATGACCACGTCCGCCTCTCCGGCGCGGATGAGCCTGGCCCCCAGGGCGATCGCCTCGGCACCGGAGGAGCACGCCGAAACGGGCGTGTAGGCCCCGGCCCGGGCGCCGTATTCGATACTGATCAGCGCCGCCGCCGCATTGGGCATGATCATCGGGATCGTACGTGGCGAGACGCGCCGCGTCCCGGCCGTCTCCAGCGCGTCGTCCTCCTTCAGCAGTGTCCGCACGCCACCGATGCCCGTGCCGATCGCTGATGCGAGCCGGTCCGGGCCCACCTCCGGGGCGCCCGCATCGGCCCATGCCTCGGCCGCCGCGGCGAAGGCCGCCTGTTGCGAGCGGTCGAGCCGCCTGGCCTGCACCGGCGGCAGCAGTTCGGCGGGGTCGATCGCCATCGTCCCCGTGACGGTGTCGGGAAGGCCGAGGCCGTCGTGGCCGCGCAGGGCGCCGCCGCGGATGCCGGACTCCCCGGCGAGCAGCGCGTCCCAGGTGGACACCACGTCTGCCCCGAGTGGCGTGATCGCGCCGAGTCCGGTCACGACGACTTCAGTCCGGTACATACCCTTCGGCCTTTCTTGTATGCGATACAAGCAACGAGGCTTGTTGTATCACATACAATTCCGCCGTGGAGAAGAAGCGAACCGAAGCCGGATCACCCCCGGCCCGGTCGCGCGACCGCGGTCGCGCGACGAGACGCCGGCTGATCGAGGCGACCGCACAGCTCTGCTCGGAGCGGCCCGGCGCCGAGGTCAGCGTCGCGGAGATCGCGAACGCGGCCGGCGTCTTCCCCAATCAGGTCACCTACCACTTCGGCTCCAAGGACTCGCTCCTCGTGCACGCCGCCTTTCTCGGCTTGCTGCACGACGCCCGACGGATCGAGCGCATCGGTCGCCAGGCCCCCGACGCGGCGACCTTCCGGCGCAACATCGCCCGCGCCGTCATGGCCATGCCCTCGCTCCCGTCGGTCACGCGAGCACTCGCCGCCGGGATCTCCAGGCCCGAACTCGCCCCCGTGGTCGACCAGCACCTCCAGTTGCTGTTCCGGCAGTCCGAGCGCTTCGCGAGCCGGCTCGTCGACAGTCGCGGCTGGAAGGCCCGCCGACCGCTCGACGTGGAGGCCAGGACGTTCTGGAGCACGGCGCTGGGTGCGGTGCTGCTCGTCCGCGCCGGGGCACACGGCACCGTCGCCGACCTCGACCTCGCCGGAGCGCTGACCATTCACGACGAGCCCGGGCCCGGCTAGCCCGGCCGAACGGACCCCCCTCGCCTCCCGCCCGACACCTCGCGACGTCTCGTGTCCGACGTCGCCGGCCGCCGTGGCCCCGGCACGGTTCCGGAGGGCGACGGCGACGGACCGCATGGTCGGTATGCCAGGTTTGGGGGTAAAGGTACGCTGCTGCCCGTGGAGAACCGCGGCCTGGATCCCGTCCCCGACCACGAGCGCACCGGCCGGGTCCGCGCCCTGTTTCCCACCTGGGTGACGGCCAACATGACGGTGCTGCTGCTGACCGTGGGAGCCGGGCTCACCGTCTTCAACGGGCTGAACGTATGGCAGGTGCTGGCCGTGGCGGTCACGGCGCCCGCGCTCTCGTTCGGGCTGGTCGGGCTCGTGTCGATCGCGGGGAAGCGCGGCGGGGCCCCCGGCATGGCCCTGTCCAGGGCGGTCTTCGGGCAGCGCGGGAATCTCTTCCCCGGAGCCCTGCTGTGGGTGGCCCGATGGGGGTGGGAGACCGTGAACGCGGTCACCGGCTCCTACGCCCTGCTGGCCGTGCTCGATCTGCTGTTCGACATCCGGAGCACCCACACGCTGACCCTGATCACTCTGACCACGTTCGTCTCCGCGAGCTTCGTCGTCTCGGGGCTGGGCATCAGAGCACTGCGGATGTGCTCCCGGGCCTCCGCCTGGCTCTTCGGGGCCGCGAGCCTGCTCGTCCTGGTCCATCTGATCGGGTCCACCCCGTGGCGGACCGTCCTCGACCGCCCGCCGGGGCCGGCGGCGCTGATGATCGCGGGGGTCGGGACGCTGGCCGCCGGGGGCATCAGCTGGGTGCCCTCGGCACCGGACTTCGCCCGCTACCTGCCGCGCTCCGCCTCGGGCCGGGCGATGGTCGGCGCAGCCGTGGGCGGCGCCCTGGTGACCGTGCTGCCGATGGTGATGATGGGGGCGGTGATGGCGGTGAGCTCACCCCATCTGGCCGTCACCAAGGACCCCGTGGCCTTCATCGGCGAGCTGCTGCCGCGGTGGATCTCGGTGCCGTATCTCCTGACCGCGGTTGTCGGCATGGTCCTGATCAACGCGATGTCGATGTACTCGGCGGGCTTCACCGCGCAGACGCTGGGATTCACCGTCCCCCGCGCCTGGGCCGTGGGCGTGAACGCGGCGATCAGCCTGCTGCTCGGCGGAACGCTGATGATGGTGGCGACGAGTTTCCTCGGCACCTTCCTCTCGTTCCTGACCCTGCTCGGTGTGACGTTCTCCGCCTGGATCGGGGTCTTCGGCGTGGACCTGCTGCGCGGGCGGACGTACGACGCCGCGGCCCTCATGGACACCACTCCCCGCAGCGGCTACTGGTACACGGCAGGGTTCAGCCGGCCGGCGATGGCCGCCTGGGGCGCGGGACTGGTGTCGGGACTGCTGCTCACCGACGTGGAGTGGTTCAGCGGCCCCCTCGCCACGTCATGGACCGGGCGCCACGGGCTGGGCTGGGCGGTCACGATCGTCGTCGCCGCGGGGGTGTACGCGGCGCTGCCCCGCCCGGTGGACGGGACGGGCGGGGCGCCGGAACGGTTCTGACCCTCCGCCGGCGGACCGGCCCGCGGCAGAACGCTGCCCCGGGCCGGCACGGGCCGGACCGGGGCAGCGGTTCGAGGAGAGGGGCAGCGGGGATCAGCCCATCTCCTCCAGCGCCTTGCCCTTGGTCTCCTTCACGAACTTGAGCACGAAGGGGATCGAGAGCACGGCGAAGCAGGTGTAGATGATGTAGGTGCCCGAGAGGTTCCAGTCGGCCAGGCTCGGGAAGCTCGCGGTGATCGCCCAGTTGGCGATCCACTGCGCGGAAGCGGCGACGCCGAGCGCGGCGGCGCGGATGCGGTTCGGGAACATCTCGCCGAGGAAGACCCAGACGACGACACCCCACGACAGGGCGAAGAAGAGCACGAACACATGGGCCGCGACCAGGGCCACGACGCCCTGGGTGTTGGGCAGCTTGCCGTCGACGAGGTCCGCGGAGAAGGCCCAGGCCTCGAACGCCAGGGCGATGGCCATGCCGACGGATCCGACGAGCGCGAGCGGCCGGCGGCCCACCCGGTCCACCAGGATCATGGCGATCACGGTGCCGATGATGTTGATGATCGACGTGGTGAACGAGTAGAAGAACGAGTCGGTCGGGTCGATGCCGACGGACTGCCACAGCGTCGCCGAGTAGTAGAACGCGACGTTGATGCCCACGAGCTGCTGGAAGACCGACAGGCCGATACCGACCCAGACGATCGGCAGGAAGCCGAAGCGGCTCCCGAGCAGGTCGCTGAACTTGGACTTGTGCTCCCGGCGCATGGCCGTCTCGATCTCGTTCACGCGCGCGTCGAGGTCGATGTTCTTGCCCTCGACCTCTTCGAGGATCTTCCGGGCGCGGTCCTTCTTGCCGACGGAGATCAGGAAGCGCGGCGACTCGGGGATCGCGAAGGACAGCAGCCCGTACAGGATGGCGGGCAGGACCATCACCCCGAGCATCCACTGCCAGGCCTCGAAGCCGGCGATCTCACCGCGCTGGTCACCGTCGGCGATCTGCAGGATCCCGTAGTTGACCAGCTGCGAGATGGCGATACCGATGACGATGGCGGCCTGCTGGAAGGAGCCGAGGCGCCCTCGGTAGGCGGGCGGCGAGACCTCGGCGATGTAGGCCGGGCCGATGACGGAGGCCATGCCGATCGCGAAGCCGCCGATGATCCGCCACATGGCGAGGTCCCAGAGGGCGAACGGAAGTGCGGAACCGACAGCACTGATGGTGAACAGGACCGAGGAGATCTGCATGCAGCGGATACGGCCGATCCGGTCGGCGATGCGTCCCGCGGTCGCCGCGCCGATCGCACAGCCGATCAGCGCGATGGCGATCACCTGTGCCAGCGTCCCTGACCCGATGTCATAGCGGTCACGGATGGCCTCGACGGCGCCGTTGATCACGGAGCTGTCGTATCCGAAGAGGAAGCCGCCCATCGCTGCGGCTGCCGTGATGAAGATGACATGGCCGAGATGGTCCGGGTGGGCCTCCCGGGCTCCGGACTCCGGTCCGCGCGGTGTGCTGGTCACATGAACTCCTGATGCCTGGCCGCAACGTCAGGCGTGGGGGGGGTGATCCCTCCCAGTGGCGCACAACTTCTGGCCGAACACCACTTGAAGGTAAAAACAACATTGCTGAGGTTATGCGTTCAAGTTTCGAAGTCAAGGCTCGATTCGAGTGAAGGCGTCACTCACAAGTACCCAGGAACGCCCAAAACGTACGTTGAAGTGTTGAAGATTAGGTAAAGAGGATGTGACTGCCCCTCAGCCAGGGCGAATGGTCTCAGCGGAGCCGCTGACTGATCACCTTGGAGACTCCGTCGCCCTGCATCGAGACGCCGTAGAGCGCGTCGGCGACCTCCATCGTCCGCTTCTGGTGAGTGATGACGATGAGCTGGGAGCTCTCCTGGAGCTCCTCCATGAGTCGGATCAGACGCTGCAGATTCGTGTCGTCGAGCGCCGCCTCCACCTCGTCCATCACGTAGAACGGGCTCGGCCTGGCCTTGAAGATGGAGACCAGGAGGGCAACGGCCGTAAGGGATCGCTCGCCTCCGGACAGCAGCGAGAGCCGCTTCACCTTCTTGCCCGGCGGCCTGGCCTCGACGTCGAGACCGGTCGTCAGCATGTTGTCCGGGTCGGTGAGGACCAGCCGGCCCTCGCCGCCCGGGAAGAGCCGGGAGAAGACGCCCTCGAACTCGCGTGCGGTATCCCGGAACGCCTCTGTGAACACCTGCTCGACCCGCTCGTCGACCTCCTTGATCACCTGCATCAGATCGGCCCGGGTCTTCTTCAGGTCCTCGAGCTGCTCCGAGAGGAACTTGTGCCGTTCCTCCAGTGCCGAGAACTCCTCGAGAGCGAGAGGATTCACCTTCCCGAGTTGCTGGTACGCCCGTTCGGCCGCCCTCAGCCGCTTCTCCTGCTCGGCCCTGACGAACGGCTTCGGCTGGTTGCGCGGATCCTCCGGATCGGACGGGAGCTCCTCACCCTCCGCGGCGGGCGAGGGCGGCACCAGCTGCTCCGGCCCGTACTCGGCGGCCAGACCAGCCGGTTCGACACCGAACTCCTCGAGCGCTTTGGCCTCCACCTGCTCCATGCGCAGCCGCTTCTCGGCCCCGAGCACCTCACCCCGGTGCACGGAGTCGGTGAGCCGGTCGAGTTCGCCCTTGAGGTCGCGGCCGCGGCCGCGCTCGGCGGCAAGGCCCCGCTCGCGCTCGGCCTTCGCCGCCTCGGCCCTCCCCCGCTCCTCCTCCGCGCGTACGACCGAGACCTCCACGTGGGCGAGCAGCTGCCTGGCGCCCGACGCGACGGCGGTGGCCACGGCGGCCTCGTGACGGAGCCGGGCACGGCGCTGCTCGGCGCGGGCGCGGGCCTCACGCTCGGCACGGGCCCCGCGGTCGAGGGCGTCGGCCCGCCCGGCGAGCGCCTTCACCCGTTCCTCATGGGTACGGGCCTGGAGGCGGGCCTCCATCTCGGTCTGGCGTGCGTTGGCACCGTCGGCGGCGAGCCGGTCCCGTACGGAGGTGTCGGGCTCCTCCTCGACCGGGGTCTCCTCGGCCACGAACAGCCTCTCCGTCAGCTCCTCGGCCTCCTCCGTCGCGCGCTCCAGCGCCTCCTGCGCCCGGACGGCGGAGGCGGTCGTGCGCTCGGCCTCCCCCGCGGCGCCACGGGCCTGCCCGGCCAGCCGACCGAGCTGCTGCGCCACTCCGGACTTCTCCCGCTCGGCGGCCCGGCGCCGTTCCCCGAGCTCCTCCACCAGCGTGACGGACCCGGCGCGCCGGAGGGACGCTGCGCGCTGGGCGGACGCCAGCTCCTCGCAGCGCACGGCGAGCTCGGCCAGCTCGGCGGCGGCCTCGTCGACGGAGGCCTGCACCTCCAGCAGGCTGGGGGCGCCGGCGGACCCGCCGTGCGCGAAGTGGGATCCCAGCACATCACCCTCGGCGGTGACCGCGGTCAGCCCCGGGTGGGCGGCGACCAGCTCCTCCGCGTCCTCCAGCGTGCCGACGACCACCATGTCGCGCACCAGCCGTCCTACGGCGGCCATCAGTTCGGCGGGCCCGCGCATCAGGCCGGCGACGGCCGGGGCGGCGCATTCCCCGGCGACGAGGGAGCGGCCCGCCGGCGCCGCGGCGCCCGGCCCCGGTCCCGAGACCGCCGGACCGTGCTCCGCACCGGCCGACACCTGCCCGGAGACGGCGAGGGCCGGGGGTGTGTGCTCCGCCCCGGACGCCTGCCCGGGTACGTGCCCGGCGGGGCCGGCAGCCGGCTCCGTACCCTGCGCGGGTACGTGCCCGGCCCCCGCCCCGCCCGGCACCAGCGCAGCGCGTCCCGCGTCCTGCTTGCGCAGCAGCCGGATCGCGTCGGCCGCCGTGGCCGGGTCCGTCACCGCGATCGCGTCCGCCGCGGCGCCCAGTGCGGCCGCCACCGCGACCTCGTGCCCAGGAGCGACCGTGAGCAGCTCCGCGACCGGCCCGAGCAGTCCCGCGAGCCGGTCCCCCGCACCGAGCAGCACGCCGGTGCCGTCCTTGCGGCGCAGCCCCAGCGACAGGGCCTCGTGCCGGGCCGAGACCGCCGCGCGGCTGCGTTCCGCCGAGGTGACCGCCTCGCGCGCCGCGCTCAGCTCCGACTCCGCCGCGGTGAGTGCCCGCTTGGCTGCCTCGTGCTGCTCCGCCAGCTCCGCGTCGCCCGCGTCCAGGCCGTCGACCTCGGCCTTCAGCTGCTCGTACTCCTCCTGAGCCGCGACCGCCCGTTCCCGCGCCTCGTCCCGGGACGCTGCCAGCCGGTCGATCTCCGCCTGCGCCGAACCCGCCCGGCTCCGGGCGGCGTTGACCTGCCCGTGGAGCCGTGCGAGGCCCTCACGCCGGTCGGCGATGGCGCGGGCCGCGTCCCGGAGCCTGCGCTCCTCCGCCGCCAGCTCCCTCTCGAGCTCGGAACGGTGCGCCGTGGTGTCCTCCAGGGCGTGCTCCGCCGCTTCGAGTGCCGCCTCCAGCTCCGCCTCCTGCTCGCGGATCCGGGCGGCCTCACGCTCCATGTCCTCGGGGTCCCGCCCGCGCCGCTCCTCGTCCGGCGCCGAGGTGGCACTCTTCACCCGCGCGTCGGCCAGCGAGATCGTGCCCCGGACGCGCTCGGCCAGCTGCGAGAGTTCGTACCAGGTCTGCTGGGCGCGCTGCAGCCGTGGCGCCAGGCGGCGTACCTCGTCCTCCAGGTCCGCCTCGCGGGCGAGTGCCGCCTTGAGCTCGGCCTCCGCCGCCTCCCTGCGCCGTTTGAGGGCCGCCTCGTCGGCGATCTCTCCGCGCAGTGCCTCCCGCAGCCTGACCAGGTCGTCTGCGAGCAGTCGCAGCCGGGCGTCCCGCAGGTCGGCCTGGATGACGGCGGCCCGGCGGGCGACGGCCGCCTGTCTGCCCAGCGGTTTGAGCTGGCGTCGCAGTTCGTCGGTGAGGTCCTGGACACGGGCGAGGTTGGCGCCCATCGCCTCCAGCTTCCGCAGCGCCTTCTCCTTGCGCTTGCGGTGCTTGAGCACGCCCGCCGCCTCTTCGATGAAGGCGCGGCGTCCCGTCGGGTCCGCGTGCAGGACCGAGTCCAGACGGCCCTGGCCGACGATGACGTGCATCTCCCGGCCGATACCGGAGTCCGAGAGGAGTTCCTGGATGTCGAGCAGCCGGCAGGTGTCGCCATTGATCTGGTATTCACTGCCGCCGTTGCGGAACATGATCCGGGTGATCGTCACTTCGGCGTACTCGATGGGCAGAGCGCCATCGGAATTGTCGATGGTCAGCGACACTTCCGCACGGCCCAGCGGCGGCCTTCCCGTGGTGCCGGCGAAGATCACGTCTTCCATCTTGCCGCCGCGCAGGGATTTGGCCCCCTGTTCGCCCATGACCCAGGAGAGCGCGTCCACCACATTGGATTTGCCCGACCCATTGGGACCGACGACACAGGTGATCCCTGGTTCGAACCGGAGGGTCGTGGCGGAGGCGAACGATTTGAAACCGCGGAGGGTCAGGGCCTTGAGGTGCACGCCGCCGGACTCTACCTTTCGCTCTCGGTTTCGCTGATGAAGGTGCAGGGCACATCAGACGTTAAGCGAAGAGCGATAGGCCGGAGACGGGCCGGGGGGAAAGAAAGAAGGGACGCCGGAGCGTCCCTTGTGAATCCTGCACGGTACTGCGTACGCAGTCATCCGAGCACAGTCCTGCGTAACGGATCGTGGGCGGACCGGATCACGAGCGATCCTCGGTGTTCCGGGACGATCCGTGACGAAGACATTCGTTGGTTGGTCCCGAGCGGCTGGCGTGCGGCCCGACCGGCCCCGGCAGGGCCTTGGGGTCAGGTCAGCGCGGGCTCCGCCTGGGGTACGTCGATGTCGATGCTGTCGAGCAGCGACTCCTGGTGCTGAGCGGCGGCGTTGAGCGCGTCGTTCTCGTCCTGGATCCGTACGAGCTCGGATTCCAGGTCCTGGACGCGCTTCTGAAGCCGTCGCATCTCGGCGAGGAGTCGCGGATCGGAACCGCCGACGTAACCGAGAAGCGCCTTTGCCATGATGAATGGTCCTCCACACTGAGTGACCGACCGGATGCGGTGTGGGTCGTGAGGGAATCGCACCCGCGGTGCTCGGCAGTCTTCTGTATTCACTGCTGTTCTGCTGTCACCAGCTCTGCCGAACAGCTGAGGTGCGCGGGGTTTTCAGCGTCTCACCAAAAAGTTTGACGGTCAACACGATCACACGCCTGCGGGCCGGGTGTCCCGGGGGCGCGCGGCTCGACGATCATGCGGCGCGACTCTCGTACGGGTTCCCGAAGGGTGTGGAGATCTTCGTCAATGCCGCAGCCTGGCATGAGGCGCGCCTCTTGGCAACCATGCCCCGACGCCGACTTCTTTCGCAGGTCATTTCGGGTGCGCCGCTCTCACCGCCCCTCCCGGTCACCGGTCGGCACCCCTCCCTCGCACGGCGGATCCGGCCCCCTTTCCCAGCCGCGGTCAGCGGATCGCGAATCCCTCATATCCGCCGCGAGGCGTGTCCCAGATCTCAGTGACGCCGTCCACGCGGCCGGGTGTGTCGTCGGATCCGAGCCAGTCGAGCAGACGGTGGCAATTCTCACGCGGTCCTTCGGCCACCACCTGCACCCGGCCGTCGTCGAGATTGAGGGCGAACCCGGTGAGTTTTCCGATCTCCAAAGCATTTGCCCTGGTGAACCAGCGGAACCCCACTTGCTGTACCCGGCCGCGTACCCATACGACGAGTCGTGCATCTTCGTTCATGCCCGAACGCTAACCGGCCAATTGCTCGACGAGCACGTCGCCCCAATCCGCCATGGCGTAAGGTCCCCTCGCAATAGCCTCACCCGAACGGGTGAGCTTGATCTTGAATACGGTGACGTCGCCACGGCGCCCGGAGCACGAGGAAGGCACAGCGCATGGGACGGCATCGACGCGCAGGCGCGGCCCCCGCCGCTGAGCAGCACACGGCGGGCGCGGCGGAGGGGCACCGGAGTGCTCGCCGGAAGAAGCGGGCCGGCATACCCGTGCGCGCCGGGCTCCTCGGTGTGTCGGCCGCCGTGGCCGTCGGAGCGGTCGCTGTCGCCTCCGGCCTGCTGCCCGGCGGGGACAGCTACAGCGTCAGCGGGGGCGGGTCCTCCGACCAGGTCCACGCGGGCGGTGCTCCCGACCTGCTGACACAGGGCGACTCCTCCGCCGAACCGACCAGCCGCACATCGGCCTCCGCGTCGGCCGAGGCCGACCGGGGCCCGGGCAGGTCAGCCGCACCCTCCAAGTCCCCCTCGGCGACCCCGAGCGCGAAGCCGAGCAAGAAGCCGTCCGCCACCGCATCGAAGCAGGCGGCGAAGACGCCGGAGGGGACGAAGGCTCCCTCGGCCGCACCGAGGAAGAGCACGTCGTCCGGTCCGGCGGCCAAGGCCCCGGCCGCTCCGAAGACCTCGTCGGCCTCCCCGAGCCGCGCGGCTCAGGCTCCGGCGAGCCCGTCCACCGCCTCCGCTCAGGCCACCGTGCTCAGCCTGGTCAACCAGGAGCGCGCGAAGGTCGGGTGCAGCCCGGTCACCGCCAGCGCCTCGCTGACCGCTCTCGCCCAGGACTTCAGCGAGGACATGGCCGCCCGCGACTTCTTCGGCCACACCGACCCCGACGGCGCGACCCCCTGGGACCGTGCCGCCGCGGCGGGCGTACAGGGGCTCGGCGGCGAGAACATCGCCCGCGGCCAGGCCGACGCACAGGCCGTGATGGACGCCTGGATGAACAGCGACGGCCATCGCGCGAACATTCTCAACTGCGACTACAAGACGCTTGGCGTGGGAGTCCACCTCGGTTCCGGCGGCCCCTGGTGGACGCAGGACTTCGGCTTCTGACGCGTCGGCGGAGCGGTTCCGACGAGTCGCCGGCCCCAAGGGCGTTCGCGGCCGTGCGGTAGTCCGTCCCAGCGGCGCGGTCCACGCCGCTCCGATCGCTCCGCGCGTACAACCATGCGCCGTCCCGGAAAGTCTTGATCGTCAGCAGTCACAGCGTGACTCATGACGATCAAGACCGAAGGAACGCATGAACCGACCCAGACGCACGACGGTGGCCACCGCCGCCACCGTCGTGCTCGCCACCGCGGGCGGCCTGCTCACCGCGGCCGTCCCCGCCTCCGCAGCCGTGACGTGCGCCTCGCCCGTCTTCAAGCGGACGTTCTACGCGAACACCACCTTCACCGGTACCCCCAAGGGCACGGACTGCGACTCCGTGATCGACCAGAACTGGGGCACCGGCGCGCCCGGCTACAAGGGGATGCCCTCCAACGACTTCGGCGTCCGCTGGTCCATGACCCGCGACTTCGGCTCCGGCGGCCCCTTCACCTTCACCGCGTCCTCCCGCGACGGCATCCGCGTGTACGTGGACGGCGCCCGCAAGCTCGACCTGTGGAAGAACGTCGCCGACACCGTCTCCAAGACCGTCAACCTGACCATCCCGTCGGGCAGACACAGTCTCCGCGTCGACTTCGTGAACTGGACGGGCGCCGCGAACGTCAAGTTCGCGTACACGCCGCGCACCACGGCGACCGTCGACAAGGTCAAGCCCCTCGTGCCCACCGGGACCACCGTCGCCTACAGCACGGCGACCACGTCCACGAAGGTCAGCTGGGCGGCGAACAAGGAGATGGACCTCGCCGGGTACCGCGTGTACCGCCGGCTCAAGGGCGCCGCCTACCCCACGAAGCCCCTCGCCACGACGACGGCCACGTCGTGGACCGACACGACCGTCCCGAAGGACGGAAACGTCTACTACTACGAGGTCCGCGCCTACGACAAGGCGGGCAACACCTCCTCGGGCACCGCCGACCTCGGCATCACCACGCTCGACCGCACCGCCCCCGCCGCCCCGAAGGGCGTCGAGGACAACTGGGCCATCGGCAGCCCCACCAAGATCACCCTCTACTGGGACAGCAACACCGAGCCCGACCTCGCCGAGTACCGGGTCTACCGCTCGACCTCCCTCCCGGTCGCCCTCACCCCCGCCAACCGCCTGGCCTCCTCGGGCGGCGGCTACAGCGGACCGCTGCCGCAGACCGGCGACACCTACTACTACGTCGTCACCGCCGTCGACACGCACGGCAACGAGTCCCCGGCCTCAGGCACCGCCGAGTACTACAGCGACGACCTGACCGGCCCGGTCGACACCGCCCTCGGCGCGCGGGCCTCGGAGAGCGAGGCGGGCGTCACGGTGACCTGGGACGCCTCCGAACGGACCAACGCCGACTTCGCGGGCTACTCGGTCTTCCGGACCAGTCGCCCCGGCACCACCGGTTCGGTGCGCTCGGAGGTCGGCTCGGGGGTGAAGGGGACCAGCTTCACCGACGCAGCGCCGCCGGCCGGCGCCACCTACTCCTACCGGGTCGTCGCTCTGGACCACGAGGGGAACGGCGGTACCCCCTCCGCGGAGCTCTCCGTCACCGTCGCCGGAAACACGACCGCACCCGCCGCGGTCACCGGCGTGAGGGCGGTCCCGAAGGCGAACGGCGTCACGGTCTCCTGGGACGCGAGCAAGGACCCCGGCCTCGCGTACTACCACCTGCTGCGCGGCACCCTCGTCGACGGGCAGTGGACGTACAAGGCCGTCCCGCACCCCGCGGACTTCAAGCCGTGGAAGATCACGGAGACGACGTTCCACGACCACGTGCCGGCCGACGGTCAGCAGGTCCGCTACAGCGTTGTCGCCGTCGACCAGTACGAGAACCAGCTCACGCCCGCCACCGGCGCCACCGCGCTGGACGTCACCGAGCTGGACCTCCGCCCGACCGTCCCGGCCGCGCCCGGCGCGCCGCTCGTCTACTTCGGCGCCGACCAGAACGGCTGGATGTCCTGGGCCCTCGCCGCCTCCGAGAGCCTCGGTGAGGTCTCCGGTTTCGCGATCCACCGCTGGAACCCGCTGACGAGCACCTTCGACCTGGTCCGCACCGAGCCCATCGGCGCCGGCACCACGTGGCACTGGCTGGACCCCGCCCTGCCGCCCGCGAGCACGGTCTACTACCGCGTCTCGGTCCTCTACACGGACGGCACCACGTCCGGCGCGAGCGAGACCGCCGTCGTGACCCGCTGAGCGGACCGGTGCAGCGCTCACCAGGAGTGAGCGCTGCACCGGCGTAAGCTGTTGGGCATGGGTGAGACGGTTACGGAATCTGTTCAGGACCACGGTGACTCGGCCTTCGACGTCTTCTCCCGCCAGTGCCCCTCCCGCGGAACCCTGGAACACGTCACCGGCCGCTGGGGCGGCCTGACCCTGGGCGCCCTGTACGAGAGCGGCGCCCGCTTCAACGAGCTGCGCCGCCGGGTGGACGGCGTCAGCGAGAAGATGCTCTCCCAGACGCTGCACGCGCTGGAGCGCGACGGGCTGGTCCACCGGGAGGCCCGGCTGACCAACCCACCGCGCGTCGACTACGACCTGACGGCGCTCGGCCGTGAGGTCACCGCCCGGCTGATGGACCTCATCCAGCTCGTCGAGGGGCGCATGCCCGAGATCGTCGAGGCCCGGAGCAGGTACGACGCCGCACGCGAGGCCTGATCCGGGAACGTCAGGCGGGCCGCGGCGGACGCTGGCAGCGCGGGCAGAAGTAGCTGGAGCGGTTCATCCAGGGCCGACGGCGCATCGGCGTACCGCAGCGGCGGCAGGGCTCGTCCTCACGCCCGTAGGCGTCCAGCGACCGGTCGAAGTAGCCGGACTCGCCGTTCACATTGACGTACAGGCTGTCGAAGCTGGTGCCGCCCTGGTCGAGTGCCTCCCGCATGACGTCCCGTACGTGGCCGAGCAGCTCCGCCGTCCTCGGGCGGGTCAGGGTCGCGGTCGGCCGCTCGTAGTGCAGCCGGCTCCGCCACAGTGCCTCGTCGGCGTAGATGTTCCCCACGCCGCTGATCAGGGACTGGTCGAGCAGGGCACGCTTGACCGTCGTACGGCGCAGGCGCAGCGCCAGGCGGAAGGCGTCGTCGTCGAAGGCCGGATCGAGGGGGTCGCGTGCGATGTGCGCGATGACGTCGGGCAGACCGTCGGGGGTGTTCTCGTGCAGCGACAGCCCGCCGAAGGTGCGCTGGTCGACGAAGCGCAGCTCGGTGCCGAGCGCGTCGTCGAAGCGGATCCTGATCCGCAGATGTTTCTCGTCGGGGGCGTCCTCGGGCTGCACGAGCAGTTGACCGCTCATGCCGAGATGGCCCAGCAGCGAGGCCTCCACCTCGTCGAGGGGGACCCAGAGGTACTTGCCGCGGCGCATCGCCGTGCCGAACCGCAGGCCGCGGAGCCGGGCCGCGAAGTCCGCGCCTCCCGCGAGGTGCCGACGGACGGCCCGCGGGTGCAGGACCTCGACCGCCTCGACGGCGCGCCCGGCGGTCCAGCGCTCCAGTCCCCGCCGCACGACTTCGACCTCGGGCAGTTCGGGCACGGTGGGCGCTCCTTCACAGACGTGGCGGGACAGCGAAAACCCCCCGGTGCGCCGAGGCACCGAGGGGTTTCCGGATGGTTCAGGCCGGAGCGGCGTCCGACTTCGGCGACGGGTCGGCAGAGGTGTCGGCGACCCCTCCGTCGGCTGCGGCCTTGGCCGCCGCCTCCCGTGCTTCCGCGGCGGCGCTGATCTCGCGCCAGGCGGACTCCGCCGCCTGCTGCTCCGCTTCCTTCTTGCTACGGCCGGTGCCGGTGCCGTACGAGACACCACCGACGCGAGCAGCAGCAGTAAAGGTCTTCTCGTGATCGGGGCCGGTCTCCGTGACGAGGTACTCGGGGACTCCGAGGCTCTCGCTCGCGGTGAGCTCCTGGAGACTGGTCTTCCAGTCCAGGCCGGCTCCGAGGTTGGAGGACCTGTCGATCAGCGGGTCGAAGAGCCGGTGGACCAGCTCCGAGGCCGCGCTGAGGCCCTGGTCGAGATAGACGGCGCCGATCACCGCTTCAAGGGTGTCGGCGAGGATGGAAGCCTTGTCCCGGCCACCCGTGCCCTCTTCACCGCGGCCGAGCCGGATGAAGGAGCCGAGTTCGAGGCCGCGGCCCACTTCCGCAAGTGCACGCGAGTTGACCACCGCGGCCCGCAACTTGGCCAGCTGGCCTTCGGGCAGGTCGGGGTGGGTGCGGTACAGCGTGTCCGTGACCACCAGGCCGAGCACCGAATCCCCGAGGAATTCGAGCCGCTCGTTGGTGGGCAGACCGCCGTTCTCGTATGCGTACGAACGGTGGGTCAGCGCACGCACCAGAAGGGCGGACTCGAGGTGATACCCGAGCCGCCCTTCCAGAAGCGTGTGGGACGAGGCTGTGTTGACGTTGTCTGCCTGCTTCTTGGCGCTGGACAACTCAGACATCGGGCCTCTCACCAGCCGCTCAGACCTCGAGGACCTGGCGCTTGTTGTAGGTGCCGCAGCTCGGGCACGCAATGTGCTGGAGCTTCGGCTCCTGGCAACGCTCGCACGAAACCAGGGTGGGGACCGCAGCCTTCCACTGCGACCGGCGGTGGCGCGTGTTGCTGCGCGACATCTTCCGCTTCGGAACAGCCACGGCTACTTCTCCTGCTTCTCGTCGACGCCGGGTTCGGCGCCGCCCATGTTGTCCTTCTCGCCGTCCTGAACGGTCTCGGCGAGTCCTTGCAATGCCGCCCACCGGATGTCGGCGACGTCGTGGTGGTGGCCCGGATTCTCGTCCAGCCTGATTCCGCATTCGGAACACAGACCGGCGCAGGTCTCCTTGCACACCGGCTGCAGCGGCAGTGCGAGCACCACCGCGTCACGCAGCACAGGCTCGAGGTCGACTGCGTCGTCCTCGAGAAAGTACCTGTCCTCGTCGTCCTCGGCGTCGTCGACCGGGTCCGCGGTCCTGCTGCGGTTCCGGTCGTCGGCGTCAGGGTACGAGAACATCTCCTGGAAGTCCGCTTCGACCTCGAGGGCCAGCGGCTCCAGACACCTTACGCACTCCCCCTCGGCGGTCGCACGGGCGGTGCCTGTGACGAGCACCCCTTCCATGACCGACTCGAGGCGGAGGTCCAGCGCCAGGGGCGCGTTCTCCGGAACGCCGATGACCCCGTCGATGCCGAGGTCCTTCGGTGCTTCCGCCGTGCGGGTCAGCCGCTTCATGGCACCCGGACGCCGGCCCAGCTCGCGCGTATCGAACACGAGAGGGCTGCGGTGGTCGAGGTGGCCGTTCAGGGCTTTTCCTGCTTTCGAGATCATGTGCGTGGTGCGGCTTCGGGAGGGCCGCCCCTCTCCTGACGGAAAGAGGGCAGCCGGGATCGCGGACATACACGCGACCGAAGAGCCAGGATACTGGACGTACCGCCCAGCTCCCAATCCGGTACGACCCTCTCCGGTCAGCGCCCCTGTTCGTAGCGGCGCAGCTGTTCCAGGTCGATCATGCTGGTGTCGAAGAGGCTGGTCTCGTCGAGCGCGCTCTCGCCCTGCTGCGCGGGCACCTGGCCCTGCTGCGGCCAGCCGTACTCCTGCCCGCCCTGCTGCTGGTTCGGGTCGTACGCCTGCTGCTGGTAGCCGGCGTAGGGGTCGGGCTGCTGCTGCGGGTAGCCGTAGCCGTCCTGGACCTGCTGCTGGTCCTGGTAGCCGTACGTCTGGGCGTACTGCGGCTCCGGCTGGGCCTGGACCGGGAAACCGCTCTGCGCGGGGTCCTGGTAGTCGGCCACCGGCGCGTAGTCCGGCTGTGCGGGCTCCGCGTAGGAGGGCTGCTGGGGGCTCCGGCGCGGCTCCGGGGCGGACAGCTCCGCCAGGCCCGCCCAGTGGTCCTCGTCGCTGGTGTGCTGCCGGCCGCCCGCGGCGTCCTGGGCCGCCATGTGCGCGCCGAGGTCGTCGGTGGCGACCCGGCCGTGCAGCTTCTGGCGGCCCCGGCCGACGGCCTCCAGGGTCTTGGCGAGCACGGCCTCGAAGGCACCGAGCTTGGTGTCCACGTAGTCGTCGGCGCGCCGGCGGAGCGTCTCGGGATCGGCGCTGCGCTCGGGGGCCTCGGCGAAGTCCGGGTCCTGGTAGCCCTGCTCGTCGAGACCCTCGCCGCGGCCCAGGAGCTTCTCGCGGCCCCGGTCGACGGAGCCGATGGTCTTGGTGAGGACGACCTCGAAGTTGGCGAGCTTGCTGTCGACGTACTCGTCGGCCTCACCGCGGACCTCGTCGGCCTCGCGGCGGGCCTCGGAGAGGATCCGGTCCGCCTCGGCCTGGGACCGCTGGGCGACCTCGGTGCCGGACACCAGGGAGCCGCGCTCCGCGCGGGCGGACTCGATGATCCGCTCGGCCTCCTGCCGGGCCTGCTCGACGAGCTGCTCGCGGCCGCCGATGAGCTCCTCGGCGTGGGCGAGCGAGCCGGGCAGGGCCTCGCGCACCTCTTCGAGCATCGCGAGCAGTTCGGCCCGGTTCACCACGCAGGACGCCGACATGGGCATGGAACGGGCGTTCCCGACCGTTTCGACGATCTCGTCGAGCTTCTTCTGCACGTCCACCGTGTGCTCGCCACTCTCTGCTGCTGTTGGAGACGGACGGGACGACTGTAAGGCCAGTCGCCTCCCCTCCGACACCTGGTGACGGACGGTCAGCCCGTCACTTCCGGCCGAGACGGTCCACGAGCGCCCCGTGGACCGTCGGCGGCAGCAGGTGTGCGACGTCGCCGCCCCAGGCGGCGACCTCCTTGACCAGGGAGGACGACAGGAAGCTGTAGGTCGGGTTCGTCGGCACGAAGAGCGTCTCGACACCTGAGAGGCCGTTGTTCATCTGGGCCATCTGCAGCTCGTAGTCGAAGTCGCTGACGGCCCGCAGGCCCTTCACGATCGCCGGGATGTCGCGCTGCTTGCAGAAGTCGACCAGCAGGCCGTGGAAGGACTCGACCTCCACGTTGCCGAAGTCCGCCGTCACCTCGCGGATCATCTCGATCCGCTCGTCGACGGTGAACAGGCCCTTCTTGGACTGGTTGATCATCACGGCGACGTGCACGACGTCGTACAGCTTCGAGGCTCGTCCGATGATGTCGAGATGTCCGTTGGTGATGGGGTCGAACGACCCCGGACAGACGGCGCGGCGCAACGTGATTCCCTCGCTCTCCGGTGCGGTCATCGTGCGTCTTCGCACGTAGAGGCGGCGCGACCGTACCAAAACGTCGCTTCGCCGTAGCGACGCGACCGCTGTGGCTCGAATCCGCCGGGCCAGCCGAATTCACCGCCTCTGGTGCTCCGTTCCACCGTGACGAGAGCATCGTCCGTGAGCCACCCCTGAGCACGGAGTGTGAGCAGGATCTCCCGAAGATCGTCGTCGGTCACGGCGAAGGGCGGATCGAGGAAGACCACGTCGTACGGGTCCGAGGGTGCCGGTCCGGTCACGATCTGCTCGGCTTTGCCCGCACGGAATTCCGCGCCGGGCAGACCGAGGGTGCGGATGTTGTCACGGACGGTGCGCGCGGCCTTGGCGTCGGCCTCCACGAGCAGTGCGTGGGCGGCTCCGCGCGAGAGGGCCTCCAGACCCACGGCGCCCGAACCCGCGTACAGATCGGCGACACGGATGCCGTCGAGCGTGCCCAGGAGCGCTTCCCACGTGGAGAAGAGCGCCTCGCGCGCGCGGTCGGAGGTGGGGCGGGTGCCGGTGCCGGGCGGGACGGCCAGGCGGCGTCCGCCGGCCGTGCCGGCGATCACGCGGGTCATGGGTGTCTGTTCCTCGGGTCGCGGGCGGCACACAGGAAGGGACGTGTGCCGTGCTCCCCACGATATGGCGTCGCCGGAGATCCGCCCGGTCACCCCTTGTCGAGGTACTCCTCACGGTCCTTGTCGAGCAGGGCGTCCAGCGCGGTGCGCAGCTCCGGCAGCCGTTCGAGCCCGGGGTCGTCGGCGACGACCCGGACGGCCTCCTCGCGGGCCGCCGCGATGACCTCCTCGTCGTCGATGACGCTGAGCACCCGCAGGGAGGAGCGGACGCCGGACTGTGCCTGGCCGAGGACATCGCCCTCGCGCCGCTGCTCCAGGTCGATCCGGGAGAGCTCGAAGCCGTCGAGGGTTGCGGCGACGGCGGAGAGCCTGGCCCGGGCGGGGCTCGCCTCGTGCGCCTCGCTCACCAGCAGGCAGAGACCGGGGGCGCTGCCGCGCCCGACGCGGCCTCTGAGCTGGTGCAGCTGGGACACTCCGAAGCGGTCCGCGTCCATGATCACCATGGCGGTGGCGTTGGGGACGTTCACCCCGACCTCGATGACGGTGGTGGCGACCAGGACGTCGGCCTGTCCGGCGGCGAACCTGCGCATGACGTCGTCCTTGTCGTCGGGCGCCATCCTGCCGTGGAGCACCTCGACACGCAGCCCCGCGAGCGGTCCCTTCGCGAGCTGGTCCGCGATGTCCAGCACCGCGAGCGGCGGCCGCTTCTCCGCGTCCTCCTCGGGGGCGGCCTGCTTCGTGCCGGCCTTCCCCTTCTTCTCCGCCGCCCCGTCGGCGTCGTCACCGATGCGGGGGCACACGACATAGGCCTGGTGGCCGTTCTCCACCTCCTCCCGGACCCGCTCCCAGGCGCGGCTGAGGAAGTGCGGCTTGTCCTTGGCCGGGACGACATGGCTGGCGATCGGCGACCGGCCGGCCGGGAGCTGGTCGAGTACGGAGGTCTCCAGATCGCCGAAGACGGTCATCGCGACCGTACGGGGAATGGGGGTGGCCGTCATGACGAGCAGGTGGGGCGGCTGCTTCCCCTTCGAGCGCAGCGCGTCCCGCTGCTCCACGCCGAAGCGGTGCTGTTCGTCGACGACGACCAGACCGAGGTCGTGGAACTGGACCTTGTCCTCGATCAGGGCGTGGGTGCCGATCACGATCCCGGCCTCGCCCGTGACCAGGTCGAGCAGCGCCTTCCGGCGGGCCGCCGTGCCCATGGAGCCGGTGAGGAGGACGACCTTCGTGCCCATGTCGGAGCCGCCCAGCATGCCGCCCTCGGCGAGCTCGCCCATCATCTCGGTGATCGACCTGTGGTGCTGCTGGGCCAGCACCTCGGTGGGTGCGAGCATCGCCGCCTGGCCGCCGGCGTCGACGGTGCGGAGCATGGCCCGCAGGGCGACGAGGGTCTTGCCGGACCCGACCTCGCCCTGGAGCAGGCGGTGCATGGGGTGTTCGGTGGCCAGGGCGTCGAAGATCTCCCCGGTGACCTTCTGCTGCCCCTCGGTGAGGGTGAAGGGGAGCGTGGCGTCGAAGGCGTCGAGCAGTCCGCCGGCGACGGACCGGCGTGCCACGGCCGGGATCTGGGTGTCCGCGTAGCGGCGGCGGGCGAGCGCGACCTGGAGGACGAAGGCCTCGTCCCAGCGCAGCCGGTCCCGCGCGGCGGCGATGTCCGCCCTTGTCTGCGGGCGATGGATCCTGAGCAGTGCCTCGGGGAGCGGGACGAAGCCCCTGCCGTCGCGCAGCACCGGGGGCAGCGGGTCCACCGCCTCCTGCGCGCTGGGCAGGACCGTGTCGACCGCCTTGGCGATCCTCCAGGAGTCGAGCTGCTTGCACGTCGGGTAGATCGGCAGCAGCTGCCCCGCGAAGGCGTCGACGGCCTCGGTCACGTCGGCCACCTCGTCCTCGGACCGTGAGTCGAGGAGCTGGTAGGTGGGGTGTGCCAGCTGCATCTTGCGGTTGAACACGGAGACCTTGCCCGCGAACATCGCCCGCCGGCCGGGGAGGAGCTCCTTGTGGGGCTTGTGGACTCCGTGTCCGAAGAAGACCAGCTGGAGTCTGCCGCTGCCGTCGGTGAGAGTGACCTCCAGCCGCTTGCCCCGGCCGTTGTTGAACATCATGATCCGCGCGTCGGCGACCTGGGCGACGACTGTCACGTGCTCGTCCAGCGGCAGCTCGGTGAGCGTCGTGAGGCGGCCCCGCTCCTCGTAGCGCCGCGGGTAGTGGTGCAGCAGATCACCGACCGTGTGCAGGTCGAGGTGTTCGGCCATCACCTTCGCGGTGGCTCCGCCGAGCAGCTTCTTGAGGGGTTCATCGAAAGCGGACACGCGGACCATTGCACACCACGCCACTGACAGATGCCGCCCGGCGCCGCGCCCCGGGGCGGCGCCGGCCGACGCCGCCCGGCCCCCGACGTGTCACTCGACGCCGATCAGCAGGGGCGCAGCCTGGTGTCCGCCCCGGTAGACGACCGTGTCGACGGCGAGGTAGCTCTCGCGGACGTGCGCGGTCAGGCCGTCAGCCAGGTCATCGGGCATGTCCTCGCCGAGGACCAGGGTGACGAGTTCGCCGCCGGCCGACAGCATCCGGTCCAGGACGGTGCGTGCCGTGCCGGGGACGTCCTCGCCGATGACGGCGACGTCCCCGTCGATCAGGCCGAGGATGTCCCCGGCCTGGCAGATGCCCGCCATGGTCCACGACTGCCGTTCGGCGACGGCGAGTTCGGCGTAGCGGGTGGCTCCGGCCGCCGACGTCATGGCGACGACGTCCTCGTCGAAGCTGCGGTCGGGTTCATGGACGGCGAGCGCGGCGATGCCCTGGACCGCGGCGCGGGTGGGGACCAGGGCGACACGGATGCCCTCGGCCCTCGCCTGCTCGGCGGCGACGGCGGCGGTGTGGCGCAGCTGTGCGTCGTTGGGGAGCAGGACCACCTCTCGGGCGTGGGCCCTGCGGATGGCGTCGACCAGCTCGCCGCTGGCGGGCGGCTCGCCGGGCCGGGCCAGCACCGTGGTCGCCCCCGCCTCGGCGCACAGGCCGGACAGCCCGTCGCCGGGGACGACCACCACGACGGCGCGCTGCGCGGGTTCCCGGTGCGCCGCGCCCCGGTCGGCGGCGAAGTGGGTGATCCGGATCCGGTAGGGCCGGCCGGCCTCGACCCCGGCCTCGACGGCCGCTCCGGCGTCGTCGACGTGGACGTGGACGTTCCACAGGCCGTCGCCGCCGACCACGACGAGGGAGTCCCCCAGGGCGTCCAGCCGGCCGCGCAGCCGGGCGACCGCGTCGTCGGACGCCTCCAGCAGGTAGATGACCTCGAAGGCGGGGCCGCCGTCCGGGCCCGCGTCGGCGCAGTCGCCCGTCAGGGGCGCGGGCTCGGGCGCGGGCCGCACGCCACGCTCCTGCGCCCGTCCCCCGACCGCTTCCAGCAGGGCTCCGAGGACGGTCACCAGACCCTGTCCGCCCGCGTCGACGACGCCCGCGCGCCCGAGGACGGCGAGCTGACCGGTGGTGGCGGCCAGGGCCGCGCGCGCTCCGTCGTACGCCGCGTCGATCACGTCCCTGACGCCGGCGCTCCCCCCTGTGGCCCCGGCCGCCCCGGCGGCGGCGTCGGCGACGGTGAGCACGGTGCCCTCGACGGGGTGGGCGACGGCCTGCCGTGCCGCGGAGGCCGCCTCCGCCAGGGCGGTCCGCAGGTGATCCGCGTCACCCGACTCGGACAGCACGCCGGCCATGCCGCGCAGCAACTGGGCCAGGATCGTCCCGGA
The DNA here is from genome assembly GCF_042667905.1 of Streptomyces sp. NPDC057287. NCBI lineage: Bacteria > Bacillati > Actinomycetota > Actinomycetes > Kitasatosporales > Streptomycetaceae > Streptomyces > Streptomyces sp. NPDC057287. The sequence goes on along the minus strand of NZ_JBHUYV010000003.1, from coordinate 434,998 downwards.
GTTCCCGCGGGCGCCGATGAGCGCGCCGTGGGCCATGGCCCGTACGGCGTCGGCGGGTGAGGGCACGGTCGAGCCCGTCTCGTGCGCGGCGAAGACGGCCTCGACGGCCGCGGCCGCCGACTCGACGGTGAGATAGAGGTTGGTGCCGGTGTCCCCGTCGGCGACGGGGTAGACGTTGATGGCGTCGATGGCCGCCCGCTCCCGGCCCAGAGCCTCCAGGGCCAGTGAGCACCAGGTGCGCACCGCGACGGCGTCCAGATCGTCGGGTGACTGCGGCACCGTTGGTCCTCCTCGGACGGCCGTGGTGGGGGCTGGCTGCACCGCAGAGTAGTCCTCGTCCGCAGGCCCGGCGGGCAGAGGTGCGGGACGGAGGGCCTGGGGAGCCGTGGTAGTTTCGTATCTCCGACGCAGCCGTTGTATGCTGCTTCGGTTGCCCGACGAGAGTCGGGACATTCCTCCGGTACCGCCACTTCAGTAAAATGATTCCGGCGCGCCGGAATTCACTGTAAGTGCATCTGAAGTTTTGGAGTGACCCGTGGCTGCCAACTGCGACGTTTGCGGCAAGGGGCCGAGCTTCGGCAACAGCATTTCGCACTCGCACCGCCGTACGTCCCGTCGCTGGAATCCCAACATCCAGCGCGTGCGTGCCGTGGTCGGGCGGACGCCGAAGCGGCTCAACGTCTGCACCTCGTGCATCAAGGCCGGCAAGGTCGCGCGCTGACGTCCCCGTCGTAGCGCAGCCTTCCGGTTGCCCAAAAAGCCGGTCCACCTCGGTGGACCGGCTTTTTGCTGTGCTTCACCGGGCAGGGCGCGTGAGCCAGCCGTGATCGACGGGGCCGATGCCGCCGCCCAGCGCGAAGCCGGCCCGGATCGCGCCCGTGACGTACTCCTTCGCGCCCCGCACCGCCGTCGGCACGTCCTGGCCGAGGGCGAGTCCGCAGGCGATCGCGGAGGCGAGGGTGCAGCCCGTGCCGTGGGTGTGCCGGTTGTCGTGCCTCGGCGCGCGCAGCCAGTGCTCCTCGCTTCCGTCCGTGAGCAGGTCCACGGCCTCGCCGGGCAGATGGCCGCCCTTGATCACCACCCAGCGCGGGCCGTACGCGAGGATCTCCGAGGCGGCCCGCCGCATCCCCGCCTCGTCGGTGACGGCGACGCCGGTGAGCTGGGCCACCTCGTCGAGGTTCGGGGTGGCGACCGTGGCGACGGGCAGCAGCTTCGTGCGTACGGAGTCGAGGGCTTCGGCGGCGAGCAGCGCGTCCCCGTGCTTGGAGACTCCGACGGGGTCGACGACGACGGGTGCGCCGGTCCCCGCGAGCAGTTCCGCGACGGTGTCGACGAGTGCGGCCGAGGACAGCATGCCGGTCTTCACCGCCTGGACCCCGATGTCGTCGACGACACTGCGGTACTGGGCGCGCACCGCGTCCACCGGCAGCTCCCAGGCGCCCTGCACGCCCAGCGAGTTCTGGGCGGTCACCGCGGTCAGGACACTCATGCCGTGGGCGCCGAGGGCCAGCATCGTCTTCAGGTCGGCCTGGATGCCCGCACCGCCGCCGGAGTCTGATCCGGCGACGGTGAGGACACGGGGCGGTATCGGGGCAGGTGCGGTCATGCCCAGGAATCTACTAGGCGTGCTGGGGACGTGGCGCCGTCCGTCCGAGGGCGGGCGGGACTTCCCCGGCACGCCCTAAGCGTCCTCGATGGATCCGAAATGGTCCCAGCCGCCCTTGCTCGTCCAGGGCGCCCCGTCGACGGTGACCTGGGGCAGCGCCGAGGGGTTGAGGACCTCCCCGATGACCTTCCAGCGTGCGGGGAGCTTCACGTCGGCCGGGAACGTCGCCACGATCGCGTGGTCCTCTCCCCCGGTGAGCACCCACTGGAGCGGGTCGACCCCGACGGCCTGCCCGATGTCGGACATCTGCGAGGGGATGTCGATGAGCCCGGACCGCAGGTCTATGCGGACCTTGCTGGCCTCGGCGATGTGCCCGAGGTCGGCGACGAGCCCGTCGCTGACGTCGGTCATCGCCGTGGCACCCAGCCCGGCCGCCGCGGGGCCCGCGTGGTACGGGGGTTCGGGGCGCCGGTGGGCCTCCACGAAGGCGCGCGGCGAGCGGAACCCCCGGGAGAGCACGGCGAATCCGGCGGCGGACCAGCCGAGCCATCCGGTCACGGCCACGACGTCGCCGGGGCGGGCGCCGGACCGGGTGACGGGTTCGTGGTTGCGCAGGTCGCCGAGCGCGGTGATCGCGACGGTGATGGTGTCGCCGCCGACGACGTCACCGCCGACCACGGCCGCGCCGGCGACCTGGCATTCGTCGCGCAGCCCGTCCATCAGCTCGGCGGCCCAGGTGACCGGCAGGTCCGCCGGCACGACGAGGCCGAGGAGCAGCGCGGTGGGCACGGCGCCCATGGCCGCGATGTCGGCGAGGTTCTGGGCGGCGGCCTTGCGGCCGACGTCGTACGCAGTCGACCAGTCGCGGCGGAAGTGCCGCCCTTCCAGCAGGATGTCCGTACTGGCCACGACCCTGCGGTCGGGAGCGGCCACGACCGCGGCGTCGTCGCCGGGTCCCAGCCGTACCGCCGGAGTGGTGGTGAGCCGGGAAGTGAGCTCTCTGATGAGCCCGAACTCCCCCAACTCGCCCACGGTTCCCTTCACCGAGTCTCACCTCTCATCTATCGCACCGGACACCTGTCCGGGCTGCTGCAGCGGCCGGAGGTCCGGACCCTGGACGGACGGCCCGCGGGGGCCGGTGGCCCCGGGACGTGCGGGCGTCACCGTCCCCCGTCCGCACCGGTGGGCTTGCGGTCGCGAGCCCCAACTGCTGTCGGTACCGTCAAGAGATACGTCAACTTCTGTGGTGCGTACGCCACGCTGTGGGCGTCAACCGGCCCGTAGGTCTCCCCGCGGCCCGGGGCAACGCGATAACGTGGCGTCCCTTTCCCCCACATGATCCTCGTGGCCGCCCTGGAGGTTCCGTGGTACAGGCGTACATCCTTATCCAGACCGAGGTGGGCAAGGCGTCGATCGTCGCCGAGACCATCGCCAAGCTCCCGGGAGTGATTCAGGCAGAGGACGTCACAGGCCCCTACGACGTGATCGTGCGCGCGCAGGCCGACACGGTCGACGCGCTCGGCCGCATGGTGGTCGCCAAGGTCCAGCAGGTGGACGGCATCACACGTACTCTGACCTGCCCGGTCGTCCACCTCTGACCCCTGTCTACGCTGGTCCGGTGACTCACACCCGCCGCCGGTCCGCCCGCTCACGTGTACTCGCCCCGTCCGCCGCCCTCCTCGTCCTGGCCGTGGCGGGCTGTTCCGGCGGTGCCCAGCCCTCGGTGGCGGTTCCCACGCCGTCGTCGGAGGCCGCCGCCGGGTACTGCGAGAAGCTGCACGAGGAACTGCCGGAGACCGTCGCCGGTCTGGAACGGAGTGATCCCTCGCCGGATTCGGACCTGACCGCCGGCTGGGGGGACGGGGCGATCGTACTGCGCTGCGGTGTCCCCCGGCCCGCGAGGATGGACGATTCCCAGTCCAAGGCCGTCGACGCGGACGGCGTCAACTGGCTGCTGGAGCAGAGCGACGACGCCGGCCCGCGTTTCACCACCACGTACCGCAAGGCGTACGTCGAGGTGACGCTCGGGACGGAGTACGCCCATGACATCACCCCGCTGTCCGCGTTCGCCGTCCCGGTGAGGAAGACGGTCCCCGACAGCCTCTGAGGGCTGTCCCGCACGGGACAGCCCTCGGAGCCGGGATCAGCGCAGGCCGGTGGAGCGGTTCAGCGCGGCCGTGATCAGCCGGTCCACCAGCTCCGGGTACTCGACGCCGCTCGCCTGCCACATGCGGGGGTACATGGAGATCGGGGTGAAGCCCGGCATGGTGTTGATCTCGTTGATGACGAACGTGCCGTCCTCGGTGAGGAAGAAGTCGGCGCGCACCAGGCCCTCGCAGGAGGCCGCCTCGAAGGCCTCGACGGCGAGCCGCTGCACCTCGGCGGTCTGCGCCTCGGTCAGCGGCGCGGGAACCATGCCTGCCGCCGAGTCGATGTACTTGGCTTCGAAGTCGTAGAAGTCGTGCGCGGTGACGGGCGGGATCTCGGCGGGCACGCTGGCGCGCGGTCCGTCCTCGAACTCCAGCACGCCGCACTCGATCTCCCGGCCGCGCAGCAGGGACTCCACGAGGAACTTGGGGTCGTGCCGGCGGGCCTCCTCGATCGCCTCGTCGAGTCCGGCGGCGTCGTCGACCTTGGTGATGCCCATGGAGGAGCCACCGCGGGCGGGCTTGACGAAGAGCGGCCAGCCGTTCTCGGCCGCGAACTCCATGATGCGCTTGCGGGCGGCGGGGCGGTCGGACTCCCACTCCCGGGGGCGGACGACCTCGTAGGGACCGACCGGCAGCCCGAAGGAGGTGAACACCCGCTTCATGTACTCCTTGTCCTGGCCGACGGCCGAGGACAGGACGCCCGCGCCGACGTAGGGCACCCCGGAGAGCTCCAGGAGCCCCTGGAGCGTGCCGTCCTCGCCGTAGGGGCCGTGGAGCATGGGGAAGACGACGTCGACCTCACCCAGGACCGTGGGCACCGCGCCGGGTTCACCCACGACGACGTCGCGGTTGCCGGGGTCGACGGAGAGCGTCACGGCGCCCTGCCCGGACTCCGCCAGCTGGTCCACGTCGGGCACCTGCCGGTCCGTGATGGCCATGCGGGCCGGATCGTCGGACGTGAGCGCCCAACGTCCGTCCCTGGTGATGCCGATCGGCAGGACGTCGTACTTCGTCCGGTCGATGGCGCTCATGATGGCACCGGCCGTGACGACCGAGATGCCGTGTTCGGAGCTACGGCCGCCGAACACGACGGCCACGCGCGGCTTGCGGCCCTGCGCGGAGCTCCGCTCGGAGCTCAGGGGGCTCTCAGGGCTCTGGGGGAGGTTCTGGCTGCTCATATCGCGACGAGCGTACCTGCTGGTAGGGCTCGAGTCAGCGTCGCTCGGGCTTGGCGCTGCGCGACATCAGCTCCTTGAGGGCGACGACCGGGGGCTTGCCCTCGTGGACGATGCCGACGACCGTCTCGGTGATCGGCATGTCGACACCGTGCCTGCGCGCCAGATCGAGCACGGACTCGCAGGACTTGACGCCCTCGGCGGTCTGGCTCGTGACGGCGACGGTCTCCTGGAGGGTCATGCCGCGCCCGAGGTTGGTGCCGAACGTGTGGTTGCGCGAGAGCGGCGAGGAGCACGTGGCCACCAGGTCGCCCAGTCCGGCCAGTCCGGAGAAGGTGAGCGGGTCGGCGCCCATGGCCAGTCCGAGGCGGGTGGTCTCGGCGAGGCCCCGGGTGATGAGGGAGCCCTTGGCGTTGTCCCCGAGCCCCATGCCGTCGGCGATGCCCACGGCGAGGCCGATGACGTTCTTCACGGCGCCGCCGAGCTCGCAGCCGACCACGTCGGTGTTGGTGTACGGGCGGAAGTACGGGGTGTGGCAGGCGGCCTGGAGGCGCCGGGCGACGTCCTCGTCCGAGCAGGCGACGACGGCCGCGGCGGGGCGGCGTTCGGCGATCTCCTTGGCGAGGTTGGGGCCCGTGATGACGGCGATCCGGTCGCGGCCGACCTTCGTGACGTCCTCGATGACCTCGCTCATCCGCTCGGCGGTGCCGAGTTCCACGCCCTTCATCAGGGAGACGAGCACGGTGCCGGGCTCCAGGTGGGGCGCCCAGTCGGCGAGGTTGGCGCGCAGGGTCTGGGACGGCACGACCAGGACGGCGAAGTCGGCGCCGCGCAGCGCCTCGGCGGGATCGGTCGTGGCCCGCACGGAGGCGGGCAGCTCGACGCCCGGCAGGTAGTCCGGATTGGTGCGGGTCGTGTTGACGGTGTCGACGATCTCGGCGCGACGGCCCCAGAGGGTCACCTCGCAGCCGGCGTCGGCGAGGACCATGGCGAAGGCCGTACCCCATGAGCCGGTTCCGAAGACGGCCGCCTTTGCGGGGTGCGTCACGTCATTCCCTTTCCCTCTGCCTCGCGCCGCTGTTCGGCGCGGGCCTTGCGGTGATCGTAGAGCTCCGCCGGGGCCTTCTCGCCGCGCACCTCCTCCAGCTGGGCGGTGACGGCGGCCATGATGGTCTCGGTCGCCCGGCGCAGGACGTCGGGCGTCGGTTCGAGGCCGTAGTAGCGGGAGAGGTCGACCGGCGGCCCGGCCTGCACCCGCAGGGTCTTGCGGGGGAACAGCTGGAGCTTGTTCTCCTTGGCGTAGGGCGGCATCGCGAGGTTGGCGCCCCACTGGGCGACCGGGATGACCGGGGCCTTGGTCATCAGGGCGACCCGGGCGGCGCCGGTCTTGCCTGCCATCGGCCACATGTCGGGGTCGCGGGTGAGGGTGCCTTCCGGATAGAAGGCGACGCATTCACCGCGCTCGATGGCGTCGACGGCTGCGCGGAAGGCGTCGAGCGCGTTGGTCGTCTCGCGGTACACGGGGATCTGCCCGGTGCCGCGCAGGATCATCCCGACGAAAGGCGTCCTGAAGAGTCCGGCCTTCGCGAGGAGCCGGGGCACGCGTCCGGTGTTGTACTGGAAGTGTCCGTACGACAGCGGGTCCAGGTACGAGTTGTGATTGACCGCGGTGATGAATCCGCCATCGGCCGGAATGTGTTCCATTCCCCGCCAGTCCCGCTTGAACAGAACCACCAGGGGCGGTTTCGCGATGACCGCCGCCAGGCGGTACCAGAAGCCGATTCTGCGGCGGGACACTCGGACGCCTTCCTCTAGGAACTGTGCTGCTGCGGGGCCGGCGGCCGTGCTGCCTCGCCCCCGGGCCCCTGCTGTGTGGAGAACACCGTACGCCTCACCCGTGGGGGCGGACCTCCGGGTTGTCGTACCGGCAGGCGAGAATATGGGCTGATGCGTACGGAGGGGGAGATCGCCACGAACACCGACCCGACCGGCTCCTGGTCACTGGTCGTTCCGCTGAAACCGCTCGCACGGGCCAAGAGCAGGCTCGGCCGGGCGGTGGGCGGGGAGCTGCGTCCCCGGCTGGCCCTGGCGTTCGCGCAGGACACCGTGTCGGCGGCGCTGTCCTGCCGGGCGGTGGGAGATGTGGTGGTCGTCACGGACGACCCGGTGGCAGGGGCGGCACTTGCGGCGCTCGGCGCGCGCACGGTGGCCGACGCCCCGGCGGCCGGGCTCAACGCCGCTCTGGAGCACGGTGCGCGCTCGGTGCTCGCCCGGCGCGGGGGCGCGGCGGTGGCCGTGCTGAACGCGGATCTTCCCGCGCTGCGCCCGGACGAATTGGCGCGGGTGCTCGAATTCTCTTCGACATTTCCCCGTGCATTTGTCGCCGACGCGCAGGGAATCGGCACCACATTTCTTTCCGCGACGCCCGGGGTGGAATTGAGTCCGGGCTTCGGCGGGGCGTCCCGGGCACGGCACCTGGCGTCGGGCGCGGTGGAGATCGCGCTGCCGGGACTCGATTCGGTCCGCAGGGACGTGGACACCGGCGAGGACCTCGCGGCGGCGCTCGCGCTGGGGGTGGGGTGGTTCACCGCTGGGCTGGCGGCCCCGGTGGCGCCGGCCGCGGACCGATAGGCTGCCGCTCATGCAGGCGACCTCGTTCACGTACGACTCCGAGACCCGCACCGGCAGCGTGCTGCTCGACGACGGCACACCGGTGGACTTCGACGCGCCCGCCTTCGACGCGGGGGCCCTGCGGCTGCTGCGTCCGGGGCAGCGGGTGCGGATCGAGACCGACGGCGCGGGCGCCTCGCTGCGGATCACCCTGGTGACGCTGCAGACGCTCTGAGCGCCCCGGTGAGGCAGCGACAGCCCTGACGGGGCCGCTGGAAACAGCCCGCGGGCCGGGCTCCCCGAGGGGAGCCCGGCCCGGCGCGTATGAGGAACGAGCGGTGCCCGGTCTCACTTCTTGCGTGCGGTGACCTTCTTGGCTGTGGTCTTGCGTGCCGTGGTCTTCTTCGCGGGCGCCTTCTTCGCCGTGGTCTTCTTGGCAGGCGCCGTCTTGGCGGCGACGGTCTTCTTCGTGGCCGTCGCCTTCTTCGCCGGGGTCGCCTTCTTCGCGGCCGCCGTGGTCTTCTTGGCCGCGGTGGTGGTCTTCTTCGCGGTGGTCTTCGCCGCGGTCGTCTTCTTCGCCGCCGCCGTGGCCTTCTTCGCCGCGGTGGTCTTCTTGGCGGTGGCCTTCTTCGCGGCCGCCTTCGCCGTCGTACGGGTGGAAGAACCGCCCGAGAGGCTGCCCTTGGGCGCCTTCTTCACGGCCACGTCGTTCTTGGGGAGCTTCTTGGAGCCGCTCACCAGGTCCTTGAACCCCTGTCCCGCACGGAAGCGGGGCACGGAGGTCTTCTTGACCCGTACGCGCTCGCCCGTCTGGGGGTTGCGGGCGTACCTGGCGGGGCGGTCGACCTTCTCGAACGAGCCGAAGCCGGTGACCGAGACACGGTCCCCCGCGACGACCGCGCGGACGATCGCGTCGAGTACCACGTCGACTGCGTCTGCGGCCTGCTGGCGGCCGCCGACCTTGTCGGCAATCGCTTCTACGAGCTGCGCCTTGTTCACGTCTTCCCCTTCGGAGACATTGCCAGAACGAAACTGTTCAGGCTTTTTCGCACGTTAGGCAGATATATACCGCAAATCAAACACGAAACGGGCTAATCACCCTAGTGCCGCAACGAAGTCGACCGCTGCGCTGTCCGCAGAGTCAGTCACCTTCGGGGAATCGGCCCTCATCGAGGTCCTTCATCAACCGGTCCAGACGCCTTGCCGCGCCTGGGAGATCGTGCTTAGCCGCGGCCGTGACGACCAGCAGCTTCCGGGACAGCGCCATCCGTACGCCCTCCGGGACTTGCAGTGTGCGCACCTTTGCGTGTGCTTCTTTCAATCGGTCGGCGACTTGGCCATAGAGCTCGAGTTGGCTGTCGCGTTCCATGCACCGATTGTGCCATCTGGGGCGAGTTGTCGCCCGAGGGGGTCTCAACAAGCGACTGCGCCCCCTGCCTTCCGGCAGGGGGCGCAGTTCGGGAAAAGCGCTGCTCAGGCGTCAATCGTACGCGGCTTGTGGGACGGCCTGGCCGCCTCATAAGTCGCAATGTCCGCTTCGTTCTGAAGAGTGAGGCTGATGTCGTCCAGCCCGTTCAGCAGACGCCAGCGGGCGTTCTCGTCGAGCTCGAAGTCGGCCGTGATCCCGTCCGCGAGGACCTGGCGCTTCTCCAGGTCGACGGTCACCTCGGCCGTCGGGTCGGCCTCGGTCAGCGCCCAGAGGCTGTCGACGACCTTCTGGTCCAGGACGACGGTCAACAGACCGTTCTTCAGGGAGTTGCCACGGAAGATGTCGGCGAACCGGGAGGAGATGACGGCCTTGAAGCCGTAGTTCTGCAGCGCCCAGACGGCGTGCTCACGCGAGGATCCGGTGCCGAAGTCCGGGCCGGCCACCAGAACGGTGGCGCCCTGGCGCTCGGGGCGGTTGAGGACGAAGCTCTCGTCCTTGCGCCAGGCCTCGAAGAGCCCGTCCTCGAAGCCGTCGCGGGTGACCTTCTTCAGCCAGTGCGCGGGGATGATCTGGTCGGTGTCGACATTGCTGCGGCGCAGCGGGACGGCCCGGCCGGTGTGTGCGGTGAATGCTTCCATGGCTCTCAGACTCCGGCGGGCGTGCGGTCGTCGGACAGATCGGCGGGCGAGGCCAGATGGCCCAGCACGGCGGTGGCGGCGGCGACCTGCGGGGACACCAGATGGGTGCGTCCGCCCTTGCCCTGCCGGCCCTCGAAGTTCCGGTTCGAGGTGGAGGCGGAGCGCTCGCCCGGGGCCAGCTGGTCGGGGTTCATGCCGAGGCACATCGAACAGCCCGCGTGCCGCCATTCGGCTCCGGCGGCGGTGAAGACCTTGTCCAGGCCCTCCTCGACGGCCTGCAGGGCGACCCGGACGGAGCCCGGCACGACCAGCATCCGTACGCCGTCGGCGACTTTGCGGCCGTCCATGATCGAGGCCACGTTGCGCAGGTCCTCGATGCGTCCGTTGGTGCAGGAACCTACGAACACGGTGTCCACGTTGATGTCGCGCAGCGGCTGCCCCGCGGTCAACCCCATGTACTCCAGGGCCTTTTCCGCGGCGTAGCGCTCCGAGGCGTCCTCGTACGAGGCGGGGTCGGGGACGCTGGCCGACAGGGGTGCGCCCTGGCCCGGGTTGGTGCCCCAGGTGACGAACGGGGCGAGTGCGGTCCCGTCGATGACGACCTCGGCGTCGAAGACGGCGTCGTCGTCGGTGCGCAGCGTCTTCCAGTACTCGACCGCGGCGTCCCAGTCCTCGCCCTCGGGCGCGTGGTCGCGGCCCCGCAGGTAGTCGAAGGTGGTCCCGTCGGGGGCGATCATGCCCGCGCGGGCGCCGGCCTCGATCGACATGTTGCAGATGGTCATCCGGGCTTCCATCGAGAGCTTCTCGATGGCGGAGCCGCGGTATTCGAGGATGTAGCCCTGGCCGCCGCCGGTACCGATCCGGGCGATGATCGCGAGGATGAGATCCTTGGCGGTGACGCTGTCGGGGAGTTCGCCCTCGACGGTGATCGCCATCGTCCTGGGGCGGGCCAGCGGCAGCGTCTGGGTGGCCAGGACGTGCTCGACCTGGCTGGTGCCGATGCCGAAGGCCAGCGCGCCGAAGGCGCCGTGGGTGGAGGTGTGCGAGTCGCCGCAGACGACCGTGGTGCCGGGCTGGGTCAGGCCGAGCTGCGGGCCGACCACGTGCACGACACCCTGCTCGACGTCACCCAGCGGGTGCAGCCGGACGCCGAAGTCCGCGCAGTTCTTGCGCAGGGTCTCCAGCTGGGCGCGGGAGACCGGGTCGGCGATCGGCTTGTCGATGTCGAGGGTCGGGGTGTTGTGGTCCTCGGTCGCGATGGTGAGGTCGAGACGCCGTACCGGGCGGCCGGCCTGGCGCAGACCGTCGAACGCCTGCGGGCTGGTCACCTCGTGCAGCAGGTGCAGATCGATGAAGAGGAGGTCGGGCTCGCCATCGGCGCGCCGGACGACGTGGTCGTCCCAGACCTTCTCCGCGAGTGTCCTACCCATCGCTTTCCCTCCGGCCGGCATCCTCGCCGGCCCAACTAGAGATTCGGGTACCGCCGCCCGGGCCCCCGAGCGGGGCGGTGGCTGCGGGCCGTTGTACGGCCGCATGTACAGGTTCGCAACTTCCGGGGAAAATTGAACTTGCGTTTCACAGAGTGAGACGCGAGTATCGTCGTATGGACAACTCTAGTGGCGTCGGCGTTCTCGACAAGGCAGCTCTGGTATTGAGCGCCCTGGAGTCCGGTCCGGCCACCCTCGCCGGGCTGGTCGCGGCGACAGGGCTCGCACGACCCACGGCACACAGACTCGCCGTGGCACTCGAACACCACCGCATGGTGGCGAGGGACATGCAGGGCCGCTTCATTCTCGGCCCCCGGCTCGCGGAGCTCGCGGCCGCGGCGGGCGAGGACCGCCTCCTGGCGACGGCCGGCCCCGTACTCACACATCTGCGGGACATCACCGGCGAGAGCGCGCAGCTCTACCGCCGGCAGGGCGACATGCGGATCTGCGTGGCGGCGGCGGAGCGGCTGTCCGGACTGCGGGACACCGTGCCGGTCGGCTCCACCCTCACGATGAAGGCGGGTTCCTCCGCACAGATCCTGATGGCCTGGGAGGAGCCGGAGCGTCTGCACCGGGGCCTTCAGGGTGCCCGCTTCACGGCGACCGCCCTTTCCGGCGTACGGCGGCGGGGTTGGGCCCAGTCGATCGGCGAACGCGAGCCGGGCGTGGCCTCGGTCTCGGCGCCGGTCCGCGGACCGTCGAACCGGGTCGTCGCGGCGGTGTCGGTCTCCGGCCCGATCGAGCGGCTCACCCGCCACCCGGGCCGGATGCACGCGCAGGCGATCATCGACTCGGCCGCGCGGCTGAGCGAGGCCCTGCGCCGCACGGGCTGAAATCCTCCCTCAACTCCTCCGGCCGCCCCAGCGTCGTGGCGGCCCAAGTCACCTGTAACGCACCCGAGATGAAGCTCCGTCCGCAGTTTTCCGCTCCGGCGCGAGCACCGTCCGTCGCGCAGGCACGCAGAAGAAGGCCCCTCACCGAAGTGAAGGGCCTTGTCGTACTGCTCTGTTGTACCCCCGACCGGATTCGAACCGGCGCTACTGCCGTGAGAGGGCAGCGTGCTAGGCCGCTACACAACGGGGGCGTGTTTACTGCTGACTTGCGCTGGGCTACCAGGACTCGAACCTAGAATGACGGTACCAGAAACCGTAGTGTTGCCAATTACACCATAGCCCATGGTGTGACAAGTACCCCCGACCGGATTCGAACCGGCGCTACTGCCGTGAGAGGGCAGCGTGCTAGGCCGCTACACAACGGGGGCCCTAGCGATCCTGCATCAAGAACGTGGGTGCGACCCAGATGTTCTCGCGGGAAGGATCTGTACCCCCGACCGGATTCGAACCGGCGCTACTGCCGTGAGAGGGCAGCGTGCTAGGCCGCTACACAACGGGGGCGTGTTACTTGGTTTTGCGCTGGGCTACCAGGACTCGAACCTAGAATGACGGTACCAGAAACCGTAGTGTTGCCAATTACACCATAGCCCACTGAAACGCAACCCCTGAGGGTTCTGTTTCTGTCTGCGCCTCCCTGCCGGACCTTTCGGCCCGCTCGGGCGGCGCAGGAAGAACATTACCCGAAGGTGTCCGGCGCTCCAAAACGGGTATCTCCCGCCAACAGGCCGGGGAGCTCGGCCAGCCCCGTGATCCGGACGAGCTCGGGGCGTCCGCCCCGTCCGCGCCGGTCCAGCCACACACCGGCGAGACCCGCGGCCACGGCTCCGGCCGCGTCGATGTCCGGCTGGTCCCCGACGTACACGACCTCGTGCGGGTCGAGCTCCAGCGCCTCGCAGGCCGTGCGGAAGGCCCTGGCGTCCGGCTTGTAGACGCCGAGTTCCTGTGCGCACAGCAGGACCTCGAAACGGTCACGCACGCCGAGGGCCCGCAGCTTCCGCTCCTGGTGGTCGACGGAGGAGTTCGACAGGATCGCGTGCCGGTGCGTGGCGGCCAGCGCGTCGAGGACGGGCACGGCGTCCGGGAAGAGCTCCCAGGAGCTCTCGTAGTGCCCGACGTACCGGTGGAACCACGCGTCGGCGTCCTCGTCGCTCAGCTCCGCGTCCAGGAACTCCCGCACCCGGTCCCGGCAGTGCGCGGGCCAGTCGGACTCCCCCGCGGCGACACGCGCCCAGTGGGTGGTGGCGATGCGCATCCAGCGGCCGTGGTGGTCCTCGTCACTCTCGGTCAGCCCCTCCGCCCGGAGATGCCGCAGCAGACCCGTCCGGTCCGAGCCCGCGTAGTCGAAGATCGTGTCGTCCACGTCCCAGAGGACCGCGCGAATCGCCATGTACGGGAACCTACCCGCCCGAAAACGCGGAGAAGCCGGAACGCGGGAATCAGGAGACCGCACTCCGCTGCCGACTTCCGGGGCCGGCCCGGTGGACCGCATCCGCCGCCGGCTTCCGGGGCCGCCCCGGTGCCGTGAACGGCCGGAGGCCGGGCACCCCGTGGGGAACCCGGCCTCCGGCGTGACTACGACCCGTTACGCGGCCAGCTTCGCCAGCGCCGCGTCGATGCGGGCGATCGTCTTCTCGCGGCCCAGGACCTCCAGGGACTCGAAGAGCGGCAGGCCGACCGTGCGACCGGTGACGGCGACGCGGACCGGGGCCTGCGCCTTGCCGAGCTTCAGGCCGTGCTTCTCACCGGCGGTGAGGACGGCCGTCTTCAGCGCCTCGGCGTTCCACTCGGCGGCGGTCAGCTCGGCGCGGGCCGTGACGAGCAGGGCGTCGGAGCCCTCCTTCATGGCCTTCGTCCAGGACGCCTCGTCGGTGACGGGCTCGTCCAGGAAGAGGAAGTCGACGTTGGCCGTGATGTCCGAGAGGACCGTCACACGGGTCTGGGCGTGCGGGGCGATCTCGGCGAACTGCTCCGCGTCGAAGGCCTCGGGCGCCCAGGGGGCGAAGGGTGCCTTCAGCCAGGGGCCGCAGGCCTCGGTGAAGGTCTTCACGTCGAGCATCCGCAGGTGCTCGGCGTTGATGTGCTCGGCCTTCTTCAGGTCGAAGCGCGCCGGGTTGGCGTTGACGTCGGCGATGTCGAACGCCGCGACCAGCTCGTCCCTGCCGAAGATGTCGCGGTCCTCGGCGATCGACCAGCCCAGCAGCGACAGGTAGTTGAGCAGCCCCTCGGGCAGGAAGCCTCGCTCGCGGTACAGGTTGAGCGACGCCTGCGGGTCACGCTTGGAGAGCTTCTTGTTGCCCTCCCCCATGACGTACGGGAGGTGGCCGAAGGCCGGGGTGCCCTTGGCGACGCCCAGCTCGATGAGCGCCCGGTACAGGGCGATCTGGCGCGGGGTGGAGGAGAGCAGGTCCTCGCCGCGCAGGACGTGGGTGATCTCCATCAGGGCGTCGTCGACCGGGTTGACGAGCGTGTAGAGAGGAGCACCGTTGGCGCGGACGATGCCGTAGTCCGGCACGTTCTCCGGCTGGACCGTGATGTCTCCGCGGACCAGGTCGGTGAAGGTGATCGCCTCGTCGGGCATCCGGAAGCGGACGATCGAGGTGCGGCCCTCGGCCTCGTACGCCGCCCTCCGCTCGTCGCTCAGGTCGCGGCAGTGGCCGTCGTAGCCCGAGGGCTTGCCGGCCGCACGGGCCGCGTCGCGGCGGGCGTCGAGCTCCTCGGTGGTGCAGTAGCAGTGGTACGCGTGCCCGGCGTCCAGGAGCTTGGCGGCGACGTCCTTGTAGAGGTCCATCCGCTGCGACTGCCGGTAGGGCTCGTGCGGGCCGCCGACCTCGGGGCCCTCGTCCCAGTCGAGGCCGAGCCAGCGCATCGAGTCGAGCAGCTGGCCGTAGGACTCCTCGGAGTCACGGGCCGCGTCGGTGTCCTCGATACGGAAGACCAGGGTGCCCCGGTGGTGCCGGGCGAAGGCCCAGTTGAAGAGAGCCGTCCGGACCAGGCCCACGTGGGGGTTGCCGGTCGGGGAGGGGCAGAAACGTACGCGGACAGGTGCGTTAACCACGCTTGATCACCTTATTGGTGAGAGTGCCGATGCCTTCGATGGTGACGGCGACCTCGTCGCCGACGTGCAGGGGTCCGACCCCTGCGGGGGTCCCGGTGAGGATCACGTCGCCCGGGAGCAGGGTCATCGCTTCCGTGATGTGGACGACGAGGTCCTCGACGGAGCGGATCATGTCGCTCGTACGGCCGAGCTGGCGCTGCTCGCCGTTGACCGTGGCCTGGATGGCCAGGTTGCCGGGGTCGACGTCGGTCTCCACCCAGGGGCCGAGCGGGCAGGAGGTGTCGAAGCCCTTCGCCCGGGCCCACTGGCTCTCCCGGCGCTGGACGTCGCGCGCGGTGACGTCGTTGGCGCAGGTGTAGCCGAAGATCACGTCCTTGACGCGCTCACGCGGGACCTCGCGGCACATGCGGCCGATCACCACGGCCAGCTCGGCCTCGTGGTGCAGCTCCTCGGAGAAGGAGGGGTACTCGATGGAGTCGCCGGCACCGATCACCGAGGTGGTGGGCTTGAAGAAGGCGACCGGCACATCCGGGACCTCGTTGCCCATCTCGGCGGCGTGTTCCGCGTAGTTGCGGCCGATGGCCACGACCTTGTTGGGGAGCACGGGCGGCAGCAGCCGGACCTTCTTCAGCGGGACCTTGGTCCCCGAGAGCTCGAAGTCGGTGTACGGGATGCCCTTGATGATGTCGAGGACGAGGCTGTCGGGGCTGTCGCCCTCGACCGCGCCGAAGGCGACATTGCCGTCGATGGAGAACCTGGCGATGCGCACGGGATGCTGTCGCCCCTCACTTGCTGGCTGGCTGAAGACTGACGCTCCAGGCTAACTCGGGAGAGGCGGACAGCCGCGCGCATGACGCCGGGGACGGCGGCCGTTCACCGGGCCGTGGCGACCGGGGCTTCCATGAGGATGGTGCGGCGCGGGTTGGCCGTCTGGGTGGGCAGGTCGACGGCGTGCTCCCGCTCTTCCGGCGTCCGCAGCGCTTCGGCGCCCTCGAGGTGCGCCAGCGTCGTGCGCCGGGGGTTGGCAATGTTGCGGAACGTCATCGTCGTCTTCATCTGCCGTGTGGACCCTTGTCGCTGGGGCGCTCCCCGGAGGTGCGCCGGTTGTCGGATTCGCTATCCCTGTAAAGCGTCAGGCTAAACATCCGATTCCCGGACGTGGCCGGGATGAGACGGCGATCATCATGTGAGTTTGCTCACGAAGTTGCTGACAATACCCTCATTCCGGACAGTTGATCCCGGGATGCAAACCCGACATTACGTCACTGAATCTGCTATTCCGCTCCCGATCATGGCGTCTGGGGCACCTGTCACCCCTGAAATGCGCACCCTTAATTGCCCGGTTTGACCCTGAACACGCTCCACGCCTTGTGACTCACCCATCACACGGTGTCATCCAGGTCACAGCCCGGTACGCGGGCCTTGTTGGAGATCCTCCACTGTGCTGGAATTCCACGCACCGCCGCGGGTTTCAGGCCCAGCGCGCAGGGGCGCAACGCAGCGCCGAGTGGCGGCGGGAGGGGGAAGTACGCCGGTCACTCACGACCACCATGGGGCGCGTCCAGCGCCCCACGACGCCGACACCGTTCCGCCGCGCCACGCGCGGAGGGGCGCCTGGTCCAGAGGTTGCGACGCTAGTGCAGGGACGTTTCAAGAGGGATGGCATGGGGTCGCCCCAGCCCCGCCAGGGCCGAGGGGAAACCCCGGCGGATCAGGAGCCGCGCGGCGGGAACGACCGCGGTTCCTCGCCCCAGCACGCCCAGAATCCCGGCGCGGCCGGTGACGGCGGCGACCGCGCGCAGCGCTCCGGCACGACGGGCACCGGCGGCGCGGAGGCCGCGGCGCCCCTCAAGCCGGCCGGCCCCACCACCGCCGGCTCGCGCATAGCCCTGCGCAACTGGCGCATCAGCACGCGTCTGGTGTCCCTGCTCGCCCTCCCCGTGGTCGCGGCGACCACTCTGGGCGGGCTGCGCATCAACGAGTCCATGAACGACATGGACCAGTTGGAGCACATGCAGCTGCTCACCAAGATGACCAAGCAGGCGACCGCGCTCGCCAACGCGCTCCAGGAGGAGCGCGACAAGTCGGCCGGCCCGCTGTCCAACGGCGTGAAGGCCACCGACTACAAGGTCACCCAGCCCCGGGAGCGCACCGACCGGGCGAAGGCCGCCTTCTTCGAGGCCACCGACGAGATCGGCAACACCCCCGGCGACGCCGCGCTGGACAGCATCCACGCGAGCGTCAGCCAGATCGGCGTCCAGCTGGGCAACATCACCAGCATCCGCAAGGACGCGTACGCCGCCGACAGCCCGAGCCTCAACACCGTCGACCAGTACAGCCAGCTGATCACCTCGCTGCTGAGCCTCTCGCAGGACATGGCGCAGGCCACCAGCAACCCCGAGATGATCAAGCGGACGCGTGCGCTGGCCGCCTTCTCCTCCTCCAAGGAGTACGCCTCCGTCGAGCGCGCGATCATCGCCGCGGCCCTGCCGGGCGGTGACAGCAACAAGACGCACCTCAACGACAACGACCAGGCGTTCGGGCGCAACGCGCTCGGCAAGGCGAACACGACCCTCAAGACCTTCGAGACGACCTACGAGTCCACCGGCAGGAGCTCCGCCGAGCTGCTGGCACCGCTGGACAACGGGAACCCCGAGATCACCGCCGCGGACATCTACGCGAAGAAGGTGCTCGACAGCCCGCTCGGTATGGAGGGCACCGGCAAGACCCGTACGTACATGGACTGGTACGACCAGAGCTCGAACAAGATCCAGGCCATGAAGACCATCGAGGAGACCCTCCTCGGTGAGATGGAGAGCAAGGCCCGCGAGCTCCGTGAGGAGTCGCAGCGGGACGCGATCCTCAACGGTGCGATCATCCTCATCGTCCTCGGTGTGTCGCTGGTCGGCGCCTTCGTCGTGGCGCGGTCCATGATCCGCTCGCTGCGGCGCCTGCAGGACACCGCGACCCGGGTCGCCCAGGACCGGCTGCCCGAGCTCGTCAAGCAGCTCTCCGAGACGGACCCGCAGGACGTCGACACCTCCGTCGAGTCGGTCGGTGTCCACTCCCGCGACGAGATCGGCCAGGTGGCCGCGGCCTTCGACGACGTGCACCGCGAGGCGGTCCGTCTGGCCGCCGAGCAGGCGCTGCTGCGAGGCAACGTCAACGCGATGTTCACCAACCTCTCGCGCCGCAGCCAGGGCCTCATCCAGCGTCAGCTCTCGCTCATCTCCGAACTGGAGTCCCGCGAGGCCGACCCGGACCAGCTGTCCTCGCTGTTCAAGCTCGACCACCTCGCGACCCGTATGCGCCGTAACGGCGAGAACCTCCTCGTCCTCGCGGGCGAGGAGCCGGGCCGCCGGTGGACCCGTCCCGTGCCGCTGGTCGACGTGCTCCGTGCCGCCGCCTCCGAGGTGGAGCAGTACGAGCGCATCGAACTGGCCGCGGTTCCCGCGACCGAAGTCGCCGGCCGAGTGGTCAACGACCTCGTGCACCTCCTCGCCGAGCTGCTGGAGAACGCCACGTCGTTCTCCTCGCCCCAGACGAAGGTCCGGGTCACCGGCCACGCACTGCCCGACGGCCGTGTGCTCGTCGAGATCCACGACACCGGCATCGGTCTCTCCCCCGAGGACCTGGCCGCGATCAACGAGCGGCTCGCCTCGCCGCCCACCGTGGACGTCTCGGTGTCCCGCCGCATGGGTCTGTTCGTGGTCGGCCGGCTGTCCCTGCGTCACGGCATCCGCATCCAGCTGCGGCCCTCCGACTCCGGTGGTACGACCGCGCTGGTCATGCTGCCGATGGAGGTCGCGCACGGTGGCAAGCAGCCGCCGAAGCCCGGCCAGCAGGGCAAGGGCCCGCAGGGCGGCGCCCCGGGCGGGCTCCTCGCCGGCGGTGCTCCCGCAGCGGGCGGCCAGCGCCCCGGACTCGCCGGTACCGGCTCGGCTCCCGCCAAGGGCCTGGGGGCGACCGCTCCGCGTGGGCAGGTCGGCGCGGGCTCGTCCCCGCGGGCCGCGCTCCCCTCGCGCGACGGCGGACCGCGCCAGCCGCAGCAGGGCAACAACCAGCAGCCTCCCGGTCAGCAGGGTCTCGGCCAGCAGGGTCCCGGACTGCCCAACCAGGGCCGGCCGGAGGGCCCGCGCCAGGGCGGCGGCCTCGCCGGCGCCTTCGCGGGCGGTGCCCGTCCGGGCGCACGCCCGCCGCAGGACCCCTCGGGCGGCGCGGACTCGGGCCGGCCCAACCTCTTCGGCCACTCCGGCCAGCAGGGCGGCCCGCCGGCACGGCAGGCGCCGCAGCCGCAGCAGGCCCAGCTCGGTCAGGGCAACCAGGGCGGCCAGCAGCAGCCCGGCGGCCCCGGCCGTCAGCTCCCGCCCTCGGGCGGACCCCGGGCCGAACTGCCCGGCGGCAACCCGCAGCCCCAGCGCCCGCAGAACACGAGCTGGGGTGTCGAGGAGCAGGGTGCTCCCCGGCGTACGCAGTCCGACTCTCCGCGCGGTCACGAGGAGCACGACGCCGGCCGGTTCGCCCGGCCGGGCACCTCCGGCCCGAACCAGCCCTTCGTCCCGCCGAACCAGCGTCCGCCGATGAACGACCGCCAGGGCCCCGGTGCCACGTCGGAGTTCGCCCGCCCGGACTTCTCGGCGCCGCAGGCCCCTCAGGCCCAGGACCCGGCGAGCACCGCGCAGTTCGCCCGCCCCGACTTCAACGCCCCGATGCCGCAGGACCAGGGGTACGGTGCGCAGGCTCCGCAGGCCCCCGCTCCGCGCCGGCACGACAACGCCGACTTCGGCGCACCGCGTCCGCCGGTCCCGCCCGCGGGTGAGCTGCCGCGCCGCCCGGGTCTGCCGCAGCAGCCCGAGGGGCTGCCGCCGGCCGGTCCCGGTGACGGACGTACGCCGCTGTACGACACGCTGGAGACGAACTGGTTCCACGGCCCGCAGCAGGGTGGCCAGCCGCCCGCCGCCGAGCCGCAGGCACCGGCCGCCCCCCAGCCCGCAGGCACCCCGCCTCCGCCCATGCCCCGGCGTGGCGCGGCCGACACCGGTGCCACCAGTTCGTGGCGTGCTTCGCCCAACGACGACCTCGTACGGCAGGCGGAGCGGGTCAAGAAGCCCGCCGCCGGCGGGATCACCACTTCCGGGCTGCCCCGCCGTGTCCCACGTGCCAATTTGGTGCCGGGCACTGCTCAACAGCAGAATCATCAGTCCGGACCTCAGGTTTCGCGTGCGCCCGATGACGTACGCGGCCGTCTGACCAATCTCCGCCGGGGCATCCAGCAGGGACGACAGGCCAACACAGGCTCGTCTACCGGCAGTTTCCAACTCGGCCCCACTCACCAGCAGGAGCGTTAGTTGAGCCCCATGAGTCAGGCCGCGCAGAATCTGAACTGGCTGATCACCAACTTCGTGGACAACACCCCAGGGGTGTCGCACACGGTGGTGGTCTCCGCGGATGGCCTGCTGCTGGCGATGTCCGAAGGTTTCCCGCGCGATCGCGCCGATCAGCTGGCGGCTGTCGCCTCCGGCCTGACGTCGCTGACGGCGGGGGCCTCCCGGATCTTCGAAGGCGGCGCCGTGAGCCAGACGGTCGTGGAGATGGAGAGAGGTTTCCTCTTCCTCATGTCCATCTCGGACGGGTCCTCGCTCGCCGTCCTCGCCCACCCGGACGCGGACATCGGTCTGGTCGGTTACGAGATGGCACTCCTCGTCGACCGTGCGGGGACCGTCCTCACCCCTGACCTCCGCGCCGAGCTACAAGGAAGTCTGCTCCACTAGGCGGCCATGCGGCATACACCTGACACGATCCCCCCAGGTACTACTCAAAACCCTCACCCGTCCGGCCGACACAGCCCCCCACCGGCCACCTTCAGACGGCAAGCCGACACCCTGCTGTCACGCCCGGAGGATTTATGACCCCGCCACCCGCCTCACCTGATCCGTACGGCGCGCTGCATCACGCGTCGTACGACGGTGAAGGCGACCAGCCGTTGGTCCGCCCCTACGCCATGACCGGCGGCCGGACCCGGCCTCGCTATCAGCTCGCGATAGAGGCACTGGTCAGCACCACAGCGGACCCCGCCCACCTCGGGACACTGCTCCCCGAACACCAGCGGATCTGCCACCTGTGCCGCGAGGTCAAGTCGGTGGCCGAGGTCTCGGCCCTGCTGTCCATGCCCCTGGGTGTGGCACGGATCCTCGTGGCGGACCTGGCGGAAGCCGGCATGGTGGCCATCCACCAGCCGGGCAACGGAGAGGCCGGCGGCGCGCCGGATGTGACACTGCTCGAAAGGGTGCTCAGTGGACTTCGCAAGCTCTAGCGGCGGGACCGCCCGCGCTACCACCTCGGCGAAGATCGTGGTGGCAGGGGGCTTCGGCGTGGGTAAGACCACGTTTGTCGGTGCCGTTTCGGAGATCAATCCGCTGCGCACCGAAGCCGTGATGACGTCCGCCTCGGCGGGCATCGACGACCTGACCCACACCGGGGACAAGACCACCACCACGGTGGCCATGGACTTCGGACGCATCACCCTGGACCAGGACCTGATCCTCTACCTGTTCGGCACCCCCGGACAGGACCGCTTCTGGTTCATGTGGGACGACCTGGTCCGCGGCGCCATCGGCGCCGTCGTCCTCGTCGACACCCGCCGCCTCGCCGACTGCTTCCCCGCCGTCGACTACTTCGAGAACAGCGGCCTCCCCTTCGTCATCGCCCTCAACGGCTTCGACGGACACCAGCCCTACACACCCGACGAAGTACGCGAAGCCCTCCAGATCGGCCCCGACGCCCCGATCATCACGACGGATGCCCGGCACCGCGCGGACGCCAAGAGCGGCCTGATCACACTGGTCGAGCACGCCCTGATGGCCCGGCTGAAGTAGTCGCAAGTCGGTAGCGATCTACGGAAGTTGCTGTAGTCACACGGGGGCGGCCTGTGTCCTTTGACACGATCCGCCCCCGTGTTCATAACATTTCGACAGAGAATTGGAGCCTCATCAATACCCGACGCGCACGACCGGTACCGCTGTGCTCATACGAGCCTCGCCTTTTGACGGGGCTCGCTCTTTATGCCCGTTTTATCTTCGGGCGAGCTTAGCCGGAATCACACATTCCGACTGTTTGGAACGCGACCGGTCCGCGTGCTGCAATGCCTCGAACTACTCAGTAGTACGGCCCCCTGAACGATAATTCCGGCACAACGTAGGTGCCGACGCCGAGAGGTTGTTGGTCGAGTGAGGCGAAGCAACGAGGGCTCCGCGGCACAGCCGGAGCGGGGCAACTTCACCCCGCCGTCGCGTGCTGCGCTGTCCCCGCCTGCGGACACGTCGTCCGAGGCGGAACCGGCGGCCGGCAGCACCAGCCGGCTGTCACCGCGCAACTGGCGGGTGCCCACCCGGCTGAACGCGATTCTCCTGATACCCGCGCTGGTCGGCCTGGTCATGGGCGGCTTCCAGGTGAAGGGGTCGGTCGACACCTGGAACGAGGCTCAGGACGCCGAGAAGACGGCCCTGGTCGTCCGTGCGGCCGCGGAGTACGGGCAGGCGCTGCTGAACGAGCGTGACCTCACCGCTCAGCCCCTGCTGTCCAACAAGCGCACCGCCGCCGAGGTGGAGAACGTGCGCGCCACCACGGACAGCGCCGCGTCGAAGTTCGACGCCGCCGTGCAGAACATGCCGGACAAGGAGGGTCTCCACCGCCGCCTGAAGCTGTTCAAGGTGGAGGAGCCCCTGCTCCCCGAGCTGCGCAAGGCCGCCTACGCCGAGGCGATGGACCCGGTGAAGACGGAAGAGGGCTACACCAAGGTCCAGCACTCGCTGATGGAGTTCTCCAACGAGCTCGGCCTGGGCACCGGCAACATCACCAGCTACGGCCGGACCGTGTACGCGATCGAGCTGGCCAAGGCCGCCGAGTCGCTCCAGCGCTCGATCGGCATGCACCTGCTCGTGCGTCCGAGCCAGGAGCAGCGCAACTTCAACGGCCAGGTCACCGCGTTCAGCTCGTACAACTACCTGGAGCAGATCGCCCTCGGCGAGTTCGTCTCCGGTGGTACGGAGGCCGACGCGGCCCGGCTCAAGGAAGTCATGGCGGGCAAGGCCGCCGAAGGCGCCAAGCAGCTGAAGGCCGCCGCCGCGCAGGCCAAGGCCGCCGGCGAGCCCTTCGTGGCACCGCCGAGCATCGACGGTTCGGTCTTCGACGGCATGGCCCAGCAGATCGGCCAGGGCAAGCAGCCGGACGAGCTCAAGGCCAAGGGCATCACCCCCGAGACCTGGATGGCGGCTTCCACCGCGAAGTTCGACGGCTACTCGACGGTCGAGAACGAGCTCGTCGACAAGGCCGTGGCCGAGGCGGCGGAGATCTCGACCGACGCCAGGAACGACGCCATCGTCAACGCGGCGATCGTGATCATCGCGCTGCTGGCAGCCTTCATCATCGCCGGCCTCATGGCCCGCCAGATGAGCCGCTCGATGCGCCAGCTGCGCACCGCCGCCTTCGGTATCGCCGAGCAGCGGCTGCCGATGCTGGTCGACCAGCTGTCGCGGACCGAGCCGGGCCGGGTCGACACCCGGGTGCAGCCGATCCCGATCAACAGCCAGGACGAGATCGGCGAGGTCGCCCGCGCCTTCGACCAGGTGCACCGTGAGGCGGTCCGGCTCGCTGCCGAGCAGGCCATGCTGCGGGGCAACGTCAACGCGATCTTCACCAACCTGTCGCGCCGCAACCAGTCGCTCATCGAGGGCCAGCTGACCCTCATCACCGACCTGGAGAACAACGAGGCCGACCCGGACCAGCTGGAGAGCCTCTTCAAGCTGGACCACCTGGCCACGCGTATGCGGCGCAACGGCGAGAACCTCCTCGTCCTCGCCGGCGAGGAGCCCGGCCGCCGCTGGAACCAGCCGGTGCCGCTGGTCGACGTGCTGCGGGCCGCCTCCTCCGAGGTGGAGTCCTACGAGCGCATCGAGCTCACCGGCGTGCCGGAGAGCGAGATCCACGGCCAGGCCGTGACCGACCTCGTGCACCTGCTCGCCGAGCTGCTGGAGAACGCCACCACCTTCTCCTCCCCGCAGACCAAGGTCAGGGTCACCGCGACCCGGCTGCCCGACGGCCGTGTCATGGTCGAGATCCACGACAAGGGCATCGGCCTCACCGCCGAGGACTTCGCGGACATCAACCACAAGCTGGCCAACCCGCCGACCGTGGACGCCGCGGTGTCCCAGCGGATGGGCCTGTTCGTGGTCGGCCGGCTGGCCGACCGGCACGGCATCCGCGTCCAGCTGCGCCCGTCGGGCGAGCAGGCGGGGACCACGTCGCTGGTCATGCTGCCGGACGCCATCACGCACGGTGGCGGTGGCGGGTCGGTCCAGGAGAGCGACTTCACGGTCTCCTCGATCATGCCCGAGCAGCAGCAGCCGCAGGCCTTCGACCCGATGCCGCAGCACGCGCCGATGCGTACGGCTGCGGAGCTCGGATTCGACGACTCGCGCTACGAGACCGCCGCGGCGGACTCCCCGCAGCTGGACCCGGTCAACCGCTCGCTGATGCGTGAGGAGCGCCGGGCCGCGCTGGAGGCGCAGACCGGCGGCGACCACCCGGCCTTCCCGGACAACGGCGCGGGACAGCGGCAGGACTACTCCCCGGAGCAGCAGCAGCAGTACGGCCAGGAGCAGTACGCCACCGACCAGTACGCCCCGCAACAGCAGGAGTACGCGCAGCCGGGTTACGAGGGCGGCTACGACCCCTACGCCGGAAACGGCTACCAGGAGCCGCAGCAGAACGCCTATCCGGAAGCGGCGTATGCCGCTCCGGAAGGTCAGCAGCAGCAGTACACCGACCAGTTCGCACCGCAGGACGACCGCTCCCACCAGGGAGACTGGCAGGATCAGGGTTCCTACCAGGGGGCCTTCGAGTCCACGGCGCAGCCCGAAGCGGAATCTCTGCCGAGCTCTCCCGCCGAGACGCAGGAGCGCGTAGGCTTCGACCGCCCGGGGCCCACACCGAATCCCGGTCAGGACCTGACCGAAGCGGGGCTCCCGCGCCGGGGCGCGGGCCAGCAGCACTGGCAGCCCACCGGTCGCGGAAACGATCAGCCCGCTCCGCCGGAACAGCGGCAGCGGCCGCAGCAGGAACAGCCCCAGGCGGAGCCTGCCGACGGGGAGGGCCCCGACGACTGGCGCTCGGCGAACGACGAGCGCTGGGAGCGGGCCGAGAAGCTCCGGGACCCGAAGGCGGGCGGAATCACTCCTTCCGGGCTCCCGCGGCGCGTACCCAAGGCCAATCTGGTCGAGGGCACGGCGGAGCAGACCCAGCAGGGCGGCCCACAGGTCTCCCGCGCTCCCGAGGACGTGCGGGGCAGGTTGAGCAACCTGCGCCGCGGTGTCCTGCGGGGACGTACCGCGGGGTCGGACACAAGTAATACCTACAACCAGGAGCGTTAGTGTGAGCCCGATGAGCCAGGCGGCGCAGAATCTGAACTGGTTGATCACCAACTTCGTGGACAACACCCCTGGGGTGTCGCACACGGTGGTGGTCTCCGCCGACGGACTCCTGCTGGCGATGTCCGAAGGTTTCCCACGTGACCGCGCCGATCAGCTGGCGGCCGTCGCCTCCGGTCTGACGTCGCTGACCGCGGGTGCCTCCCGGATCTTCGAGGGCGGCGCCGTGAATCAGACCGTTGTGGAGATGGAGCGAGGATTCCTCTTCATCATGTCCATCTCTGACGGATCTTCACTTGCTGTCCTCTCCCACCCGGACGCCGATATCGGCCTGGTTGGGTACGAAATGGCACTTCTCGTAGACCGTGCAGGAAGTGTCCTTACCCCGGATCTCCGTGCCGAACTCCAGGGAAGTCTTCTTAACTAATAGACAGACAGTGCGTTTCTCGTCACCGCGCCATAAGGTGCGGTGGCGCGGCACCACTGGGATGGCGACCGGCATTCGGAGGAGGAAACGTGGCAGCACCCACAGGCGGACACCCGTACGAGGGCGGTCAGCGGGTCCCGGGTGAGCAGGGTGACAACCGTTTCGACACCCCCTCCATGCCCGGCAGACAGGGCCCGCAAGACCCTTACCAGCCGTATCAGCCCTACCAGCCCTACCAGCAGCAGCCCCAGCAGGGCTCTCAGGGCGGCGACTGGCAGCAGCAGCCCCAGCAACCCGGTCCCGGGTGGCCCCAGCAGCAGCCTCGCTACCAGCAGCCGCAGCAGGACCAGCAGCCGCCGCAGCGGTACGACGCGCCCCCGTCGCGCATCCAGCCGGTTCAGCGGCAGGCCCCCGCGCCTGCGAAGCCCGCGGCGCACAACCCGCTGGTCCGTCCGTACGCCATGACCGGCGGACGGACCCGGCCGCGGTACCAGCTCGCCATCGAGGCGCTGGTCAGCACCACGGCCGATCCGTCGCGGCTGCAAGGGCAGTTGCCCGAGCACCAGCGGATCTGCCGGCTCTGCATCGAGATCAAGTCGGTCGCCGAGATCTCGGCCCTTCTCTCGATCCCACTCGGCGTTGCCCGGATCCTCGTCGCCGACCTGGCCGAGGCCGGGCTCGTCGCTATTCATCAGCCCGGCGGCGACGAGGCCGCCGGCGGCCAACCAGCCGTGACACTGCTCGAAAGGGTGCTCAGTGGACTTCGCAAGCTCTAGCGGCGGAGCAGCCCGCTCCACTACCTCGGCGAAGATCGTGGTGGCAGGGGGCTTCGGCGTGGGTAAGACCACGTTTGTCGGTGCCGTTTCGGAGATCAATCCGCTGCGCACCGAAGCCGTGATGACGTCCGCCTCGGCGGGCATCGACGACCTGACCCACACCGGGGACAAGACCACCACCACGGTGGCCATGGACTTCGGACGCATCACCCTGGACCAGGACCTGATCCTCTACCTGTTCGGCACCCCCGGACAGGACCGCTTCTGGTTCATGTGGGACGACCTGGTCCGCGGCGCCATCGGCGCCGTCGTCCTCGTCGACACCCGCCGCCTCGCCGACTGCTTCCCCGCCGTCGACTACTTCGAGAACAGCGGCCTCCCCTTCGTCATCGCCCTCAACGGCTTCGACGGACACCAGCCCTACACACCCGACGAAGTACGCGAAGCCCTCCAGATCGGCCCGGACACCCCGATCCTCACCACGGACGCCCGGCACCGCGCGGACGCCAAGAGCGCGCTGATCACACTGGTCGAGCACGCCCTGATGGCCCGCCTGCGCTAACCGGGCCACCGCACGGCGAAGGCCCCGTACTCCTCGTGAGGAGTACGGGGCCTTCGTCCGTACGGGGCCGGTGGGCCCGGGAACGGCCTCAGCGGCCGTTCTCAGCCCTGCCAGCTGTGCGGGGCGCGGAACCCGGGGGTGCGCTCCAGTCGGCGCCATCCGGCGGTGCTGCGGCCCCGGTGGGCCGGCGCGTCGGGCTGGGCGGCCGCGCGGGCGAGCAGGACCGCGGTGATGGCGGCGAGCTCCTCGGGGCCCGCTTCGCCCTTCTCGACGCGCAGGACCGAATCGGCGGCGGGAGTGATGCTCATGGTGTCTCCGTCTTCTGGGGCGGTTGTCGCGGACGTGGGCGGGGTCGCCGCTGCGGCTGCGACTACTGCGGGGGGTTGCCGTGCTTGCGGGACGGCAGGTCGGCGTGCTTGTTGCGGAGCATCGCGAGCGAGGCGATCAGTACCTCGCGCGTCTCGGCGGGGTCGATGACGTCGTCGACCAGGCCGCGCTCGGCCGCGTAGTAGGGGTGCATCAGCTCGGCCTTGTACTCCTTGACCATGCGGGCCCGCATGGCTTCGGGGTCCTCGGCGTCGGCGATCTGACGGCGGAAGATGACGTTGGCGGCGCCCTCGGCGCCCATCACCGCGATCTCGTTGGTGGGCCACGCATAGGTGAGGTCGGCGCCGATGGACTGGCTGTCCATGACGATGTACGCGCCTCCGTAGGCCTTGCGCAGGATCAGGGAGATCCTCGGCACGGTGGCGTTGCAGTACGCGTAGAGCAGCTTCGCGCCGTGCCGGATGATCCCACCGTGCTCCTGATCGACGCCGGGCAGGAAGCCGGGTACGTCCAGCAGAGTGATGATGGGGATGTTGAACGCGTCACACATCTGGACGAATCGAGCGGCCTTCTCGGACGCCTCGATGTCCAGGACCCCGGCCAGCGCCTGGGGCTGGTTGGCCACGATGCCGACGACCTGGCCGTCGAGCCGGGCCAGGGCGCAGACGATGTTGCGGGCCCAGCGCTCGTGGACCTCGAGGAAGTCGCCGTCGTCGACGAGCTCCTCGATGACCTTGTGCATGTCGTACGGGCGGTTGCCGTCGGCCGGGACCAGGTCCAGCAGGACGTCACCGCGCCGGTCGGCCGGGTCGTCGCTCGGCACGACGGGCGGGTTCTCCCGGTTGTTGGACGGGAGCATCCCGATCAGGTAGCGGACCTCGGCGATGCAGGTCTCCTCGTCGTCGTACGCGAAGTGTGCGACGCCCGAGGTCTCGGCGTGCACGTCCGCGCCGCCGAGGCCGTTCTGGGTGATCTCCTCACCGGTGACCGCCTTGACGACGTCCGGGCCGGTGATGAACATCTGCGAGGTCTCACGGACCATGAAGACGAAGTCGGTCAGGGCGGGGCTGTAGGCCGCGCCGCCCGCGCACGGGCCGAGCATCACGCTGATCTGCGGGATGACACCGGAGGCCCGGGTGTTGCGCTGGAAGATCCCGCCGTACCCGGCGAGGGCGGAGACGCCCTCCTGGATGCGGGCGCCGGCGCCGTCGTTCAGCGACACCAGCGGGGCACCGGCCGAGATGGCCATGTCCATGATCTTGTGGATCTTCGTGGCGTGGGCCTCGCCCAGCGCCCCGCCGAAGATCCGGAAGTCGTGTGCGTAGACGAAGACCGTCCGGCCCTCGACCGTGCCCCAGCCGGTGATGACACCGTCGGTGTAGGGCTTCTTGGTCTCCAGGCCGAAGCCGGTCGCCCGGTGCCGACGCAGCTGCTCGACCTCCTTGAACGATCCCTCGTCCAGCAGCAGCGCGATGCGCTCCCGCGCGGTCAGCTTGCCCTTGGCGTGCTGCGCCTCGGTCGCCCGGTCGCTCGGTCCCCGCCGGGCCTGCTCGCGCAGCGCCAGCAGTTCGGCCACCCGGCCACGCGTGTCGCTCGGCTCGCCCGGGATTTCGTCCACAACGGTCATACGTCGACCCTACGAACCCGACCGCGGAAACCCTGCCGTTCACTCCGGACAGTCTCCTGCCCGGTTTACTGGTGGCACCTGACAGAAGCCGGGTCCCATGCAGCCCATCTGCCAGCTCACGGGGCTCGCGCGTTGTAGAGCTCCGACAAAGCGTGAGATGTGGCCCCGGCCACATGCCGGGCCTCGCGCGCCACGCCGCGGATCCACCGGGCGGGCGACCGGGCACACCGCAATGGCAGGGGGCGCCGCCGGATCGTCCACTGTCGAGACGCGCTCCGGGCGACCGCTCCCGTCCCGCACGGGACCGCACCCGCTCGGGGCCGGAGGGACAGTACCCCCGCGACGGGCTCGCGGACGACCGGCACCCCGACCGCGAGGACACGCCCCGGCGCACGCCCCCTCCCGTCCCACCGCATCCGGTCGCCGACGCGTTCAGTTCCTGTTCACTCCATGCGCACGGCGATCGACCATGCGTGGCCAAAACCCTTCCGAGAGCGTCGAGTTGTGAAGAACGGCTAGTTCTTGAGAGCGCTCTCAGTCATAACTCTTGACGCTCGACGGAGGCGTCGCAAGAGTGGTGCGCACCGCAGACACCCCCCACTGCTCCACCTCCCCGCACCACCCTCTGCCCCCCCTGTCTGCGGCCCCCACACCTCGGGAGTTCCTCCGTGATTTCTCGCAGAATGTTCCTGACGGGCGCCGCCGCCTCCGCGACCGCGCTCACCTACCCCCTCTGGGGCAGCGCCCTGAGCCCCCGCACCTCGGCAGCGGCCGCGACGTGCGAGCTGGCACTGGAGAACCGCTCGCTGCCCGGCACCGTGCACGCGTACGTGACCGGCCACGAGCAGGGCACCGACCGCTGGGTGCTCCTGCGCCCCGACGGCAGCGTCTACCGCCCCGACTCCCCCGGCGCCCCGCAGACCCCGCTGCCGGTGGACTGCGCCATACCGCTGAAGGCCGCGGGCGCCGGCCCGGTCGTCCTGACCCTGCCGCAGATGTACGGCGCGCGGGTCTACTTCGTCCGTGACGACAAGCTGGACTTCTACCTCAACCCGGGGCCCTCCCTGGTCGAGCCGGCCTTCGCCACGCCCACCGACCCGAACTACGGGCGCACCTGGTCGTTCTGCGAGTTCACCTTCAACCCGCAGCAGCTGTACGCGAACATCAGTTACGTCGACCTGGTGACCGCGCTGCCGATCGGGCTGACCCTGGAGGGCGACACCACGCACACGGTGGCCCCGCTCCCGGACGGCGCGGTCCAGCGCATCGCCGACGACCTCACGGCCCAGGCGGCCTCCGACGGGCAGCCCTGGGACAAGCTGGTCACCCGCGGCTCCGACGGGAAGGTCCTGCGGGTCGTGTCGCCGCAGAACCTGATGGCCCCGTTCTTCGACCGGCCGGACCAGATGCCGTTCCGGGACCTGTTCACCGCGCAGATCGACGAGGTGTGGGAGAAGTACCGGTCCACCGACCTGAAGATCGACCTGCAGGGCGGCCGGGGCACGCTCGCGGGCCGTGTCAGCGGGGACACGCTGACCTTCGAGGGCGGCCACACGTTCGTGAAGCCGACGTCGAAGGACATCCTCACCTGCAACCACGGCCCCTTCGCGAACAACCCGGGTGACTCCGACGACAAGAAGGCGCTGCTGGCCCGGATCTCCGCCGGCTTCAACCGCTCGATCATGCTCAGCCACCCGCAGCAGCCCAACGGCACCACGGTCGCGGACTACTACAAGGGCGCGGTGACGAACCACTGGTCGCGCGTCGTCCACGCGAACTCCCCGATCGGCTACGCGTTCCCGTACGACGACGTACGCCCGGACGGCGAGCCGGACGTGTCGGGGGCGGCGCACGACGGCAACCCCCGCCGATTCACGGTGACCGTGGGCTCCTGACGCCCCCGCGGCACGGGGCCGCCCCCTGGAACAGCCGTGGAGGGGGCGGCCCTGCCGTGCGCGGTACCCGTAAGGCCCACGCCGGACTGCGCCGCCGCTTCGCGCGGCGGATCGTTGTCGGATGTCCTCCCTCGACGAACCGCCCGCCGGCGAGTCCGGTGCCCGGGTCCTCCTCCACGGCCTTCGCCTGATCGACGGCACCGGCGGCGCCCCCGTGCCGGACGCCTCCCTGCTGATCGACGGCGAGGTGATCCGGTGGGCCGGCCCCTCGGCGCGGCTCCCCTCGGACCTCGGACCCGTGCGACGGCTCGGCCTCGGCGGCCGGACCGTGTGCCCGGGCTTCATCGACACCCATGTGCACTTCGCCCTGCCCGGGCCGGCCGGCAACCCCCTGCAGGGCCTCTACGAGCTGCCCAGCTACCGGACCCTGAAAGTGCTGGACCGGCTCCGCGTCACCTTGGAGAACGGGGTGACCACCGCCCGCGACCTGATGGGCCTGGACGCGGGATTCCGGCAGTCCGTGGCGGAGCGGAGGATCCCCGGCCCCCGCCTGCTGGTCTCGGTCACCATGCTCAGTCAGCGTGCCGGTCACGCCGACTTCACCCTCGCCGGGGGCATCGACGGGCTCGCGCTCGCCGTCACCTTCCCCGGGAGCCCGCGCAGCCTGGTCGACTCCGTCGACGACATGCGCGCCCGTGTGCGCGAGCTGGTCGCGGCGGGCGCCGACTGCGTCAAGCTCGCCACGAGCGGAGGCGTCACCTCCCCTCACGACCGGCCCGAGTGGCTGGGGCTGCGGCCCGAGATGATCCGGGCGGCCGTCGAGGAGGCCCAGGCATACGGTGGCCTGCCGGTCGCCGCCCACGCGATCGGACGGCCGGGTATCGAGGCCGCCGTCCGGGCGGGCGTCAGCAGCATCGAGCACGGCTACGCCCTGGACGACGGACTGCGGGCCGAGATGGTGGAACGGGGCCAGTACCTGGTGCCCACGCTGCTGGAGACGACGCAGGACCTGGATCCCGCGCGCACCTCCCCGGCGGCGTACGAGAAGGGGGTCCGATGGCACCGGATCGCCCAGGAGTCGGTGGCCCGTTCGGCCGAGGCGGGGGTCAGGATCGCCATGGGCACCGACAGCGGGCTGGCCGTCGGCCACGGGAGGAACCTCCAGGAGCTGGCGCTGCTCGTGGACATCGCCGGGCTGACCCCCATGACCGCCATCGTGGCCGCGACGCGTGACGCCGCCCGACTGTGCGGCGTCGACGGGACGACCGGCACCCTGGAGGCGGGCAAGGCCGCCGACCTGGTGATCACCGACGTCGACCCCCTGACCGACATCGCGGCGCTCGGCGACCCCTCCCACATCCTGGCGGTGGTGAAGGAGGGCCGGATCGCCGTCGACCGGGCCGGTGTCCTGGGCGGCGTCCTGCCCGCGCTCTGTCCCTGAGGGCGCCGTCTCCGGGACCGGCCGGCCGGAGCCGTCCGCAGCTGTCACCGCGGAAGCGGAGCACGTAACTCCGCGGTTACGCCGATCTATTGACTTCGCAACAAGCGGAATGGAGAGTGCCGGGCACTGTACTTGTACATGCCATCGGACCGGAGGCGCCCGTGTGCGACCTGCACGACCCCAGCGACCACGACCACGCGGTACACACGGGCGACGGGCTGAGCCGCCGCCGGATCATGCAGATGCTCGGGGCCGCGGGAATCGCCACCACGGCGATGGGGGCGACAGCGGATCCGGCCATGGCGGCCGCCTCGGACGAGACCGCCGGTGCGGCGGTGGACGCCGCCGCCTACACCCCGCCCACCGGGCTCGCCCAGGACTCCGCGGCCAAGCGGACGGCCCTCACGTGGATCGAGCGGAACACGTCCCGGATCAACGCGCTGAACGACGAGATCTGGGAGCACGCGGAGCTGAGCCTGCGGGAGTGGAACTCCTCCCTCGCCGAGGCCGACTTCCTGCGCGGGGCGGGTTTCGACGTGGAGTTCGGCACGGCCGGCTTCCCGACCG
Source organism: Streptomyces sp. NPDC057287 (assembly GCF_042667905.1). Classification (NCBI taxonomy): domain Bacteria; kingdom Bacillati; phylum Actinomycetota; class Actinomycetes; order Kitasatosporales; family Streptomycetaceae; genus Streptomyces; species Streptomyces sp. NPDC057287. Next base: position 401,909 of record NZ_JBHUYV010000003.1, on the reverse strand, counting down.
CCTTCACCGCCACCTACACCCGGGGCAAGGGCGGTCCGGTCATCGGCTTCAGCGGTGAGTACGACGCCCTTCCAGGTCTGTCCCAGAACAGGGGCGTGGGCGAGCACGACCCGAAGGAGTACGTCCACGACCCGTTCGCGCCGGGCTACGGGCCCGGCCACGGCTGCGGGCACTGCGCCCTCGGGACCGCCGCGGCGGCCGCCGCGGCAGCGGTGGCGGAGGCGTCCCGCCGCCACAAGCTCGACGTGACGGTGAAGTTCTTCGGCTCCACCGCCGAGGAGCAGCTGATAGGCAAGACGTACGCGGTCAGCCAGGGCGTCTACGACGGGCTGGACGCCTTCCTCGACTGGCATCCCTCCACCGGCAACGCGACCGGCTGGGGCACCTCCAACGCGATGACGGCCGTCACCTTCACCTTCCTCGGCGTCGCCGGACACGGCGGCACTCCGCTCGGCAACAAGAGCGCGCTGGACGCCGCCGTGATGATGGCGACCATGTCGGAGTTCCTCCGCGAGGAGAGCATGGCGCCCTCGGCGCGACTGCACTGGGTGATCAACAACGGGGGCGACATCCCCAACGTGACCCCCGAGATCGCGGAGATCTGCTACTACGTGCGCGAGGGCAGCGTCGCGCGGGTCACCTCGCTCCTGGACAAGGTCATCGCCGTCTCGAAGGCCGCGGCGACCGCCAGCAGCACGTCGGTACGGCACCGGATCACCTCGGCGTGCTGGAACCAGCTCCCCTCGAAGGCATTCGCCGAGCTGATGTACGACAACATGCGGCAGATCGGCCCCCCGGTCTTCTCCGAAGACGCCCAGCGCCTGGCCAAGGAGCTCCAGAGCTCTCTGGGGCTGCCGGAGAGCGGGCTCCACGACAAGGTCGGTGAGCTGGCGCCGCCCAACCCGGTCTTCCTGGGCGGCGGTTCCACCGACGTGGCCGATATCAGCTGGCAGGTGCCGACGGTCTCCATGGGCGCGGCAGTCGCCCCCATCGGGTCGAAGATGCACACCTGGTCGACCGCCTCCTGCGCGGGATCGGCACCCGCCCACGCCGCGATCCGGGCCGCCGCCTCCTATCTGGCGGCGACCGCCGTCGACCTCCTGGTGAAGCCGGAGCTCCTGCGCGGGGTCAAGGAGGAGTTCGGTAGGCGGACCGAGGGCGTGACCTGGAGGACGGCGCTGCCGGAGGGCTACGAGCCGCCGATGTACGAGCCGCCGGCCTGGTTCCTGAAGAGGACGGGCCAGAAATGGCCGCCGCCGAACATCACCTGGCCGCCGCGCCGGATCGTCAGCAAGGAGAAGTTCGCCTCGCTCGGACCGGCGCTGGAGCCGCAGGTCTGAGCGAGCCGCGGGTGCGTCCCCTTCGGCGCGCGTCCCTCTCGGCGAGGGGGACGCGCGCCGTCGGCCGCAATCTGCTCGCGGGCCGCCCGGCGGCTGTCGCACCATGTCCTCCATGGGTACGGACATCTACGGGTTCATCGAGTGCCGCCGCGGCTACTCCGCGGACGGCGGCCCGGCGCCCGTCTGGCAGCCCGCCATCGAGCTGGGCCACCTCTACGACACCCGGGACTACGACGCGTTCGGCAGCCTGTTCGGCGTCCGGAACCACCATGGAGCCTTCGAGCCACTGGCTCCTGGGCGAGGGCTGCCCGAGGACGCCTCGGAGACGGTCGCCCGTGAGCACCTCGGCCACGGGACGACCTGGATCAGCTGGGCGGAGCTGGCCGCGGCCGACTGGGACGAGGCGACGGCCGAGCCGGACACGTACCTCCACCGCTACCGGCGGCGCTCCCCCGGCGACGCGTGGGTGTTCGAGGAGCGCGCCTTCCCCGTGGACCGTCTCGCGGAGCTCTCCGGGCTGACGCCGCCCGGGGGCGGCCATGGGTGGCCGGCGGGGACGGAGTGGGAGGACGGCGACGTCCTGCTGAGGATCGAGCCCTTGACCCGACGCCAGACCGTTCATACCGCGACCTGGGCACCTGTCCTGACCGTCATGAGGGTGCTGGCCGAGCTGCACGGCGGCACCTGCGTGCGCCTGAGCGTCTGGTTCGACTGAAACGGCCCTCGCCCCGTGGGACGGGACGAGGGCGTTCGTGCGTGCGGTCAGCAGCCGCCGCAGTTGTAGTACGTCACGTCCCAGTGGTTGCCCTCGTCGGCGTAGACGTTGCCCGAGCCCGACTTGTACTGGGGGGCGCCGTCGCCCCGCAGGCCGATGTAGCTGAAGACGCCCTTCACGTAGTTCGTGAGGCAGGTGGTCTTCGCGAAGTCGAGCTTGTAGCCGTTCCAGTGCGAGTACGTGCCACTGGCGTGCCCGGTCTCGGTGCCCCCGGTGATGTTGAGCGCGCAGCCCGTCGCGCTCTTCAGCGTCTGGGCGCCCTGCGCGCTGGTCAGGTTCAGCTGGTCGAAGGACGTACAGGTGGAGACGTTGCGGTTCGAGCAGCCGCCCGAGGAGGACCAGGTGACCCCGGACGAGGAGAAGCGGGAGGTCGCCTGCGAGTGGGTCAGCTTGGTGACGGCGTGCGCCTCGGTCGCGCCGCCGCCCAGCACACCGACGCCGGGCGCGAAGAGCGCTCCGAGGACGAGGGCGAGGGCGGTGAGGGCCGAGCGGAGTCTGGGACGGGTCAGCATGGGGGAAGTCCTCCTGCTCATGACAATTTGGGGGCAGGGAGATAGTGCCCCAGCTCTACGCGCGTCCGCCAGGGTGCGACGGGGATGCGCATAGCCCCTCCGCGACTTTCGGACCGGCCTGGACCCTTGATGTTGAACTTTGAACAAAAGAGGTCTACAGTCGAACTCGTTGAAGGTTAAACCAAACGTTCGGCGGGCTGTCGTACAGAACGCGTCGGACCACGTCCCGAGGAGGAGCCATGGCTCTGTTCAACCGCAAGAACACCGCCCCGTCCACCACCGCCACCCTCGCCGTGGACCCGGCGCTGGCCGCGCTGACCGGCACCTACACGATCGACCCGGCGCACAGCAGCATCGGCTTCACCGTGCGTCACGCCATGGTCACCAACGTGCGGGGCTCCTTCGGTGAGCACGAGGGCACCCTCGTCCTGGACGGCACGGCTCCCGCCGCCTCCACCGCGTCCATCGACGTCAAGATCGCCAGTGTCGACACCGGTATCGCCGACCGCGACGGCCACCTGGTCAGCGGCGACTTCTTCGACGCCGAGGCGTTCCCCCTCATGACGTTCCGGTCCACGCAGGCCGAACAGCTCGGCGGCGACACCTACCGCGTCACCGGCGACCTCACCATCAAGGACGTCACCCGCCCGCTCTCCATCGACCTGGAGTTCAACGGCACCGCCACCGACCCCTACGGGAACCAGCGCGTGGGCTTCGAGGGCAGCGCCGAGATCCTGCGCTCCGACTGGGGCCTGACGTACAACGCCGCGCTGGAGACCGGCGGCGTGCTGGTCGGCGACAAGGTCAAGCTGAACTTCGACATCTCCGCCATCAAGGCCGCCCCGCAGGCCTGACACTCCCTGACTGAGCGCGCCCGCCGGCTCTCCCCTTCACGGGGGAGGCGGCGGGCGCTCGGCATTCCGGGTTCAGCAGGTGGTGGTGGAGAACTCGACGGAGGCGTTCTCGTTGTAGGTGTCGACCAGGTTTCCCGACTGGTTGTAGCCGAACGAGTCCCACGGGCCGCCGTAGTTGGAGCGGAAGTACACCGTCACCGGGCAGAGCGTCTTGTTCCAGGCCGACGCGGCGTTGTTCTTCACGGCCGACCCCTGCCCGGCGCCGCTGGTCGAGAACGTGTAGCCGGCGAGGTCACGGGCACTGTTGGTGAGCGAGAAGCGGGAGCCTCCCAGGCCCGAGTTGTAGTACAGACAGAACGTACCCGACGAACAGGTGGCCGCCTCGGCCGAGGAAGCCGCCAGCGGGACGAGCAAGGTGGCTCCGAGTGCCGCGGCGACTGCAGAAACAATACGGTTCATCGAGTGACTCCATCATCGTCGGAACTGCATGGCCCGGCGCAAGGATCGCTCCGGTTGCGTCGGCCCTCCCACTCGCCTGCCGATGGCACCGAGCGGGAGAGTTCATTTTTTGAAGCATCGGACCGATGGGCCGGAGGACATGCGCCGAATTCCCATGGACATCGATGCGAGTCAAGGCGGCCGGATGCGTGATCCTGCCCGTCAACGGCTTTCGAGAGTGGATTCGGCCCGCGCGAGTTGGCTCTTCTTAGATGTGAGTGCTGCCGCGAATTCCAAGGCGTTCCCGGCGATCATGTCTTTCTGCAGAACGGCCTCCACGCCGAACCAGACACCGACGAGATCCGTCCTCCGCTTGCACTCGACATCAGCCTGCGCCGTCCTGAGCTCTTTCGGCGTGGGTGATTTCCCCCGGAAGCTGGAGTCACTCATTGCGGCGAGCGGGTCGGGGTACGCGTACCCCTTTTCCTTCATGCACGCGGACCAGGCTCCGAGCACCCGTGCGACGCGCGGGTCCGATCGTGAGTCGTCGAAGCTCGCGAAGTTGGCGCGCCGAGCCACCTCGCCCGGTCCCAGCTTCCCGGATCCCCCGGATATGCCCTCCGCCGCCTCACCGGCACAGCCTCCTGCCGGGACCCGCACCCCGTTCACCCGAAGCCCGTCCCCGTCACCGGCCCCGGATGCGGTGTCCCCGTGCAGGGCCACCATGAGCCGCGCCCGCTGCGGGGCGGCCAACGTCTTCATCTGAGCGGTGAGAGACCCCGGTCGCGTGGTGCGGGTACCACCGAGGCGGTAACCGTTGACCTTCGCCGGCCCGGCGTCCGTTATCCCGTACCGGCGCTCCGTCATGCTGCGGGGCCCCGGCGCGGGTCCTGGTGATTCGAGGGTGTGGTCCAGCCCCAGGCGGCGCAGGCACTTTCCAATGAGCACGAATTGCGCTTCCGTCAGCCTGGCCAGCTCCGCATTCGAGAACAGGTAGTCCTCTATCGGGAGATGCAGATCGTCATGCTTCACGCCGACCGGGGCACGCTCTTCCTTCTCGCTTCCAGCGCCCGGGCGCGACGAACAGCCGACCGCCAACATCGCGAGAACGCAGGAAAGCCCCACCAGAGCCATGCGTCGCGGGTCGTTCGTAAAACGTTTCCTCGCGCCCACAGCCCAGTCCCCCAAGAGATCTCACCGCCCGGCGATCGACTCATCAGAATTTCACCGGGGAGTAACGCCGCATGTACACGGACGAATACATCGGCAACTCGCACCGGCGGCTTCATTCCACACCCGGACATCCCCCGAGTTCATTCACCATCCAAGCACGCCTTCACCACGTGATCAACTGCCATTACCTCAGCCCGAGCTCGAAAGAAGAGAATGCGGGGATGCACAGCAATTTTTGAGCCAATGTTCCCCACCGGGTAAACCTGGGATATGTGGGGTAAACGCCTCATGCCGGATTCGGGCGTCCGTCGCGTGCGGCCGGTAACACCCTCGTGCTGAAACGTCCTGATGATCCGTGACCCGTGTGGTGAGGGAACCGTCCCTCAAGGTGCGGGTATCGGGCCAAGAATCGTGGACGACGGGTCGCGGCTCCGGCCGGGTTCGCTGTTCCCGGCGTGGCCGAAACGGTCGTCGGGCAGGCCCGAGTGGAGGGCGGGCGAACCGGCAGGCGGCGAAGGGCCTGAGCCGGTGCGCCCGCGCCTCCTGCTTCGGTCCGGGTCAGCGGCCCGTCGTGCGGCGGACCTTCAGCGCGTTGTCGGTGCGGGTGGTGGGGTTGCCGTCGGGGTCGTTCTGGACGCGCTCGTGCTCCGCGCTGACCAGCACCTCCCACTCCCCTTCCGGGAGTTCGAGGGAGGCGAGCACCTCGTCCGTGGTCGGCAGTTCCATGTCCGCGTGGTCGTGCTCCCAGGAGGGGAATCCGGCGTGGCCGACGACCAGCAGCACCCCGCCCGGCGCGACCGCCGACGCCGCCCGCCGCAGGATCTCCTCACGGGGCAGGTCGCCCATGGAGTGCAGGAACTGGGCGGAGACCAGGTCGTACTCCCCCTCGGGGAACGACGCGCCGAGGTCGTGCCACTGCCAGTCGATCCGGTCCGCGACGTCCGCATCGGCCGCGTGCCCGGCCGCCCGGTCCAGGGCGACCCGGGAGATGTCGGTCGCGGTGACCGTCCAGCCCTGCCGGGCCAGCCAGACCGCGTCGGCGCCCTCCCCGCAGCCCAGGTCGAGGGCGCGACCCGGCTTCAGCTCCTCCACTTCACGGACGAGGGCGACGTTGGGGTTGCCGCTCCAGATCCGGTCGCTCTCGCGGTACCGGTCGTCCCACATCTCGGCGTCGGTGCGGGTGCTGTCAGCGGTCATCGCGCTGTCTCCTGAAGTCCGTGTCGGCGGTCCCCGAGCACACGCTCGGTGACCTTGCGCTCGGCGTCGGCCGAGAAGGGTGTGCGACGGGCGTCCACCGCGCGGCGGGTGTCGTCGGTGACGAGGTCCATGTTGATCATCGAGGCCGCCTTCAGCCCGGCGGACGCAGCTCCGACGACCTGCTCCATGAGGTTGGCGACGTTACCGGCGACCCATACTCCGGGCACGTCGGTCGCCCCGGCGGGGTCGGCCGAGATGTACGTGCCGATGACGTGGTCGCCCAACGTCATCTCGGTGGGCACCAGGCCGAGGCCCTCCAGGACCGTCGAGCGCGCGGTGAAGCGCGGCTGGACGACGACCGCCTCGCGCGGGATCACGGTGCCCCCGGCCAGCCGCACCCCGGTGAGCCGGTCTGCGGTCGTCTCCAGCGCGGCCACCCGGCCTTCGACCACGGCGATGCCCCGGGCGGCGAGCTGCTCGTACTCCTCGTCACCGAAATCGGGCTGCTCGTGCCGGAACAGCACCACGTCGTCGGACCACTGGCGCCAGAGCAGCGCCTGGTGCACGGCCATGGGGCTGAGCGCCAGGATGCCGACCGGCGCGTCCCGCACCTCCCAACCGTGGCAGTACGGGCAGTGCAGCACGTCGCGGCCCCAGCGCTCGGCCAGGCCCTCCACCGGCGGCAGCTCGTCGACGATTCCCGTGGTCACGAGCAGCCGACGGGCCTCGACGGCTCCCCCGTCCGCCCGCACGACACGGAAACCCCCGTCGGGCAGCCTCTTCGCCGAGACGACCTCGCCCCGGACGATCTCGGCGCCGTAGTCCGCCGCCTCGGCCCGGCCGACGGCAAGCAGCTCGGAGGGCGGGGTGCCCTCGCGGCCCAAGTAGTTGTGCACATGGGCCGCCGGCGCGTTGCGGGGGCGGCCGCCGTCGATCACGAGCACGGAACGCCGCGCCCGCGCGAGGGCCAGCGCCCCGCTCAGCCCGGCGGCTCCACCGCCGATCACCACTACGTCGTACCGCTGGTTCATCCCACTCATGCGGATCACCTCCTGTTACGGAAGATGGTGCGCGCACGGCGCCAGTTCGACAAGCTTGCTTGCCGAACCGGCAAATTCGCACCAGACGGTCCTCCCCGGGTCCCTCTCCCCCACCCCCCATGCGTCGGCGAGCGCCCCGACCAGCAGCAGCCCGCGCCCGTACTCCGCGTACGGGGCAGGGCAGGGCTCCTCCCGAACCGCGCCGCCCCCGCTGTCGTCGACCTCGATCCGGAGCAGGTCACCCCAGGTCGGCCGTACCCGAAACCCCCGGCCGGGTGGCACGCCGTGGACCAGGGCGTTGGTGGCGAGCTCGCTCACGCAGAGCAGTACGTCGCCGAGGTCCACCTCGCACGCCCAGTCGAGCAGGGCCTCACGGACGAACTGACGCACGAGGGGAACGGACCTGCGCTCACGGCGGTAGAACGCCTCGCGGAAGGGGACGAGTCGCGTTGATTCATTCACGGGACGACTGTCACAGAACGTCACTACTGTGGGTCACCGCGTCAGGTCGTACACCGCTTCTGTACGAGCGCTGACGGGTCCGGCGGGGTTCGCGTACGGGGAGAGGCACTCCATGCACTCGGCGAAGAAGAACAAGCGGGTCACGTCCTGGCACCTCATCGGCGCACAACTGGCCGCGTTCAGGCGAGCGGCAGGACTCACGCAGACCTCCCTGGCCGACCGGTTCTGCGTGGGCGAGGACACGATCGCCTCGATCGAGCAGGGGCGCCGGGCCCTCCAGGCGGACTTCGCGTCGCAACTGGACGAACTGCTGGACACCAAGGGCGTGTTGCAGATCGCCGTCGCGAAGGTGCCGCAGAAGGAGCGGTTCCCGGCGTTCGTGCAGGACTTCGTGGAGTACGAACAGGAGGCCGTGACGCTGCTGTCGTATCAGAGTCAGGTGGTTCCAGGGCTCCTCCAGACCGAGGACTACGCCCGATTCCTCTTCTCCTGCCTCTACCCGCCGATCGAGGAGGACGAGGTCGAGGAATGGGTGGCAGCTCGGCTCGACAGGCAGGCGCTGCTCGAACGCAGGCCGCGCCCCATGCTGCATTTCGTTCTGGAGGAGAGCATTCTCCGTAGCCGGATCGGCAACCGCACGGTGTTGCGGGACCAAATCCAACACTTGCGCAGATGTATGGAACTCCCCTTTCTGGGACTCCAGATCATGCCGATGATGCTTCCTAAGCACGCAGGCCTGGCGGGACCGATGGTGCTCCTGGAAACGCCTGATCACGACCACATGGCATACATCGAAGGGCAGCGCGTCAGCTATCTCCACGAAGATCCTGATGACGTCAGTGTCCTGCAGCAGATGTATGGGATGCTGCGTTCGCAGGCGCTGTCCGTCGAGAACAGCGCACGCCTACTGGATGACCTGCTTGGAGAGTCATGACTCGCGCAACACGCGGTAAAGCCCTCGACTGGTTCAAGTCCAGCCACAGCAGCAGCCAAGGCGGCGACTGCCTCGAAGTCGCCTACGACTGGTGCAAGTCCAGCTACAGCAGCGACCAAGGCGGCAACTGCGTCGAGGTCTCCGCCCACCCCGCCGCCGTGCACATCCGCGACTCCAAGGTCACCGACGGCGCGGTCCTGACCGTGCCCCCGGCCGCCTGGGCCGCGTTCGTCCGCGCCGCCCTCTGAAACGGCTCAGCGGGAAAGTAGTCCCTGCCGGTCGCTCTGGTCCGGACCGGGTGGCACGGTGGGCCTTTCGGTGGAGATATCGACCGGTACCGGCGGCGCTTCAAGGACATCGGTTTCGGGCACGTCCAGGGGCAGGGACGGAATCGGCGCCGAAATGGCCACCGGCCGCAGTACGCGGGCGCGCTCGCCGAATCCGATCCCTATCTCCACGACTGCCGCATTCGACGGCTCGCGCGTTCTCGGCGGCTTCCTCGGCGTCGGCCGCACATGGTCCCGGAGCTTCCGGTCGGTGGAGTCCGGGGAGGCGGAGGGCGTGGGATGACGTCCCGGAGTCACTCGGGGAGCGGGAGCCTCCACGGCCCGCGGGGCGGAGCTGTCCGCCCGAGGCCGGCTCTCCGGCCGGACGGGGGAATCGGCGTGCAGGTTCAGCCCCACCACGGCGACCGTCACCGCAGCCGATGCCGCAACCGCCTGCTGCGTGACGCCCGTACGCGGGAACCTCCGCACGGACAGCCACACGGCCATGGCGAGAGTGAGGCCCCCGGCCAGGGCGTTGCGCAGCGAGCGCCTGGCCCTGGCGAGCAGTGACTCGGTGGCCCGGTAGCTCAGGCCCATGGTCCGGGCCACCTGTCCGACGTCGAGATCCTGGGAGTGCAGCCGCAGCGCCTCCGCCTGGCGCGCGGGCAGCAGCTCCGCGCTGCGGGCGGCCAGCCACCTGGCCTCCGCCCGGTCGCACGCCGCCTCCTCCACCAGGAACGGGTCGGCGGGGGCGGCGGAGAGGCTGTCGCTCAGTTCGGAGTCCCGGGCGACCTGGCGCCGCCGGTCGGCGCAGGCGCGTACGGTCGCGAGCCTGAGCCACGAGCGGACCCGGCCGTACTGGACGTCCGGGTCCTCCACCGCGCGGACCATCGCCTCATGGACGGCGTCCTCGGCCTCTTCGGCGCTCGCCGAGCGGCTGCGCGCCATCTCCAGCAGTTCGTCCCGGTGGCTCCAGACGAGCTCCCACCGGTTGCCCGGACCGTGCGGTCGACGAGCGGTACCCGAGTCCTTCACGTGCAAAGCCCTCTGGTCCGTGGTTCAGCGTTCACCATCTGCCCGGTCATGGTGCCCCACGACCCGTGTGCCCCGCGGCCTGGGTCGGCATCGGGGCACACGGGCTGGGTGTCGGATCAGGCCGAGAGCGTGGCGGCGGAGCCGAGCCCGGCGACGCCCAGCACGTTGGCGCCGACGGCACCGGCGACGCTGCCCGCGAGCGGCGCCACGCCCGTCAGGTCGGCGTTGAGGCCGCCCGCGATGCCACCGACGAGCGGCGCGTCGAGAGAAACCGCGCCGCCGAGGCCACCGGACACGTTGTCCAGGTCGGCGTCGGAGATTTCCTGGGTCTGCACCTGGGGGGCGGAGCTCATGATGTGAATTCCCTTCGCGTCAATTCCGAGATGGCAAGGACCGGCACCGTCAGGAAAGAAGGTCCTTGCCGCTTTCACGGTCGCCGACGCCCCGATGGGGCCCGAGGCATACGGCACATTTTTGTGCGGCTTCCGCGATGTGGAGGATGTAAGCACGGGAGATCGGGGGGAAGCCACCCGCCCGGCAGCCCCCGGTAAGGCTTTTGCACGTCGAAAGGCAGGCGCGCTCACATCGCACTTCGGACCGGTACAGCTTCTTCACTTCGCTGACCGACGGACGGCCGGGCGGCCAGCTCTTTAAGCCGCAGCGAACGAGACATTCCCGGCCGTGGACGCGCCGCCCCCGGTCCGGCCCCGTGGGACGGCCTCCGGAGGCGCGCCACCTGCGCGCACGGTGTGCAGATCTGCCGCAGGGGGCCTGACGGGGCGCCCCGCGCTGTCGGCGGACAGCGTGCACCGCACGTCGCCCCGGAGCTCCGGGGCGACGTGCGGGTTCCGGTCTCACACCGAGAGGCGCTGCTCGGTTCCGGAGCCGTCGGCAGCCGCCTCGGGGGTGATGTCGTGCTGCTCGCCCTCGGGGCGGCCCTTCCTGGGCAGCAGGAAGGTGATCGCGAGGAAGACCACCAGCAGACATGCCTGGACGATCAGCGCGCGGCGGAAGCCGCCGGCGAAGTCACCGGTCTCGGCCCGGGCGAAGAACACCGAGCCGAAGATCGCGACCCCGATGGAGCCGCCGATGGCCTGAACCGCCGACAGGACGCCGGAGGCGGATCCGATCTCGTCGTTGTCGACCGCGGCCAGGATGAAGCTGAACAGGGCGGCGATCACCATGCCGGCGCCGATGCCCGCCACCGCCACGCCGGGAGCGATGTCCCAGATCGAGAACGAGGCGGCATCGAGGCCGTCGAGCTCGAACCACAGCACCGCTGCGCCGGCCAGCTGGACGAGCGGTCCGATCTGCAGCACCTTGCGGCCGATCCTGTCGGCGAGGAACGCGCCGCTGACCGCACCGCCGATCGCGGTTCCCACCGCGAGGGGCAGATTGCCGAGCCCCGCGTCACCGGCGGTGAAGTGCTGGCCGATCTGGAGGAACAGGGTCAGTACGAGCTGGGTGCCGATCAGTCCGCCGAAGAACAGGGCGATGCCGCCGAGACCGACGGTGAAGGCCGGCTTGCGCAGCAGGCCCGGGGTCACCAGCGGCTCGCGGCCCTCGGTGGCCGCACGGCGCTGCTGGAGGGCGAAGAGGCCGAACCCGATCACCGAGGCGGCCATGCACAGCCACGTCCACACCGGCCAGTCCTCCTCCTGCCCCTGGTTGAGGGGCAGCACCAGCAGGGCGCAGGACACCACGACCAGGGCGGCGCCGGTCATGTCGACCCGTACCGTGCGGTCGCCCGCCTTCCTGGGCACGAACGCAGCGGCGACGATCAGTGCCGCGATACCGATGGGCAGGTTGATCAGGAACACCGACCGCCAGCCCAGCCCGAAGAAGTCACCCTCGATGAGGAAGCCGCCCAGGACCGGGCCGATGATGCCGCCCAGGCCGAGGACGGGTCCGAAGATCGCGAAGACCTTGGTGAGTTCGGGGCCGGAGAAGTTCTCCCGCAGCAGGCCCAGCCCCTGGGGCAGCAGCATCGCTCCGGCTGTGCCCTGCAGCAGGCGGAAGGCGATCAGCAACTCGATGTTCGGCGCGATCGCGCACAGCAGCGAGCTCGCGGTGAAGGCCGCCAGGCCGATCAGGAACATCCGGCGCCGGCCGTAGCGGTCACCGAGCCGCCCGCCGAGCACGAGCCCGGCACCCAGGGTGAGGGCGTAGCCACCGATCACCCATTGCAGTCCGACGGAACCGGCACCGAGGGATCTCTCCAGGTCCGGCCCCGCGACGTTGACGATCGAGGCGTCCAGGAGATCCATGATCTCGGCGACGATCATCACCGCCAGGATCAGCCAGCGCCACCGGTAGGGCGCGGTCGTCTCGTCGGACTGGGGCGAGGGGTCACGCACGTCAGATACCTCCATGGTGAAGTAATTCCATGGTGAAGGTAGATTGCAGTAGGTAGGTTGTCAAAGCGAGGTGGCCGGGTGGGCCTCACAGCAGGGGAGAAAGGTGGAGGTCGGCATGGACGACGCCGTGCGCGAGGGTGTCGCGGAGCAGCGTGAGCGGCTGATGGAATCGCTGAGGATCTACGGCGGCCACTACGCCGAGCTCAGCCGGCGCTTCGCCACCTGGCTGGGGCTGCACTCCACCGACGCGATCGCGGTCCTGGAGATCGCCGCCGCCGAGGAGCGTGGCACTCCCCTGTCACCGGCGCGACTGAGCGAGCGGATCTCCCTGTCCACGGGCGCCACGACCGCGCTGCTGAACCGTCTCGAAGCGGCAGGGCACATCACCCGCGCCCGGGAGCACTCCGACCGGCGCATCGTCACACTGCGCAGCGGGGGACACATCCAGGAACGGGCGGACGAGTTCTTCGGCCCGCTCGCCCGCCGCCTCGACACCGCGATGGCGCACTACCCGCCGCGATTCCTGGAACAGTTCGAAGCATTCGTGGCCGACCTGAACGCCACCATGGACAGCCACCTCTCGGAACAGACCCCGACGACACCGCGCTCCCCCGACACCCCTGACCGCCGGACCGCCTGAGCGTCCCACCCCCGGCCCGCCCGGCCGGCCCCCTCGCCCCTCGCCGGGCACTCTTCGTCGAATGCCTGTCGAATCTCTGTACGCACCCCCGCGCACCGGTGTACGGTCTCGGGCCGATGGGCTTTGGGAGCGCTCCCATAGCGCTGTTTCCGCTTCACCCCCACGAGGAGGAACGCTATGAAACGCCTACTCGCCTTACTGGCGACCTGCGCGACAGTCCTGGGCCTCACGGCAGCAGTGGCTCCCCAGGCGGTGGCCGCCCCCGGCTGCAAGGTCGACTACACGGTCACCAGCCAGTGGTCTGGAGGCTTCCAGGCCGGGGTGAAGGTCACCAACCTGGGCGCTCCCGTATCCGGTTGGACGCTCGGGTTCTCCCTGCCGGACGCCGGACAGAAGATCACCCAGGGCTGGAACGCCACCTGGTCGCAGTCCGGCTCCAAGGTCAGCGCCGTCGGTGTCGACTGGAACCGTTCACTGGCCACCGGGGCGGCGGCCGACCTGGGGTTCACGGGCACCTTCACGGGCGCCAACCCGAAGCCGACCGCCTTCACGCTCAACGGCGTCGCCTGCACGGGTTCTCTCGAGGAGCCCCCGCCCGTCCCGGTCGACGGCACTCCCGTGGACATCAACGGGCAGCTGCACGTCTGCGGCGTGAACCTGTGCAACCAGTACAACCGCCCGATCCAGCTGCGGGGCATGAGCACGCACGGAATCCAGTGGTTCAGCCAGTGCTACAACAACGCGTCCCTGGACGCACTGGCCCACGACTGGAAGGCGGACCTCCTGCGCACCGCGATGTACGTGCAGGAAGACGGTTACGAGACCGACCCGGCGGGCTTCACCAACCGCGTGAACGGACTCGTCGACATGGCCGAGGCGCGCGGCATGTACGCACTGATCGACTTCCACACCCTGACGCCCGGCGACCCGAACTACAACCTCGCCCGCGCGAAGACCTTCTTCGCGTCCGTCGCCGCCCGCAACTCCGCCAAGAAGAACGTGATCTACGAGATCGCCAATGAGCCCAACGGAGTGAGCTGGGCGGGCATCAAGAGCTACGCCGAGCAGGTCATCCCGGTGATCCGGGCCACCGACCCGGACGCGGTCGTCATCGTCGGCACCCGCGGCTGGTCCTCGCTGGGAGTCTCCGACGGCTCCAACGAGAGCGAGGTGGTCAGCAATCCCGTCAACGCCACCAACCTCATGTACGCGTTCCACTTCTACGCCGCGAGCCACAAGGACTCCTACCGTTCCACGCTGAGCCGGGCGGCCTCGAAACTCCCGCTCTTCGTCACCGAGTTCGGCACGGTGAGCGCCACCGGCGGTGGTGCCATGGACGTGGCGAGCACCACGGCATGGCTGGACCTGCTCGATCAGCTGAAGATCAGCTACGCGAACTGGACCTACTCCGACGCCCCGGAGAGCAGCGCCGCGTTCCGGCCCGGCACCTGTGCCGGCGGCGACTACAGCAGCAACGGCGTGCTGACCGAGTCCGGAGCGCTGCTCAAGAGCCGGATCAGCACTCCCGACAACTTCCCCACCAGCTGACCTTCGACGGGGGCTCCGCCCTGACCCGGAGCCCCCGTCGAGGACGGGGACACCGCCCGTCGCCCTTACGCACTCCTCACCCCCACCCCGGAGGCACACGTGCGCACCCTTCTCCCCCGGTCACCCCGCCGCTCCTGGGCCGCGGTCCTCACGGCCGTCCTGCTGACGGCGTCCGGCTTCACGGCGACGTCCGAGGCCGCGTCACCACCCGCCGAGGCGGACTGCGCGGGCCTGGTGATCTGTTCGGACTTCGAGGACCAGACCGGCCCCACCCCCTCAGGCGCGTGGCAGTTCACCGCACCCGACTGCCAGGGCACCGGCACGGCTTCCGTCGACAGCGCGGTCGCGCACAGCGGCAGCAGGTCGCTGCGGGTGGACGGCGGGTCCGGCTACTGCAACCACGCCTTCGTCGCCTCCACCGCCGACCTGTCCTCGGCCGGGCCGGTGATGTACGTGCGCATGTGGGTACGGCACACCACCGCACTGCCCTCCGCCCACGTCACGTTCGTCTCGCTGCCCGACGCCTCCCAGGGCGGGCGGAGCCTGCGGGTCGGGGGCCAGAACGGCGCCCTGCAGTGGAACCGGGAGAGCGACGACGCCACACTGCCGGCCCAGAGCCCGGTCGGCGTGGCACTGAGCAGGCCGCTGCCGACGGGCAGTTGGCAGTGCCTGCGGTTCGCGATCGACACGACGGCGCCCGGTCTCGACACCTGGCTCGGCGACGAGCTGGTCCCCGGCCTGCACGCGGACGGTGTCCCCACCCAGGACGTCGACCAGCAATGGCTCGTCCGCACCACGCCGCCGCGGCCCACCGCCCTGCGCCTGGGGTGGGAGAGCTACGGGACGGGCGACGACACCCTGTGGTTCGACGACGTGACCGTCGCTTCCGCACCCGTCGGCTGCTGACGCCCCTCCGGCCCCCACCGGGCCGGCAACGCCCCGGCGCTCCGGCCTGCACACGGCCGGGGCGCCGGGGCCCGTCATCCGCTCGCCGCTACGGGCGGACAGCCGGAGTGACCGCTTGCATGATCACCGCGCCGATGGCCTCGACCGCCCTGGTGTCGTCGCGCGGCGTCTGGGCGTCCCAACGGTTCCAGGTCAGGTCGAGATCGGTACGCCGGGCGTTCCACGCCGCGTCCGCGTTGCGCTTCATGAAGTCGTAGTACTGACCCCACAGGTTGTTCTCGCGGACGAACTCGCCCATTCCCCGGGCGAACTCGGACTGCCAGGTTCCCTCCCGTTGCCCGTTCGTCATGATGCCGCCGACGGTGCGGTCCCGGATGACCCAGTCGACGGTCCGCCGGGCGTCGTCGAACAGGGTCGACTGGCCCTGGTTCCGGTACAGGGCCTGCGCCGCGCCGACGAAGACACCTGCCGAGTACACGGTCTGTCCGTCCGAGACGCTTCCGTCGGCCAGCATGTTCTCGTGCACGCCGCCGGTCGAGCGGTCCAGCAGCCTCTGCCACACCCAGTCGAAGATCGCCCGTGCCCTGTCCAGGTACCAGCGGTCGCCGTTCGACTCGTATATCAGGCAGCCGAGAACCACCGCCGGACTGTTGCTGAGCGCACTCTTCTCACGCTTCTCGACACTCCACCAGACGCCGCCGCCGAGGGCGCCGTCCCACCCTCGGCCGTAGACCCGGTCGAAGGCGTACCGCGCCTGGTTCAGGTAGGTCTGGTTGCCGGTGATCCTGTGGCCACGGGCGAAGGCCAGTCCGGCCCAGAGCAGGTCGTCGTTGTAGTCGTTCCAGTCCCAGTCGTACAGCCCGCCCGAACCCCGGTTCTGCTGGAGGAACGTGTCGAGGAGGCGGCTGATCAGGTCACGGGTCTCCGTGCGCGGGGCGCTGTCATGAACGTCCTGCACCGCTTGGATGTCCAGCGCCTGGCGCCAGAAGTAGTCCTTGTCCGTCCTGGTGAGGGACTCCTTGTAGTACCGCTGATCGCCGTTGGAGACGAGGAACGCGCTGTTCAGCGCGGCGAAGGCCGCGTCGGTGTTGCCGGTGCCCGACGGCTTGGCGCCGGTGGCCCCTTCCGGGGGGCGCTCCGCCGTCTCGGCGTGGCTCGGCACGGTTGTCGCGACGGCCGCCGTGGCTCCTAAGGCTGACGCTGCCGCGAGGAACGATCTGCGTCTGATCATCTGCGTTCTCCTGGGGGCGAGTGTGCGGATGGGTTCGGGATTGCGGGAGTACCCCAACTGCCGTGCGGATCGTTGCCGGGAACCCCGGGGGGCTTCGCCTGCGGGGCACGGGCGAGCCCCGGGCGGCGGGGGCCGGGACCGGTCGGCCTCGGCCCCCGCCCCCTGGTCAGCTGCCGCAGTGCACGGTCGCCCCGGCCCAGTCAGCGTGGTCGAGGGCGTTGCCGTCACCGGCGTCGGTGACCCGGAGGGTCAGCCGTTCGGCGCCCGTGACGTCCACGTCCACGGAGACGGCGTCGAGGTCGTTCGTGATCTTCCTGCTCGTGTGGACGTCCTTCTCGTCGGCGAGGACCTGGAAGACGACGCTGCCGTTCGTCCCGGCCTCGTCGTCCAGGCCGACCTCGGCTGTGAACCGTGTGCACCTGCCGCCCAGGTACGCCTCGACGGTGGAGTCCGCGTGCACTCCCAGGCCCTTGGGGTAGGCGACCCCGCCGATGGTGAGGGGACCGCCGTCCCCGGTCCCCGCCTCGCCGTTGCTGAGGTCCCGTTCGACCGGCCCCCAGCCGTTGTCCGCCGTGATCAGGTCCAGCTCGGAGAGCTGGGTGGCGCCGGTGGGTGCCGGCGGGGTGCCGAGAAGGCCGAGAACGGCGTGACCGCCGGCCCGCGCGCCGCCCGTGGAGGTGGCCGTCACCGTGGCGACGGCCTGGTGCCGGCCGTTAGGGCTGTCCTTCCCACGCGTCAGCTCGATCCGCAGCGTCTTCTCCCCTCCGGCCGGCAGGTCGCCGATGCCCGCGGTGGCGGGGTCGGCGCTCCAGCCGGTGACCGGGTCGATGCTCGCCACGGCGTCCTTCAGCGGCCGGTCGCAGGGGTTGTGGACCGTCAGTGTCGCCGTGGTCGACTCCCCCGGCGCCACCGCGGTGTCGGCGGCGGCGAGCTTCGCCTCGGGGGCGCAGACGACGGGCCCCAGGGGCGTGCCCCTGCCCGCCTCGGCCCGGGTCATCGGGCGCAGCCTCAGGCTGTAGGCGTACTCCTGGGCCGGACGTACTTGGTACTCGGGCAGCACGGTGTGGAACGTCTCGCTCACTCCGCTCACCGCGTGGTCCAGGTGCAGGGTGTTGCCCTTCGGGCTGCGCTGGAGCGCGAACGGGTAGGCGGCCCGGTCGATGTCCTGGTACGGGGTCACCCCGGCGGAGAACACCGAGGAGTCGCCGGAGACCAGGAGTCCGCTGCTGCCGTCGGTCAGCGCCGCCCAGCGGACCTCCTCGTGGTTGCCGTAGTCCTGTGGGCGCGTGTAGCCGGAGAACTGCTCGTCCACGTCGGTGGAGTGGACACCCGCCGGGGCGCCGTCCTCACGGTCGTTGTAGTTCTCCTCGGGGCCACGCCCGTACCAGCTGAACCGGTCGTAGCGGTCCGGGAGCTGCAGTGAGAGGCCGATGCGCGGCAGGTAGGGAACGGTGCGAGCCCTGCCCTGGGCCTCCACCCGGTGGTCGATGCCCAGTTCGCCGCTTCCGGTGACCGTGTAGCGCAGCCTCTGGGAGAAGGAGGAGTCCTGCACTCCGGGAGCCGCCACGGTGCTGTCCACGGTGAGGACCACCGCGCCGTCCGTCTCGGTGATCTTCACGTTCTTCGGTTCGGTCCGCAGCCGGTCGAGCCCTGCCTCCCGCCACGCGCCGTCCTCCGAGTTGTACTCGTTGCTCAGCGGAGCGCGCCAGGCGTCCAGCTCGGGACCACGGCTCAGCAGCTCCCGGCCCTCCGCCTTCATCGAGAGCAGATCACCGCTGCGTCGGTCGAAGGTGTAGGAGAAGCCCTCTCCCGTGGCGGTGAGACGGTCGCCCGACCCGCCCGCCCGTACCTTGCCGGGCTTCTCGGCCTTCACCACACCGGCCAGTTGACGACCACCGATGTCGAACTGTTCGACGGAGACGGTGTGGCCTGCGGGGGCGGACTGCGTCCTCTTCGTCTGGACGGCCCGCACCGTCAGCTGGCGGTCGGCGTCCTGAGGGTTGTCCGGGGCCTCGGGCAGGCGTATCGCGGCCTCCTCGCCCGGCTCCAGCGAAAGCAAGCTAGTGCCCTGGTCGAGGGTGCGCGCTCCCTCGGTGACCGTCCACCGGAGGGCCAGGTCGTCGGTGTCCTTGAAGGAACGCTCGTTGTGCACGGTGACACTGTTCGGCACGACGGCCCCGTCCGCGTCCTTGGTCTGCGAGATGCGCAGAGGGGCGTGGACGGCGGCCAGCGCGCGTGTCTCCGGCTGCGCGGTGCGGTCGGTGCTCACCAGACCGTCGACACCGCCCGGACCCGAGCCGTACGACGCGTACTCGCCCTTCCGGGTGAGGGTGTCGAAGTTCAGGGCCAGGACGGCCTCGTCGGCGGGATCGGCGTCGAGCTGCGGCAGGGACAGTGCCTGGTGGTAGATGCGGACCTGGTCGATGACGCCGTGCGCCATACGGGTGTTGATGTTCTCCTGGCCGGTCTCGGGATTGCGGCCGATGTTGACCGGCTGGGCCGAGCGGGCGACGTTGCCCCGCCAGTTGGCCGTGGCGGACACGGAACCGTCGACCAGGAGCTTCAGCGTGCTGCCGTCGAAGGTGCCCGAGACGCGGTGCCAGGAATCCTGCCAGTCCGCCGGGACCTTCGCCGACACGGTGTGCCGCTGCCCGTCGTCGCCCTGGACGGTGAATTCCAGCGTCTCCTTGTCGCGCATGCGCAGGGCGTAGGAGTGATCGCCCTTGGCGGCGATGGTGAAGTCGCCGGTCCAGGTGTCCGGCTTGGCCCAGGAGTCGACGGTCAGCGCTCCGGAGACCTCGTCCAGTGCGGGGTCACGGTAGACCTCCACGAAATCGTCCAGCCCCGAGAGCGCGAGCGCCTTCCCGCTGTGTCCGTCGACGTGCTCCGGCTTCCCGGACAGGTGGGCGAGGATGCCGTTCCCCGAGGAGTCGGGGGTGGTGATCAGGGGCTGGGTGATGTTCTGTTCCGCCCAGTCCCAGATGAATCCGCCCTGCACCTCCGGGTACGTGCGCACCACGTCCCAGAACTCACGGAAGTTGCCGAGGGAGTTGCCCTGCGCATGGGCGTACTCACCCATGACGATCGGCTTCTCCGTGGTCTTCGCCTTCTCCTCCAGGCTTGCCGGGGAAGGGTAGCGGGGGCCCCAGATGTCGGCGTACGGGGCGTCGCCGTCCGGTGTGTTGCTCTGGTGGTAGAGCGGACGGCCCGGGTCGTTCTCCTTGAGGAAGTCGGCCATCGTGTAGTGCGCCTTGCCGAGGCCGGCCTCGTTGCCGGTGTCCCACATCAGGACGCTGGGATGGTTCTTGTCCCGCTCGTACATCGCCACGGCACGGTCCTGGAACGCCTTCTGCCACTCCGGCTTCTCGGCCAGGCAGTTGTCGGGGCAGTTGTCGTGGTGATGGGTCTCGATGTCGATCTCGTCGGCGATCCACAGGCCCTCGTGGTCGGCCCGCCGGTAGAGGTACGGGTCGGAGGGGTAGTGCGAGGTACGGACGGCGTTGATGTTGAGCCGCTTCATCAGGGACACGTCGGAGGAGGTGCGTTCGCGGGTGGCGTGGCGGCCGGTCTCCGGGTCGGTCTCCGCGCGGTTGACTCCCTTGATCAGGATGCGCTCCCCGTTGACCAGGAGCCTCTTGTCCCTGACCTCGATCTCCCGGAACCCGACCGGCTGGCTGGTGGTGTGCGTGACCTTGCCCGCCTCGTCGGAGAGCTGCACGACGAGGGTGTACAGGTCAGGCGTCTCGTCACTCCATTTGTCAGGGTCGGCCACGTCGGCCCGCAGGGTGGCCGTGGCGGCTCCGTCCCGCGCGTCCAGCTCGGCCGCCGTACGCGTCACGGCGCGGCCCCGCCGGTCGTAGAGCGTCCCGGTGACCTTTCCGCCGCCGAGCGCCGCGGACGAGCTGACATCGATGTCAGCGGTCAGTTCCGCGTCACGGTAGGCGTCGTCGAGATCGGTACGGACGGTGATGTCGCGGATGCGGGTGGCGGGGGTCGAGTAGAGGCCGACCGAACGGAAGATGCCGGCGAACCGCCACTGGTCGACGTCCTCCAGGTGGGAGCCGGCGCCCCAGCGGTGCACCTGGACGGCGATGGTGTTCCGCCCCGGGTGCAGGTGGTCGGAGATGTCGTACTCGGCAGGCGTGTAGCCGCCCTGGTCGTAGCCGACGTAGTGGCCGTTGACCCAGGTCAGGTATCCGCTGGTCACACCCTCGAACCGCAGGAAGGTCTCCCGCTCCCGCCAGTTGTCCGGCAGCTGGAAGGTGCGCACGTACGCGCCGGTCGGGTTGACGTCGTGCGGGACCTTGGGCGGGTCGTCGGGGTACATCTCGGTGGGGATGTTGCGGAAGACCGGGTGGTCGAGGCCGTCCGTCTGCCAGGTGTGGGGGACGCTGACGCCCCTCCAGCCCTCGCCGCCGGTGTCGTAGCCCTCCCTGAAGAAGTCCTTGGGGACCTCCTCGGGGCGGTCCGACATGTGGATCTTCCAGTCACCGTCCAGCGACTTGGTGAAGGCGCTCACGCCCTCGTCGGCACGGGCCTCGGCGACGGTGGCGTACGGGGTCAGATCGACGTGCGGAGGCTCCTGGCCGTAGCCGGTCGCCTCGGGGTCCTCCAGCAGCGAGTAGACGTCCGCGGGTGGGGGCTGGGAGGGGGTGGTGTCCGCCGCCGCGGGGGCCAACGGGGCGCTCAGCGCCACCGCGACCGCCAGCACGACACATCTGCGCAGTAAGTGGGGGTAAGGCATCCGGTGCTCACCTTCCGGTGCACGCGGCCGCAGGTCGGCCGACTGCTATTGCACAACTCTGAACGGGGAACCACACAAGGCACGGCCAGTTCCCAACTTTCCCGAACGTAACGCACCATCACAGCGCCCGTACAGGCTGCGGACAGCACCTGTTGACCCGATGCCTCCGTGACAGCCGTACGGACGCGCGGCCCGGCCGGCAGGGACGCGGGGAGCCGGTACGGCCGCCCACCCCGACGTCCTCGTGCCGTCGCCCCTGTTCGGAGCCCTTTCTTCGGCCCGTCGGCCTGGACGGCGCATGTTTGGCGCGGGTTGCCGGGAGCGTGCCTTCGGATGCCCGACTCGGGGAAGGCGGGGAGGCATGGACATCATGGCTCTGACGCACAGACAGCGATGGGCCGCAACTCTGGCGGCCGTCCCGCTCCTCGCGGCGTGCGGTGGGGATCCGGGCACACGCCCGGCGGGGGCACCACTCGCCCTGGAGCAGGGAGCGCGCCTGCTGATCACGACCGACAACGGGGTGCGACTGCGCCCGGCGGATGACGACCGGGCCGTCACCGACACCCATGTCGAGAGCAGTTGGTCCCACCGCAACGGCACCTGGATCCTCGATCTGTCCTGCCCGGGGCACGAGGAGGGGCACGCGGGCAGGCCGTGCCCCCGCATGCCCACGATCGGTGTCCCCGCCGGCGTCCCGGTCACCGTGAGCGCCAGGAACGCGGGCATCGACGCGGTCGGCGTATCGGCGGGCATGGACCTGACCACCGTCAACGGCGATGTGACGGTGACTCGCTCGGGCAGGGACGACGCCGCCGTCCGGCTCGCCACCCGCAACGGTTCCGTCCGGACGGGGGCGCTGCGCTCCGCACGCCTGCACGCCGAGACGGTCAACGGCGACGTGACGATCGGCAGCGCGACCTCGCCCGCCGGCCTCACCGCCGTCACGGCCAACGGTTCGGTGCGGGTGGCGCTGCCGCACGACTCCCCCGCCTATCGCACCACCGCCACCACGCGGAACGGCCGGACCTCGGTCACCGTCCCGAGCCCCACGGACGGGAACGGGCACGCGATGGCGCTCACCACCGTCAACGGTGATGTGACGGCAGCCCGCGACTGAGCGCGGCCGCCGACGTCGGTCGCGGTCGCGGCCGCCCGACGGCCCCGGCCGTGGGCTCACCTGCCGGCTGTACGCGATCCGGCAGGGAGGCCTAGGGTTCTCGGGGCGGCCGAAGCCAGTTGCGTTGGCTTCGGCCGCCCCTCGCGCACCGGTCAGGTGAGGCGGCGGCGCAGCCACCAGGCGCAGAAGCCGGCGAGCAGGCCCGCCAGCGCCGCGAAGACCGCCGTCTCGATCCACTGGAACGTCCAGTAGCGGTCGGCCGGGTGGTAGGCCACCTCCACGTAGAGGTCGGACTCGGCGAAGCAGCCCATCGGCTCGGCCTCGGGGCGGGCGCAGCCCTCGGCTCCGCGCACTTCGGCGCCCGACTCGTCGACCACCGGTGTCGCGCCGGAGACCACCCAGGCCCCGGGTGTGGCCAGGGCCACCGTCAGCTGGGCGTCGTCACCCATGCCCTTCAGGGTGACCTGCTGTGCGTCCCACGTGCCCGCGCCCCCTGTACCGCCCATGCCCACAGAGCTGAGGGCCACGTCCGTGTGCTCGGGAGCCATCAGGTGCGGCCGGACCACGTACGGCATGAAGATCTGGACCGCGGCGAACAGTGCGAGGGTCGCGGCCATCGCGGGGACCGTCCGGCGGATCAGGAGACCCGCACAGGCGCCCGCGGTGAAGGCGAAGGCCGCGTAGGCGAGGGGGACGATGCCCCGGCCGTCGAAGAGGAGCGGGGTGAAGCGGTCGCTGTTGACCCGGTCGAGCGGGGACGCCCACCAGGTCACCAGCAGACTGAGCACGCCCGTGAGGGTGACGGCGACGAGGCCGACGGCGGTGAGCTTCACCGCGAGCCAGCGCGTGCGGGTGATGCTCTGGTTCCAGATCAGCCGGTGGGTTCCGGTCTCCAGTTCCCGTGCGACGAGCGGGGCGCCCCAGAAGATCCCGACGATGCCGGGGACGGCGATCAGGAGGCCGGTGGCGAGGAAGGACAGGGGGTTGTACTCGTTGACGAACGCGTTGGTCGCGGAGCCGCAGTTGCTCCCGCAGCCCGCGACGGTGCTGTCGTAGGCCTCGCGGAGCTGGAGGCCGGTGATCACGAGGGCCGCCGACACCGCGGCGAGGGCGGCGAGGGCCACCAGGGTCTGGACGCGGTACTGGCGCCAGGTCAGCCAGATCATCGCTGTGCCTCCAGGGCGGATCGGCGGGCGGGGCCGGACGAGCCCTCCGCCATGTACGTGAGGACGAGGTCCTCCAGCCCGAGGGCCTCCAGGGCCCAGGCGGGGTCGTGGACCGGGGTGGCGGCCCGGACGATGAACGTGCTCTGCCGTTCGGTGTGCGTGGCCTGGAGGACCGTCATCCCGTCCGGCAGGCTGTCGGCCTCGCGACGCGCCGTGGTGAGCCGGAAGTGGGTGGCGAGGAGGTCGTCCACGTCTCCGGCGACCTGGACGCGGGAGGCCACCAGTGAGATCAGGTGGTCGCAGACGCGTTCCAGGTCGGAGACCAGGTGCGAGGAGAGGATGACCGCGGTGCCGTGCTCGGCGACGTGCTCCATGAGTCCCTGGAGGAACTCGCGCCGGGCCAGGGGGTCCAGGGCGGCGACCGGTTCGTCGAGGATGAGCAGTTCGGGCCGCTTCGCGACGGCGAGCGTGAGGGCGACCTGGGCGCGCTGGCCACCGGAGAGCTTTCCGACGCGCTGGGCGGGGTCGAGGCCGAGGTCCCTGATGCGGTCCTGCGCCAGCCGGTCGTCCCAGGCGGGGTTCAGCCGCCGCCCCAGGCCGAGGTGGTCGGCTATGGAGAGCGCCGGGTAGGTCGGGGTGTCCTGGGCGACGAATCCGACCTTGGCCAACTGCGCCGGGTCCACGGCGGGGCGCCCGCCGAGGACACGGACCGTGCCCGAGGTCGGGGTGATCAGTCCGCAGGCGAGCTGTAACAGGGTGGACTTCCCTGCCCCGTTGGGGCCGACGAGGCCGACGACGCGACCCGACGGCACGCTGATGGTGCAGTCCGAGAGGGCCTGGCGGCGGCCGTACCGCTTGCCCAGGCCTTTCGCTTCCAGAATGGCGGTCATTGCTCCTCTTCGGTGGATGTGCGGAAGGTGCTCAGGAACAGGGCCTCGATGCTCTCCTCGTCCAGTCCCGCGGTCCTCGCCCGGCTCAGCCAGCCCTGCAACTCCTGTCGCAGCGGCTCGTGTTCGGAGAGCGACGCGTCGCTGAGAGTGCTGGAAACGAAGGTGCCCACACCGGGCTTCTTGGCGACCAGACCCTCGTACTCGAGCTCCCGGTAGGCCTTGAGCACGGTGTTGGGATTGATCGCGACCTTGGCGGCGACGTCCTTGACCGTGGGCAGCCGATCACCCTCGAACAGCAGCCCCAGGCGCATGGCCCGGCGCACTTGGTGGACCAGTTGCAGGTACGGCGCGACACCGGACCGGGCATCGAGGTGAAACTCGATCACCGTCTCCTCTATTCATCTAGGTTCCTAGCACTATAGGACTCTAGATGCCCCAAGCCTGTCAACGAGGTTCAGGGAAGTGGGAGTTGAGACGCCGGCCCGCGACCGGTGGCCCTTGCGACGGGAACATGGCCGGCACACGGCGCGGTGTGCCGGTCCGGCGGGCGTGGATCGGCAGTCCGAGAGCCCGGAACCCGGGCGTTCCTGAAGTCCCCGCACCGCGGCGACATCCTGTCCGGCACCGCCGCGGTCGTGATCGGCGGACAGGTCCTAGCGCCCGACGACCGCGCCGTCGTAGACGTGGTCGGGGGTGGCGACCGCGGTGATCGCACGGGCGAGGAGCGTGGACGGCTCCACGCCGGCGGTCTGGATGTCCGTGTTGATCATGATGACCAGGGTGGCCTTCCGCGCGGGCAGATGGACGGTCACGGTCTCGTATCCCGGGATCGAGCCGTTGTGACCGATCCACCCGTTGGTCTCGAAGATTCCGAGCCCGTAGCTCGTGCCGGGGAAGCCGGTCGGCAGCGTCTTGAGCCGCTGTGCCTGCGTTTCGGGGCTGAGCAGTGCGCCGGTGGCGACGATCCGGGCCCAGCGGCGCAGGTCGTGCAGATCCGAGATCATCGCCCCGGCCCCCCAGGCCCAGCTGGGGTTCCGGTCCGTGGCGTCCGCGGTACGGCCACTGAGCGTCTGGTCGGTGTATCCGCGCGGGTGCGGCTCGGGGAACTCCGCCCCCTGCGGGAACAGCGTGCGGCGCAGGTGGGACGGGCGGAGCACCCGGTGGCCGATGAAGTCGGCGAGCCGGTGGCCGCTGACCTTCTCGATCACCAGACCGAGCAGGAGGAGGTTGCTGTTGGAGTACTGGAACTGCTTGCCCGGCGCGGAGGTGTTGGCGTGCTTGAAGCCGTAGGCGAGCGATTCCCGCGGGGTGAAAGAACGCTGCGGGTCGCTCAACAGGGCTTTGATGAAGCCGGGGTCGGAGGTGTACGGGAAGAGGCCGCTGCGCATCTCGGCGAGGTGGCGCAGCGTGATCCGGTGGCCGCCCGGCACGCCGTGGACGTAGCGGGAGATCGGGTCGTCGAGCCCGATCCGGCCGTCGTCCACGAGTTCGAGCAGCGCGGTGACGGTGAAGGTCTTGGTCTCGCTGCCGATCCTCACGAAGGAGTCTGCCGCCATCCGCTCGCCGGTGGCCTTGTCGGCCACCCCGGTCGCGCGGACGTAGCACCCCTTGCCCGGCATCCACAGTCCGACGACGGCGCCGGGGACACCCGCCTTCTTCCGTACGTCCTCGATGGTCCTGTCCAGGCGGGCGGTGAGCCCGGCACCGAAGCCGTCCGGCGGGCAGCCGTCCTCGTCGTGCCGGGCGGCGCCCGTCGCGGGGCCGGCCGTGGCGGGGAACGCCGTCATCGGGGCCAGTGCGGACGCCACGAGCAGGGCCGCGGCGAGCAGCCGGCGGGAGGGGGTACGTCGCATGCGGGGGCACCTCTTCGTGCGGGGGGAACGGACGGCAAGAACCTCACCATCCGGACCCGCCGCGGGCGCCCTTTCCCCTCCGTGCGCCGAGGAGTCCACTCATTCGGAGCCGCGCGCCCTCCCGGCACGGGTCACGGATGTTCGCCGGGCCCCTCGGCGTTGGTAGCGAAGCGGGTGGGCGAGAGTGCGGTGTCCTCCTCGCCCGGCTCCAGCAGGGTGGCCGCGGCACCCACGACGAGGGGGTCCGGCACGCCGACGGCGTCGGGGTCCTTCGCCGCGTAGTCGACGCGCGCGAGGAGGCTGCGCATCGCTTCGAGACGGGCCCTGCGCTTGTCGTTGCTCTTCACGACGGTCCAGGGCGCGTGCTCCGTGTCGGTGGCGCGGAACATGTCGATCTTCGCTGTTGTGTAGTCGTCCCAGCGGTCGAGGGAGTCGATGTCGGTGGGCGAGAGCTTCCACTGGCGTACGGGGTCGACCTGCCGGATGGCGAAGCGCGTGCGCTGCTCGGCACGGGAGACGGAGAACCAGAACTTGACCACGACGACCCCGTCGTCGACGAGCATCCGCTCGAAGGCGGGGCACTGCCGGAGGAACAGTTCGTACTCGGGCTCGGTGCAGAAGTCCATGACGCGCTCGACGCCGGCCCGGTTGTACCAGGAGCGGTCGAAGAACACGATCTCGCCGGGCGCCGGCAGGTGGGCGACGTAGCGCTGGAAGTACCACTGGCCCCGCTCCCGGTCCGTGGGCTTGTCCAGGGCCACGATGCGGGCGCCACGGGGATTGAGGCGTTCGGTGAAGCGATGGATGGTGCCGCCCTTGCCGGCCGCGTCCCGTCCCTCGCAGACCACGACGACCCGCGCGCCGGTGTCCCTCGTCCACCGCTGCAGCTTGAGCATCTCTATCTGCAGGATGCGCTTGACCCGCTCGTACTCCTTGCGGCGGAGCTTGCGGTCGTACGGGTAGTTCTCCCGCCAGGTCTTGATCGGCCTGCCCGCCTCGTCCAGCAGGATCGGCTGCTCCGGCCTGCTGGTGTCGACGGTCAGGCCGTGCAGGAGTTCCTTCTCGACCCGTTCACGGTTCACCATGTAAAGCCTGTCACCTCATCGCGCCCGCGCAAACCGGGGGAACGGGCGCGATGAGGCAGTGTCTACTTCATCTTCTCCGCGAGGAGCGGGACGACCTTCTCCAGCGCGTAGGAGGTCGACAGCACCGAGTCGGTGGCGAACGCCTGGCTGATGCCCTGGTCGTCGAAGACGAGGGAGTGTCCGGCCTTCACCGACGGGACCGCCTTGTACAGCGGGTCGTCACTGATGTCGGCGGCCGGGATGCCGATCGGGGCCATGACCGTCAGGTCGGCGTCGAGGAGGTCCAGGTTCTCCTTGGAGACGGAGACCGAGAAGGCCTTGCCGGCCTTGGCCTCGACGGCCGGGTTGTTCTCGAATCCGAGGCGCTCCACGAAGTCGACCCGCCCGGTGCCCGAGACGTAGGCGCCGTAGCCCTCGGAGGTGCGGGAGCCCAGTGTGATCGTGCTGCCCTTGAACTCGGGGTGCGCCTTCACGGCGTCGGCGTACTCCGCCTCGGTGTCCGCGATGAGCTTCTCGCCCTTCTCCGGGACACCCATGGCGGCCGCGACCATCTCGGTCTGCTTCTTCCACGTCTGCTTGTACTGGTCGCCGCCCTCGGGCACGCCCACGGTCGGGGCGATCTTGCTCAGGGTGTCGTAACGCGTCCGGTCACCACTGGACTTCGTGTCCAGGATCAGGTCGGGCTGCAGGGCCGCGATCTTCTCGTACTCCGGCTCGAGGGTACCGATGATCTCGGGCTTCTCGTCGTACATCCCCTTGGCCCACGGTCCGACGCCCTCTCCGCCGAACGCCAGCCAGTCGCTCGCGCCGACGGGCTGCCCGCCGAGCGCGAGCACGGTCTCGGCGTCGCCCCAGCCGAGCGCGACGATGCGCCGGGGGGCCTTGTCGACGGTGATCTCGCCGAACTTCGTCGCGACCTTCGCGGGGAAGGAGCCCTCGGCCGCTCCGCCCGAGGCGGACGCGGAGCCGGAGGCGGCGGTGTCGTCGGAGGAGCCGCAGGCGGCGAGGCCGACGAGGAGGGCCGCGACGACCCCGGCCATCAGGACCGGGGTACGGCGGGCGCGACGAGTACGAGGAGCGGAATCGTTCATGCTGCTTAGGCTAGCCTAACCTAATGCACGATCATGACGCGGGGCGGCCGGACGCTGCCTTCACGTGATGGCGTCCCAGCGGCACCACCATCGGCGTGGCCGACGCCGGGTCCTCCATCACCGAGCAGCGCATCCCGAACACCTCGCCGACCAGGGACTCCGTCACGATGTCGGAGGGGCGGCCCTCCGCGACGATCCGGCCGTCCTTCATGGCCACCATGTGATCGGCGTAGCGGCAGGCGAGATTCAGGTCGTGCAGCACCGCGACCATCGTGACGCCGTGCTCGTGGTTCAGGTCGGTGAGCAGGTCCAGGACGTCCAGCTGGTGGCTGGCGTCCAGGAACGTCGTCGGCTCGTCGAGCAGCAGGATGTCCGTACGCTGCGCGAGCGCCATCGCGATCCACACCCGCTGGCGCTGCCCGCCCGAGAGCTCGTCCACCGGGCGGTCCGCGAGGTCCAGGGTGCCGGTGGAGAGCAGCGCCTGCGCGACCGCCTCGTCGTCCTCGGGGCTCCAGCGCCGGAACCATCCCTGGTGCGGGTATCGGCCTCGCCCCACGAGGTCGGAGACCGTGATGCCCTCCGGTGCGGACGGGCTCTGCGGGAGGATGCCGAGCACGGCGGCGACCTCCTTCGTCGGCATCTCCTGGATGCTGCGGCCGTCCAGCAGCACGGCACCCTCCGAGGGTGCGAGCAGTCGCGCCATCGCCCGCAGCAGGGTCGACTTGCCGCAGGCGTTCGGGCCCACGATGACGGTGATGCGCCCCGGTGGGACGCTCACGTCCAGGCCGGCGACGATCTCGCGATCGCCGTAGCCGAGGCGGACGCCCTGGGCTCGAAGAGTGTGCTCAGCCACGGCTCGGCCACGCCTTTCCTTGGTGTCGTCATCCGTCTCGTACGTACGCGTGTCAGCCACCGGTGCCCCCGCGGTTGGCGCGGGCCAGGAGCAGCAGCAGGTAGGGGGCGCCGATGATGCTGGTCACCACGCCCACCGGGAGCTGAACCGACGGCAGCAGGTGCTGGGCGCCGAAGTCGGCGACCAGGACGATCAGGGCCCCGGTCAGCGCCGCGTGGGGCAGTGCGGCGCCCCGGCCCGGCACGAGCCGGCGGGCGATCGGCCCGGAGACGAAGGCCACGAAGCCGACGGGCCCCGCCGCCGCCGTGGCGACTCCCGCGAGGGCCGTCGCGCAGCCCAGCAGCGCCAGCCGACCGGGTTCGACGCGGGCGCCGAGACCGGCTGCCGCGTCGTCCCCGAGCTGGAGGGGGCCGAGAGCGCGGGCGGCGAGGGCGGTGAGCGGGACGAGCACGGCCAGTGCGGTCAGCAACGGCCACACCTGGCCCCAGGAACGGCCGTTGAGGGTGCCCGTCAGCCAGAGGTACGCCTCCTGCGCGTCGGTGGTGTCCGAGCGGGCCATCACGTACCAGACGACGCTGCTGAGCCCGGTGCCGAAGCCCACGCCGATCAGCACGAGGCGCTGGCCTGCGACGCCCTGGCGCCAGGCGAGCAGGTAGATGGCCGCACCGGCGGCGACGGACCCGGTCAGGGCACTGCCGGACAGGGCAAGGCCGCTGACCTGGAACAGCAGCGAGGCGGTGACGGCGACGGCACTCGCGCCGGCGCTGATGCCGATGACGTCGGGGGCTGCCAGCGGGTTGCGCAGGACGGACTGGAAGACGGCCCCGGACAGCCCGAAGCCGATCCCGACGAGGACCGCCAGCAGGGCGCGGGGCAGCCGGAGTTCCAGCACGACGAAACGCGAACCGCCGTCACCGCCTCCGAACAGGGTCTCCACGACCTTGCCGAGCGGCATCACCATGTCGCCGACGCTGAGCGAGACGGCGAACATCGCCGCCACGGCGGCCAGCAGACCGGCCGCCACCACGACGGAGCGCCCGCGTTCCCGCCCACGTGCGCGGGTCACCACGCGCACGGCGTCCGCGAGGCGGGCGTCGGGCGCCGCCCGCAGCCGGGTCCCGGTCACAGCTCCACCTGCTTCCTGCGCCGGACGAGCCAGATGAAGGGGACGCAGCCGATCGCCGCGGTGACCACGCCCACCTGGATCTCGCCTGGCGGGGCGACGACCCGGCCGACGATGTCGGCGACGAGCAGCATGACCGGGGCGAGCACCATGCTGTACGGGAGGATCCAGCGGTAGTCGGGGCCGGTGATGAGCCGGGCCGCGTGCGGCACGGCGAGGCCGACGAAGCCGATCGGGCCCGCGACGACGGTCGCCGCACCGCACAGCAGCACCACGGCGAGCGCCGACGTCAGCCGGGCGAGGCCCACCCGCTGTCCGAGGCCGCGCGCCAGGTCGTCACCGAGGGACAGGGCGTTGAGCTGCGGCCCCAGCAGCAGGGCGAGGACGGCGCCGGCCGCGATGAACGGGGACACCTGCACCAGGACGTCCCCGTCCCGGGCGGTGAGCGCGCCGAGCTGCCAGAAGCGGAAGCGGTCGTAGCCCTCGCGGTCCTGGAGCAGGACCGCGCTGGTCACGGAGGTGAGTACCGCGCTGGTGGCGGCGCCCGCCAGGGCCAGCTTCACCGGGGTGGCGCCCTCACGGCCGAGCGAGCCGACGCCGTAGACCAGGAGCGCGGCAAGGAGCGCGCCGAGGAAGCCGAACCAGATGTACTGGGTGACGACGGTGAATCCGAGGAAGCTGATCGAGCACACCACGGCGACCGAGGCACCCGCGTTGATGCCGAGGAGCTGGGGGTCGGCGAGCGGATTGCGGGCGACACCCTGCATCACCGTGCCCGCGAGGCCGAGCGCCGCACCGGCCAGCAGTCCGGCGACGGTGCGGGGGATGCGCACCTCCTGGACGATGAGCTGGCCCTTGACCCCGAGGTCCGGGTCGAACACGCCGTCCAGTACGTCGCCGAAGGGCACGTCGCCCGAGCCGACGGCGAGGCTCGCCAGCACGGTCAGCAGCAGGACGGCCACGGCAGCGAGCAGTCCGAGGGCCAGGACCGGGCGGTTGCGCGCGGGGCGCCGCTCCGGTGTCCGGGCCGTGTGTTCCTTCGCTCCCTGGAGCACCGGGCCGCTCACGGCCGGTCTGCCCGGGACGGCGGCATGCGGTGGTGCACTGTTCCTCGCCCTTGCTCGTCGCCCCCGGGACGGGGGGCACCCGCGAGCATAAGTAAGGTTAGCCTAACAGTGCCAGGTCAGCGATCCCCTGCTGCGGCCATGTGAGCTACGGAGAATCCCTTGTCGAACGCCGCGCCCGTGGCCCCCGCCACCGTCCCCTCCCCCGGAGGCGACCCGCTCGCCGGAGCGGTGCCCCTGCGGTCGGCGGAGCAGCTGCGGGAGATCCTGGGCGAACCCTGGCCGATCGTCATCGACAAGGTCCACGACGAGCTCACCGAGGACGACCTCGGCCTGCTGGCCCGCGCGCCGTTCTGCGCCGTGTCGACCTCCGACGCCGACGGCAACTGCGACACCTCCCCGCGGGGCGGCCAACCGGGCTTCACCAGGGTCCTGGACACACGCACCCTCGTGCTGCCCGACCTCCCGGGCAACCGGCGCGGCGACAGCTTCCACAACATCCTGTCCAACCCGCACGTGGGCCTGCTCTACCTGATACCCGGCGCGATGACCGTCCTGCGGATCAACGGCCGCGCCCGCATCCTGACGGACGCCCCCTTCTTCGACGAGATGGTGGTCAAGGGCCGGCGCCCCGACCTGGCCCTCGTCGTGGACATCGACGAGGTCTACCTGCACTGCCCTGCCTCGCTCAAGCGCTCGGGCGTGTGGGCGCCGGAGACGTGGGGAGGAGCGGCGGTCTGAGGGCCAGGGCTCGCCGGTCCGGTCCCGGCACACGGTGTGCCGGGAACCATGAGGCGGGACCGGCGCGGAACGCGCCGCGCTCGTCGGTCGCCTCAGCTGTCGCGGGCCTCCTCCACCGTGCTGACGACCGTGGAGACGGTGGATGCCGTGGCTCCGGCGGCGCCGTCGACCAGTTCGCCGAGTCCCCCGGCGTCGTCGAGCGCTCCGAGCGAGACGGGCTGTCCGGCCGCGTGTGCGACGTCCCCGTCTCCCGGGTGCGGACTGATCGCGGCGATGACCGCGCCGGTGGCGAACGTGAGAACGGCGAGTGCGCTTCGCTTCTTCATGCCGGATCAACGGCTCGCGGCCCCGGAGGACACGCCGGATCTCCACGCCACCCGCACCTTCCCGCCGTGGCCCCACCTCGCCGTCCCGCCGGACCGGCGCGCTGCCTACGCTGTGCGCATGGTGATCTACGCCCCGGCGGCGCTTCTTCTCCTCGCCTTCTGCGTGAGCGTCTCGCGTGAGCGCCGGAAGTTCAGCAATGCTGTGGTCCTGGGGCTGGCGGTTCTCTGCGCCCTGGCGGGCCTTCTGTACAGCATGGTCTCGTCGGGGTCCGCGTCGGCACGGGTCGTGGCTGTGTCGCTGCTGGTTCCGGGGGCCGTGGCCGTCCTCGTCCTGACGTACTTCCTCTTCGTCAACGGCGTACGGATGCTGCGCAAGGAGGGCAGGAGCCCGTCCAACCTGCTGTCGCTGCTGAGCGCCCTGGCGATCCTCGCCGTGCTCGCCCTGCTGGCCGTCGCCGCCGTGCTGCGGACCCCGGTGCTGATCGGGGTGGCGGCCACGGCCGGCGGGCTGGCGCTCTACTTCTCGTTCCTGTTCCTGTCCTTCGTCTGCTACGCCTTCCTCTACGGACGGCTGCTGGTACGCCGCAAGGCCGATTTCGTGGTGGTGCTGGGTTCGGGGCTCGTCGGCGGGTCCACCGTGCCGCCGCTGCTCGCGAGCCGGCTGAAGCGGGGGAGGGAGGTCCACGCCCGGCTCTCCCGGCGCGGCGGTTCCCCCGTGCTCATCACCTCGGGCGGGCAGGGACCCGACGAGGACCTGCCCGAATCCCACGCCATGGCGGATCACCTGGTGGCCGAGGGCTTTCCGGCTCACCTCATCGAGCGGGAGGACCGGTCGACGACGACGGAGGAGAACCTGCGGTTCAGCAAAGCGATCATGGAGGAGGCCAACCCCGGCTACCGGTGCGTCGTCGTGACGAACAACTACCACGCCTTCCGTGCCGCCCTCACCGCCCGACGGGTCCGGATCCGGGGACAGGTGGTGGGCGCGCCCACGGCCGCGTACTTCTGGCCCAACGCGACGATCCGCGAGT
The DNA here is from genome assembly GCF_042667905.1 of Streptomyces sp. NPDC057287. Lineage (NCBI taxonomy): Bacteria > Bacillati > Actinomycetota > Actinomycetes > Kitasatosporales > Streptomycetaceae > Streptomyces > Streptomyces sp. NPDC057287. Next base: position 368,117 of record NZ_JBHUYV010000003.1, on the reverse strand, counting down.
TCACGGCGGTCCTGATGGACTACCGGCGGAGCAACGCCGTGATGTGCCTGCTGATCGTCCTCGGCGGAGTGGCCGTCTGGTGGGCCCGCCTGAGGTAGGAGCGCTGACACGCTGCGAGGACGCTCAGAACCCGCCGCCCCCGTCGAACCCTCCGCCGCCGAAACCACCGCCGTCGCCGAAGCCGCCGCCGCCGAAGCCGGAGGAGTCGAAGTCGGAACCGGAGACGTCGCCGCCGCCCCAGTCGCCGCCTCCTCCGCCCCCGCCGAAGTCACCCCCGCCGTACTCCGCCGCGTACGCCGGGGTGGAGAGCATCGAGCCGAGCATGGTGCCGACCAGCAGGCCGGGGAGCAGGCCTCCGCCGAAGTAACCGCCCGCCCAGGGGCCGTACGCCGGGCCCGCCTCCCAGTAGGGGCGCCGTCGCCCGTCGCCGACGTCGACCGTGCGGCTCATGGGGTCCTCGCCCTCGCGCAGGCGGACCTCGTCCGCACCGCAGACCGGGACCTCCCGGGCCGATCCGCCGGACGGTGTCCACAGGACGTCCGCGACGGCGGGACCGTGGCGCGGGTCGAAGAAGCAGGGAGGGCGGCGCGCCGGGAGCGCGCGGCCCGTGCGGCGGGCCTCCAGCACGGCGAGCGAGAAGCGGCCGTCCTCCAGGGCCTGGGTGACCCCGCGTACGTCGGACGGGTGCTGCGCGTCGCCCATGCGGGACTTGGCGTCCTCGTAGGAGTCGAGCGCGCGCTCGTAGTCGATGCGCATCGCGTCGTCGGCGCCCTTCTCGGCGGGATGGAAGTCCAGCCGGTCCAGGGTTTCGCCGTACGCGGTGATGTCCTCGTCCACGACGACCCGGAGCTTCTCCAGGGCGGCCCGCTCCTCTTCCTCCTTGCGCTTCCTGCTGCGGCGGGCGACCGCGAACGCGGTGCCCCCGCCCAGGAGGACCAGGCCTCCGAGGACGACCAGACCCGTCACCGGTGCGCCGGTCCCGGCGCCGTTCCCGGAGTCGCCGCCGGACCAGGAGGCCGGGGCGCTGCCCTTGGCCTGTTCGACGGCCTTGTCGACGAAGGCGTTCAACTGGGTCGCGGCGTCGGCGTCCGCGCCGGGTGCCTTCACCGCCGTGCTGAGGTTCTCGACGGCCCGGGTCGGCATCACCTGCGGGTCGGCGCCCGCGTCGAACCCGTCGCCGAGGCGGACGGCGTAGACGCCGGTGATCCCGGTGTCGGTGCGCAGGTTCTGGAGGAGGTCCTCCGACGGGTACTGGGATGTCGCCGGCAGGACGGCCACGAAGACCGGCTTGTCGGCGTCCGTGATCTTCTTCTCCAGCGCGGCCTCCTGGGACGCCGAAAGCTGGTCGGCCGCGGCCGGGTCGACGTACACAGGGCCCTGGCGCAGGGCGCGGGCCGCGTCGTCGATGGTGGCGGGGGCGGCATGGGCAGTGGAGGTCATGGCCAGCAGTGCCACCGAGATCATCAGCAGCAGGCAGGCCCACAAGGGGGCGAACAGCCTCTTCCGCATACTCCGAAAGTAACCCGAACGGGCGACGAATGCGTCGCCCGCCCGGGTTCCGTTCGTGCTGTTACACGGCGCGGTACGCCGCGCGCAGCTTCGCCACCGCTCCGGTCAGATCACCGGTGAGCAGCAGGTGGTCGGCATCGGCGAACGGCTTGGACACCGCCGGGGTCAGCTTTCCGCCGGCCCTCTGCTGGACCAGGAGCCTCGCCCGGTCGACGATCTCCTTGCCGGCCGCGGTCCTCCCGAGGCCCGCCCGCTCGGCGAGCTGGGCGGCGACGGCGAGACCCGCGAGGGTGAGGTCACCGCCCGTCGGGACCTTCTTCAGGGTGGTCAGTCCCCAGCCGTACGGGAACTGCGGGTCGTAGGCCGCGTCGCCGACGTTGAGCGGCAGCTGCGACTCCGACTTCGGCCAGGTCACCGGGAGCTGTCCGGTGAAGGCCCGCTTGCCGTAGAGGACGTCGGCGACGCCGTCGCCCTCGGTGCCCGGCAGCCAGGAGGCCACCAGCGCGTCGATGTCGCCGAGCCGGTCCCCGATGAGCTGGGGGCGGCCCGAGACGATCAGGACCGCGCACTTCATGGCGGCGCAGACGGTGTCGACGGCGGCCTTGTCGGCGTCGGACAGTTCCAGGTCGTGGCCGTTGCCGACGTCCCCGATGCCCTCGGCGTACGGCTTCTCGCCGACGATCACGACTCCGGCGTCGTACCCCTCGGTCGGGGCGGAGGCGTCCTTGGAGAAGGTGGCCGAGGAGGTGTTCTTCTCGATGCCCTTCAGGATCGTCGTGCCGGTGGTCGTGGCGCCGGAGGCGCCCTGCCAGCTGACGGTCCAGCCGCCGGCCTGGTTGCCGAGGTCGTCGGCGTTGGAGCCGGCGACGTAGACCTTCTGCGAGGCCTTGAGCGGCAGCACCGCCCCGTCGTTCTTCAGCAGCACCTGGGACTTGGCCGCCGCCTCACGGGCGACCGCGCGGTGTGCGGAGGAGCCGACCTCGTCCAGGTTCGACGTGTCCGCGTACGGCTTCTCGAAGAGGCCGAGGCGGAACTTCTGGGTGAGGATGCGGGCGACGGCGTCGTCGATGCGGGCCTGGCCGATCCGGCCGGCGGTGACCTCGTCCTGGAGGGTCTTCGTGAAGTCCTGGTACGCGGTCGGGACCATGATCATGTCGAGGCCGGCGTTGACCGAGGTGCGGACGTCGCTCGCGTAGTCACCCGGGATCTGGTCGATGGCCTGCCAGTCGCTGATGACGAAGCCCTCGAAGCCCATCCGGTCCTTGAGCACGCCGTTGATCATCTCCGCGTTGGCGTGCATCTTCACCGGGCCCGCGTCGTCGCCGAGGATGTCCAGCGAGGAGTACGACGGCATGACCGTGCCGACGCCCCGCTTCACGGACTCGGCGAACGGCGCCAGGTGGACGGCTTCGAGCTCCTGGCGCGTGACCTTCGTGACGCCCTGGTCGATGGTGTACGAGCCGGTGGTGGAGGAGCCGAACTCCGTGCCGCCGTCACCGACGAAGTGCTTGGCGCTGGCCAGCACCTTGTCGTTGCGGTCGAGGTCCTTGCCGGACGGGCTGCCCTGCATGCCGGTGATGACCGTCTCCATGGCCTCGACCAGGGCCGGGTCCTCGCCGTACGCCTCGTAGGAGCGGCCCCAGCGCTCGTCACGGGTGACGCACACGCAGGGGGCGAAGTCCCACGGGATGCCCGTGGCGCGGACCTCGCTCGCGGTGACCGCACCCGTCTTCTCGGCGAGCTTCGGGTCACGGCCCGCGCCGATGCCGATGTTGTGCGGCATGATCGTCGAGCCGATCACGTTGTTGTGGCCGTGCACCGCGTCCACGCCGTAGATCAGCGGGATCTGGAAGCGGGTGGCCTGGGCGCGCAGCTGGTAGGCGTCCACCATCTTCGCCCACGCCTCGGGCGTGTTCGGGGTGGGCACCGAGCCGCCGCCCGAGAGCAGCGAGCCGAGGTCGTACGTCGCTATGTCGCCCTGCGACTTCAGCGCGTTGCGCTCGGCCTGGGTCATCTGTCCGGCCTTCTCGGCCGGGGACATCCGTGACAGCAGGTCGGCGACGCGCTTCTCCACCGGGAGCTTCGCGTTCTGGTAGGGCAGCCCGTGGGCGTCGATGACGACCTGTGGGTTCTCCTTGGGCGCCTTGGCACCGGTGACCGTGAGCTCCAGCGGGATCGTCTCCGCGGACTCGGCCCCCTTGTCCTTGGCGGTGGCCACGGTGACGGTGTGCGTGGTGCCGGAGGCGGTGCCCGCGGGGAAGGTGTGGGTGCCGGTGACCGGGGTGTAGTCCTTGCCGGACTCGGCGCTGCCGCCCTTGGTGGTGTACGCGACGGTGACGGGCTCCTCGGTGGGCACGGAGCCGGTGGTGGCGACGGAGATCCTGATGTCCGCCGAGCCGCCCTCCTTGACCGTGTGCACCGCGGAGTCGACGACGACACTCGACTTCAGGGCCGGGTCGGCCTTGCCGTAGAGCTCGACGGCGTCCATGGCGAAGGAGCCGGGGGCGCCGGTCGGCAGGGTGAGGGCGTAGCCCCACATCTCGTTCAGGCCGAGGACCTGGTCGATCCCGCCGACGGGCTGGTAGTCCGCACGGTAGACGAAGTCCGCGAAGGGGATCTCGACCTGGTGCCACCCCTCCCAGTCGTCGGTGAAGGAGGTGGTCCACAGCTCGGAGGCGCCGCCGTTCGCGCCGCCGTCCTTGATCTCGAAGTTGATCCGCTTGCCCGAACCGGGCGGCAGGGGGGCGGTGTTCTGGCCGTACCACCAGAAGCGGATGCCCTTGTGGGCGGTCCAGTCCTCGGGCGGCTGGTCGACGGCGAACTCGTGGCTGAGTCCGCCCCAGGCACTGATGTCGTAGGTGCCCTGGAGGACCTTGGCCCCCTCGGGGGCGTCGGCGCGCTCCTTGAACTCCAGCGCGGGGTGGTCGTCCGCGTCGCCGCCCCAGGTGAACAGGGAGTCGGCGGGCGGGTTGCCGAAGGGGACCTCGCCCTCGAAGCGGTCGACGAGGACGGGTGCGGGGTCCTCGGCGTCGGCCGCCGCGCTGGGGACGGCCCCGGCGAGGAGTGAGGCGAGGACGGTGGCGGCGGCGAGCGCGGCGGTCGCCGGTCTCGCGCGGTGGCGTGCGCGGGCGTGCGGTGTACGCGGCATGTGCGGCTCTTCTCTGCTCCGGTGGACGGTGGCCGGCCCGGGGGGTGATGGCCGGGGCTACTTCTGCTCGACCCGCACCCAGTCGGTCTCCGCCTTGATGCCGCCCTGGGCGACGCGGTCGACGCTGGACTGCGGGAGACCCCAGCAGGGCTGGGTGACCTTTCCAGCCGGCGGGACAGGCGCCGCCGAGGGCGAGGTCGAGGATCACGCCTGGTTGTGGTCGAACACCCACCGACAGGGATCAGCCGGTGCGGGATTCACGCGTGAGACGGATCGTGTCGCGGTACCACTTGGCGCTGTCCTTGAGCGTCCGCACCTGCGTGTCGTAGTCGACGCGGACGATGCCGAACCGCTTGTCGTAGCCGTAGGCCCACTCGAAGTTGTCCATCAGCGACCAGGCGAAGTAGCCCCGGACGTCTGCGCCCTGCCGGCGTGCTTCGGCCACGGCCTCGATGTGGTCGGCGAGATAGGCGGTGCGGTCGGTGTCGGGCACGGAGCCGTCCGCGGCGACGGTGTCGTCGAAGGCGGCCCCGTTCTCCGTGATGACGGTCGGCAGCGCGTAGTCGCGCTGGAGCCGTGTCAGCAGATGGGTGAGCTCGGTGGGGGTGATCTCCCAGTCCATGGCGGTGCGCGGCAGGTCGCGCTCCACCCCGCGGACGACGGGGAGGCCGTCGGCGTCGGTCGGCGATCCCTCCTCGGTGACTCCGGAGAACAGCGCGCCCCGGTAGAAGTTGACGCCGAGGACGTCGAGGGGGGTGGCGATGGCCTCCAGGTCGCCGTCCCGTACGGGCAGCTCGATCCCCTGGGCCGCGAGGTCGTCGACGACGTCCTGCGGGTAGCTCCCGTGGACGATCGGGTCGAGGTACAGGCGGGTGCCCATGCCGTCGGCGCGGCGGCAGGCCTCCCGGTCGGCCTCGCTGCCGGTCTCCGGGGTGGCGGTGCCCAGGTTGAGGGTGATGCCGAGTTCGAGGGGGTTGCTCCCCGCCGCCTCGCGCATCTGCCGGGCGGCGAGGCCGTGGCCCAGGAGCAGGTGGTGGACGGCGCCCATGGCGTCGCCCATGTCGCTGCGGCCGGGGGCGTGCGCCCCGTAGGCGTATCCGAGCATCGCCGAGCACCACGGCTCGTTCAGGGTCGTCCAGTGCTCGACCCGGTCGCCGAGCGCCTCGTAGGCGAGCATGGCGTACTCGGCGAACCGCAGGGCGGTGTCCCGGGCCGGCCAGCCGCCCGCGTCCTCCAGCTCCTGCGGCAGGTCCCAGTGGTAGAGCGTGATCCAGGGGGTGACTCCCCTGCCCCGGAGCTCGTCGACGAGCCGCTTGTAGAAGTCGAGGCCCTTGGCGTTGGCGGGGCCCCGGCCGCCCGGCTGGATGCGCGGCCAGGCGAGCGAGAAGCGGTAGGTGTCGACGCCGAGGCCGGCGATCAGCTCCACGTCCTCGGGCATCCGGTGGTAGTGGTCGCAGGCCACGTCTCCGTGCTCCGCGTGGTGCACGGCGCCCGGGACCCGGCAGAAGGTGTCCCAGATGGAGGGGGTGCGGCCGTCCTCGGAGGCGGCGCCCTCGATCTGGTACGAGGAGGTGGCCACGCCCCAGCGGAAGTCCGCGGGGAGTCCCTGGACGGCGGCGGGGTGCAGGCTGCTGCGGGGCGTGACGAGATTCATGGGTCTCCGTAACTCCGGTTGTGCTGTGGGGTGGTGAGCGGTGGTGCGGTCAGTGGTGCAGCCAGCAGGCGACCTCGCGGTCCTGGCCGGCGTCCGGCGCGGCGAGGACCGGGACCTTCTGGGAACACTGGTCGAAGGCCTTGCCGCACCGGGGGTGGAAGGCGCAGCCGGCGGGCATCGCGGACAGGTGCGGGGGTGAGCCGGGGATACCGGTGAGCTCGCGCCTGGGTCCGTGCAGCGCGGGGAAGGAGTGCAGCAGCCCCTCGCTGTAGGGGTGGCGGGGATCGCGGTAGATCTCGGCGGCCCCCGCCTGCTCCACGATGCGACCGCCGTACATGATGGCGATCCGGTCGGAGAACTCGATGAGCAGCGAGATGTCGTGGGTGATGAACACGACGGAGAACGACAGGCGCTCGCGCAGCTCCACCAGCTTGCGCAGGATCTGCCGCTGCATCACGACGTCCAGCGCGGTGGTGGGCTCGTCCATGATGACGATCTCGGGCTCCAGGGCGAGTGCCATCGCGATCATCACGCGCTGGCGCATGCCGCCGGAGAGCTGGTGGGGGTAGGCGGCGAGCCGGTCGGCGGAGATCCCGACGAGGTTCAGCAGCTCCTCGGCCCGGGCGGTCCGTTCGGCGGCGCGCATGCCGGGGCGGTGCGCGGTCAGGACGTCGGTGAGCTGACTGTGGACGGTGTGCACGGGGTTCAGCGAGTTCATCGCCCCCTGGAACACGATCGACAGCTCCTGCCAGCGGAAGGCGCGCAGCTCGTCCGGGCTCAGGGCGAGGAGGTCGACGGCCTCACCACCGGGCCGGTGGTAGTGCACGTCGCCGCCGGTGATCACTCCGGGCGGCGAGAGCAGCCGGGTGACGGCGTACGCCAGGGTCGACTTGCCGGAGCCCGACTCGCCGGCCAGGCCGAGGACTTCACCGCGGTGCAGGGTGAGATCGATGTCCCGCAGCGCGTGGACGCCGCTCACGCCGGTGCCGTAGTCGACGTTCAGGCCGCTGATGGTGAGGATCGGCTCGGCGGTCATGCGCTGTGCTCCTTGCTGGGCTTGCCGGGCGAGTCGGGTGTGCCGGACGGGGCCGACACACCGGGCGGCCGGGTCACGCCGTCGCGGACCACCGGGGTGAACGCGGGCGGCACCGGTTCCCCGGAGGCGGTGGCGCGGGCCACGGGGGTGAAGCCGACCCGCATCCGGACGGTGCGGGAGGAGCCCGTCGCCGTGCGCAGGCGCGGGTTGACGAACTCGTCGATGCCGAAGTTGATGAGGGAGAGCGCCGTACCCAGGAGCGCGATGCACAGGCCGGCCGGGACGAACCACCACCAGGCGCCCTGGGCGAGGGCCTGGTTGGACTGGGCCCAGAAGAGCACGGTCCCCCAGTTCCAGTGGGAGATGTCGGCTACGCCGATGAAGGCGAGGGTGATCTCCGAGAGGACCGCGAAGATGACGGTGCCGACGAAGCCGGACGCGATGACGGCGGTGAGGTTCGGCATGACCTCGAACAGGATGATCCGCCAGGTGGACTCGCCGGTGGCCCGCGCCGCCTCGACGTAGTCGCGGCGCCGGAGCGACAGGGTCTGGGCCCGCAGCACGCGCGCCCCCCAGGCCCAGGAGGTCAGGGCGATGACGGCGGCGATCAGCAGGTCCCCGGTGTCCTCGACGAAGCTCGCGATGATGATGATCAGCGGCAGGCCGGGGATGACGAGGAAGATGTTGGAGAGCATCGAGAGGATCTCGTCGGCGGCTCCGCCGAGGAATCCCGCGCTGACCCCGATGAGCACGGACAGCACGGTCGCCAGGATGCCGGCGAGGAACCCGACGAGCAGCACGCCGCGGGTGCCGACCAGGATCTGGGAGAGGACGTCCTGCCCGGTCTGGGTCGTCCCGAACCAGTGTTCCCCGGACGGCGGTTGCAGCAGCTGGTCACTCATCGCGTCCGGGTCGTACGGGGCGAGCCAGGGGCCGGCCACGGCGAGGATCACGAAGAACGCGAGGATCAGCAGCCCGGTGCGGGTCTTCCCTCCGCGCAGGAAGCGGAACCTCGCCCGGCCGGCCGCGGCGGGGGTGGGCGGGTCGTCCAGTACGGCGACGTCGGTGGCGGTGACGGACACAGTCGTCATGCCTCCTTACGAGTGCGGGGGTCGAGGAGGGCGTAGGCCATGTCGGCCAGCAGGTTCGCGGCGAGCACGGAGAGCGTGATGATCAGGAAGACGCCCTGCATGAGGGGGTAGTCCTTGGCTCCGACGGCCTGGAAGAGCTGGTAGCCGATGCCCGGGTAGGAGAAGACCATCTCGACGAGCAGGGTGCCGCCGACGATGAAGCCCAGCGAGAGCGCGAAGCCCGAGATGTTGGGCAGGACGGCGTTGCGCGCGGCGTAGGAGAACATCACGCGCCGCTCCGAGAGCCCCTTGGCCTGCGCCACCATGACGTAGTCCTCGGAGGAGACCGTCACCATCATGTTGCGCATGCCGAGGATCCATCCGGCGATGGCGCTCAGGACGATCGTGACGCCGGGGAGCACCCCGTGGTAGAGCGCGCTGGAGATGAACGGCCAGTCGAAGGCGGGCACCAGGGAGTTGTCGTAGCCCCCGGCGGCGGGGAAGATCTGCCACTTCACCGCGAACACCGCGATGGCTATGAGACCCAGCCAGAAGTACGGGATGGCCGAGATGAAGGTGGTCACGGGCAGCAGCCCGTCCAGCCAGGAGCCGCGCCGCCACCCGCTGTAGACGCCGATGCCGGTGCCGAGCAGGAAGCTGATCAGGGTGGTGATCCCGACCAGGGCGAGCGTCCAGGGCAGCGACTGGGAGATCACCTCGCCGACCGGGGTCGGGAAGAAGGTGAAGGAGAGCCCGAGGTCGCCGTCGAGCAGGTGCGACCAGTAGTCGGTGTACTGCGACCAGACGGACTGGTTCTCGTCGAGTCCGAACAGCGCCTTCAGCGAGGCGATGGCCGTGGTGTCGAGCTGTCCCTGGTAGCGGCTCATCAGAGCGTCGACGGGGTCGCCCGGCATCATGCGCGGGATCAGGAAGTTGATGGTGACGGCCGCCCACGCGGTGACCGCGTAGAAGGCGAACCGCTGGAGGATGTACTTCACTTCGCTGCTCCCTCGGCGGTGGTCCCTTCGTACAGCCAGCACGCGGCCCACTGGCCGTCGGCCAGGTCGAAGCGCGGCGGCAGCTCGGTGCGGCAGCGTTCCATGGCCTTGGGACAGCGGGGGTGGAAGCGGCATCCGGCCGGCGGGGCGATCAGGGAGGGCGGCTCGCCGCTCCCGGTCTCCTCCTGCGCCTCGGTGTCCGCGACCCGGTCGGGGTCCGGCGCGGAGGCGATGAGCAGCTGGGTGTAGGGGTGCGCGGGGTGCTGGGTGACGGTCTCGCTGTCACCGCCCTCGACGATCCGGCCGGCGTACATCACCAGGGTCGTGTCGGCGAAGTAGCGGGCGGACGCGATGTCGTGGGTGATGTAGAGGATCGCCAGGTGCAGGCGCTCCTTGAGGTCGCGGAGCAGGTTGAGGACGCCGAGCCGGATCGACACGTCCAGCATCGACACCGGCTCGTCGGCGAGCAGGACCTGGGGGTCGGCGCCGAGCGCGCGCGCGATCGCGACGCGCTGGCGCTGCCCTCCGGACAGCTCGTGCGGGAACTTGTCCAGGTACTGATGAGGAGGAGTCAGCTGGACGCGCTCCAGCAGAGCCGCCAGGTTGGTCTCCAGTTCCGCGTCCCCGCTCCCCGCCCGGCCGTGGATCTTCAGGGCGCGGGACAGGTGGTAGCGCACGGTGTGCACGGGGTTGAGCGAGGCGAAGGGGTCCTGGAAGATCAGCTGGACCTGCTTGACGTATCTACGGAAGGACCGGCCACGTCCGGCCTTCACCGCCGTGCCGCCCAGCTCGATCTCCCCCGCGGTGAGCGGGTACAGCTGGGCGAGCAGCCGTGCGACGGTGGACTTGCCCGAGCCGGACTCCCCCACCAGAGCCGTGACGGTGCCGCGCCGGAGCTTCAGCGAGACGTCGTCGACGGCGTGGACGGTACGGCGGCTGCGGGTGAGGAGGTCCTTGCCGGTGCGCCGTACGGGGAAGTGCTTGGTGACTCCGCGTGCTTCGAGCACCACATCCGTCGTGGTGCGCACGTCCTGGGACTGTTCGGTGGTCATGGCCGGTTCTTCCCGTGCTTACTTGGCGGGCTTCAGGTTCAGCACGACTTCCAGCGCGTCCTGCTGGGTGTGCTGCGGGGCTGCGTACGGGTCCGCCTCGGTCGGCCAGCCCACCCAGTTCTTCGTGGAGTACTCGGCGCCGATGGGGGCGGCGGCGGTCGGGATGAGCGGGGCCTGCTCGACCATGATCTTCTGGAGGGCGTTCATGGCCTTGGTGCGCGTCGCGTCGTCCGTGGCGTTGGCGTACTCCTTCAGCGCGGCGGTCGCCTCGGGGCTCTTGAAGCGGCCGAAGTTGCCGAGCTGGGAGGCCTTGCCGACGGGCTGGAGGATCGCCCCGTCCATGATGTTCTGGTACATGTCGTACGGGGTGGCGCCGCTGTTGGTCCAGTGCAGGGTGGCGTCGAAGTTGCCGACGGCGACGTCGTTCGTCCAGGCCTCGGCGGTCTGGGTCTTGACCTTGGCCTCGATGCCCAGCTGCTTGATGCTGTCCTTGATGATCGAGAGCCCGGTGATGTAGTCGTTCCAGCCGGCCGGGTCGGTGAAGGTCAGTTTCACGGGCTTGCCGCTCGGGTCCTTCAGGACGCCGCCGCTGAGCTTGAAGCCGGCGTCCTTGAGCAGCGCCTTGGCGCCGTCGATGTCGGGCTTCGTGGTGGCGCTCTTGTACTCCGGGGCGAGGAACGGATCACCGGCGGGCAGCGGGATGCCGGTCGGGTTGGTGATCTCCGGGTAGAGCGTCGCCTGCGCCTGCACGTGGATCGCGTTGCGGTCGACGACCATGGCCATCGCCTTGCGCAGGGCCGGGTTGTCGAACGGCTTGCGGGCGGTGTTGAACCACAGGCCGTGGATGCCGAGCCCCGAGGGGAACCAGAGCTTGTGGTTCTTCGGGTCCTTGGCGACGTACAGCTGCTTGTAGTTCGGCATGAAGACGAACGACCACTCGAGCTTGCCGTTGGCCAGGGCCGTGGTCGCGGCGCTGTTGTCGTTGTAGGTGCTGTAGCGCAGCTCCTTGACCTTGGTCTTGCCCTTCCAGTAGGTGGGCGTGGCGGTCAGGGTGGTGGTCTGCGGGGTGAAGGTCTTCAGCTTGTACGGGCCGGAGCCGACCGGGGTCCGGTTGGGCCAGGTCTCGGGGTTCTCGACCTTCTCCCAGATGTGCTTGGGCACGACATAGGTCGATATGATCTTGTTCTGGTTGACGAACTGCGATTCCTTGAAGGTCAGGACGACCTTCTCGCCCTCGACGGCGACACCGTCGTAGGGGATGCCGTTGCCGTTGAGCGCCGGGTGCTTCTTCAGCAGCTCGAAGGTGAACGCGACGTCCTCGGCCGTCAGCGGCTTGCCGTCGGCCCACTTGGCGCGGTCGTCCAGGGTGAAGGTGAGCTTGGTGAAGTTGGACTCCCAGTCCCACGCGGTCGCGAGCCAGGGGTCCGCCTTGTCCGTGGGGCGGATCATGTTGGTCATCGCCAGCGGCTCGTAGATCATGTACCGGTAGCCGAGGGTGGCGCTCGCCGAGGTGGCCAGGAACGGGTTGCTGTTGTTCGTCTGCGGCCCGTCGGGCTTCCCGAGGTTCAGCACGCCGGAGGCGCCTGCCCCGCCCCCCTTGTTCGCGCCAGAGTTGGCTGACGAGCAGCCGGCGGCGAGCGCGACCACCGCGATGGCGGCTGAGAGCGCTCTCAGAGTGTGACGACGACGTACGGACATGGCGACTCCAGGAGGACTGCGGGTCTGGGAGATCCGGTGGTGTGGGCAGCGCTCGAAGCGCCGGGTGCGGTGAGGTGTGTTCTGGTGCGGCGGGTTCGGGGATGCGGACGGGTGACCGGCGGAGCCGGGTCCGTTACGGCGCCGAGTGGCGCACGACCAGTTCGGTGGGCAGCACGACCGGTCCGTCCGGTACGGCGGTGCCGCCGAGGTGGGAGAGGAGCAGGCGGGCGGCCGCCTCGCCCATCTGCCGGGTGGGCTGGTGCACGGTGGTGAGGGGTGGTTCGGTGTGCTGGGCCATCGGGATGTCGTCGAAGCCGACCACCGCGATGTCGTCGGGTACGCGGCGGCCGGCGGCTCTCAGGGCGCGCAGGACACCGGCCGCGCTGATGTCGTTGTGGGCGAAGACCGAGTCGAACTCCGTTCCCGACGCCAGGAGTTCCTCCACGGCGAGCCGGCCCCGGCCCTCGGTGAAGTCCCCGTCCACGACCAGCCCGGCGGGCAGGACCGACCGGAAGCCCGCGAGGCGGTCGCGTACGCAGCCGAAGTGCTTCGGACCGGTTACGACCAGCGGTCTGGTGCGCCCCGCATCCCGCAGGTGACGGGCGGCGGACGCTCCTCCTTCGTGATTGGTGGTCACGACGGAGGGGAATTCGGGGTGGTGGCCCCGGTCGTCGATCAGCACGATCGGCAGCCCGGAGCGGTGCAGTTCGGTGAGCTGGTCGAGCGTGTTCTCCGGTTCGACGACGACGAGCCCGTCGAAGGCGCGCGCCGACACCTGGGTGGTGAAGCGCTTGACGGACTCCGCCCCCCGGGTGCACGTGAAGAGCAGCAGCCCGTAGTCGGCGGCCTCCACGGTGTCGACGATCCCCTGGAGCACCTCACCCATCCACGGCCAGGTGAACGACGGCACCAGCAGGCCCACCGTGCGACTGCGGCCGCGTGCCAGCCCGACGGCGCCGGAGCTGGGTACGTAGCCGAGGTCCGCGATCACTTCACGAACGCGGGAGGCCGTCGAACCGTCCACTTCGCCCTTGAGGTTGATGACCCGGGACACGGTCGTCTTGCTGACGCCGGCCTCGCGGGCGACATCGGCGATGGTGACACGCAACGGGGCCTCCAGGGACAAGGCAGGACAGGGGGTCGGCCGGGCTTCGGTACCGGTTCCGCAACCGGTACCGGAACCGGTACCGGCGTTGCGGCTGGAGTTAACCCCGCCGGAACAGAGGCGTCAATACTTCACACCGAGATTGGTCCGTACCCATGATCGAAGCAGCTCCCACAAGACTTTCGTTCACTTCTTGAACAGACGCAGCTCTTGACGTGAGCACGTAAGAGCAGTTCACTCACGGCTCGTTCGACGGCACCTTCCCCACACCCTGCCGAGAAAGGCAGCAGCCATGATTCGGACCAGCAGAACGGCGAGAGTCCTCGTCGCGACGGCGCTCGCGACCGCGGGACTGGCCGGCCTCTCCGCCGGCCCCGCGCAGGCGGCCGGCGAGACCGTGAACATCGTGCTGACCACCACGGACGACTCCGGCGGCCGGCATGTCACCCGCGGCCTCCAGGCCCAGACGCCGGTCGCCTTCGGCGCGGGCAACGGCGGCTCCGGCACCAACATCACCGTCGACGAGAACACCCGCTACCAGACCTTCACCGGCGGCGGCGCCTCGTTCACGGACACCGCGGCCTGGCTGATGAAGGGCAGCGGGGCACTGAGCCAGGCGACCCGTGACGCGACGATGAAGAAGCTCTTCTCGCCCACCGAGGGCATCGGGCTGTCGTTCGTACGCAATCCGATGGGCGGATCCGACCTCGCGCGTTTCGGTTACACCTACGACGACATGCCGGCCGGACAGACGGACCCGAATCTTGCCAACTTCTCGATCGCACACGATCTGCAGGACGTGCTGCCGCTCACCCAGCAGGCCAAGCAGCTCAACCCGGCCCTGACGACGGTCGCCTCCCCGTGGACGGCCCCGGCGTGGATGAAGGACAACGGGCAGCTCAACGGCGGCTGGCTGAAGGCCGAGAACTACGGCGCCTACGCGAGCTACTTCGTGAAGTACCTCCAGGCATGGAAGGCACAGGGCGTCCCGGTCGACTACGTCACCGCACAGAACGAGCCGACCTGCTGCTCCGGTTACCCCTCGATGAGCTGGAACGGCTCGGGGCTGGCCTACTTCACCAAGAGCGAGCTGCTGCCGAAGCTCCTGTCGGCGGGCCTGGCGACCAAGGTGCTGGCGCACGACTGGAACTGGGACAGCTACGACGCGTACGCCGCCCCGACGGTCGACGACGCCGCGGTGCGCAGCCATCCCAACTTCGGCGGGATCGCCTGGCACGGCTACGGCGGTGACATCGCGAAGCAGACGGCCGTGCACAACCAGTACCCGCAGCTGGACGCCTTCCAGACCGAGCACTCGGGCGGCACCTGGATCGCCGACCAGCAGCGCGAGGACATGCTCAACATCATCGACTACACCCGCAACTGGGCGAAGTCGGTCACCAAGTGGTCGCTGGCCGTCGACCAGAACCGGGGCCCGCACAACGGGGGCTGCGGCACCTGCGACGGGCTGGTCACCGTGCACAACGGGGACAGCAGGCACGGCCAGGTCGACTACACGATCGAGTACTACACGATGGGCCACCTGACGAAGTACGTCCGGCCCGGCGCCGCCCGCATCGCCTCCACCGCCGCCTCGACCGTCCCCAACGTCGCCTGGCGCAACCCGGACGGCTCGAAGGCCCTGATCGCCTACAACGGTTCGGCGTCCGCCCAGCAGATCACCGTCAACTGGGGCGGGCAGAGGTTCACCTACTCCCTGCCCGGCCGCACCTCGGCGACGTTCACCTGGTCGGGCACCCAGTCAGGCTCCTCCGGCACCGCCGGCACCCTCACCGGCGTCGGCGGCAAGTGCCTGGACGCCACGGGCAACACCGGCGCCGACGGGACCCCGGTCCAGATCTGGGACTGCTCCGGCGCGGCCAACCAGCGCTGGACGGTCGGCGCGGACGGCTCCGTCAAGGTGCTGGGCGCCTGCCTCGACGTCACGTCGGGCTCCACGGCCGACGGAGCAAAGGTCCAGCTGTACACCTGCAACGGCTCCGGCGCGCAACGCTGGACGTACAACGCCTCGACGGGGGACGTGGTCAACACGGCCGCGGACAAGTGTCTTGACGTGACCGGCCAGTCCTCGGCGAACGGCACCCGCGTCCAGATCTGGACCTGCACCGGGGCCGCCAACCAGAAGTGGCGGCTCCAGTAGGAGAAGGCTCCGGTCCGGCAGGACGCGCGACGGCGGTCGCGTGTCCTGCCGCGGCCGGCCGTCCCGTCCTAGTCGGTGGGCTCGACGCCGGCCCGCAGCAGACCGTAGGTGTACGCGTCCTCCAGCGCCTGCCAGGACGCCGCGATGACGTTCTCGGCGACGCCGACCGTCGCCCAGTCCCCTGTTCCGTCGCCCGTGGTGATCAGCACCCTGGTGGTGGAGTCGGTGCCGGTGCGGCCTTCCAGGATGCGCACCTTGTAGTCGACCAGCTCCAGCTTGGCGAGCTGCGGGTAGATCCGCTCCAGGCCGACGCGCAGGGCGCGGTCCAGGGCGTTGACCGGGCCGTTCCCCTCGGCGGTGGCGACGATCCGCTCGCCCTTGGCCCAGAGCTTCACGGTCGCCTCGTTGGCGTGGGTGCCGTCGGGGCGGTCCTCGACGATGGCCCGCCAGGACTCGATGCGGAAGTAGCGGCGGGGCCGGCCGTCCACCTCGGCGCGCAGCAGCAGTTCGAAGGAGGCGTCGGCCGCCTCGTAGGTGTAGCCCTTGAGTTCGCGCTCCTTGACCCGCTCGACGACCCGGCCGACAAGAGCGCGGTCGTCCCCCAGATCGATGCCGAGCTCCTTGCCCTTGAGCTCGATCGAGGCCCTGCCCGCCATGTCGGACACGAGCATCCGCATGGTGTTGCCGACGCGTTCCGGGTCGATGTGCTGGTAGAGGTCCGGGTCGACCTTGATCGCGGAGGCGTGCAGTCCGGCCTTGTGCGCGAACGCGGAGACGCCCACGTAGGGCTGATGGGTGGAGGGCGTCAGGTTGACGACCTCGGCGATGGCGTGCGAGATCCGGGTCATGTCGGCGAGCGCGCCCTCGGGGAGGACGGTCTTGCCGTACTTGAGTTCCAGGGCGGCGACGACGGGGAAGAGGTTGGCGTTGCCGACCCGCTCGCCGTAGCCGTTGGCGGTGCACTGGACATGGGTGGCGCCGGCGTCGACGGCGGCCAGGGTGTTGGCGACGGCGCAGCCCGTGTCGTCCTGGGCGTGGATGCCGAGCCTGGCGCCGGTGTCGGCGAGGACGGTGGAGACGACGGCCTGGACCTGGGCCGGAAGCATCCCGCCGTTGGTGTCGCAGAGGATGACCACATCGGCGCCGGCCTCGTGGGCGGTGCGCACGACCGACTTGGCGTACTCGGCGTTGGCGCGGTAGCCGTCGAAGAAGTGCTCGCAGTCGACGAAGACCCGGCGGCCCTGCTCCCGGAGGTGGGAGACGGTGTCGCGGACCATCTCCAGGTTCTCCTCCAGAGTGGTGCGCAGGGCCAGTTCCACGTGCCGGTCGTGCGACTTGGCGACCAGGGTGATCACCGGGGCACCCGAGTCCAGGAGCGCCCGCACCTGCGGGTCCTCGGCGGCCTTGCCGCCGGCCCTGCGGGTGGCGCCGAACGCGACGAGTTGGGCGTGCTCGAAGTCGATCTCCTGCTTGGCCCGCGCGAAGAACTCGGTGTCACGGGGGTTGGCGCCGGGCCAGCCGCCCTCGATGAAGCCCACGCCGAAGTCGTCCAGATGCCGGGCAATGGTCAGCTTGTCCGCGACCGTCAGGTTGATGCCTTCACGCTGCGCACCGTCGCGCAGGGTCGTGTCGAAGACATGGAAGGTGTCGTCGGGGGCTGTGGCCTTGGTGGTCATGCTGATCTGACTCCTGTCGGGTGAGCGGATCCGGACGAATCGGCTCCACTTGCCCCCATCATCTCGCGGGCCTCGCCCCGGCCGTGGTGTGGGCCGGAAAACGAAAAAACCCCTCGCGGGTGCGAGAGGTCTGCGCGCGGGTCTGGGGCACGATGTCCGTTCCGTACGTGGTGGTACGGGACGGTCACTGCGGACCGGCGCGCCTGCTGCCGATAATCATGGCGAACGAGGACACGCACGCAGTCTGGCACAGCGCCGTTCCCGCGTCTGTGCCCGTCTCAGGATGCGGGCGCGACGTCCGTCGCACGGGTGACGGCGGGGGGCGTGAGCGTCTCGTCCGCATACGTGCGCATCTCGTCCAGGACCCGCTCCCGCCCGGTGCCGGGGATCCCGACGGTGACGTGGACGCTGAACCCGTCCATCAGCGCGCGCAGCCGGGTCGCGGCCCGGTCCGTGTCGACGGTGGTGAACTCGCCGCGCGCGATGCCGTCGGCCAGCAGCTCCGTCAGGTCGCCGTGCCAGGCGTCCTCGATGGCCGCCTGCCGGGCGCGGGCGTCGTCGTCCGCGTCCTGCGAGCGGTTCCAGACCTCCAGCCAGAGCGTCCAGTGCGGGTCGCGGTGGCCGTCGGGCACGTACAGCGCGATGTAGGCGTCGAGCCGCTCCCGGGCGGTGCCGGGGCCGGCGAGCAGGGCCCGGCGTTCGGCGCCCAGCCGGGCCTCGCTCCACTCCAGGGTCTGGAGCAGCAGCTCGTCCTTGGTGCGGAAGTAGTAGAGGAGGTGCCCGCTGCTCATCTGCACCTCGCGGCCGAGCCCCGCCATCGTGAGCCCGTCGAGCCCGCGCTCGGCGACGGTGGCCATGACGGCGGCGAGCACGTCCTCCCTGGGCGGGGCGATGTTGCGGCGGCGCGGGGTTCGGGTCACGGTCTCAGGTCCTGGGCTGTTGCTGCGTGATGCAGTGGATGCCTCCACCACCGGCAAAGATCGTACGGGCGTCGACGAGCGTCACCGTACGGTCGGGGAACAGGTCGCCGAACACGGCGGCCGCCTCCTCGTCCCTCGGGTCGTCGAAGGCGCAGAGGACCACTCCGCCGTTGCAGAGGTAGTGGTTGATGTAGGAGTAGTCGGCCCATTCGCCGTCGGCGTCCCGGAGGACGGTCGGCGCCGGTATCTCCACCACCTCCAGCGGGCGGCCCCGGGCGTCGGTGGCGGCCCGCAGGATCCGGACCGTCTCGCGGGTGATCCCGTGGTCCGGGTGGGAGGGGTCGGGCTGGACGTGGGCGACGACGACACCGGGGCGGGCGAAGGCGGCGACGATGTCGACGTGGCCGAGGGTGCCGTAGGTGCCGTAGTCCCCCGTCAGGCCCCGTGGCAGCCAGATCGCCTTCTCGGTGCCGAGGCGGGCGTGGATCTCCTCCTCGACGGCCTTCCGGCTCCAGCCCGGATTGCGCTCCTCCCCCAGCTGGACGGTCTCGGTGAGCAGCACGGTGCCCTCGCCGTCCACGTGGATCGCGCCGCCCTCGTTGACCAGCGGCGAGCTGTGCACGGGCACTCCGGCCAGCTCGGCGACACCGCGCGCGATGTGCCGGTCGTGCTCCCAGCGCGCCCAGCCCTGAGCGCCCCAGCCGTTGAACGTCCAGTCGACGGCGGCGAGTCGCCCGCCTTCGTCGTCGACGACGAAGGTCGGTCCGATGTCCCGCATCCAGGCGTCGTCGAGGGGGCGTACGGCCGTCTCGACGTCCGGGCCCAGGAGCGCCCGGGCGCTGTCCTCCTGGCCGGGTCCGACGATCACGGTGACCGGCTCGAAGCGGCGTACGGCGCGGGCGACGGAGGCCCAGGCGGCGCGGGCCTCGTCGAGCTCGGCGTCGGTGGCGAACGTGGGGTTGGGGCCGGGCCAGGCCATCCAGGTGCGCTCGTGCGGTGCCCACTCGGGCGGCATGCGGAAGGTCATCGCGGGTCCTAGAGGAAGTAGAGGCGGTTGAGGGAGACGGACTCGGCGGCCGGTGAGCGCAGCGGGTCGCCGTCCAGGGTGACGAGCCCGGTCTCGCCGTCGACGCCGACCTGTCCGGTACGGGAGTTCAGGCGCAGGTCCGCGGGGCCGATGCCGCGCGTCCCGCGGACGGCCACCCGCCGGCGGCGGGTGGGCATCAGGTCGGAGCCGAGCTGGGTGGCGGCCTCCGCGACGAAGGCGACCGAGAGGTCGGCGGGCGTCGCCCCGTACGCGCCGAACTGCGGTCCGAGGACGAGGGGTTCGCAGGTGTCCGTGGCGGCGTTGGGGTCACCGGTGACCCCGTAGGCGGGGAAGCCCGCCTTCAGGACCAGCTGCGGCTTCGCACCGAAGAACTCGGGGCGCCAGAGGACGATGTCGGCGAGCTTGCCCGTCTCGATGGAGCCGACCTCGTGGGAGAGGCCGTGGGCGATGGCGGGGTTGATGGTCAGCTTGGCCATGTAGCGCAGCACCCGGGCGTTGTCGTCGCCGGGACCGTCGCCCTCCATCGGGCCGAGTTCGGCCTTCATCTTCGCGGCCATGGCGAAGGTGCGGCGCACGGTCTCCCCGGCCCGGCCCATGCCCTGCGCGTCGGACGAGGTGATGCCGATGGCACCCAGGTCGTGCAGCACGTCCTCGGCCCCCATGGTCCCGGCCCTGATCCGGTCACGGGCCATGGCGGCGTCACCGGGGAGGTCGGTCTTGAGGTCGTGGACGGAGACGATCATGCCGTAGTGCTCGGCGACGGCGTCGCGGCCGAAGGGGAGCGTCGGGTTGGTGGAGGAGCCGATGACGTTGGGGACGCCCGCCATCTTCAGCACGTTGGGCACGTGCCCCCCGCCGCAGCCCTCGATGTGGAAGGCGTGGATCGTGCGGCCTTCGAGCACGCTCAGGGTGTCCTCGACGGAGAGGCACTCGTTCAGCCCGTCGCTGTGCAGGGCGACCTGGACGTCGTACTCCTCGGCGACCCGCAGGGCGGTGTCCAGGGCGCGGGTGTGGGCGCCCATGTCCTCGTGGACCTTGAATCCGCACGCACCGCCCTCGGCGAGCGCCTCCACCAGCGGGGCTTCGTGGGAGGACGAGCCACGCCCCAGGAAGCCGATGTTGACGGGCCAGGCGTCGAAGGCGTTGAAGGCGTGCCGCAGGGCCCACGGGGAGTTGACGCCGACGCCCCAGACCGGGCCGAACTCCTGGCCGATGATCGTGGTCACGCCGGAGGCGAGGGACGCCTCCATGATGCGCGGGGAGAGCAGGTGGACGTGGGGGTCCACGGCGCCCGCCGTCGCGATCAGGCCCTCGCCCGAGACGATGGTCGTGCCCGTGCCGACGACCACGTCGACCCCGTCGAGGGTGTCCGGGTTGCCGGCCCGTCCGATCGCGGCGATACGGCCCTCACGGATGCCGACCGAGACCTTCCGGATCCCCAGCACGGCATCGATGACCAGCACGTTGCTGATGACGACGTCACAGGTCCCCCGGACGGCGGCGGCCTTCAGGTGCAGGCCGTCGCGGGCCGTCTTGCCGAATCCGGCGAGGAACTCGTCCCCCTGCTTCTGGGCGTCGGACTCCACCCGGACGGTGAGCCCGGAGTCGCCGAGCCTGACCCGGTCGCCGGCGCGCGGTCCGTGCACGGAGGCGTACTCGTGGGGATCCATCAGTTCTCCTCCGCTCCGAGGTAGCCGCAGGCCGCCGCCCTGCGCAGCGCCTCCTCCTTCGCACCCGGCGCGTCCAGGGGCCCGTCGACGAGCCCGGCGAAGCCGATCGCGATCCGGCCGCCGCCGATGGGGACGAGCGCCGCCTCGGCCGTCTCCCCCGGGCCGAAGCGGACGGAGGACCCGGCCGGCACGCCCAGCCGCATCCCGTAGGCCGCGGCCCGGTCGAAGTCGAGCCGGGGGTTGGCCTCGAAGAAGTGGAAGTGGGACGTGACGCTGACCGGGACCGTCGCGGTGTTACGGACGGTGATCCGCACCGGGGGCTCGGGATCGGGCGTCGCCGGGCCGGGGAGCAGGGCTCCTGGGGCCTCGTCGCCGAGCGTGCCGCCGGCGAGCGGGGCACTGACGACGGCGAGGCGGGAACCGTCGTCGAACACGGCCTCCACATGGACCTCGGTGACCACGTCGGCCACGCCGGGCAGCACGTCGTCGGGACCCAGCACGGCACGGGCCGCCTCGATCGCCTCGGCCAGCCTGCGTCCGTCCCTGGCCGCCTCGCAGACGGTGTCCGCGATCAGGGCGGTCGCCTCGGGGACGTTGAGCCGCAGACCGCGGGCGCGCCGCGCCCGGGCAAGCTCGGCGGCTCCGAAGAGCAGCAGACGGTCGCGTTCGGTCGGGGTCAGTCGCACGTCTCGGCACCTCCTGGTTGGAGCAGCACTCTAACCACGTTTTGAGCAGCGCTCAAAACGCGCGGCGCGCGATGGCGGAACGGCGAAGGCCGCGCCCCCGGTGAGGGGCGCGGCCTTCGCGGGCGGGAGCAGGCGACTAGCCGAGCTCGTGCATCCAGCCGTGGGTGTCCTCGGCGATGCCGCGCTGGATGTCCAGCAGGCGCTCGCGCAGCTTGAGGGTGACCTCGCCGGGCGTGCCGTCGCCCTGGATCCACTCGCCGCCCGCGGACTTCACGGTGCCGACGGGCGTGATCACGGCGGCCGTGCCGCAGGCGAAGACCTCGGTGAGGGTGCCGTTCTCGGTGTCGGCGCGCCACTGGTCGATGGAGACGCGGCCCTCCTCGGAGGCGTAGCCGAGGTCACGGGCGACGGTGAGGAGGGAGTCACGGGTGACGCCGGCGAGCAGCGAGCCGGTGAGGGAAGGGGTGACGATCCGCTTGCTGCCGTCCTCCTGCCCGTACACGAAGTAGAGGTTCATGCCGCCCAGCTCCTCGACCCACTTGTGCTCGACGGCGTCGAGGTAGGCGACCTGGTCGCAGCCCTGCGCGGCGGCCTCGGCCTGGGCGAGGAGGGAGGCGGCGTAGTTGCCACCGGTCTTGGCGTCGCCCATGCCGCCGGGGACGGCGCGGACCCGGTCCTGGGAGAGCCAGATGGAGACCGGCTTCACACCGCCGGGGAAGTAGGCGCCGGCGGGAGAGGCGATGACGAGGAAGAGGTACTCGTTGGCGGGCCGGACCCCCAGGCCGACCTCGGCGGCGATCATGAACGGGCGCAGGTAGAGGGACTCCTCACCGCCGTGCGCCGGAACCCAGGCCCGGTCCTGCTGGACCAGCACGTCGCAGGCCTCGATGAAGGTCTCGGCCGGCAGCTCCGGCATCGCGAGCCGGGCGGCGGAGCGCTGGAAGCGGGCCGCGTTGGCCTCCGGGCGGAAGGTCGCGACCGTGCCGTCGGGCTGGCGGTAGGCCTTGAGGCCCTCGAAGATCTCCTGCGCGTAGTGCAGGGTCATGTTGGCCGGGTCCATCGACAGCGGCCCGTAGGGCACGAGCTGGGCGTCGTGCCAGCCGCGGCCCTCGGTCCAGCGGATGGTCACCATGTGATCGGTGAAGTAACGGCCGAAGCCGGGGCTCACCAGGATCGCCTCGCGCTCCGCGTCGGACAGCGGGTTCGAGGAGGGCTTGAGCTCGATCGTGGGCGTCGTCATGAGTGCGTGTCCTTCACCGGTCTTGTGTGTGATGGACCGCGCTCACGCCCGCTCCCGCCCGGCGGCTGCCGGACAGGTCGTAGGACGTCCGAGCTCTACCGCGAGCCGCGGTCCCGTTCGATTATCTCCCGGGGGCGGCTCTGCACGAAATGATGTGTTTGCGGTGGGGCACGAGGGCGACGCGAAAACGCGGTCCAGGGGTCGATGGTGGCACCCGGAGACCGCGAGGTGAAGCCGCCGGGTGCGGTTGCGACCCGGCGGCTTCGAAGTGGAGGCGTCGGGTCAGCTCGCTACGCGTACCGCGAGCGCGTCGCCGATCTCGTCGGTGGTGCGCGCGTTCTGCCCGTCACGCTCCGCGAGGTCGGCGGAGACGGCCTCCTCGATGCGCACGGCCTCGGCCTCGTAGCCGAGGTGGCGCAGCAGGAGGGCGACGGAGAGGATCGTGGCGGTCGGGTCGGCCTTGCCCTGGCCCGCGATGTCGGGCGCGGTGCCGTGCACCGGCTCGAACATGGACGGGAAGGCACCCGTCGGGTTGATGTTCCCGGACGCGGCCAGGCCGATGCCGCCGGTCACGGCAGCGGCGAGGTCGGTGAGGATGTCGCCGAAGAGGTTGTCGGTGACGATGACGTCGAAGCGCTCCGGCTGCGTCACGAAGAAGATCGTCGCGGCGTCGACGTGCAGGTAGTCGGTGGAGACCTCGGGGTACTCGGCCGCGACCTTGTCGAAGGTGTTCTTCCACAGGTGGCCCGCGTACACGAGGACGTTGTTCTTGTGGACCAGCGTCAGCTTCTTGCGCGGGCGGGCGGCGGCACGCGCGAAGGCGTCACGCACGACGCGCTCGACGCCGTAGGCGGTGTTGACGCTGACCTCGGTGGCGACCTCGTGCTCCGTGCCGGTGCGCAGGGAACCGCCGTTGCCCGTGTACGGGCCCTCGGTGCCCTCGCGGACGACGACGAAGTCGATCTCGGGACGGCCGGCCAGCGGGGTCGCGGTGTTCGGGAAGAGCTTCGACGGCCTCAGGTTGATGAAGTGGTCGAAGGCGAAGCGGAGCTTCAGCAGCAGCCCGCGCTCCAGCACGCCGGACGGCACCGACGGGTCGCCGATGGCGCCGAGCAGGATGGCGTCGTGGCCCTTGAGGGCTTCGAGCTCCGCGTCCGGGAGGGTCTCACCGGTGCGGTGCCATCGCTGGGCGCCTAGGTCGTACTCCTTGGTCTCCAGCTTCACATCCTGCGGGAGAACAGCGTTGAGAACCTTGAGGCCCTGGGTGACGACCTCCTGGCCGATACCGTCGCCGGGGATCACTGCGAGATCGATGCTGCGAGACATAGAGGCACCCTAGCCTTCCGTCCCACCCCATGACATTCGATGTCCATGATGCGGACATCCCGACGGCTGTCCGGAAACGTCGGCACAGGGTGGGAACGCACCCTCAGTGGCCGGTGGAACCGCCGTTGTCCCGGCGGTCGAGGGCCCGCTGGAGGGCTGCTGCGGCGTTCTTGCGCTCCGACTCGGCGGGGCGGGGGGTGTGACGGACGCGGCGGACAGTGGTCTCGGCCATGAGGGATCAGCTCCTTGAGATCGCGTGGATTTCGAGATCGGGACTTCGCGCAACGGATGTCGAGATCGGGATTTCGAAGCGCCTGAAGGGGCGGGGAGCGGATGCCGCAGGGGTTGCCTGCTTCGTGGCACGCTCACGCACGCCGGTCGCTGGATCAGCGATTCGTTCGGCTCCTACAAAGTTAGGACAGCTCGGCCCATCTGTCTCTACAGATACTCGGACTTCCTACTATCTGAGACGGCCGCACGGACGGACACCGCCCGCGGAGGGGGCGGAGCCTCAGAGATCCACGGTGAGCTGCGCCTCGATGTGCGCGCGCAGCACACCGGCCATGTCCGCCGCACAGTCGCTGAGCAGCCACTGCACCTGGAGACCGTCCATCAGGGCGATCAGCTGCCGCCCGGCGTCGTCGGGGGCGATCTCCGCCCGCAGGGCACCCTCCAGGCGCACCTGTTCGTAGGCGAGCCGGGCGCCCGCGACCGAATTCTCGTAGCGGCGCACGAAGTATCCGTGGGCGGGGTGGTCGGCGGCCGTCGCCTCGGCCGAGACCACCGAGAACAGCTCGACGATCCCCCGCCGCGCGGCGTTCAGCTCGGCCAGTTCGGCGAACCGGCGCAGCCGCCGCACGCCCGTGGTGCCGCCGAGCGAGAGCCACTCGTCGTCCACGTCGTCGCGGTGTTCGAGCACCGCGAGCAGCAGCGCCTCCTTGGTCGGGAAGTGGTGCAGCAGCCCGGTGTGCGAGATTCCGCACCGGGTGGCGATCACCCGCAGCGAGGCGCCCCGGTAGCCCGCCTCACCGAACAGGGACATGGCCTGGTCGAGGATTTCGCGCCGCTTCGCACGGCCCTTCGCGTAGCCGCGCCTCGTATCGGCCGTCACTCGCCACTCTCCCGGTCCGCCGGACCGTTCCGGCCGTCACTTCGGTGCATCGGATCCCATTCAACCCTCCGGCGATTCCGCCCCCGGAGATTCGATCCCGGGAGATACTTACCAGGTGGTCGGTATTGACTCTATGGTGAAGCGAACCGTGTCGCGAAAGGACCCCCCGTGTCCCCCTCCCTGCCCTACCTCGACCCCGCGCTCCCCGTGGCGGAGCGGGTCGCCGATCTCCTGGACCGCATGACGCTGCCCGAGAAGGTCGGCCAGATGCTCCAGCTGAACGCCAAGGAAGGTGTGCGGCACTTCGTCGAGGACCTGCACGTGGGGTCGATCCTGCACACCTCGCCCGAGCGGGTCCTGGAGGCCGCGGAGCTGACCGACCGCTCCCGGCTGCGCATCCCTCTGCTGGTCGCGGAGGACTGCATCCACGGGCACTCCTTCTGGGAGGGCGCCACGATCTACCCCACCCAGCTCGGCATGGCCGCCACCTGGGACACGGAGCTGGTGGAGCGGATCGCGCGGGCCACGGCGGTGGAGGTCGCGGCGACCGGCGTGCACTGGACGTTCTCACCGGTCCTCTGCATCACCAGGGACCTGCGCTGGGGACGGGTCAGCGAGACGTTCGGCGAGGACCCCCACCTGATCGGGGAACTGGCGTCGGCGATGGTGCGCGGGTACCAGGGCGACGGCTTGGCGGACCCGACCGCGATCCTGGCCTCGGCCAAGCACTTCGCGGGGTACTCCGAGACGCAGGGCGGCCGGGACGCCAGCGAGGCTGACATCTCGCGGCGCAAGCTCCGGTCCTGGTTCCTGCCGCCGTTCGAGCGGGTCGCCAAGGAGGGCTGCCGGACGTTCATGCTCGGCTACCAGTCCATGGACGGCGTGCCGATCACGGTGAACGACTGGCTGCTCAACGACGTGCTGCGCGAGGAGTGGGGCTACACCGGGACGCTGGTGACCGACTGGGACAACGTCGGCCGCATGGTGTGGGAGCAGAAGGTCTACGCCGACTACGCGCAGGCCGCCGCGGCCGCGGTCCGCGCGGGCAACGACATGGTGATGGCGACCGAGGGGTTCTTCGAGGGCGCGCTGGAAGCCGTCGGGAACGGCACGCTGGGCGAGGCCGAGATCGACGCGGCCGTGCGCCGCGTCCTGACGCTCAAGTTCGAGCTCGGCCTGTTCGAGAACCCGCGCCGCCCCGACACCGCCCGCCAGGCCGAGATCATCGGCAGCGCCGGGCACGCCGCACTGAACCTGGAGGTGGCCCGGCGCTCGCTGGTGCTGCTGACCAACGACGGCTCGCTGCCGCTGGCCGGCGGCCTGACGGCAGGGGAGGACGGGCGGGCCACCGGCTCCCCCGGCCCCCGTACGGTCGCGGTGATCGGGCCGAACGCGGACGACGCGCAGACCCAACTGGGCGACTGGGCGGGCTCGTCGGGCCAGGTGGACTGGCTCCAGGACGGCCAGCCGCGCGCCATGATCCGTACCGTCCTCGACGGCTTCCGCGAGCACGCGCCCGCCGACTGGACGGTCTCGTACGCGCGGGGCGCCAGGATCCTCGATGTGGGAGCGGACCCGGAGGGGCAGTTCTTCCCCGACGGCCAGCCCCGCCCGGAGGTGGTCATCCCCGCCGACCCGGACGCCGCACTGATCGGTGAGGCGGTCGCCGCCGCCGAGGCCGCCGACTACGTCGTCGCCGTGGTCGGCGACCGCATCGAGCTGGTCGGCGAGGGCAAGTCCACGGCCACCCTGGAGCTCGTCGGCGACCAGGCCGCGCTGCTCGACGCGCTCGCGGCGACCGGCAAGCCGCTGGTCGTCGTGGTCATCAGCTCCAAGCCGCTGGTGCTCCCGCCGTCCGCCCTCGGCGCCGCGGCGGTCCTGCACGCCTTCAACCCGGGCATGCAGGGCGGCCGGGCGGTGGCCGAGGTCCTGCTGGGCCTCGTCGAGCCGTCGGGACGGCTGCCCATCTCCTTCGCCCGTCACGCGGGCCAGCAGCCGACGTACTACAACCAGATCCGGGGCCAGCACGGCTCCCGGTACGCCGACCTGACCCAGCGTCCGGCGTTCGTCTTCGGCGAGGGCCTGAGCTACACGGACGTGGCGTACTCCGACCTGGAGATGCTCACGGCGAGCGTCGGGGAGAACGACACGCTGCGGGCGCGCGTCACCGTCCACAACACCGGCGCCCGGCCGGCCCTGGAGACGGTGCAGGTGTACATCAGCGACACCGTGACGTCCGTGACGTGGGCGGAGAAGGAGCTCAAGGCCTACCGGCAGGTGACGATCGCGCCCGGCGAGTCCCGCGAGGTGGTGCTCGAACTGCCGGTCTCCGAATGCACCCTGGTCGATTCGGCGGGCCGGCGGATCGTCGAGCCCGGCGCCTTCGAACTGCTCGTCGGCCCGTCCTCCGCCGACGAGAGCCTCCTGCGGGCCGGTTTCACCGTGAAGGGCTGAGGTCACCGGGGGCGTCCGGCGGCCCGGACGCCCCGAGCTCCTGCAGCCCGACGACGCGCAGGAGCCGCAGCCGCTCGTAGGACTCGCTGCCGGGTTCCGCCGTGTGGACGACCAGGCGCTGGCCGCAGTCCGCGGTGAGCAGCACCTCGCAGCCGAGCTCCAGCAGCCCGACGACAGGGTGCAGGAATCGCTTGCGCTCCGCGCGCCGCACGGCCACCCGGTGCTCCGTCCAGAGCGTGTCGAACTCCTCCGAGGCCGACCGCAGTTCGCGTACGAGCGCCAGGAGCTGCGGATCGTCGGGCCGTGCGGCGGACACCGCCCGGAGCTGGGCGACATGGATCAGGGACTGCCCGGCGTGGTCCTCCGGCGGGTACAGCCGACGGGCGCTGCGGCCGGTGAACCAGGCCCGGATCACGTTGTGCCCCGGGTCGGCCTCCCCGGTGAGCGCGGTCGCCAGTGCGTTCTGCGCGAGCAGTTCCCCCCGGTCGCTGTAGACGTGCGCGGGGGCGTCGTGCAGCCGGTCGAGGATCATCAGCAGTCCGGGCCGGACGTGCTGGGAGGGGCCCACGCCCCTCCGGGGCGGCTCCTCCCCCGCCAGGTGGAAGAGGTGGTCGCGCTCGTCCTCGGTGAGCCGCAGCGCCCTGGCCAGGGCGGCGAGCATCTGCCGCGACGGCCTGGAGCCACGGCCCTGTTCCAGGCGCGTGTAGTGGTCCACGGACGCGCCCGTCAGCCTGGCCGCCTCCTCCCGGCGGAGACCGGGCGTCCGGCGCCTGGAGCCGACGGCGAGTCCGACGGCGGCCGGGTCCAGGCGGATACGGCAGCGGCGCAGGAAGTCGGCGAGTTCGACGCGGTCCAGGTCCATCCGCCCAGCATGGCCCGCCGCGCCCGGCTGCTCCAGGGCGTATCCGGGGACTGCCGGTCCCCGGATACGCGGGTCTCTCCCGCGATCACGGCGCCGGACCCAGGCTGAGGCCGTTCAGGAGATCCACGAGGAGGGGACCGGCGATGAGAATTCTGGTGACGGGCGCGACGGGCGAGGTGGGGCGCCGGTTCGTGCCGCGGCTGCTCCGGCGGGCCGCCCCCGGCGACACGGTGCGGGTGATCGTGCGCGACGGGAGCCGGGGGGACGTCTTCGCGGCGCTGGGTACGGAGGTCGTCACGGGCGACCTCCGCGACGCGGGCGATGTGGACGAGGCCCTCTTGGGCGTGGACGCCGTCGTGAACATCGCGGCGGCCTTCCGGGACGTCCCGGAGGACGAGATGTGGTCCGTCAACCGCGACGCGGCCGTAGCCCTGGGGGAAGCCGCCGTCCGGTCGGGCACGGGCAGGTTCGTGCACGTGGGCACGAACCTCTCGTACGGCGCGGGGCGCGGCCGTCCGCTGACGGAGGACGACCCGACGGTGCCGGGCGGCCCCAAGTGGGGGGCGTACGCGCAGTCGAAGGCGGGGGCCGAGGAAGGCCTGCTCGCCCTGCACCGCGAGCACGGGCTGGACGTGCGGATCGCCGTTCTGCCGTTCGTGTACGGGGAGGGCGACCCGCACCTCGCGGACGCGATGAGCTGGGTGGGCGGCTGGGCGGCGGCGCAGCGGCTGGCGGTGGTGCACCACGCGGATGTGGCCCAGGGGCTGCTGCGCCTGCTGCACGCGCGCGAGGTCGCGGGCCGCCGCTACAACATCTGCGACGACGCCCCGGTGACGGCGGTGGACCTGCACCGCCTGAACGGGGTGCCGGTGCCGCCGGAACTGGCGGACCGCACCGATCCCGATCCCTGGTACGGCCAGATGTCGACACTGCGCATCCGGGACGAGCTGGGGTTCCGGCCGCTGTATCCGTCGGTGTGGACGGCCCGGGACGCGGGGGCCCTCTGAGCGGCCCCGGCCCGGAATGGAAACCGCCTCCCGGCCGGCGGGGGGGGGGAGCCGGTCGGGAGGCGGAGTGCGGGGCGGGGCGCCCGGTGCGGGCGCCCCTGGGGCGTCAGCCCTGGTGGGGGTAGGTGTACTCGGTCGGCGCGACCAGCGTCTCCTTGATGGCGCGGGTCAGCGTCCAGCGCTGCAGGTTCTGCGGGGCGCCCGCCTTGTCGTTGGTGCCGGAGCCACGGCCGCCGCCGAAGGGCTGCTGGCCGACGACGGCACCGGTCGACTTGTCGTTGATGTAGAAGTTGCCCGCCGCGTAGCGGAGCTTGTCCATCGTGTACGCGGCCGCCGCGCGGTCGTTGGAGATGACCGCACCGGTCAGCGCGTAGTCGGAGACCGACTCCATCTGCTCCAGCATGGCGTCGTACTTCTCGTCCTCGTAGACGTGGACGGCGAGGATCGGGCCGAAGTACTCGGTGGTGAAGACCTCGTTGGCCGGGTCGTCGCACACGATGACGGTCGGGCGGACGAAGTAGCCGACGGAGTCGTCGTAGGTGCCGCCCGCGACGATCGTGCACGTCGGGTCGGCGGCGGCGCGGTCGATCGCGGCCTTGTTCTTGGCGAAGGAACGCGCGTCGATGACGGCGCCCATGAAGTGCGACAGGTCGGTGACGTCACCCATGGTGATGCCGTCGACCTCGGCCGCGAACTCCTCCTTGAAACCGGAGTTCCAGATGGAGGCCGGGACGTACGCACGGGAGGAGGCGGAGCACTTCTGGCCCTGGTACTCGAAGGAGCCGCGGGTCAGCGCGGTCTTCAGCACGGCACGGTCGGCGCTGGGGTGCGCGACGACGAAGTCCTTGCCGCCCGTCTCGCCGACGAGGCGCGGGTAGGTGCGGTAGTTGGCGATGTTGTTGCCGACCGTCTTCCACAGGTGCTGGAAGGTGGGGGTCGAGCCGGTGAAGTGGACACCGGCCAGGTCGCGGTGGTTCAGCGCCACCTCGGAGACGGCGATGCCGTCGCCGGTGACCAGGTTGATGACGCCCTTGGGCAGCCCGGCCTCCTCCAGGAGCTGCATCAGCAGCACGGCGGCGTGGGTCTGCGTCGGGGACGGCTTCCACACCACGACGTTGCCCATGAGGGCGGGCGCGGTGGGCAGGTTGGCCGCGATGGCCGAGAAGTTGAACGGCGTGATCGCGTAGACGAAGCCCTCGAGCGGGCGGTGGTCCATGCGGTTCCACACGCCGGGAGAGTTCGCCGGCGGCTGCTCGGCGAGGATCTGGCGCGCGTAGTGCACGTTGAAGCGCCAGAAGTCGACGAGCTCGCAGGGGCAGTCGATCTCGGCCTGCTGGGCGGTCTTGCCCTGGCCCAGCATCGTGGAGGCGGCCAGCGTCTCGCGCCAGGGGCCGGAGAGCAGCTCGGCCGCGCGCAGGATGATCGCGGCGCGGTCGTCGAAGGACATCGCGCGCCAGGCCGGGGCGGCGGCGAGGGCCGCGTCGACCGCGTCCTGGGCGTCCGCCTCGGTGGCCGCGGCGGCGGTGCCGATGACGGCCTTGTGGTTGTGCGGCTGCACGACGTCGAAGCGCGCGCCGCCACCCATCCGCTTCTCGCCGCCGATGGTCATCGGCAGGTCGATGGGGTTCTGGCTGAGCTCCTTGAGCTTCGCCTCCAGGCGGGCTCGCTCGGCGGTGCCGGGGGCGTAGGAGTGGACCGGCTCGTTGACCGGCGCGGGGACCTGGGTGACAGCGTCCATGGGTGCCTTGTCTCCTTGGTTGAGGTGGGTGGTCGGCCGGGCAGGTCAGCCCTTGGTTCAGCCTGGGTGCGGCCCTGTGGTTCGAGCCCTCGGGTCAGCCTGGGGCGGCCCCGTGGTTCGGGGTCGCGGCCGGACGGGTCAGCCCTTGGTGAGCACGGAGCGGCCGAAGAACAGCAGGTTGGCCGGCTTCTCCGCGAGGCGGCGCATGAAGTATCCGTACCAGTCGGTGCCGTACGCCGTGTAGACGCGCATCCGGTGGCCCTCGGCCGCGAGCCGGACGTGCTCCTCGCTGCGGATGCCGTACAGCATCTGGAACTCGTACTCGTCCAGTTTGCGCCCGGCCTGGCGTGCGAGCTCCTGGCCGATGGCGATGAGACGGGGATCGTGCGAGCCGATCATCGGGTAGCCCTCGCCCAGCATCAGGGTCTTCAGGATGCGGACGTACGCCTTGTCGATCTCCGGCTTGCTCTGGTACGCGACGGAGGCGGGCTCCTTGTAGGCGCCCTTCACCAGGCGGACCCGGCTGCCCGCGGCGGCCAGACGCCGGGCGTCGGCCTCGGTGCGGAACAGGTAGGACTGGATCACGCAGCCGGTCTGCGGGAAGTCCTTCCGCAGCTCCTCGTGGATGGCGAACATCGAGTCCAGGGTGGTGTGGTCCTCGGCGTCCAGCGTGACCGTGGTGCCGATCGCGGCGGCGGCCTCGACGACGGGTCGGACGTTGGCGAGGGCCAGCTCGTGGCCGCCCTCCAGCGCTTGGCCGAACATCGAGAGCTTGACGGACATCTCGGCCCGGGCGCCGAGCCCGAGCTCCTTCAGACGGCCGACGAGCTCCAGGTAGGCGTCGCGCGCGGCGGCGGCCTGCTCGGGGGTGGTGATGTCCTCACCCACGACGTCCAGGGTGACCTCGAGGCCCTTCGAGGCGGCGTCCTCGATGACGGGGACGACCTGGTCGACGCTCTCACCGGCGATGAAGCGGTCGACGACCTGCTTGGTGCCGGGCGCGGCCGAGATGAAACGACGCATCTTGTCGCTGCGGGACGCGGCGAGAATCACGGGACCCAGCACGGGGCACCTCCACGGAGTACGAACGAGGCCGGACCGGTACGCGGGTGAACGGACCGGGACGGCACGGAGAACCACTGTGAAATCTAGGTACCCCCGCGATCCCGTGCCATCGACAGCTGTCACGCATCAGTGGACCGGATCTCAGACATTTGTCTGAAGGGGTGCGAGAATGGCGGGGTGAAGGGCGATTACCAGGAGCTGGTCGACGAGATCTCCGCGCTGCTCAGCGCCCCCGCCACCCTGGAGAACCGCGATTTCGGACTGGTCGCCTTCGGTGCGCACGACAGCGACGACGACACGGCCATGGACCCGGTCCGTACCCGCTCGATCCTGACCCGTCGCTCCACCCCGGCGGTCCGCGCCTGGTTCGAGGGGTTCGGCATCACCCGCGCGACGGAGCCCGTCCGTATCCCGGCCGCCCCGGAGGCCGGGGTGTTCCGGGACCGCATCTGCCTTCCGGTACGCCATCGGGGTGTCGTCCTGGGCTATGTGTGGCTGCTGGACGCGGACCCCGGACCGACGGAGGACCAGCTGACGGCGGCCATGGAGGTGGCAGCCCGGATCGGCGCCCTGCTCGCCGACGAGGAACGGGCCGGCACCGACCTGTCCCGGGAGTTCGGCGCGGTGCTCGTCGCCGGCCGCGGCTGGCAGCGCGACATGGCGGTGGCCGCACTGCACGAGGCTCTGGGCACCGACGCGGACGGGCTGCACACCGTGGTGTGCGTGACCCCCTGGCCGGGCGGGACGCCGTCCGCGCGGACGGTGCCGTCGGCGGCGGCCCTCGCCACCGCCCCCGGAGCGTGCACCCAGGCCCTGGCCGCCCTGGTCCGGCTGCGCTCCCCCGAAGCCCTCGATCCGGCGAGGAAGGCCGTGGAGCAGCTGCGCGCCGCCGCCGGACCCGCCGCCACCGGCGGCCTCGCCGCTCCCCGCCGCGGTCTGACGGAGCTGGCCGACTCCTGGCACGAGGCCCTGTCCGCCGCCCGCGCGGCCTCGGCGGAATCCCGCTACGGCCCGGTCGCCGAATGGTCGGCCATCGGCCCGTACCGCATCCTGGCCGCCCTGCCCCGCACCACGGGCACCGCCCCGGACCAGGCCGTCCGCCCTCTGCTGACCCCGGCCCACGCCGAACTGGCCCGGACCGCCGAGGTGTTCCTCGACCGTGCGGGCCAGGCGAGCCGGACGGCCACCGAGCTGGGCATCCACCGCCAGACGCTCTACTACCGTCTCGCCCGCGTCCAGCAGCTCACCGGCCTCGACCTGAACGACGGGGAGGACCGGCTGCTGCTGCACATGGCGCTGAAGCAGGCCCGGCTGTGAGTCGCGCCCCGGATGAGTACGGCGAAGCCACGAGGTGAGTACGCCGACGGAGTGAGCGGGGCGTCACACACGGTGAGATGGGTCCATGAGCACCGACGCCAGGACCCCCCTTTCCCTCGCCGCACGACCGGAGACCGAAGCGCGCTGGTGGGCAGCCCCGTTGACCGGCACCGTGCTGGCACCCGCACTGACCGCCGCGGTGTCGTCGGCGGAGAACACCTTCGCCGACCGGACGTTCCTGGCGGCCGCGGGCCTGCTGATCTCCTACGCGCTGATCCTGCCCAGCTGGTTCCTCGCCCGGACCCCCGCGCGCCGGCAGCGGCGCAACGGTCTCGTCATCGCCGGCTGCGCGATCGCCGCCTGGTTCCCCGCGCTGATCTCCACGGCGGGGTGGGCCGTCTTCCTGATCGCGCTCTTCACCGGGCGGATCGACGGGTAGGCCGTCGGCCCGCCTCCGGAACCGGGAACGACCGCGCCCGGCGGACAGGGAGCCTGTCCGCCGGGCGCGGTCGTCGTGGGGCGGCCGATCAGTCGGTGAGGTTCACCGAACGCGCCGAGGCGGCGCCGATCTCCTCGGCGATCTCGGTGAGGACCGACTGCGGGATGGTGTCGTCGACGGTGAGGACGACCAGCGCCTCGCCGCCCGCGTCCTGCCGCGAGACCTGCATGCCGGCGATGTTCAGCCCGGCCTCGCCGAGGATCTTGCCGACCGCGCCGACGACGCCGGGACGGTCCTCGTAGCGCAGGACGACCATGTGGTCGGCGAGCGCCAGGTCCACGTCGTGCTCGCCGATGGCGACGATCTTCTGGAGGTGCTTGGGACCGGCGAGCGTGCCGGAGACCGCGACCTCCTCGCCGTTCGACAGGGTGCCGCGGACGGTCACCACGTTGCGGTGGTCCGGCGACTCGGAGCTCGTGGTGAGGCGGACCTCGACACCGCGCTCCTGCGCGAAGAGCGGGGCGTTGACGTAGCTGACGGTCTCGTCGACGACGTCCTCGAACACGCCCTTGAGCGCGGAGAGTTCGAGCACCTTCACGTCGTGCTGGGTGATCTCGCCGTAGACCTCGACGTCGAGGCGGGCAGCGACCTCGCCGGCGAGGGCGGTGAAGATCCGGCCGAGCTTCTCGGCGAGCGGCAGGCCGGGGCGCACGTCCTCGGCGATGACCCCGCCCTGGACGTTGACCGCGTCGGGCACGAGCTCACCGGCGAGTGCCAGGCGGACGGACTTGGCGACGGCGATGCCGGCCTTCTCCTGCGCCTCGTCGGTGGAGGCACCGAGGTGCGGGGTGCAGACGACCTGGTCGAACTGGAACAGCGGGGAGTCCGTGCAGGGCTCCTTGGTGTACACGTCCAGACCGGCTCCGGCGACACGGCCCTCCTTGAGGGCGGAGGCGAGCGCCTCCTCGTCGACGATGCCGCCGCGCGCGGCGTTGACGATGCGCACCGTGGGCTTCACCTTGTGCAGCGCCTCGTCGCCGATGAGGCCGAGCGTCTCGGGGGTCTTGGGCAGGTGCACCGTGATGAAGTCGGAGACCTCGAGCAGCTCGTCCAGCGTGAGGAGCTTGACGCCCATCTGCGCGGCGCGGGCGGGCTGTACGTAGGGGTCGTACGCGACGATCTTCATGCCGAAGGCCGACATGCGCTGGGCGACCAGCACGCCGATGCGGCCGAGGCCGACGACGCCGAGCGTCTTCTCGCTGAGCTCCACGCCCGTGTACTTGGAGCGCTTCCACTCGCCGTTCTTCAGCGCGGTGTTGGCCTGCGGGATGTTACGCGCGGTGGCCACGAGCAGACCGCAGGCCAGCTCGGCGGCGGTGACGATGTTCGAGGTCGGGGCGTTGACGACCATCACGCCGGCCTTGGTGGCCGAGGAGACGTCGACGTTGTCCAGACCGACGCCGGCACGGGCGACGACCCTGAGCTTCTTCGCCGCGGCGATGGCCTCGGCGTCGACCTTGGTGGCGGAGCGCACCAGGATCGCGTCGACGTCGGCGATCGCGGGGAGGAGTGCGGCGCGGTCCGCGCCGTTGCAGTGCCGGATCTCGAAATCCGGACCCAGGGCGTCGACCGTGGCGGGCGACAGCTCTTCGGCGATGAGTACGACAGGTTTCGAGCTCACGTGTGTCCTCACAAGTCCAGTGCGGACGGCCGTCCCGACGGCCGCAGGCGGTGGAGGGGCTAGCCGCGTGGAAGACGCACGACACTGTGGGCCCTGACGCGTGTATGTGTTGAGAAGTGTAGTCATGCGGCCGGGCATCGACTGCGCCCCGGTGGAAGGATCACCCTCACGGGGTGGACGGTCTGTACAGACGTACGGCGCCGCCTCCTTCCACCCACCTCTCCCCGCAGTGACACGAGGTGTGAGGCCGGCCGTGCGCCGGGGGGCAGGCCCGTGCGGACCTGCCCCCCGGCGAGAACTCAGGCGTCCTCGTTGTCGACCCAGCTCATGAGCTTGCGGAGCTCCTTGCCGGTGGTCTCCAGCAGGGACTCGCTGTCGGCCTTCTTGTACTCGTTGTACTTGGGCAGACCGTTGTGGTACTCGGCCATCCAGGCCTTGGCGAAGGTGCCGTCCTGGATCTCGGCGAGGACCTTCTTCATCTCGGCCTTGGTGGCGTCCGTGATGATCCGCGGGCCGGTGACGTAGTCGCCCCACTCGGCGGTCTCCGAGATGGACCAGCGCATCTTCTCCAGGCCGCCCTCGTACATGAGGTCGACGATGAGCTTCAGCTCGTGGAGGCACTCGAAGTACGCGATCTCCGGCTGGTAACCGGCCTCGGTCAGCGTCTCGAAGCCGGCCTTGACCAGGGCGGCGGTGCCACCGCAGAGGACGGCCTGCTCACCGAACAGGTCGGTCTCGGTCTCCTCCGTGAAGGTCGTCTTGATGACGCCGGCGCGGGTGCCGCCGATTCCCTTCGCGTAGCTGAGGGCGAGCTCCAGGCCCTTGCCCGTGGCGTCCTGCTCGACCGCCACGATGCACGGGACGCCGCGGCCCTCCTCGTACTGGCGGCGGACCAGGTGACCCGGGCCCTTCGGGGCGACCATGCAGACGTCGACGTTGGCCGGCGGCTTGATGAAGTCGAAGCGGATGTTCAGGCCGTGACCGAAGAACAGCGCGTCGCCGTCCTTGAGGTTGTCCTTGACGGACTCCTCGTAGACCTGGGCCTGGATCGGGTCCGGGACCAGGATCATGATGACGTCGGCCTCGGCCGCGGCCTCGGACGGGGTCACCACGCGCAGGCCCTGCTCCTCGGCCTTCGCCTTGGACTTCGAACCCTCGTGCAGACCGACACGGACGTCGACACCCGAGTCACGCAGCGACAACGCGTGGGCGTGCCCCTGGCTGCCGTAACCGAGGACCGCGACCTTACGGCCCTGGATGATGGACAGGTCGGCATCGTCGTCGTAGAACAGCTCGGCCACTGGGTCTTCTCCTTGGTGTGCAGGTGTTGCGTCCCACCGTACGGCGGGGTGCGTCGGATACGTTGCCGGGTCTCGCCATACGAGCGGCGAGGCGTCCCGTGAGGTTTTACGCCGAACGGTCGAGGGCGCGCAGAGAACGGTCGGTGATCGAGCGCGCGCCGCGCCCTATGGCGATGGTGCCGGACTGGACGAGCTCCTTGATGCCGAACTGCTCGAGCATCTTGAGCATGGCCTCCAGCTTGTCGGCGCCCCCTGTCGCCTCGATCGTGACGGCCTCCGGGGAGACGTCCACGGTCTTGGCGCGGAACAGCTGGACGATCTCGACGATCTGGGAGCGGGTCTCGTTGTCTGCGCGGACCTTCACCAGGACGAGCTCCCGCTGGATCGCTGCGGCGGGCTCGAGTTCGACGATCTTCAGGACGTTGACCAGCTTGTTGAGCTGCTTGGTCACCTGCTCCAGGGGCAGGCCCTCGACGTTCACGACAATGGTGATGCGTGAGATGTCGGGATGTTCGGTGGTACCGACCGCGAGCGAGTCGATGTTGAAGCCGCGCCGGGAGAACAGGGCCGTGATCCGGGCGAGGACACCGGGCTTGTTCTCGACCAGGACGGAGAGGGTGTGCTTACTGGACATGGAGTCGGTCTCTCTCTGTCTCTCAGTCGTCTTCGTTGTCGCCGAAGTCGGGGCGGACGCCGCGCGCTGCCATGACCTCGTCGTTGGAGGTGCCGGCGGCGACCATCGGCCAGACCATGGCGTCCTCGTGGACGATGAAGTCGATGACGACCGGGCGGTCGTTGATCGCGTTGGCCTCGGCGATGACCTTGTCCAGGTCCGCCGGGTCCTCGCAGCGGATCGCGTAGCAGCCCATGGCCTCGGACAGCTTGACGAAGTCCGGGACGCGGGTGCCCTTGGCGGCGTTGCCGTCCGCGTCAGGGCCCGAGTGCAGCACGGTGTTGGAGTACCGCTGGTTGTAGAACAGGGTCTGCCACTGGCGGACCATCCCGAGCGCGCCGTTGTTGATGATCGCGACCTTGATCGGGATGTTGTTGAGCGCGCAGGTGGTGAGTTCCTGGTTGGTCATCTGGAAGCAGCCGTCGCCGTCGATCGCCCAGACGGCACGCTCGGGCATGCCCGCCTTGGCGCCCATGGCCGCCGGGACGGCGTACCCCATGGTCCCGGCACCGCCGGAGTTGAGCCAGGTCGCCGGCTGCTCGTACTGGATGAAGTGCGAGGCCCACATCTGGTGCTGGCCGACGCCCGCCGCGAAGATCGTTCCCTCGGGGGCGAGTTCGCCGATGCGCTGGATGACCTGCTGCGGCGAGAGGCTGCCGTCCTCCGGCAGGTCGTAGCCGACGGGGTAGGTCTCGCGCCAGCGGTTGAGGTCCTTCCACCAGGCGCTGTAGTCGCCGGTGTTGCCCTCGGTGTGCTCCGCCTGGACCGCCTGGACGAGGTCGGCGATGACCTCGCGGGCGTCACCGACGATCGGGACGTCGGCGGCGCGGTTCTTGCCGATCTCCGCCGGGTCGATGTCCGCGTGCACGATCTTGGCGTACGGGGCGAAGCTGTCCAGCTTGCCGGTGACGCGGTCGTCGAACCTGGCCCCCAGCGCGACGATCAGGTCGGCCTTCTGCAGCGCGGTGACGGCGGTGACCGAACCGTGCATGCCGGGCATTCCCACGTGCAGCGGGTGGCTGTCGGGGAAGGAGCCGAGCGCCATCAGCGTGGTGGTGACGGGCGCTCCGGTGAGCTCTGCCAGGACCTTCAGCTCGGCGGTCGCGCCGGCCTTCATGACGCCGCCGCCGACGTACAGCACCGGGCGCTTGGCCTGGGTGATGAGCTTGGCGGCCTCGCGGATCTGCTTGGCGTGCGGCTTCGTGACCGGACGGTAGCCGGGCAGGTCCATCGACGGCGGCCAGCTGAAGGTGGTCTTCGACTGCAGCGCGTCCTTGGCGATGTCGACGAGGACCGGGCCCGGGCGGCCGGTGGAGGCGATGTGGAAGGCCTCGGCGATGGTGTGCGCGATGTCCTCGGCGCGGGTGACCAGGAAGTTGTGCTTCGTGATCGGCATCGTGATGCCGCAGATGTCGGCTTCCTGGAACGCGTCCGTACCGATGGCCGCGGAGGCCACCTGCCCGGTGATCGCGACCAGGGGCACCGAGTCCATGGCGGCGTCGGCGATCGGGGTGACCAGGTTGGTCGCTCCGGGACCCGAGGTGACCATGCAGACACCGACCCTGCCGGTGGCCTGCGCGTAACCGGTGGCCGCGTGACCGGCACCCTGCTCGTGGCGGACGAGGATGTGGCGGACCCGGGTGGAGTCCATCAGCGGGTCGTACGCCGGGAGGATGCAGCCGCCGGGGAGCCCGAATACGGTGTCGGCGCCGACTTCCTCGAGAGAACGGATGAGGGACTGCGCGCCCGTGAGGTGCTCAACGGAGGCGGAGGACGGTCCGCCGTTACGGGCCCGCGGCTGCGGGTGCTGGGCCCCGGTGGCCTGCTCGGTCATCGGCATTCTCTTCTCGAAGCTGAGGGTTTATGCGGTGTTTTTGCGGGATTTTGACAGGTCCCGGTGCAACAAAAAACCCCTCGTGCCGTGAGGCAAGCGAGGGGAGCGCGCCGGTGCGGTCTGCAAGGTGTCCATGAGTGACCCTGCTTCAGCCGACGCGCTTTCCAAGTACGAGAATTCGGGTGCGCATGGCATTGACCCTCTCTCCGGGGCGCCTGCGGTGTCAAGTGGGTGGGACGGGAGTCTCATCATGTGAGCGGCTCTGGAGGGGGATCACGCCGCCCACCAGGACGGGCTGAGCGGCCGGACCGATGCCCGGGACGGGGTACTTCCCACGGATCAGAGTGCGCCGCAGCCGGTACTCGTCCAACGGGCCCGCGAAGGCCATCCCCTGGCCGTGCGTGCACCCCATGGCACGCAGCGCGCGCACCTGTTCGGGCACGTCCACCCCGTCGGCCACGGACTGCATCCCCAGATCGCCGGCGATCCGCAGCAGCCCACTCGTGATCTTGTGGAGCCTCGCCGACTCGACGACACCCTCCACCAGGCATCTGTCCAGCTTCAGTACGTCGATGGGGAGCCGGCGCAGGGCGTTGACCGCGGCATACCCACTGCCGAAGCCGTCGAGCGCGATCCGGACACCGAGGCGGCGCAGCGCGACCAGCCGCTGCTCCAGGTCGTCGAAGGAGATCCGCGGGTCGCTGTCGGCCACCTCGATCATCAGGGCGCCGGAGGGCAGCCCGTGCCGGGTCAGGAGCGCCTCGACGGAGCCCGGCGGGAGGGCCCGGTCGAGCAGCCGGGCGGCCGACACGCGCACGGAGACGGAGACCGGATGGCCGGATCTGAACCGCTCCCCTGCCTGCTCGACCGCCTCCTCCAGCAGCCAGGTGCCCAGCTCGGCCGCACGGTCGCTGCTCTCGGAGACGCGGAGGAACTCGGCCGGGGTGAACAGGATGCCCTGGGCGGAGCGCCAGCGGGCCTGGGCGGAGACGGCCGCCACCGTGCCGCTGGCCAGGTGGACGACGGGCTGGTGGAGCAGGGCGAACTCGCCGTCGCGCAGGGCGGTGCGCAGCCGTGTGGCGAGCTCGGAGCGGCGCACGACGTCGGCCTGCATCTGGGGGGCGTAGAGCTCGACCCGGTCCTTGCCGCCGGCCTTCGCCCGGTACATGGCGAGGTCGGCGTTGCGCATGAGGTCCTTGGGCGTGATGGAGGGTTCGGCGAAGGCGACGCCGATGGAAGCGGCGACCCGGACCTCCCCGGTGCCGATCCGGTACGGCTGGGAGAGCCTGAGGCGCAGCCGGTCGGCGATCTCGTGGACCTGGCACTCCCTGGCGGCCTGGTCGCGGGTGCCGTCGCCGACGATGAGCGCGGCGAACTCGTCGCCCCCGAGGCGTGCCGCGGTGTCCGAGGTGCGTACGGACTCCTGGAGCCGGCGGGCGGCCTGGACGAGGAGCTCGTCGCCCGCCTGGTGGCCGATGGAGTCGTTGACCGCCTTGAAGCCGTCCAGGTCGATGAAGAGCACGGCGGTGCCCGGGTCCCCGGCCCGGCGGCCGCCGAGCGCCTGGCCGACCCGGGTGGTGAAGAGGGCCCGGTTGGGGAGGTCGGTGAGCGGGTCGTGTTCGGCGTTGTGCTGGAGCTGGGCCTGCAGCCTGACCCGCTCGGTCACGTCACGGCTGTTGAGCAGCAGGCCGCCCTGGTGGCGGTTGACCGTGGACTCGACGTGCAGCCAGTCGCCCGTACCCGATCCGAAGCGGCACTCGATCCGGGTGGTGGGCTCCTCCCGGGAGGGCGCGGCGAGGAAGCGCCTGAGTTCGTGGACGACTCCCCCGAGGTCGTCGGGGTGGATGATCGACGACAGCTCCGCGCCGACGAGGTCCTCGGCGTCGCGGCGGTAGACCCCCGCCGCCGCCGGGCTGACGTAACGGAGCACACCGCTGGGCTCGGCGATCATGATGACGTCGCTGGAGCCCTGCACCAGGGAGCGGAAGTGGTTCTCCTTCTGGGCCAGTTCATGGGTGAGCGCGATGTTGTCGAGGAGCATGATGGCCTGCCGCAGGACCAGGGCGAGCACGACCGTGCAGCCCGTGAGGACCACGACCCGGTCGACCCTGCGGCCCTCCACCACGTTGTAGAGGATGCCGAGGGTGCAGACCGCGGCGGCCAGGTACGGGGTGAGCGCGGCGAGGGACCCCGCGATGGGGCGGCTCACGGCTCGCGGCTCGGGGGCCGGGGCCTCTTCGACAGCGTTGTCCTGGCCGCGGCGGGCCCCCCAGGGGGCGTACGCGAGGATCAGGGAACCGGCGAACCAGCCCGCGTCGAGCAACTGGCCCGAGTGGTAGACCGAGCGCAGCAGCGGAGCGGTGAACAAGGCGTCGCAGACCACGGTCAGCGCGAGGCCGGCGATGGCGGTGTTCACCGCGGAGCGGTTCACGTTGACCCGCCTGAAGTGCAGCGCGAGGACCATGGAGACCAGCACGATGTCGAGGAGTGGGTAGGCCAGGGAGAGAGCGGCCCTGGCCACGCTCACCCCCGCGGCGTTCGCGACATGGGCGGTGTGGGCCAGGGCGAGGCTCCAGGAGAGCGTCAGCAGGGATCCGCCGATCAGCCAGGCGTCGAGCACCAGGCAGACCCAGCCGGCCCGCGTGACGGGCCGCTTGGCGAGGACGAGCAGCCCGACGATGGCGGGAGGTGCGAAGCAGAGGAAGAAGAGGTCCGCCAGGGAGGGGCTGGGCACCGGGCGCCCGAGCACCACCTCGTACCACCCCCAGATCGCGTTGCCTCCGGCGGCCATGGCCGAGGAGAGCGAGAAGAGGAGCCAGGCGGGCCGGAACCTGCTGCCGCCGGCCCGCGCGTAGAGGAAGCACGACACGGCGGCGATCAGGGCGGCGACGCTCAGGCCGAAGTCACCCATGAACAGGGCGACTTCGGGTGACCCCCAGCCGACCGCCGCCCCCACGGCATATCCGGCGCAGACGGCGGCGAGGGCGAGCTGGGAGCGCAGCCCCACGGCCCGCCCGGAGGACTGCTGCCCGGAGAGCAGGGTCCCGAGGGCGCTCACCGGTGCGCTCCGCCGGCAGGTCCCGGTGCTCGCGCCGCCGCCGGCCGCTCCTGCCCACCCTGCCGCGTCGGATCGTCTCTCCACTGGCCGAACATCGCCCGTCGCCCCCTCGCGTTGCGCTTGCTCCCAGGCGCCGTCCCTTCCACGGCGCTGCCCTGTTGTGGACGATACACCAGAGCCGTCACTCAGGGACATAGCTCCTCTACTCTCCGTGACCACCAGGGGTGTTGCGGGGGCACGATGCCGCCGCGCGGCTGCGGAGCGTGTTCAGCCCGTCGTGAGCACGAGGTTGCCGACCGGCTCCCCCGCGGCGAAGCGGGTGAGCTGTCCGGCCAGCAGACGCTTGGCCCGGGGCAGGAACGCGGAGGTGCTGCCGCCCACATGGGGAGTGATCAGTGTGTGGGGAGCATGCCAGAGAGGGTGGCCGGCGGGCAGCGGTTCGGGATCGGTCACGTCGAGCGCGGCACGCAGGCGACCGGACTCGAGTTCGGACAGGAGGGCTCCGGTGTCGACGACGGCGCCCCGCGCGACGTTCACGAGCAGCGCTCCGTCCCGCATCGCGGCGAGGAAGCCGGGGCCCACCAGCCCTTGTGTGGACGGGTTCAGCGGAGTGGAGAGAATGACGATGTCGGCCTCGGGCAGCAGGGCGGGAAGATCCTCGATCGCGTGTACGGGGCCGCGCGCGGTTGCCCGTGCGGAGCGTGCGACGCGCACCACCCGC
This sequence comes from Streptomyces sp. NPDC057287, assembly GCF_042667905.1. Lineage (NCBI taxonomy): Bacteria > Bacillati > Actinomycetota > Actinomycetes > Kitasatosporales > Streptomycetaceae > Streptomyces > Streptomyces sp. NPDC057287. The sequence continues at coordinate 324,859 of NZ_JBHUYV010000003.1, read as the reverse complement.
GCGCACTCGAAGGGTTCGAGCCGGTCCTCGATGGCCGCGCCGATCGATCCGTAGCCCACGACGAGGACGGACTTGTCGGCGAGCGCCGGATAGAAGCCGGACCGCCACTCCTCCTCGTCCTGGCCGTGCACGAAACCCGGGAACCCACGGAGCGAGGCGAGGACCAGGGCGAGCGCGAGCTCGGCGGTCGAGGCCTCGTGCACGCCCTTCGCGTTGCACAGCCGGACCCCCGGCGGCAGCAGCCCGAGCCCGGGCTCCACGTGGTCGATGCCCGCGGAGAGGGTCTGGACGACCTGGACCGCGCGCATCGCCCCGAGCGGGCGGACCGCGACCTCCGGGCCCTTCATGTACGGGACGACGTAGAACGCGCAGTCGGAGGGGTCCGCCGGGTAGTCCCGGCCGCCGTCCCAGAAACGGTAGTTGAGATCCTCGGGGAGGCCGTCGACCTCGTCGGCGGCGAACGGGAGCCATATGTCGGTGGCGGATGCAGAAGTCATGGTCAGGAGGCTATGCGAAGGACACCGGACCGCAGAGGCTACTTTGGGGTGGCCCCGTGATCACGGGGCCGAGGAAGGGTTCGGGGAGTTGGAGCGCAGGACTATCGGTGCGGCGGCCCTCGCCGTGGGCGCGGTCGGGCTGGGCTGTATGCCGATGAGCTGGGCCTACGACACGTCGCAGCAGCGCGGTGACCGCTCGGTGCGGACCGTGCACGCCGCGCTGGACGCGGGCGTCCAGCTGCTGGACACCGCCGACATGTACGGGCCCTTCACCAACGAACTGCTCGTCGGACGGGCGCTCAAGGGCCGCCGCCAGGAAGCCTTCCTCTCCACCAAGTGCGGTCTGCTGGTGGGCGATCAGCACATCGTGGCCAACGGCCGCCCCGGATACGTGCGCCGGGCCTGCGACGCCTCTCTGCGGCGCCTCCAGACCGATGTGATCGACCTCTACCAGCTGCACCGGGCGGATCCCGAGGTTCCGGTGGAGGAGACCTGGGGTGCCATGGCGGACCTGGTGACCGCGGGCAAGGTGCGGTCGCTCGGGCTCTGTGCCGTGGGCGCCCGCGCCGGGCGGCGGCCGGGGGCGCGGATGCACGACGGGACCATCCGGCAGCTGGAGCGGATCCAGCAGGTCTTCCCCGTCAGCGCCGTCCAGGCCGAGCTCTCCGTGTGGTCGCCCCAGGCGCTGGAGGACCTTCTGCCGTGGTGCGCGGCCCGAGGGGTGGGTGTGCTTGCGGCGATGCCGCTGGGCAGCGGCTATCTCACGGGGACGCTCAAGCCGGGCCAGGGATTCGAGCCGGATGATCCGAGGGCGAGGCACTCCCGCTTCACCGCGGAGATGATGGCGGCCAACCAGCCGGTGGTGGCGGGGCTCCGCAGGATCGCGGAGCGGCACGACGCCACTCCGGCGCAGGTGGCTCTCGCGTGGGTCCTGTGCCAGGGCCGCCACGTGGTGCCCGTGCCCGGCGCGAAGCGGGAGCGGTGGGCGGTGGAGAACGCGGAGGCGGCACGGCTGGTGCTCACGGACCGGGATCTGGCCGAGATCGCCGGGCTGCCGCCCGCCCTTGGGTCGTGGGACTGACCGCGCGGCGGGAGAATCGGCGGAGACCGGGAACCCGTGACGGAGCGGCGGTGTAAGAACAGTAGTCGTGCGACCGTCGAAAGGATCGGTGCTGTGCAAAGTCCCGTGCTGCGCAAGGGGGCGGTGGCCCTGCTCGCCTCGGCCTCCCTCCTGCTGTCCGCCTGCTCGTCCGGTGACGGCCCGGCGGCCGGCGAGGGCGCCTCCTCGTCCCCCGCGAGTGCCTCATCGGCCCCCGCGGGCTCGGCGAGCCCTCCGGCGGACCTGCCGCCGGCCAAGGGCTCGGTGGAGGTGGTGAAGACGCTCACGGACGGCCTCTCGTCTCCCTGGGGCCTCGCGGCACTGCCCTGGGGCGATCTGCTGGTCTCCTCGCGTGACAAGGCGACCATCACCCGGATCGACGGGGAGAGCGGCAGGAAGACGCTGCTGGGCTCGGTGCCGGGGGTCGCGCCGTCGGGCGAGGGCGGCCTGCTCGGCCTCGCCGTCGCTCCGACCTTCGGTGCGGACCATCTGATCTACGCCTACTTCACGACCGAGTCGGACAACCGCATCGCCCGCCTCCAGTACGACGAGAAGAAGCCGGCCGGCCAGCAGCTGGGCGCCCCGGACACCATCCTGCGGGGCATCCCGAAGGGCTCCATCCACAACGGCGGGCGGATCGCGTTCGGCCCCGACCGCATGCTGTACGCGGGCACGGGCGAGACGGGTGACACGGGACTCGCCCAGGACAAGTCGTCCCCCTCGGGCAAGATCCTCAGGATGACGCCCGACGGCGAGCCGCTGCACGGCAATCCCGAGGGCGACTCACTGGTCTATTCGTACGGGCACCGCAATGTGCAGGGGCTGGCCTGGGACAGCGGGAAGCGGCTCTGGGCGGCGGAATTCGGCCAGGACACCTGGGACGAGCTGAATCTGATCGAGCCGGGCCGGAATTACGGCTGGCCCGATGTCGAGGGCAAGGAAGGGAAGACAGGATTCGTCGACCCGGTGGCCCAGTGGAAGACGTCCGAGGCCTCACCGAGCGGCATCGCGTACGCCGAGGGATCGATCTGGATGGCGGGACTGAGGGGCGAGCGGCTCTGGCGGATCCCGCTGTCGGGCAAGGCGGACGGGGAACCCCTGGCTGCTCCCCAGGCGTTCCTCGAAGGGAAGTACGGCCGTCTGCGCACGGTGCTCGCCGCGGGTGGCGACATGCTGTGGCTGGTCACGAGCAACACGGACGGCCGCGGCACCCCGAAGCAGAGTGACGACCGGATCCTGCTGCTGAAGGTGCGGTAGCCGGGAGCCGTCGGACCGATCTGCCCCGCGCCGGGGCGGGCGGGCCCGGGCGGGTCGTCGGCACGACGTCGGAGGGAGCACAGCCCGTGTTCAATTTCTTCGAGGAGCTGTTCGCGCCGGGCCGCAAGCACGCGGCTGAGGAGCAGAAGCGGCTCGAGCTGAGCCGGGTGGACCTGGGAATCGGCGACCCCGCTCGGGGCCCCATAGACCTCACCTCGGGAAAGGTGACACTCCACCGCCCGGCTCGCGAGGCCGGCCGGGTCGGCGACGACCGGCCCGAGGCCGACAGCGAAGAGCCGGAGCAGGGCCCGCCCGGCGATTGAGACCCCTGGAGGCCCGCCGCCGGGTGCGGGTCACGTGCTCACCTCCCTGGGGCCCGGCCACGGGCTCACCTCAGCTGGGGGCCAGGTCACAGACTCACCCCAGGGGGCCTCACGCCACCGCGTACAGGCGGAAGCGGTGCGCCAGCGCGGCTGCCTCTCCGCGGCTGGAGACGCCCAGCTTGGCCAGGATGTTGGAGACGTGGACGCTCGCCGTCTTCGGCGAGATGTAGAGCTCCTCCGCGATCCGGCGATTGGTGTATCCCGCCGCGACCAGCCGGTGCACCTCCTGCTCCCGCGAGGTCAGCCCGAACGACTCGATCGCGTCCACCACCGGGGCCGGATCACCGGGCCCGGCGGCCTCGCCCCCGGTCGCTGCACCCGGTGCGGTGAGCGCGATACGGGCCCGGCCGGCCAGCAGCTCGACCCTCTCCGCGAGCGGCCGCGCGCCGAGCCGCAGGGCCACGGCGTGGGCCTCGCGCAGGAGTCCCGCGGCCGGTGTCCGGTCGCCCGAGGCGGCAAGGATCGCCTCCGCCCAGCGGTGGCGGATCTGGGCCAGTTCGTAGGGGCGCCGGAGCGGAGCGAAGGCCGCGGCGGCCCGGCACCAATGGTCCGGGGTGTCCGCCCCTTCCGCCCGGGCCAGTTCCGCCTCGATCAGCACACCGTAGGCGGCCCAGACGGGCACCAGCATCGGCAGCCGCTTGAGGTGGCCGCGTATCCGCTCCAGGATCGCGGGCCGTCCGGGGTCCGTGGCGGGGAGCCCGCGCGCGTCGGCCTCGATCGTGGCGACGGTGTGGAGCAGCGGCAGGGCATACCGCTGCGTTCCCGCGGGCAGGCCGGCGTCGGACTGTGCCTGGAACATGGCCCGTGCCTCGGTGAGCCTGCCCTGCTGGGCCGCGAGGGTCATGGCGTGCCGGACCGGGCAGATCAGGTGCTGCGGCTGTGGGTCGTGGAGTCCTAGATGTCGGCGGTTCAGGGCCAGTTGTTCCTCGGCCTCCTCGAAGTCGCCGCGGGCCAGGGCCAGATCCGCGCGCCGGGCGGCGACGAGACCGTTCGACTTGCGGGACCGGGCCAACGGAGCCGCGGCGTCCGCCGCCGCCAGGCTCTCCTCCCAGTGCCCCAGCGAGAAGTACGACTGCGCCTGGTTGGCCCGCACCCAGGCCTCGGACTCGGGGAGCCCGTGGCGGTTGCAGATGCCGATGCCGTGGTCGGCGGCGGCCACCGCTTCCAGGGAGCGTCCGGTGGATTCGAGCGAGGAGGGCAGGTTGATGGAGGCGCGGCTCATGACGCCCACCAGGTGCAGCTCCTCCGACCGGTTCCGGACGTCGTACATCTCGGCGACGCCCTCCTCGACGTCACCGGCGTCGATCGTGAGCCAGCCGCGGGTGAGCCTGGCGTGCAGCTCGATGGACTCCTCGCCGACGAGCCGTGCGTACTCGACGGCCCGGTCGGCCGCGACGAGGGTCTCGGGTCCCGGCCGGTGCAGGGCGCCCCAGCTCGCGACGGATGCCAGGACGTCGGCGTGCACCGCGGACGGCTGCAGCCCTCGCACCAGGTCCTCGGCGGTGGCCAGTTCCTGTCGGCCGTCGCCCCGGGAGAGGCTCTGCATCAGCAGGGAGCGCTGCACCCAGAACCACGCCGCGCGCAGCGGGTCCTTCTCTCCGTCCAGGATGCGCAGGGCCTTCTTCGTCAGGGTCATGGCCCGTTCGCGGTCGCCGCCGAACCGTGCGGCCACCGTCGCCTCGGCCATCAGGTCGAGGTAGCGCAGCGGGTCGGCCCCCGGCTCGCAGCCGCAGCCCGGGTAGGCCTCGGCGTGGTCGAGGGGCCGCAAGGTGGCGCGTACCGCGTCGGGGACGTCGTCCCAGAGCTCCATGGCTCTTTCCAGCAGCCGGAGCTGCTCGCTGTACGCATAGCGGCGTCTGGCCTCCACGGCCGCCTGGAGCACGGCGGGCAGTGCTCGGACCGCGTCGTGCGCGGCGTACCAGTAGCTGGCGAGGCGTGCCGCGCGCTCGTCGGCGCGCACGAGCGACGGGTCGGCCTCCAGCGCTTCGGCGTAGCGGCGGTTGAGGCGGGTGCGTTCGCCGGGGAGCAGGTCGTCGCTGACGGCTTCGCGCACCAGCGAGTGACGGAAGCGGTATCCGTCGGTGTCGGGGGCGGGCAGCAGCAGGTTGGCCCCGACGGCCGCCCGCAGCGCCTCGTCGAGATCGTCCTCGGCGAGGCCGGCGACGGCGGCGAGGAGCGGATGTTCGACCGTGGAGCCGCCTTCGGCGATGATCCGGGCGATCCGCTGGGCGTCCTCGGGGAGTGCCTCGACCCGTACGAGGAGGAGGTCACGGAGCGAGTCGGAGAGCCCGGAGCTGTCGCCGCAGCACTCCACACTGCGGGCGAGCTCCTCGACGAAGAAGGCGTTGCCGTCGGATCGGTCGAAGATGTCGTCGACCAGCGAGGCGTCGGGAACCATGGCGAGGATGCCGGTGAGCTGCCGGCCGACCTCGCTGCGGCTGAAGCGGTCGAGTTCGATCCGGCGGACCGTGCGGAGCCGGTCCAGCTCGGCGAGGAGCGGGCGCAGGGGGTGGCGCCGATGGACGTCGTCGGCGCGGTACGTGGCGATCACGACGAGTCTGCCGTTGCGCAGGGTACGGAAGAGGTAGGCGAGCAGATGCCGGGTGGAGGCATCGGCCCAGTGCAGGTCCTCCAGGACGAGGACGACGGTGCGGGTCGCGGAGACGCGTTCCAGCAGCCGGGCCGCGAGCTCGAAGAGCCGGGCGGTGCCGTGCTCGTCGTTCGGCGCCCTGTCGGCCTCGCCCAGTTCGGGCAGGAGCCGGGCGAGCTCGCCCACCTGTCCGGCCAGCGCCTCGGCCAGTTCCTCCGGCATCGCGCGGCGCAGGGCGCGGAGCGCCGTGGCGAACGGCGCGTAGGGCAGGCCGTCGGCTCCGATCTCCACGCATCCGCCGACGGCCACGACGGCATCACGGCGGCCGGCCGCCGTGATGAACTCCTCGACCAGCCGGGTCTTGCCGACGCCCGCCTCGCCGCCGAGGAGCATGGCCTGCGGCTCTCCGACGGCGGCGCGGGCGAGCGCGTCGGTGAGCGCGGCGAGTTCCCCGGCCCGGCCGACGAAGACGGGGCTGACGGTGTTGGTCTCCACGCCGCTGAGCATCGCATACGCGTACGACACCCCGGCCACCGATTTACGCAGGACGTCCATCGTCACGCGGCACGGACGAACCAGCTCCGGTTCTTTCCCACCCGCCCCTCGGTGTCGTCCCGTCCGGCACGACGGGCGGCGCGGCGGGCGAGCACGGCCCGGCGGACGGTGCGCTGCTCCTCGGCCCTGCGGATCAGCTCGGCGACGGCGAGCTGGTGGATCTCGTACTCGTACATGGTCTTCTCCCTGAAGCGGAACGAGAGTTGGGGCACGGCTTCTTGCCGTGCCCCAACTCTCGTACGCCAGGGGGTGCCGCCACATCGGGCGAGTGCCGCATCTCTGCGGGGAGGGGTCCTTAGGCCCCGGTGCCGGATGCCTTAGGCGGCTGCCCGAGGGGCCTCAGCCTCCGGCGGCGGCGGACGGCATGGCGACGAACAGGTCGAGGTACATGCCTACGGAGATCAGCACGCCGAGGACTCCGAGCGCGACGCCCGCGAAGGCGACGGAGCGGACCCAGCCCGCCTGCGGACGGACGGAGGGGGCGCCGAAGGCCGGCCGGACGAGGACGAAGACGCCCACGAGCAGCGCGAGCAGCGCGAACAGTCCGTTCACGAGGGCCGTGCTGTGCCAGGCGTCGCCGTAGATCTCGGAGATCTGCTGGGCGGCGCTGCCACCGCCGGAGGTCTTGATCTGGCCGATCAGGGTCTCGCGCTCGGCTGCGACGCGACCGGTCCAGGCGCCGGAGAGCGAAACGATGCCGAGCCCTGCGGCCACGACGGCCGCTGCTCCGGTGCCGACCCCGGAGGCTGCCGCGGCCTCGGCCTCGGCGTAGGGGTCGGGCTCCAGGTCGGCCTCCAGGCCGTCCTCCGCGGCCGCGTCCGTCGCGGCGACGTCCATCTCCGTGACGTCCGACGCGGTGACGCCCGGCGCGACGCCGTCCGGCACGGCCTCTTGCTTGGGGCCGGCCTGCTTCGTCACGACCGGCGCGGCGGCGGTCCCGTCCGCAGCCTTCTTCTCCTCGGTGTCGTCAGTGGTCGGGGTGGAGGGGGTGGTGTTCATGCGCCGCACGCTAGGGGTCCCGTATGAGAACCTCCTTAACACTGAGCGCCTCAGCCCCGTCCTTTACGCCATTCAGGGGCCAGGACGGCCCAGATCTCTTCGTCGTGACGCTTGCCGCGGTACGGATAGGCCTCGCGCAGCACGCCTTCGCGGGTCATTCCGAGCCGCTCGGCCACCGCGACGCTGCGCGTGTTGGCGGAGGACGCGATCCACTCCACCCGGTGCATTCCCCGGACGTCGACGGCCCAGTCGATCAGCTTCCGTGACGCACGGGTCACCAGGCCCCGGCCCTCGGCGGCGGACTCCAGCCAGACGCCGATCTCGCAGTTGCCGGTCTCCGCCTCGAATATCCGGAACAGGACACCGCCGACCAGGGTCCCCTCCAGCCAGATGCCGTAGAGCCGTCCGGTGTCGGCCGCCTGCTTGTCCGCGTACCGCTGGAGCAGCGCCCGTGCGGAGGTGAGGTCCGTGGCGGCCGCCGCGAACGGGATCCAGGGGTCGACCAGAGCCCGCGCCCGGTCCATGTGAGCCAGGAACTCCTCCGCCTGCCAGGGCTCCAGGGGGCGGAGTTCCGCCCCGTCATCGCCCAGTGACACCGTGAACACAGTGACTCTCCTCGGTTCTTCGTGACGCTCGGTGGGCGCGCTGCGCGACCGGTCGGTCGGCGTTCGTCCAGCGCGCTCCCCCGGGATTTTCGCACGCGGTGGCGCTCGGCCGGCGGCTCTCCCCGGGCCCCCGGCCGAACGGCCCCCCGGAGGCTCCTGACGTCGCCGACACCCGGAGCGGCGCCGTCCCGGGCCGCCCGTCCCGTCCGGTCAGCCGGTGACGCTCGCCCGCCCGTTCTCGATGTGCCCCATCAGCCGGCGGCGGAAGGAGCCTTCCGCGTCGACCGTCACCAGCAGGTCGTACCAGCCGTGGGCGTCGGCCGCCGAGTGCACGAGGGTGCGGCTGCGCCCCGGCTTGACCTTGACCGTCCGGCTCCAGTCCCGCAGGTCGTCCTCGTCGACGTAGCCGAGCGGCCGGACGGTGTAGGTCAGCGTCCGCCGGCCGTTGTTGCGCAGCGTGAGGTGCAGGTCCCGTTCGTGGGCGTCGATGCGGGAGGCGAGCTCGGCGGCGCCGTCGGCAGCTCCTTCGAACTCCCGCCGGAAGCCGTTCGGGCCGGTGACGGTGAAGCGGTACCCCTCACCGGTCAGGGGCACGGTCCACTGTGCCCTGCCCCTGACGTCCCTGTGCTGCGGCGCGGGGAACTCCCGCGCGTAGGGGTAGAGCGCGAAGTGCGCGGAGGACCTGCCGCTGTTGCTGAGGGCCACCCGCAGCTCCCCGTCCACGCGCCTCGCCTGTGCGTCGGGCTGGTACGGGAGCGGCCTGGCGGGGCGGCTGCCCGGCTCCTGGACGGGCATCCGCTGGACGGCCGGCGGCTTCGGCTGCCAGCGTCCGCCGAACGGCGGGATCGCGGCCGGGCGCTCCGTCTCGGGCCGGCGCCGCGCCCGTGTGAAGTCGAAGGCCGAGGTGAGGTCGCCGGTGACCTGGCGCCGCCAGTCACTGATGTTGGGCTCCGCCACGCCCGTCCACCGCTCCAGGAGACGGATGACGGAGGTGTGGTCGAAGACCTCGGAGCAGACGTGGCCGCCTACGGTCCAGGGCGAGACGACGAGCAGGGGCACCCGCACTCCGAGCCCCGTCGGCTTCCCCTCCCACTGCTCCTCGGTCACCTCGGCGGGGGCGACCGGTGGCGGCACGTGGTCGAAGAAGCCGTCGTTCTCGTCGTAGTTGATGAGGACGACGGTGCGCCTCCAGACGTCGGGGTGCCTGCCGAGCGCGTCGAGGATCCTGTAGACGATCGTCGCGCTGTGCACGGGCGAGGAGACGCTCGGGTGCTCCGAGTCCACGGCCGACGGGACCAGGTAGGAGACCTCGGGCAGCGTCCCCGCCGCCACGTCCCGGGCGAACTCGTCGGCGAGGGTGCCCGTCTCGACCCGGCGGAGCCCCCGCTCGAACAGACTGCGCTCGGCCGCCGTCAGAGTGGCGACGCCGTCGTCGAGCAGGCCGAGCAGCCGCTCGCGCTCGCCCGCCCCCTCGGCGCCGCGCACCGCCGCGTAGAAGGACTCCATGTAGGTGTGTCCGCCGGTCCTCACCAGCGCCTTGCGGGCGACCGCCTTGAAGGTGGTGAAGAACTCGATCTGGTTGTCGGTGAAGTTCTCCCACTCGGTGTACGTCTTCCAGCTCCGCCCGGCCTTCTCCAGCCGCTCGGCGTAGGTGCCCCAGTCGTATCCCGGGTGGGTGCCCTCGTCGTAGGCGTCGTTCCCCACCGCCCGCCTGCCGTCGGCCTCGGCGCCCGTCCTGCCGCTCCACAGGTGGTTGCGGTTCGGGCTGGTGGAGGTGTGGATCGAGGAGTGGTAGGCGTCGCAGACCGTGAAGGTGTCCGCGAGTTCGTAGTGCAGCGGAATGTCCCGGCGGTCGTAGTACGCCATGGTCGCGGCCGACTTGGCGCTGATCCAGCCGTTCGTCCAGCCGCCCGCCCAGGCCTTGGCGCCCCCGTTCCAGGAGTGGTCGAGGGCCCCGATGTACTGAAGGTCCTTCTTCTGCGCCTCGGCGGCCTCGCGCACGGGGAACGGCAGGACGGTGGTCCCCTGCGGCCCGGGCTGTTCGAAGACGGACGTGCCGGAGGGAAGTTCGATCGCGTTGCGGTCGGCGAAGCCGCGCACCCCGCGCAGCGTCCCGAAGTAGTGATCGAAGGAACGGTTCTCCTGCATCAGGATCACCACATGGTCGACGGCGTCCAGACCGTCGCCACCGGTCTTCCCGCCGGCGGGCTGTGCGGCGATGGCCGCCTGGAGCGACGGAGGGAGGAACGATCCCGCCGCCGCGGCGCCGAGCGCGCCGCCGCCGAGTGCGAAGAGCCGCCGCCGTGACATGTCCGTGGTCAAGTGAGCCTCCCGGTTCCGTATCTACGCCTCGGAAGCTAGTCACGCCGGGTGGCGCCGGGAAGACCGCCGTACGGCCTCACGGTGAACGGCCCCCACAGGGCCGCCGCGCGTCCCCGTACTCCGCGGGCCGCCGCACGGGAAGCGCCACGGCCGGACCGGGCCTCCCGCGCCGGGGCCTGCGACGTCTTCCAGGGACTCCACGGACCGATCGGCGCCGAAGTGTGATCCGCAGAGCCCCGGGCAGCGAAAAGGGGCGGTGCACCCGGACCACGGGTGCACCGCCCCTCGGGCGTATCGGGGGTCAGCCCTCGACGCCGAGCTTCTCCAGGATCAGCTCGCGCACGCGCGCCGCGTCCGCCTGGCCCCGGGTGGCCTTCATGACCGCCCCGACCAGCGCACCGGCCGCGGCCACCTTGCCGCCGCGGATCTTGTCGGCGATCGCCGCGTTGCCCGCGATGGCCTCGTCGACGGCCGTGCCCAGCGCGCCCTCGTCCGAGACGACCTTCAGGCCACGCTTCTCGACGACGGTGTCCGGGTCGCCCTCGCCCGCGAGGACGCCCTCGAGGACCTGGCGCGCCAGCTTGTCGTTGAGGTCGCCGGAGGCCACGAGCTCCGCCACCCGGGCGACCTGCGCCGGGGTGACCGGCAGCTCGTCCAGGCTGCGGCCCGTCTCGTTGGCGTTACGGGCGAGCTCGCCCATCCACCACTTGCGGGCCTGGTCGGAGGGGGCTCCCGCATCCGTCGTGGCGACGATCAGGTCGACCGCGCCGGCGTTGAGGATGGACTGCATGTCGTGCTCGTTGACACCCCACTCCTCCTTCAGCCGCTTGCGGCGCAGCCGGGGCAGCTCGGGGAGCTCCTTGCGGAGCTCCTCGACCCAGTCGCGTGCGGGGGCGACCGGCACCAGGTCCGGCTCGGGGAAGTAGCGGTAGTCCTCGGCGTTGTCCTTGATGCGGCCGGCCGTGGTGGAGCCGTCCTCCTCGTGGAAGTGCCGGGTCTCCTGCACGATCGTCCCGCCGGAGTTCAGCACCGCGGCGTGGCGCTGGATCTCGAAGCGGGCGGCGCGCTCGACGGAACGCAGCGAGTTGACGTTCTTCGTCTCGGAGCGCGTGCCGAACGCCTCGCGGCCGTGCGGGCGCAGCGACAGGTTGACGTCGCAGCGCATCTGGCCCATCTCCATCCGGGCCTCCGAGACACCGAGCGCCTTGATGAGCTCTCGGAGCTCGGCGACGTATGCCTTGGCGACCTCCGGGGCGCGCGCGCCGGCACCCTCGATCGGCTTGGTGACGATCTCGATGAGGGGGATGCCCGCACGGTTGTAGTCGAGCAGCGAGTGGGACGCGCCGTGGATGCGGCCGGTGGCACCGCCGACGTGCGTCGACTTGCCGGTGTCCTCCTCCATGTGGGCGCGCTCGATCTGCACGCGGAAGATCTCGCCGTCCTCCAGCTGGACGTCCAGATAGCCGTTGAAGGCGATCGGCTCGTCGTACTGGGAGGTCTGGAAGTTCTTCGGCATGTCCGGATAGAAGTAGTTCTTCCGGGCGAAGCGGCACCACTCGGCGATCTCGCAGTTCAGCGCGAGCCCGATCTTGATGGCGGACTCGACGCCGATCTCGTTGACGACCGGGAGCGCGCCCGGCAGTCCGAGGCAGACCGGGCAGGTCTGCGAGTTGGCGTCCTGCTTGAGCTCGGTGGAACAGCCGCAGAACATCTTGGTCTTGGTGCCGAGCTCGACATGGACCTCGAGGCCCATGACGGGGTCGTACGTCGCGAGGGCGTCCTCGTACGACTCCAGGTCAATGACAGTCACGGTGAAACTTTCCCTCTCAGCCCAGCAGGACGTCGTCGTCGCCGAGACGCTTGAGTTCGCGGTAGAGGATCGCCAGGCCGGTGACGATCGCGGCTGCCGAGACGGCGGCGTCGATCAGCCGGAGGGTGTCGTTGTCCGACCGGGCCATCTTCACCTGCTTGTAGACGCTGAGCGCACCGAAGGCGGTGGTACCCATGGACACGTAAGCGCCGGTCTTGGACTTCTTGAAGTTCTTGGCCTTCTTAGCCATTGCACTCATAGCGACGGAGCCTCCTCAAGCAGCGGGTGCCCCCACTTTTCCACGAAGGCGGCCTCGACGGCGGCTCCGACCTTGTACAGCCGGTCGTCCTTCATGGCGGGGGCGATGATCTGCAGCCCGACCGGCAGGCCGTCCTCGGGGGCCAGGCCGCACGGCAGCGACATGGCGGAATTTCCGGCGAGGTTGGTCGGAATGGTGCACAGGTCCGCGAGGTACATCGCCATCGGGTCGTCGGCGCGCTCGCCGATCGGGAAGGCGGTGGTGGGCGTCGTCGGTGAGACGATGACGTCGACCTGCTCGAACGCCTTCTCGAAGTCCTGCGTGATGAGGGTGCGGACCTTCTGGGCCGAGCCGTAGTACGCGTCGTAGTAGCCGGAGCTGAGCGCGTACGTACCGAGGATGATGCGGCGCTTGACCTCGTCGCCGAAGCCGGCCTCACGCGTGAGGGCGGTGACGTCCTCGGCGGAGCGCGTGCCGTCGTCGCCGACCCGCAGTCCGTAGCGCATGGCGTCGAAGCGGGCCAGGTTCGAGGAGCACTCGGACGGCGCGATCAGGTAGTACGCCGAAAGGGCGAGGTCGAAGGAGGGGCAGTCCAGCTCGACGACCGTGGCGCCGAGGGACCTCAGCAGCTCGACCGACTCGTTGAACCGCTGGACGACCCCGGCCTGGTAGCCCTCGCCCGAGAACTGCTTGACCACACCGACGCGCATGCCCTGTACGGAGCCGTTGCGCGCGGCCTCGACGACCGGCGGGACCGGTGCGTCGATGGACGTCGAGTCCATCGGGTCGTGTCCGGCGATCGCCTCGTGCAGCAGCGCCGCGTCCAGGACCGTGCGGGCGCAGGGGCCGCCCTGGTCGAGTGAGGACGAGAAGGCGACCATGCCGTAGCGGGAGACACCGCCGTAGGTGGGCTTGACGCCGACGGTGCCGGTGACGGCGGCGGGCTGGCGGATGGAGCCGCCGGTGTCCGTGCCGATGGCCAGCGGAGCCTCGAAGGAGGCCAGCGCGGCGGCGGAGCCACCGCCGGAGCCGCCCGGGATGCGGGTGAGGTCCCAGGGGTTGCCTGTCGGGCCGTAGGCGCTGTTCTCGGTGGAGGACCCCATGGCGAACTCGTCCATGTTGGTCTTGCCGAGGATGACGACGTCGGCCGCCTTCAGCTTCTTGGTGAGGGTGGCGTCGTACGGCGGGACCCAGCCCTCCAGGATCTTGGAACCGACGGTGGTCGGCATGTCCTGGGTGGTGAAGATGTCCTTGAGCGCGAGCGGGACGCCGGCCAGCGGGCCGAGCTTCTCGCCCGCCTCACGCTTGGCGTCGACGGCACGGGCCTGCGCGAGCGCGCCCTCGCGGTCGACGTGCAGGAAGGCGTGGACCTTCTCGTCCACGGCGTCGATCCGGGCCAGGTGGGCCTCGGTGACCTCGACGGCCGTCAGCTCGCCGGAGGCGATCTTCGCGGCGGTCTGTGCCGCGGTGAGCTTGATGATGGTGCTGATGTCCGTCATGACTGTTAGTCCTCCCCCAGGATCTGCGGCACCTTGAAACGCTGCTGCTCCTGGGCCGGGGCGCCGGAGAGCGCCTGCTCGGGGGTGAGCGACGGACGGACCTCGTCCGCGCGCATGACGTTCGTCAGCGGCAGCGGGTGGGAGGTCGGCGGTACGTCTTGGTCGGCGACCTCGGAGACGCGGGCGACCGCGCCGATGATGTCGTCGAGCTGACCGGCGAAGTGCTCGAGCTCTTCGCCCTTCAGCTCCAGACGCGCCAGCCGGGCGAGGTGGGCGACCTCCTCGCGCGTGATGCCAGGCATGCAGCGATCCTCAGGGGTTGGTGTGTGGTTTTGGCCCAATCCTATGGGGTCGCCGGACACGCCTGTGGCGAGCGGATCGGGCCCGGCCCGCGATTGAGGACAAATCGGCCACCGGGCAGTCCTTCGCCCCGCGCCGGCTCCGCCCTTCCGGGACCCCGGGCCGTGGCCGGTGGCCTTCCCTCACCTCAGACGGTGGCCCTCCCGCACCTCGGACGCCGGCCCGTGGCCTTCCCGCACCTCAGGCCGTGGCCGGACCGGGATTCAGCGCGCGGCCCGCGGATCTGGGCGCCGGCTCGACGGCCGCCGCCTGCGCTGTCGCGGCCTCCCGCTCCACCGGTCGCCGCCATCCGTGCTCGCCCCGCGCCCGCAGCCAGGCCGTCGTCTCCAGCGGGGGCATCGCGGCGGCGACGAGCCACCCCTGCACCGCGTCGCAGTGCAGGTCGCGCAGCCGCTCCCAGGTCTCGTCGTCCTCGACGCCTTCGGCGACGACGATCAGCCCGAGCGAGTGGGCGAGGTCGATGGTGCAGCGGACGATCTCCGCGTCCTCGTGGTCCACCGCGAGCCGCGCCACGAACGAACGGTCGATCTTGAGCTCGCTGACCGGGAGCTTCCGCAGGTGGACGAGGGAGGAGTAGCCGGTGCCGAAGTCGTCGAGGGACATCTTCACCCCGTGCCCGGTCAGCCCGGCCAGGGTGTCGGCGGCCCGCTGGGGGTCCTCCAGCAGGACGTGCTCGGTTATCTCCAGTTGCAGCGCACCGGCCGGAACGCCGTGCCGGGCCAGCCGGGCGGCGACGCTGCCCGCGAAACCGGGGGTGTGGACATCGCGCGGCGAGACGTTGACCGCGACGGGGACGAACAGCCCCTGGGCCCGCCACCGGGCCACCTGGGCCAGCGCCGTCTCCAGTACGTACTCGGTGAGGTGCGGCATCAGGCCGGAGGATTCGGCGATCGCGATGAACTCGTCCGGGGGGACCCGGCCGCGCTCCGGGTGCACCCAGCGTACGAGCGCTTCGAGGCCGGCCACCTGGCCGTCGAAGCGGACCTTCGGCTGGTAGTGGAGCTCCACCTCCTGGGCGTCCAGGGCGCGGCGCAGATCGCCGAGCAGGCCGAGCCGGTCCGGGGTGTTGCTGTCCCGCTTCGACTCGTACACCTCCACGCCCGTACGGTCGCGCTTGGCCTGGTACATGGCCACGTCCGCCCGCCTGAGCAGACCTTCGGCGTCCAGCGCGTGGTCGGGATGCACGGCGACGCCCGCGCTCGCCTCCAGCACCAGCGTGAGCCCGTCGAGGTCGAGGGGCGAGGAGAGTTCGGCGACGAGGTGGCGGGCGATGCGCTGGGCGCTGGTGGTCGAGTCAGCGGTCGGCAGGAGCACGGCGAACTCGTCGCCCCCCAGACGTGCGGCCTCCGCACCTCGCGGCAGGGCGAGCTTCAGCCGCTCCGCTATCTGGAGCAGGAGCCGGTCCCCGGCGAGATGGCCGAGGGTGTCGTTGACGGCCCGGAAGCGGTCGAGGTCGATGAGGACGAGGGCCGACCGGGTGCCGGTGTGGTCCGCCTCCTCCAGGGCCGTCCACGTTCTCTCCAGGAGCCACTGGCGGTTGGGCAGTCCGGTCAGCGGGTCCCGCAGTTGCTCCTCGGCCCGGGCCCGGGCGATCCAGAGCGTGGAGTCCAGTGCGATCAGCGGAACGGCGAAGAGCGGGAGCAGCACGGGCATGGCGGACGCCACCACACAGATCAGCGGCGCGATGCCGACCAGCGCGACGGCGACGAGGCCCTGGCGCAGCAGCGCGGTCCGCGCGACCGTCGGCAGCCCGCCGCCCTGGGACGCCCTGGCGTACCAGAGCAGGAGGCGGGTGACGAGGAGATACGTGCCGGCGGCGAGCAGCACTTCCGGTACGGCGTCGATGCCCCAGTGGAGTGGCCGCCAGGGCGTCTCGACGGTCGGCACGTCGCCGAAGGCGGACAGCACGAGGGCGGCCGCCCCTATGCCGAGTATGTCCACCGCGCCGTGCAGCAGTCCCTGCCACCACCGGTGACGCCTGGCCGTGCCGACGAGCACCACGACGACCAGGCTGACCAGCCCTGCGGCCACCCAGCCGTAGAGCAGCAGCACGGCGAGGGTGAGGGCGGCGCCGGAGCCGGTGCCGCCCCACCAGCGGTCGCGCCCGAGGGCGACCAGATGCCCCACGATGATCCCGGTGAGCACGGCGAGCGACCAGCCCGCGGTGCCGGCGGGGAAGAGCGCGCGGCCGTCCGCGACCGTCCGGTAGAACCCGGTGGCGAGCTGCACCGCGGCGACGGCCACGACGACGGCGCCCACCCTTGACGTGAGGCCCACGAAACCCTGTAGCCGCGACACCGGTGCGGCGCTCTCGGTCGGTTTCATTCCGTCCCTCTCACAGCCGGCGGTGCCGATGTCCCACGGTGGCCCCCGCTCCCATGCCACCACGACCCAAATCCCACCACGCGGCCGGGCACGGCAGGTGCTCGTTCAACAGTAGGCCGCCGAAGGCCCCCGCGGGCAGCGCTCTGCAGGTCTTGCCCGAATGCGAACCAGGCACCCTCCGCTGTCTGGTATGCGCCGGACGGGTGATGCGGGCGAGCCCGGAGCCGTCCCCCGGCCCCCTCTCGTCCGCTTGATTCCCCCCTCGCTCGCGGCCACGCGCCGTCCGGCGTCTCGATCGCGCCTCGATCAGGCCTCGGCGGGAACAGCGGCCTCCCTGGCCGCGTCCGGCCCCTCCTCCAGAAGCACGGCGAATCCCTCCTCGTCCAGGACGGGCACCTTCAGCTGCATCGCCTTGTCGTACTTCGAGCCCGGGTTGTCGCCCACCACCACGAACGAGGTCTTCTTCGAGACGGATCCGGTGACCTTGGCCCCGAGGCTCTGGAGCGCGTCCTTCGCGCCGTCCCTGGTGTGCGTCGCCAGGGTGCCGGTGACCACGACGGTGAGCCCCTCCAGGGGCCGCGGGCCCTCGTCCTCGCCGGCGCCCTCGTCCTCCATGCGGACCCCGGCCTCCCGCCACTTGCGCAGGATCTCGCGGTGCCAGTCCTCGGCGAACCACTGCTTGACGGAGGCGGCGATGATCGGCCCCACCCCGTCGGCGGCGGCCAGCTCCCCCTCGGTCGCCTCGTCGATGCGGTCGACGGAGCGGAACTGCCGGGCCAGCTCGACGGCGGCCACGGGTCCCACATGGCGGATCGAGAGCCCGGTGAGGATCCGGGCGAGCGGGGCCTGCCTGGCCGCCGCGATGCCCTCCAGCATGCCGAGGGCGTTCTTCCTCGGCTCGCCCTGCTGGTTGGCGAAGACGGTGGCGGTCTTCTCCTCGCCGGTCTTCGGGTCGCGCTTGGGCAGTCCGCTGTCCGTGTCCAGGACGTACGCACGGATCGGCAGCAGCTGCTCCACCGTCAGCCCGAAGAGGTCCCCCTCGTCCAGCAGCGGCGGCTCGGCGGGCTCCAGGGGCTTGGTCAGGGCCGCCGCCGCCACATAGCCGAAGTGGTCGATGTCCAGGCACTTGCGGCCTGCGAGGTAGGCCAGCCTCTCCCGCAACTGGGCCGGACAGGAACGGGCGTTGGGACAGCGGAGGTCGATGTCGCCCTCCTTCATGGGGCGCAGCGCCGTCCCGCACTCGGGGCACTCGGACGGCATGACGAACTCCCGCTCGCTGCCGTCGCGCAGGTCGACGACCGGCCCGAGGATCTCCGGGATGACGTCACCCGCCTTGCGGAGCACCACCGTGTCGCCGATGAGGACGCCCTTGGCCTTCACCACGTTCTGGTTGTGCAGGGTGGCGAACTCGACCTCCGATCCCGCCACCTCGACCGGCTCGACCTGGGCGTAGGGCGTGACCCGGCCGGTGCGTCCCACGCCGACCCGGATGTTGACGAGCTTGGTGTTGACCTCCTGCGGGGCGTACTTCCAGGCGATCGCCCAGCGCGGCGCGCGCGAGGTGGAGCCGAGCCTGCCCTGGAGGGGGATCTCGTCGAGCTTCACGACGACGCCGTCGATCTCGTGCTCGACGGACTGGCGGTTCTCACCGAAATAGGTGATGAACTCACGCACCTCGTCGAGGGACCGGACCACCTTGTTGTGCTGGGCCGTCGGCAGGCCCCACTCCCTCAGCAGGTCGTACGCCTGGGAGAGCCGGTCGATGTCGAACCCCTCACGGGCGCCGATGCCGTGCACCACCATGTGCAGCGGGCGGGTCGCGGTGACCTTGGGGTCCTTCTGCCGCAGCGAGCCCGCCGCCGCGTTGCGCGGGTTGGCGAAGGGTTTGTCGCCGGCCTCGACCAGCCGGGCGTTGAGCCCTTCGAAGGCCTCCATGGGGAAGAAGACCTCGCCGCGGACCTCGACGAGCGCGGGAACGCGCTCGCCCTTGAGGCGGAGCGGGATCTCGGCGATCGTACGGACGTTGGGGGTGATGTCCTCCCCCGTGCGGCCGTCGCCGCGGGTCGCCGCGCGGGTCAGCCTCCCGTGCTCGTAGGTCAGGTTGACGGCGAGGCCGTCCACCTTGAGCTCGCACAGGAAGTGGTACCCGCCCCTGCCCACGTCCTTGGCCACGCGCTCGGCCCAGGCCGCGAGCTCCTCGTCGTCGAAGGCGTTGTCCAGGGAGAGCAGGCGTTCGCGGTGCTCCACGGAGGTGAACTCCGTGGTGTAGGGGCCCGCGACCTTCTGGGTCGGCGAGTCCGGGGTGCGCAGCTCGGGGTGCTCGTCCTCGATGGCCTCCAGCGCGCGCATCAGCCGGTCGAACTCGGCGTCGTCGACGACCGGCTGGTCCTTCACGTAGTACCGGAAGCGGTGCTCCTCGATCTGCTCGGCGAGGAGTGCGTGCTGTTCCCGCACCTCCGCCGGCACACCGGTCAGCTGCTGCGCCTGCTCTTCGCCGGCCATCGCCTGTTCCTCCCGTTGCCCTGTTGACTCCGCGACCCGTTACTCAGGGTTGTCCGCGAGCGACTTCGCGGCCCGGGCGCAGTGGGCGAGCGCGGCGCGCGCGTACGCGGGTGACGCTCCCGCCAGCCCGCAGGACGGGGTGATCACGACGGACTCGCTGAGAGTCCCCGGATTCAGCCCCAGCCTGCTCCACAACGTCCTGACCTCCTTGACGCTACCGCCCGGGTCCGACAATGCGGTCGAGGCGGCGTCGAGACCGGGAACCACGCCGAGGAAGAGCTGGGTGCCGGCTTCGACGGCTTCCCCGATCGACTCCTCCTCACGCTCGGTGAGCAGGGAGAAGTCGAAGGAGACCGCGTCCGCCCCGGCGCGGCGCAGGAGCGCGAACGGCACCTCGGGGGCGCACGAGTGGACGGCCGTGAGTCCCTCGCCGTTGACGGCGAGCACCTCGCGGAGGGTTCCCTCGACGACCTGGCGGTCCACGGCGCGGTAGGTGCGGTAGCCGCTCGCCGACCTGACCCGCCCCAGCAGTACGGCGGTCAGGGAGGGTTCGTCGAGCTGGAGGACGACCTCGGCGCCGGGGATCCTGCGCCGCACCTCGGCGAGGTGGGAGCGCAGCCCCTCGGCCAGCGAGCCCGCCAGGTCACGGCAGGCCCCCGGGTCGCCGATCATGGCCTCGCCGCCCCGCAGCTCCAGTCCGGCGGCCAGCGTCCAGGGCCCGACGGCCTGGACCTTCAGCAGCCCTTCGTATCCCTGGGTGAACTCCTCCAGCGCGTCGAGGTCCTCACCGAGCCAGGAACGGGCCCGGCGGGTGTCGCGGCCGGGACGGTCGCTGATCCGCCAGCCACTGGGCTCGACATGGCCGTACATCTCGACGAGGAGGCCGATGGTCCGGCCGATCATGTCCGCACCGGGTCCACGCGCCGGCAGCTCCGCCAGATGCGGCATTCCCCGGCCGTCGGCGAAGGACCCGGTGACGGTCTTGGCCGCCTCCCGGGCGTCTCCCCCCGGCATGGATCCGATCCCGGTGGCCGCACTCGCACTGAACCCGCTCTTCTCGCTCACGCGGAAAGCGTACGGGTCCGGGGGACGGGCTCCCGGCGGCCGGGTGCGGGACCACCGGAACCGTGTCCCGACGGCCGGTCTCAGCGGCCGGGACGGACCGTCAGGTCGTTGACCTCGGCGTCCCGCGGGAGGTCGAGCGCGAGCAGGATCGTGGTGGCCACCGACTCCGGGTCGATCCAGCGCGAGGCGTCGTACTCCTTGCCCTCCTGCTGGTGGACCTTGGCCTGCATCGGGCTGGCGGTGCGGCCGGGATAGACGGAGGTGACCCTGACACCGTTGCCGTGCTCCTCGTGGCGCAGGGAGTCGGCGAGCGCCTTGAGTCCGTGCTTGCTCGCCGCGTACGCGCCCCACTCGGCGTGCGCCGCGAGCCCGGCGCCGGAGTTGACGAAGACGACCTGGCCCTGGGCGACGCGCAGCTGGGGCAGCAGCAGACGCGTCAGCTCCGCCGGGGAGACCAGGTTGGCGTTGAGCTGGAAGTGCCAGGCCTTGGGCGTGAGGTCGCCGATCGTGCCGAGCTCGACGACGCCCGCGATGTGCAGCAGCGAGTCGAGGCGGTCGGGCATGGTCTGCTGCCCGAACGCCCAGGAGAGCCGGTCGGGGTTGCCGAGGTCGCCGACGAGTGTGCGGGCACCGGGGTGGAGGGCGGCCAGTTCCCTGGCGCGTCCGGCGTCCCGGGCCAGCAGCACGAGCTCGTCGCCGCGCTCCAGGAGGCGGCGGGCGACGGCCGCGCCGATACCGGAGCCGGCGCCGGTGATGAGGTGAGTAGGCATGCCCTCATGCTCGCATCACTGCTGACCGGCGGACTCCTCCAGGTAGGCCAGCGCCCCGACGCCGTCCTTGGCGAAGAAGACCAGTTCGGTCAGGGGCAGCGGCAGGAAGCCCTCGTCCTCCATGCGCAGGAACTGCTGGTGCAGGCCGTCGTAGAAGCCGGCGGTGTTCAGCAGGACGACGGGCTTGGTGTGCTTGCCGTGCTTCTTGAGCTCCAGGATCTCCGTCGCCTCGTCGAGCGTGCCCGTGCCGCCCACCATGATCACGATCGCGTCGGACTTCTCCAGGAGCAGTGCCTTGCGCTCCGCCAGGTCCTTGGCGATCACCATCTCGTCGGCGTTCGTCCGCGCCTTGGCGGCGAGGAAGTCCACCGACACGCCGACGAGCCGCCCGCCCGCCTCCTGCACCCCGTCCGCGACGACCTTCATCAGCCCGCTCTCCGAGCCTCCCCAGACCAGGGTGTGTCCGCCCCGGCCCAGCAGTTCGGCGAATTCGCGCGCGGGCACGGTGTAGCGGTCGTCGAGGTCGGCTGCGGAGAGGAAGACACAGATGTTCATACGGACACCGTACGACCGTCTCCCGGCGCGGGAAGAAACCGGCCTGCCGCGGGGCTGAAGCAGGTATGGCCTCCATCACAGGACACACCATCACCGTCGAACCCGCCGCCGTGCACGTGCGGGCGGTGCACGAGGGGCAGGTGCTCGCCGACAGCCGCCGCCCGCTGGTGCTGCGCGAGACGGGCTGCCCCGACCGCTACTACCTGCCGCCCGAGGACGTCCGCACCGACCTGCTGTCGTCCTCGGACACCCGTACGCACTGTCCGTTCAAGGGGGACGCGTCGTACTGGTCTCTGCCCGGGGCGTCGGACCTCGTCTGGGCCTATCCGGATCCCAAGGAGGAAGTCGCCGCGATCAGGGACCACTTCTGCTTCTACGCCACGGAGGTGGTCCCCGACTGACGGCGGTGGCATCCGACTGACCGTCAGAAAACTTTCCCGGCGGCTGCGATGAGTTTCCCGGGGCCCGGCAGTCCACCCTCACATGGACAAGACTCTCTCCCGTGACGGCACGTCGATCGCGTATCGCCGCCGCGGCGACGGGCCGCCGGTGATCCTGGTCGGCGGGGCCCTGAGCACAGCGGCCGACGAGGCGCCGCTGGCCTCTCTGCTGGCCCCGCGCTTCACGGTCGTCACGTACGACCGCCGGGGCCGCGGCGCCAGCGGCGACGGCGGACCGTACGCGCTCCGCCGCGAGATCGAGGACCTGGCGGCGGTCGCGGCCGCGGCCGGTGAGCGCGTCTCGCTGTTCGGGATGCTGTCGGGCGGGGCGCTGGCCCTGGAGGCGCACGCAGCGGGGCTGCCGGTGGACCTGCTCGCGGTCTACGAGCCGCCGTACACCCCCGGCACCACCGGTCTCCTGTACAAGTCCCGCTGCACGGCGCTGCTGCACCGGCTGCTGGCGAGCGGTGACCGGGGCGGCGCCGTCGAGCTGTACCTGTCCCGCACCGGCGTCCCGGAGGCGACGATCGCCCGCATGCGGCGCGCCCCGCTGTGGCCCGGCCTCGAAGCGGTGGCGCACACCCTCGCGTACGACGACGCGCTGCTGGGGGACGGTTCGGTGCCCACCGGCAGGCTCGCGTCCCTCACGGCACGCACCCTGGTGGTGACGGGCGGCTTCAGCACCGCCCAGGCCCAGGAGACGACCCTCGCCCTGGCCGCCGCGATCCCCAGGGCCAGGCACCGCACCCTGACGGGGCAGACCCGCGAGCTGGCACCCCATGTGATCGCCCCCGTCCTGTCGGACTTCTTCTCCCGGGACAGGGTCCTGCGCACCGCGTCCTGACAGGGGCCATGAAGCAGGGCCGGGTCGTCGCAGGGGAGCGACCCGGCCCGGACGTGTCAGCCGGCCGCCGCGGCCTTCTCCCGGCGCACCGTCGTCGCGATCGTCGCGGAGCCGACGACGCGCGTCCCGTCGTAGAGCACCACCGCCTGGCCGGGGGCGACGCCCCGGACCGGCTCGGTGAAGGCGACGGACAGGGTGCCGTCGACCAGCTCCGCCGTCACCTCGGTCTCCCCGCCGTGGGCGCGGAGCTGGGCGGTGTAGGTACCGGGCCCTTCGGGGGCGGTACCGCACCAGCGGGGCCTGATCGCGGTGAGGGCCGTGACGTCGAGGGCTTCGACCGGGCCGACCGTCACCGTGTTGTTCACCGGGGAGATGTCCAGGACGTAGCGGGGCTTGCCGTCGGGGGCGGGGTGGCCGATGCGAAGGCCCTTGCGCTGGCCGATGGTGAAGCCGAACGCACCCTCGTGGGTGCCCACCTTCGCACCCTCCTCGTCGAGGATGTCGCCCTCCGCCGGGCCGCCGAGGCGGCCGGCCAGGAAGCCCTGGGTGTCTCCGTCGGCGATGAAGCAGATGTCGTGGCTGTCGGGCTTCTTGGCGACCGCCAGGCCCCGGCGCTCGGCCTCGGCCCGGATCTCGTCCTTGGTGGTGAGGGTGTCACCGAGCGGGAACATCGCGTGGGCGAGCTGCTTCTCGTCCAGGACGCCGAGGACGTAGCTCTGGTCCTTGGCCATGTCCGAGGCGCGGTGCATCTCCCGGGTGCCGTCCTCGTTGAGCACGACCGTCGCGTAGTGGCCGGTGCACACCGCGTCGAAGCCGAGCGCCAGCGCCTTGTCGAGCAGTGCGGCGAACTTGATCTTCTCGTTGCAGCGCAGGCAGGGGTTGGGCGTGCGCCCCGCCTCGTACTCCGCGACGAAGTCGTCCACGACGTCCTCGCGGAAGCGTTCCGCCAGGTCCCAGACGTAGAACGGGATGCCGATGACGTCGGCCGCGCGACGGGCGTCCCGGGAGTCCTCGATGGTGCAACAGCCGCGGGCGCCCGTACGGAAGGACTGCGGGTTCGCGGAGAGTGCGAGGTGCACACCGGTCACGTCGTGGCCTGCCTCGGCGGCTCGGGCCGCCGCGACGGCGGAGTCGACTCCGCCCGACATGGCGGCGAGCACGCGGAGGGGGCGCTGGGAGGTCTGAGTCATAGCTTCACCAGAGTACGGGGCGCCGGGAACCGAATGCTCGCGGATAAGCGTTGAGGAGCACATGGGGAACAACGGGAGTGCCGGCGGATCGGGTAAAAGCCCCGGTCACGGCATCAGCCGGCGCTCACTGCTGATCGGCGGCGGTGTCGCGGCAGCGGGCACGGCCGTGCTGGCCGCGGAGGAGATCCGGCGCGTGTGGTGGCGGGTGCCGGGCGTGGAGAAGCCTCGCGAGGCCGGAGAGCTGGACTACTCCCCGGCGCGCTGGGTGGCCGCCTCCGAGGCGAACTGGCGGCGGGCCGACCGCCCCGACGACTACGGCGTGGACCGGGTGATCGTCCATGTCACCCAGGGCAGCTACGCGAGCGCGGTCAAGGTCTTCCAGGACCCCGCGCACCAGGCGGCGACGCACTACATCGTCCGGCAGGACGGCCGGGTGACGCAGATGATCCGCGAGCTAGACGTGGCGTACCACGCGGGCAACCGCTCGTTCAACGAGCGCAGCGTCGGCATCGAGCACGAGGGCTTCGTCGACCGCCCCCAGGACTTCACCGCCGAGATGTACGCGTCGTCCGCCCGGCTGACGGCCGCGATATGCAAGCGGTACGGGATCCCGGTGGACCGGGAGCACATCATCGGGCACGTCGAGGTGCCCGGCACGGATCACACCGATCCCGGACCGCACTGGGACTGGCCCCGCTACATGAAGCTCGTGCGCGCGGCGTCCACAGCCGGGGTGCGGGCTAGCTGAGCCCCGCCGTCCTGGCCCGCTCGACCGCGGGGCCGATGGCCCGCGCGAGCTCCTCCACGTCCTGCCGGGTCGAGGTGTGGCCGAGCGAGAAGCGCAGCGTGCCGCGCGCCAGGGCGGGGTCGGTGCCCGTAGCCAGCAGCACGTGGCTGGGCTGCGCGATGCCGGCGGTGCAGGCGGAACCGGTGGAGCACTCGATGCCCTGGGCGTCGAGCAGCAGCAGGAGGGAGTCGCCCTCGCAGCCGGGGAAGGTGAAGTGGGCGTTGGCGGGCAGCCGCCCGCCGGGAGCCGGGTCGCCGCC
The DNA here is from genome assembly GCF_042667905.1 of Streptomyces sp. NPDC057287. Taxonomy (NCBI): domain Bacteria; kingdom Bacillati; phylum Actinomycetota; class Actinomycetes; order Kitasatosporales; family Streptomycetaceae; genus Streptomyces; species Streptomyces sp. NPDC057287. Next base: position 299,887 of record NZ_JBHUYV010000003.1, on the reverse strand, counting down.
GAGGATCGCCTCGGGGACGGCCTTCAGCACGGCGGCGGCCAGCTCGTCGCGGAGCGCGCCGATCTCGCGGGCGAAGCGCTCGCGCCCGTCGGCGGCGTGCCGTCCCGCCACGGCGTACGCGGCCACGGCGGGCACGTCGAGGGTGCCGGAGCGCACGTGCCGCTCCTGCCCACCGCCGTGCAGGACGGGTACGGGGGTCTGGTCGCGGCCGAGCAGCAGGGCGCCGATGCCGACCGGGCCGCCGATCTTGTGCGCGCTGAGCGTCATGGCGGCCAGCCCCGAGCGGGCGAAGTCGACCTCCAGCTGCCCGAACGCCTGCACCGCGTCGGCGTGCATGGGCACGCCGAACTCACCGGCCACCTCGGCCAGTTCACGTATCGGCATGATGGTGCCGATCTCGTTGTTGGCCCACATCACGGTGACCAGGGCGACGTCGTCGGGGTTGCGGGCGAGCGCCTCGCGCAGCACGTCCGGATGCACCCGCCCGTACGTGTCCACCGGGAGGTATTCCACGGTGGCGCCCTCGTGCCCGGCCAGCCAGTCCACGGCGTCGAGGACGGCGTGGTGCTCCACGGGGCTGGCGAGGACACGGGTGCGCCGGGGATCGGCGTCGCGGCGGGACCAGTAGAGGCCCTTCACTGCGAGGTTGTCGGCCTCGGTGCCGCCGGAGGTCAGGACCACCTCGCTGGGGCGTGCGCCGAGCGCTTCGGCGAGGGTCTCTCTGGACTCCTCGACGGTACGGCGGGCCCGGCGCCCGGCAGCGTGCAGGGAGGACGCGTTGCCGGTGACGGCGAGCTGCGCGGTCATCGCCGCGATCGCCTCCGGAAGCATCGGCGTGGTCGCGGCGTGGTCGAGGTAAGCCATGGTGGACCCGATTCTACGAGCCCGTGGCGCGACTTGTGCCGGGCCGTCCCCCAGCGCCGGTGGATACTGCAAGCGGAAGCACTTTCTAGAACAGCACTCCAGAAGTTCACGGCGGCAGAGCTCCGCCTCACGAACCACAGGACGGCCACTCGATGAGCCCCAAGCAGCACCGCGGCGAGGTCACTTCCGATCTGCTCCTGGACGCCGCACTGCGCGTGTTCGTCGAGTCGGGCGAGCGGGGCCTCACGGTCGACGCAGTCATCCGGGCCAGCGGTGTCAGCCTGGGCAGCCTCTACCACCACTTCGGCAGCCTCGACGGCCTGATCGGCACCCTCAGCCACCGCTGGCTGGACCGGCTGCTGGGAGAGCTGACCGAAGCCCTGCAGGGCGCCTCCACGGCGCGTGCGGGTGTCGCCGGCGCCGTGGAGGCCTACCTGGCCTTCGTACGGGAACACCCCGGCCCCGCCCTGCTCCTGCACTCCCCCCTCGCCGACCGCAAGAGCATGGCCCGGGGCAGGGAGTTCCGCGACGCCCAGGAAGCCAGGGTCTCCGAGGTGGGCCGCTGGATCAGGCTCCGCACCGAGTCCGGGGAGCTCGCCCCGCTGCCGCCGCCCCTGGTCGAGTCCCTCGTCATGGGGCCGGTCGTGGCCGTCGCACGCAGATCGCTGTCGGGCATCGGCGACGTCGACCTCGACGAGGCCGCGCGCCTCCTGCCGGAGCAGATCTGGCGGTCGGTCCGCGCGTAGGGACCGCGCACGGGCACTCCGCCCGCCCGTTCGCCGGTCAGCCGGTCATCCGGTCAGACTCCAGGAGACCGTGCCGTTGGCGGTGACCAGCACGGCGAGGACGGCCAGGTCCGCGACCCCGAGGGCCAGGCCGAGCAGGGCGCGGCCACGGCGGGCGGTGGACCGGGCGAGAGCCAGCAGCGCCATGACGATGGCGACCGGCCCGAGCACGATGTTCATCACGAGCAGGCCGAGCAGCCCGAGCACGAACGAGGCGACGGCGAGACCGTCGGCCTCCCGGGAGGCCGGGCGCCTGCCGGTGGACGGCGTACCGGCGGACCCGGCACCTGCGGGGCCGGTAGGGCCGGTGCCGGTGGAGCGGGCGTCACGCGATGCGGCGCGTGCGGTGGTGAGTGCCATGGTGTGGACTCCTTCCTCAGCGGGTGCGGCGGGCGAGACGCTCACGGGCGCCGAAGACCGCGAGCCAGAGGCCGATCACGGCGGCGGCGGCCAGGGCCACGGGGAGCGGGAGGTGCGCCACCGCTCCGAGGACGACCCCCAGCAGGAGCAGGGCGGCGACGAGCACGAACATGTCCGGCCTTTCTGCGAGCTTTGAGAGTACGACTGTTCACTGACTCATGAGTCTAGACCCTGCACCCCTTCCAAGACTCGGAGAACGGTTGTTTACTGAATGGCATGAGTCACACCATCGGCATCCGCCAGGCCCAGAAGCTGAGAACGCGTCAGGCGCTGCTCGACGCGGCGCTGGAGCTTCTGGAGCACCAGAGCCTGAGCAGCCTCGGCCTGCGCGAGGTGACGCGGGCCGTGGGGGTGACCCCGACCGCCTTCTACCGCCACTTCGACGGCACGGCGGCACTGGGCGTGGCCCTCGTCGAGGAGACCCTCGGGAGCCTGCACGGCATGATCGGTGCGATCCTCGCCGACACGGGGGACAGCGAGGAGCGGCTCGACCGCAGCGTCGGGCTGATAGCCCGTCATGTCGCGGCGCAGCCGGCCCACTTCCGCTTCATCGCCCGCGAGCAGCACGGCGGCGTGGGCCAGGTCCGCGAGGCCATCGCCGCCCAGCTGCGCGGCTTCGCCGAGGAGGTGGCCCACGTCCTCGGCGCGGAACCGGAGTCGGCGGGCTGGGACAGGGAGGACCTGCTCATGCTCGGCGGCCTGTACGTCGACCACATGGTGCTCACCGCGTCGGCCCTGCTGGACGCGGGCGCTCAGGGCGAGCAGGAGGTCGTCCGGGTGGCGCGGCGCAGGCTGCGCCTCGTCACTCTGGGCCGGGCCCACTGGCTGGACAGGCCGTAGGGTCGGCGCCATGAGCGACTGGACACCGGACCGGACCTTCGCCTCCTCCTCGGGGGAGGTGCACTGGGCCGCCCTCGGCCCCGAGGACGCCCCGGCCGTCGTCCTGGTGCACGGCACGCCCTTCTCCTCGTACGTCTGGCGCGGCATCGCCCGGGGGCTGGCTCAGGACCACCGGGTGTACGTGTGGGACCTGCCGGGTTACGGCTGCTCCGCACAGTTCGCCGGGCAGGACGTGTCGCTGCGGGCCCAGGCCCGGGTGCTCACCGAGCTCCTCGCCCACTGGAGGCTGGACGAACCGGCCGTGGCCGCCCACGACTTCGGGGGCTGCGTCGCCCTGCGCGCCCGCCTCCTGCACGGCGCCCGCTACCGGCGCCTGGCCCTGGTCGACCCGGTGGCGCTGGCCCCGTGGGGTTCCCCCGCCTACCGGCTGCTCGGCGGCCGGGCCGAGGTCTTCGGCGAGCTGCCGCCGGACCTGCACCGGGCGCTGGTGACCGAGTACATCGCCTCGGCCAGCCACCAGGGGCTGCATCCGGCCGTGCTGGACCGGCTCGTCGCCCCCTGGTGCACCGAGGCCGGTCAGCCCGCGTTCTACCGGCAGATCGCCCAGAACGACCAGCGGTTCACCGACGAGATCCAGCACCGCTACGGAGAGCTGGATCTGCCCGTCCTCATCTGCTGGGGCACGGAGGACACCTGGATCCCGGTGGCTCGCGGCCATGAGCTGGCCGGGATGATCCCCGGTGCCGAGCTGCGGCTGATCGACGGCGCGGGACATCTGGTCCAGGAGGACGCGCCCGCCGAGCTCACCGCGGCGCTCACCCGCTTCCTGCGTACGGCTCCGTGACCGCCGACTGAACGCGCAGGGGCGCGCCCGGTCCGGTGGACGGCGCGTACGCACCGTCACGGCGCGGGGCTCACCCCTGCGTCACGGCGCGGGGCTCACCTGCGGGGCGCGCGGGCCAGCTGGCGGGACTGGGCGACGAGCCGGTCGGCGCTGTCCCAGACGTCCGCGTCCTCCTCCAGGAACCCGCCCGCGAGGTTGCGGGTGGTGATGGAGACGCGCAGGGGGCCGGGGGCCGGGCGGCACCGGATGTGGGTGGTGAGCTCGATGGTGGGGGTCCAGCCCTTCAGCCCCAGCTCGAAGGAGGTCGGCGGCAGTGCGTCGACCGTGAGCAGCAGCGAGAGCGGGTCCGCGTCACGGCCGTCCGCGAGCCCGAACCATCCCCGCATCTCCCCCTTGCCCGAGGGAGCGCCCACGGCCCAGCCCACCGTCGCCGGGTCGAGCTTGATGTCGAGCCGCTCGGTGATGGCGGAACTGCCGGGGATCGGCGCCGTACCGTCGCTCGCCCCGAGGCACTGGTCCAGGGGCGGGATGGCCGGCGGCAGGGCGGTCGTACGGATCTCGTCGGTCAGCGAGTCCAGCTCGCCGTAGGTGGCCAGTACCCGGATGCGCTCGATCTCCGAGCCGTCCTCCGCGAACTGGAACAGGGAGGCCTCGCCGGTGGACAGGGTGCGGCCGGTGCGGACGACCTGGGTGCGGATCACGGCGGGGCCGGGCACGGACGCCGTCAGGTAGTGGGCGGAGACCGAGAAGGGGTCGGAGTGCGGAAGCGCCTCGCCGAGCGCGCGGCCGAGCATGGCGAGCAGGTAGCCGCCGTTGACGGCGTGGATGATCGTCCACCCCGCCGAGAGCTCCGCGTCGTAGACGCCTTCCTCCCGGAGAGTGACTGCGGTGTCGCGGTCGAACTCGCTGTCACCGATGGTCGCCTGTACCGTGCGCGACTCCTGCGCTGCTGCCTGTGCCATGGCATGCACCGTACACCGATCCTGTTACTGAGCGGTAGCTTTTTGTTGCCGTCAGATGACGGCAGGATTCTCCTCCGCCGTGGCCGAGCGCCTGTTGTAGGCCCGCGGGGCCCGCCAGTGGAAGCGCATGGCCAGCAGCCGCAGGACGAACGCGGTGACCACGGCGGCGCCGCTGGTGTAGGCGTTGAGGGCCTCGAAACGGATACAGAGGACCACCATGACGGAGCCGACGATCGCGGGCACCGCGTACAGGTCGCGGTCCCAGCGCAGCAGCGAGGGCACCTCGTTGGCCAGGACGTCACGCAGCACGCCCCCGCCGACGGCGGTGGCCAGCCCGAGGGCGGCCGAGGAGGTCAGGCCGAGGCCGTAGTCGTACGCCTTGACCGTGCCCGCCACGCAGAAGAGCCCCAGCCCCGCGGCGTCGAAGACATTGACGCCGACCTGGATGCGCTCCACGTGCGGGTGCAGGAAGAAGACCAGGCAGGCGGCGATCAGCGGGGTCAGGAAGTAGCCGAGATCCGTGAACGCCGCCGGCGGGATCGCGCCGATCATCACGTCACGGAAGATCCCCCCGCCCAGCGCTGTCACCTCGGCGAGGACCGCGATGCCGAAGACATCGAAGTTCTTGCGTACGGCGAGCAGGGCGCCCGAGATCGCGAAGACGAAGATTCCCACGATGTCGAGCGCATGCTGGACGGAGGGGGTGAAGAGTTCGTTGAGCACCGGGCAATTGTGCCGGTACTACTCCTTCGGCCCGGCCTCCGCACCCTTGGACGGCGCGGCAGAGGGCTCGCCGTCCCCGTCGGAGGCGGGTTCGGCGGACCGCTCCGGCGCTTCCTCCGCGCCCGGTTCGGGCGCCGTGCCGGGCTCGTCCGACGCGGCCGTGGCTGCTGCCGGCTCGTCCGACGCGGACGGCTGGACAACCGACTCGTCCGACGCGGACGGCTCGACAACCGGCTCGTCCGACGCCACGGGCTCGGCGGGCTTTCCGTTCCCGTCAGTCGCGACGGCCTCCTCCGCCACCGCGACGGACGTCGACTTCACCGTGATGACGTCCGCGACGAGCGGCGCGTCCCCCGGTGCCTGGTCCTCACCGTTCTCCGGGTGGTGGCACGCCACCTGGTGCCCGGTCTTCAGCTGGAGCAGCGGCGGCTCGGTCGTCCCGCAGATCTGCGTGGCCTTCCAGCACCGGGTGTGGAAGCGGCAGCCGGACGGCGGCGAGATCGGCGACGGGACATCGCCCTTGAGCAGGATGCGGTCGCTCTTGGCGCCACGCCGGCGAGGGTCGGGGACCGGAACCGCCGACATGAGCGCCTTGGTGTACGGGTGCATCGGCGCCTCGTACAGCGACGTGCGGTCCGCGAGCTCGACGATCTTGCCGAGGTACATGACCGCGATCCGGTCCGAGACGTGGCGGATGACCGACAGGTCGTGCGCGATGATCATGTATGTGAGCCCGAGCTCGTCCTGGAGGTCGTCCAGCAGGTTCACCACCTGCGCCTGGATCGACACGTCCAGCGCCGAGACCGGCTCGTCGGCGACGACCAGCTTCGGCTTCAGTGCGAGCGCCCGCGCGATGCCGATGCGCTGGCGCTGGCCGCCGGAGAACTCGTGCGGGTAGCGGTTGTAGTGCTCGGGGTTGAGCCCCACGAGCTCCAGCAGCCGCTGGACCTCCGCCTTCACGCCGCCCTCGGGCTTGACGCCCTGGAGCCGGAAGGGGGTGCCGACGATCCCGCCGACCGTGTGGCGCGGGTTCAGCGAGCCGTACGGGTCCTGGAAGATCATCTGGATGTCGCGGCGCATCGGCCGCAGACGTCCCGCGGACATGTGCGTGATGTCGCGCCCCTGGAACTCGACCGTGCCGCCGGTCGGCTCCAGCAGACGGGTCACCAGCCGGCCCATGGTCGACTTGCCGCAGCCCGACTCACCGACGACGCCCAGGGTCTCCCCGGGGCGCACGTCGAAGGTGAGCCCGTCCACGGCCTGGACCGCTCCGACCTTGCGCTTCAGCACGCCCTTGGTGATCGGAAAGTGCTTGACCAGGCCGTCGACCTTGAGGAGCGGCTCCGACCCGGATCCGTCCGACCCGGCCGCGGGAGACGCGGGAGTCCTCTTGTTCAGATCAGTCACAGCTTCGGCGCAATCTCTTCGGTCCAGATCCGGTCGCGCTGCTCACGCGACATGTGGCACGCGGAGTAGTGCCCGTCGCTGACCTGCTGCAGCTCCGGACGCTCGGTGCGGGTGATGTTGTCCGGCGGGACGTCGGCGTACGGGCAGCGCGGGTGGAAGGCGCAGCCCGACGGGACGTTGATGAGGCTGGGCGGCGAGCCCTTGACGGGGATGAGCCGCTCGGTCTGCTCCCGGTCGATGCGCGGCATCGAGCCGAGCAGCCCCCACGTGTAGGGGTGCTGGGGCTGGTAGAAGACCTTCTCGGCACTGCCGCGCTCGATGCAGCGTCCCGCGTACATCACGAGCAGGTGGTCCGCGATCTCGGCGACGACGCCGAGGTCGTGGGTGATCATGACGACCGCGGAGCCGAACTCCTTCTGCAGGTCGCGGATGAGGTCGAGGATCTGCGCCTGGACGGTGACGTCGAGGGCGGTCGTCGGCTCGTCCGCGATGAGCAGCTGCGGGTTGTTGACCAGGGCCATCGCGATCATGGCGCGCTGGCGCATACCGCCGGAGAACTGGTGCGGGTAGTCGTCGTACCGGCGGTGCGGCTCGGGGATCCCCACGCGGTCGAGCATCTCGATCGCGCGCTTCTTCGCGGTCTTCTTGTCGACCTTGTTGTGGACCCGGTGGGCCTCGACGATCTGCGCGCCGATGCTGTAGTAGGGGTGCAGGGCCGACAGCGGGTCCTGGAAGATCATGGCCATCTTCTGGCCGCGCAGCTTGCGTACGCGCTCGGGGCCGGCGCCGATGAGCTCCTCGCCGTCGAGCCAGATCTCACCGCCGATCCGGGCCCGCTCCGAGGTGTGCAGGCCCATGATCCCCAGGGAGGTCACGGACTTGCCGGAGCCGGACTCGCCGACGATGCCGAGGGTCTGGCCGGCCTTCAGGTCGAAGCTGACGCCGTCGACGGACTTGACCAGGCCGTCGTCGGTGTCGAAGTGGACGCTGAGGTTGCGTACGGAGAGGAACTCGTGGCCCTCGCCGGACCGCGGGGCCGGGACGGTGGTGTCCGCCGCCGGGGTGTCCTTCTTGATTGCGTCGCTCATGAGAGCCTCACCCGGGGGTCGATCGCGGCGTACACGAGGTCCACCAGCAGGTTGCAGATGACGATGAAGAAGGCGGCGACCAGGGTCACGCCCATCACCTTGGGCAGGTCGGCGGTGGTCACGCCCTGGATGGCGAAGGCACCCAGCCCCTGGAAGGAGAAGACCCGTTCGGTGATGACCGCGCCACCGAGCAGCAGCGCGAAGTCCATGCCGAAGATCGTGACGAGCGGGGTGAGCGCCGAGCGCAGCCCGTGCTTGACGACCACCTTGCGTTCCTTGAGGCCCTTGGCCCGTGCGGTCCGGATGTAGTCCTCGCCCATCGTCTCCAGCATCCCGGCCCGGGTGAGCCGGGCGTAGAGCGCGGAGTACAGGAGGGCGAGCGTGCACCAGGGCAGCACCAGGCTGCCGGCCCATTCGACCGGACTGTCGGCGAACGGTACGTACTCCCCGTTGCCGAACAGCGCCAGCACCACGAGACCGGTGAAGAACATCGGGAGCGAGACACCGGCGAGCGCGACGCCCATGGAGAGGCGGTCGAAGAACGAGCCCCGCTTCAGGGCGGAGACGACGCCGATCGCGACACCGGAGACGACCCAGATGACCGCGGCACCGACGGCCAGCGACAGCGTGACCGGGATGCGGTCGACGAGCTGCGGCCAGATCTCGGTGTGCGTCTTGAAGGAGTAGCCGAAGCACGGGGCGTTGCAGGTGACCGGGTCGGGACCGAACTGGTAGTCGGCGCCGACGACGATGCCCTTGATGAAGTTCCAGTACTGGAGGTAGAGGGGCTGGTCGAGCCCCAGGTTCTTCTTGACCGCGGCGATGACGTCCGGGTCGGGGCTCTTCCCGACGTACTGGGCGGCCATCGAGTCGAGGGTCTGCCCACCGAGGCGGGGGACCAGGAAGAAGATCGCGAACGTGACTGCGCTGACCACCAGCAGCAGCAACACCGCGGCGAATACGCGTCGGATGATGTACGCAGCCACAGCCGTGCGGCGCCGGGCGGGCGGACGGGGTACGCCCGCCGGCCCGGCGCCTTCACCTGCCTTTCAGGGGATGCTGTCGATGAACAGGTGTTACTTGGTGGACGTCATCAGCACGTAGTCGTACATGCCGAGGTACGCGTCCGTGACCGTGACGTTCGCCGCGGAGTCCGGGCGGTAGAGCAGGTTCTTGCGGTAGACGAGCGGAACGACCGAGGCGTTCTCCATGACCTTCTGGTCGACCTCGCCCCACGCGGCGTTGCGCGCCGTGGTGTCCACGGTGCCGATGCCCTTGACGAGGGCCTCGTTGACGCCCTTGTCGTCGAGCTCCATCAGGTTCGTGCCACCGGACGGCTTGATGGCCGTGCCGTTCACGATCTGGTCGAGGAAGCCGAAGCCGGTCGGCCAGTCGGCGCCCCACTGCATCATCATCATGCCCGCGTTGTTCTTGTGGACCCACTCGGGAACACCCGCGAAGTCGGTGAAGTACTTGTCCGACGGGAACTGCTTGATCTCGGCGGTGATGCCGATCGCCTTCAGGCTGCCCTGGAGCTGCGTGGCGGCGGTGATCTCGTCAGGACGGTCCGAGCGCGCCGTCAGCGTGGTCTTGAAGCCCTTGGGCTGACCGCACTTGGTCAGGTGCTCCTTCGCCTTGGCGACGTCACCCTTGTTGCCCTCGGTCGGGTACAGGTCGAACTTCTTGTAACCGGCGACGGTGGGCGGGATGACCGTGGTGGCCGGGTCGCCCTTGACCGAGCCGCCGATCGAGTCGATGAGGCTCTGCTTGTCGACCGCGTACTGGACGGCCTTGCGGCACTCGACGTTGTCGAACGGCTTCACGTTGACGTTCAGCGCCATGTACTGGAGGGCGCCGGCGTACGGGTTGTCCGTCTTCGCCTTCTCCGCGGCCTTGACCAGGACCTTCGGCTGGGTCTTGGACTGCAGACCCGTGCCGTTGACGTCCGCGGTGGTCACGTCGTTGAGCAGGTGGTCGTCGACCGTGGTGGGGTTGACGTTGAGCTTCAGCTCGATCTTGTCCGGCAGCGCCTTGCGGATCGGGTCCGTCTTCGGGTCCCACTCCGGGTTCCGGACGAGCGTCGCGCCCTTGCTCTCGTCGTACGCCGAGAACTTGTACGGACCCGAGGAGACCATCTTCTGGACGTAGCTGGCGCCCGTGTCGGCCTTCTGCTGGATCGGCGCGGTCTGCGAGAACGCGGCGAGGTAGTCCATGTCCGCGAACGGCTTGTTCAGCTTGAAGACGATCGTGTGGTCGTCCGGGGTCTCGATGGACTTGAGGCCCTCGGGCGACTTGTCCTTGTACGGACCCTTGTACTTGTCGCCGCCGTCGAGGTAGGCCTTGAAGTACGTCGGGCCGTTGGACAGGGCCTCCGGCGCGAAGTTGGAGCGCTCGACGGCGTACTTGACGTCCTTCGAGGTGATCTCGGTGCCGTCCTCGAACTTCACGCCCTCGCGGAGCGTGTACGTCCAGGTCTTGGCGTCCGCGCTGGCCTTGCCGAGGCTCGTGGCGAGGTCCGGGACGACCTCCAGGCCCTCCTTGCCGGCGGCCGGCTTGAACGTCACCAGGGCACGGGCGTACAGGCGGGAGAAGTTCTGCACCCAGCCGTAGTACGTGTTGCCCGGGTCCAGGGAGTCCGGTCCGCTGGAGTGCTCGTACGTGACCGTCCCCCCCTTCTTGTCGGTCGCGTTGACGATGCTCGTCAGCGCGGCGTCCGCCTTGGCGTTGCCCCCACCGCCGTTGCTGTCACCGCCCGAGTCACTGCTGCTGCACGCCGATGCGCCGAGCGACACCGCTACGGCCACGGCTATGGCCGCTGCTGTCTTTCTGTTCTGCATGCTGAGGAAAGCCCCCTCGCTAGTCCGGTGCGGCACTGCCGCGATTACTTGCCACGAGGGTCGAGTGCGTCACGCAGCCCGTCCCCCAGCAGATTGAAGGCCAGCACGGTGATGAAGATCGCCATGCCGGGGATGACCATGAACATCGGGTCCACCTCGTAGAGGTCGACCGCCTGCGTGAGCATGCCGCCCCAGGACGCCTGCGGCGGTGCGATACCCACGCCGAGGAAGGACAGGGACGCCTCGAAGAGGATGTTCGTGGGGATCAGCAGCGTCGCGTAGACGAGGATCGGCGCGATCAGGTTCGGCAGCAGCTCGCGGAAGAGAATGAACGGACCGCGTGCGCCGAGCGACCTGGCGGCCTCGACGAACTCCCGCTCGCGCAGCGACAGGGTCTGCGCGCGGACGATACGGCCGATGTAGGGCCAGCTGAAGAAGCCGATCACGAAGATCAGGACCGCGATCCGCAGTGTGAGGCCTTCCAACCCGAAGGCGTTGCCCTGCAGGGAGGCGGAGATGGAGATCGCGAAGAGGAGGAGCGGGAAGGCCAGGAAGGTGTCCATCAGGCGGCTGATGAAGCTGTCCACCCAGCCGCCGTAGAACCCGGCCACGACGCCCATGACGACGCCGATGACGACGGAGAGCAGCGTGGAGCCCACGGCGACCACGAGGGAGACCCAGGAGCCCTCGAGGATGCGCGCCAGGATGTCGCGCCCGGTCTGCGGCTCGACACCGAGGGGGTGGTCCCAACTGATGCCGCCCAGAGCGCCCTTGGGCGCCAGCAGGACGGGGTCGACCAGGGTCTGGTTGAACCCGTTGGGGTCGAGCCCCAGGAGCGACTGGAGCGGCTTGGACAGGAGGGCGGTGAGGATCAGCAGCACGACAACGATGCCACCGGCCATCGCGGCCTTGTCCCGCTTGAAGCGCGTCCAGGCGATGCGGCCGAGCGAGCGGCCCTCGATCTCCTTGCGCCCGGCGCCTTCCAGCACCGTTTCGGGCCGTACATCCGCCCCGGTGGTCTCGATCGGTGCCGTCATTGCGCTGGAGACCCCTCTCGGCCGACGGTGGCCGGCCTGTGACCGCCGCTGTAGCGGCTCGTATCAACACGTGATTCATGTGGCGGTGCCTGGCCGAACGAACCCTGTTTGAAAGAGGGATACGCCGGGCATGGAGCACCTGCTGTAGTGAGTCTTCAACCACTTTGCGATCACCCGCCAGACCTGGCGGGGAATGTTTGCTCAAACGTGATGCTGCCAGAGGGCTTCCGTTATCCGGACAGCCGTGCTTGCTGAGCGGACCTCTCGGTCGCTAATCCGCTATAGCGGACATGGCGCCCAACAGTGCTGAACAGGTGCCTAATTGCCCTGTCGTCGCAGGTGCCCGCTGACGCCTGCTCAGTAGGCGCGCGGAGCCTGGCCGGTGGCCGGCGGGTACCCGTAACCAGGTGCGGCAGGTGCCGGGGCGTGCGCCTCGCGGTCGTAGAACGGCCGGGTGTTGGCCTGCAGCCACATCGCGACCGGGTCGTACTCGTCGGACATCGAGACCGTGGAGACGGGAAGCCCGTCGGGGACCACGCCGATCGACTGCTGCATCATCGCGCGGACCGCGTCGACGGACGGCCTGCCGGTGTCGTAGAGGTCGAGCCCGATGGCCAGGTACGGGGCCCCGAGCGCCGGCTGCACCCAGGCCCTGCGCAGCGCGCGGACGGCGGGGGTGCGGTGGGCGTTCTGTGACAGCAGGGCGTAGAACTGCGGGATCTCGACGGCGGGTTCGGTGATCCTCAGCGGCCCCGCCGGCATCCGGTCGAGACCGGTGGCGACGCGGCGCAGGTCCAGCCAGGGGATGCCCAGTCCGCCGCCGGGAGCGTGCGGATTGAGCCAGATGCCCCAGCGGTCGGGGAAGAGGGCGCGGGCGATGTCGCGACCGGTGGTGACCTCGTGGGCCCTGTTCCAGCCGCTCGCCGAGAGCTCCTGGGCGGAGGTCACGCAGGGGGCGTAACCCAGGCCCTCCACCTCCATGTTGCCGTACTGGGCTTCGGGGGAGCCCGCCGTGCCGTGCCAGAGCAGCATCCAGACCTGGCCGTCCGCCAGGGACCGCAGCAGCGACTCGTAGGCGTCGAGGCGCCCGGGGCCCACTTGGCGCAGCATGTGCTCGACCTGCCCGGCCGCCGCGGTGCCTGACGCACTCACCCTGGGTCCCGCCCCTCTTCGATCCGCTGTTCCCGCAGGCTTCACGGTGCTGTGGCGCCGCTCCCGGGCACACGGGGCGGCCTCGTCATCCAACCAGCTTATGCGCCGCCCCCGACACCGGCTCGACGCCGTGTGGCGGTGCGGACCTCCGCCCTCAGTGCCCGTCGCGCCGGTGGAACGGGCGCACCTTCTCCAGCATCCACTCGCCGACCGGGTCCTGCGCCACGTCGAGCAGGAGGAGATTGACCGGCCAGGGGAGCTGGACGCGGCCCAGCGCCCGCCCGAGCGCCTCCAGCGGGACGCTCTGCGCCGTGGCGTCCAGGACGGCGAGCTCGACGCCGACGAAGAGGACGGGGCTGTCGCCCTCGATGCTGGCCAGCGCCCTGCGTGCCGTGCTCACCACGCCGGTGGCCTGGAATTCGGCGGACACCGCGGACAGGAAGTCGACGGGGTCCTCCTTCCAGTCCGGCTCGTACAGCCGCACCCGGCCACCGCTCGCGGAACCGTCCAGCGGGGTGCGCCCGGCCCGGCAGAGCTCGGCGACGGCGGGTGGCGGCAGGGGTATCCCGACCGCGCCGCCCGGGTTGACCGCGATACCGAGCTGCGGCGGGAGTCCGCGGGCGAACTCCCGGGCGGGTGCGACGGTGAAGGAGAGATGGGAGCCGACGCACTGGAGGAACTGCGCCTCGGAGCTGAAGACGGGGATGTACGCGCCGCCCTCGATCTCGACCGTCGGCAGGTCGAGATCGGCACTGTCCGGCCCGCCGCCGTTCGGCAGGGGCACCCAGACATGGCTGCGGCCGAGCACCTCGACGAGCCGTCCGCCCGCGCCGGGCACGCCGAGCGAGGCGCTGAGCACTTCTTCGAGCTCGTTGGCCGGCCATCCCTGCGATGGATACGGGGCCTGGGCCTGAGCCGGAATGTCCACGGTGTCTGTGTCCCTCTCTCGCCATGCGGTGCGGCTGAAACTCTAGACCGGCTCGCGCCGCGAAGGCAGTGCCGCAGGCGGGAGCGGCCTCCGGTCCCACCGCACCGTCCAGATTCCGGACAGGGTGCCGGCAGGGTGCGAACTGTGCGTATGCGAACGGTGACGCCGCCGGCGGCACTTTCCCCGCCTCCGGCGCCCGCCGGGTGCCGACCGTTCCCCCACTACTCCTGCGGGGGCCGCGGAGCCGGGAAGGAGATCAGGTCGATCGCCGCTGCCGTCTCGCGGTCGAGCAGCACCGCCGAGGCGCACCCCGGTGGCAGCAGGCCGCTCTCGGTGTCGCGCAGCAGCCGGCCGACCGCGCGCCGGTGCCGGGCGAACGCGTATCCGGAGACCCCGCGCCCCCGCTCCCGCTGCCCCTGCCGGGCCACCCGGGGGGTGACGTCGAGCAGCACGAGGTGCAGGGTGCTGCCCCGGCGCCGGGCGTCGCGCGCCAGCCAGCGCCGCACCCAGGCCTGCGTACCGCAGTCGTGCACGACGACGGACCCGCCCGACCGCAGGGCCCGCCACAGCCCGGCGTAGTGCGCGGCGCGCACCAGGGGGCGATAGAGGGCGTACGGGAGTAATCCGGGCAGCACGGCCGCCCAGCGGTCCCTGGTGTCCTGCGAGTCGATGGCGTGCCCCTGGACCGCCCGCCGGATCAGCGTCGACTTGCCGCTGCCGGGCAGCCCCGAGACCACCACCACGTCACCGGCCGCGAAGTCCAGCCCGCGCGGTCCGCGGCCGCCCTTGCCCCGCAGGTCACGCACCACCGGCGCACCCCCGCCGACCGGCTCGCGGGCGGGCACGCCCGGCTGCCGGGGCATCGCACCGAGTGCCGCCCCCGCCGCTGTCGCATAGCGCTGCAACGTCATCGCCTTCCCCCTGCCGAGTCACCCACCGACCTGCCCTAGAAGTGTAAAGAAAAGGTAATGCGGCACAACCGCTTCCGGCTCCACGTGTCGGTGTCGGCACCCGTACGGACCGGGACGCCCCACTCTCCCCCAATGCGTGCGATGATGACCCCGCCAACTGCATACCGGCCGTTTGAATCCGCGCGGGAGAGTCCCGGTCACTGTGTGCGCCGGGCGCCGAAGGAGCAAGTTCCTCCCTTGAATCTCTCAGGCCCCGTACCGCGTGGATGAGGCAGATCTGAAAAGCGGGCCGCTGCGCGGCTCCACCCAAGGTGCAAGCCGACCCTGACGGGGCCGTCCCTGTCAGGACCCTTTCAGGGGCTCTCGGCGAACCTCTCAGGTTCCGATGACAGATGGGGAGGGAACCACCCTCTGTCGTCATGCCCTGGAGCCATGTCCATGAGCACTGCCCCGAGCGCCGCCCCCCGCCTGACCGCCCTCGATGCCCTGCATCGCTCCCTGGGCGCGACCATGACCGACTTCGCGGGCTGGGACATGCCGCTGCGCTACGCCAGCGAGCGCGAGGAGCACAACGCCGTACGCACCCGGGCCGGCCTCTTCGACCTGTCGCACATGGGCGAGATCACCGTCACCGGACCGCAGGCGGCGGCCTTCCTGAGCTACGCGCTGGTCGGGAACATCGCCACCGTCGGCACGGGCCGGGCCCGCTACACGATGATCGTCGCGGAGGACGGCGGGATCCTGGACGACCTGATCGTCTACCGCCTCGGAGAGACCGAGGCCCCCGAATACCTGGTCGTCGCCAACGCGGGCAACGCCCAGCTCGTCCTGGACACCCTCACCGAGCGGGTCGGCGGCTTCGACGCCGTGGTGCGGGACGACCGCGACGCGTACGCACTGCTCGCCGTCCAGGGCCCCGACTCCCCCGCCGTACTGAAATCGGTCACGGACGCCGACCTGGACGGACTGAAGTACTACGCCGGGCTCCCCGGGACGGTCGCCGGTGTCCCCGCGCTCATCGCCCGTACCGGATACACCGGCGAGGACGGCTTCGAGCTCTTCGTGGCCCCGGCCCACGCCGAGCAGCTGTGGAAGGCCCTCACCGAGGCCGGCGCACCGTACGCGCTGATCCCCTGCGGGCTCTCCTGCCGCGACACGCTCCGCCTGGAGGCGGGCATGCCGCTGTACGGGCACGAGCTGACCACCGCGCTGACGCCCTTCGACGCGGGCCTGGGCAGGGTCGTGAAGTTCGAGAAGGAGGGCGACTTCGTCGGCCGCGAGGCCCTGACCGCCGCGGCCGCGCGTGCGGAGACCGCGCCGCCCCGCAAGCTCGTCGGCCTGGTCGCCGAGGGCCGCCGGGTACCGCGCGCCGGGTTCCCCGTCGTCGTCGGCGGAGAGGTCGTGGGCGAGGTCACGTCCGGTGCGCCGTCGCCCACCCTGGGCAAGCCGATCGCCATGGCCTACGTGGACGCCGCGCACGCCGAGCCCGGCACCGAGGGTGTCGGCGTCGACATCCGGGGCACGCACGAGCCGTACGAGGTCGTGGCACTGCCCTTCTACAAGCGCCGCAAGTGACGCGGCACCCGCGCACGTGACGCAGTCGTGTCTCACACCGTAAGACCACCGTTCATCAGCACTCCCCCGCGTACAGGAGAATTCAGGTCATGAGCAACCCCCAGCAGCTGCGGTACAGCAAGGAGCACGAGTGGCTGTCGGCCCTCGAGGACGGCGTGGCCGCGGTCGGCATCACCGAGTTCGCGGCCAACGCGCTCGGTGACGTCGTCTACGCCCAGCTCCCGGAGGTCGGTGACACGGTGACCGCGGGCGAGACCTGCGGAGAGCTGGAGTCGACCAAGTCGGTCAGCGACCTGTACTCGCCGGTGACCGGCGAGGTGACCGCGGCCAACCAGGACGTCGTGGACGACCCGTCGCTGGTGAACTCCGCTCCCTTCGAGGGCGGCTGGCTGTTCAAGGTGCGCGTCGCGGAGGAGCCGAAGGACCTTCTCTCCGCCGACGAGTACACCGCGTTCTCCGGCAACTGAGACCTTAGGGACTTAACTGATGTCGCTTCTCAACTCCTCCCTCCACGAGCTGGACCCGGACGTCGCCGCCGCCGTCGATGCCGAGCTCCACCGTCAGCAGTCCACCCTCGAGATGATCGCCTCGGAGAACTTCGCTCCGGTCGCGGTCATGGAGGCGCAGGGCTCCGTCCTCACCAACAAGTACGCCGAGGGCTACCCCGGCCGCCGCTACTACGGCGGCTGCGAGCACGTCGACGTGGTCGAGCAGATCGCGATCGACCGCATCAAGGCGCTCTTCGGCGCCGAGGCCGCGAACGTCCAGCCGCACTCGGGTGCGCAGGCCAACGCCGCCGCGATGTTCGCGCTGCTGAAGCCGGGCGACACGATCATGGGTCTGAACCTGGCCCACGGCGGTCACCTGACCCACGGCATGAAGATCAACTTCTCCGGCAAGCTCTACAACGTGGTCCCGTACCACGTCGACGACACCGGTGTCGTGGACATGGCCGAGGTCGAGCGCCTCGCCAAGGAGTCGAAGCCGAAGCTCATCGTGGCCGGCTGGTCCGCCTACCCCCGCCAGCTGGACTTCGCCGCCTTCCGCCGCGTCGCGGACGAGGTCGGCGCGTACCTGATGGTCGACATGGCGCACTTCGCGGGCCTGGTCGCCGCGGGTCTGCACCCCAACCCGGTGCCGCACGCCCACGTCGTCACGACCACCACGCACAAGACCCTCGGCGGTCCGCGCGGTGGCGTGATCCTGTCGACGCAGGAGCTCGCCAAGAAGATCAACTCGGCGGTCTTCCCCGGTCAGCAGGGTGGCCCGCTGGAGCACGTGATCGCGGCCAAGGCCGTCTCCTTCAAGGTCGCGGCGACCGACGAGTTCAAGGAGCGCCAGCAGCGCACCCTGGACGGCGCCCGCATCCTCGCCGAGCGCCTGGTGCAGCCGGACGTCACCGAGGTGGGTGTCTCCGTCCTCTCCGGCGGCACGGACGTCCACCTGGTCCTGGTCGACCTGCGCAACTCCGAGCTGGACGGCCAGCAGGCCGAGGACCGGCTGCACGAGCTGGGTATCACGGTCAACCGGAACGCCATCCCGAACGACCCCCGGCCCCCGATGGTCACCTCGGGTCTGCGCATCGGTACGCCCGCCCTGGCCACCCGCGGCTTCCAGGCCGAGGACTTCACCGAGGTCGCCGAGATCATCGCGGCCGCCCTGAAGCCCGCGTACGACGCGGACTCCCTCAAGGCCCGCGTGATCGCGCTGGCCGAGAAGTTCCCGCTGTACCCCGGCGTCAAGTAGTCGCCCGCAGTTTGCACGCAGGGTGGGGGCACCGCGCACACTGAACACAGTGAGCGCGGTGCCCCCACCCCTTTGCCCCGCGCTCCCGGGCCCACCGGCCCGTCCCGCACCACCCGGCGGACAACGACGTCCACCAACGCCTTAGGAGTACTCCCGTGGCCCTCTCGGTCTTCGACCTCTTCTCGGTCGGTATCGGCCCGTCCAGTTCCCACACGGTCGGCCCGATGCGCGCGGCCCGCATGTTCGCCCGCCGCCTCAAGAACGAGGGCCTGCTGGTCCACACCGCGTCCGTACGGGCAGAGCTCTACGGCTCGCTCGGCGCGACCGGCCACGGCCACGGCACGCCCAAGGCCGTGCTGCTCGGCCTGGAGGGCGAGTCGCCCCGCACGGTCGACGTCGAGGGCGCCGACGCACGCGTCGAGGAGATCCGCGCCTCGGGGCGCATCAGTCTGCTCGGCGTGCACGAGGTCCCCTTCGACGCCGACGAGCAGCTGGTCCTGCACCGGCGCAAGGCCCTGCCCTACCACGCCAACGGGATGACGGTCCTCGCGTACGACCGCGAGGGCGCCACCCTCCTGGAGAAGACGTACTACTCGGTGGGCGGCGGTTTCGTCGTCGACGAGGACGCCGTGGCCGGCGAGAACCCGATCATCCCGGACGACACCGTCCTCAAGCACCCCTTCCGCACCGGTGACGAGCTGCTGCGCCTCGCCGGGGAGACCGGCCTCTCCATCTCCTCCCTCATGCTGGAGAACGAGAAGGCCTGGCGCACGGAGGACGAGATCCGGGCCGGCCTCCTGGAGATATGGCGCGTCATGGAGGCCTGCATCGCGCGCGGCATGTCCCGCGAGGGCATCCTCCCCGGCGGCCTGAAGGTCCGCCGCCGCGCCGCGAACTCGGCCAGGCAGCTGCGCGCCGAGGGCGACCCCCAGGCGCACGCGATGGAGTGGATCACCCTCTACGCGATGGCCGTCAACGAGGAGAACGCCGCCGGGGGCCGTGTCGTCACCGCCCCGACCAACGGCGCGGCGGGCATCATCCCCGCCGTCCTGCACTACTACCTGAACTTCGCGGCGGGCGGCTGCACCCAGGCCGAGAAGGAGGACGGCGTCGTCCGCTTCCTGCTGGCCGCCGGGGCGATCGGCATGCTCTTCAAGGAGAACGCCTCCATCTCCGGCGCCGAGGTCGGCTGCCAGGGCGAGGTCGGCTCCGCGTGCTCCATGGCCGCGGGCGCCCTCGCCGAGGTCCTGGGCGGCTCCCCCGAGCAGGTGGAGAACGCCGCGGAGATCGGCATGGAGCACAACCTGGGCCTCACCTGCGACCCCGTCGGCGGCCTCGTCCAGATCCCCTGCATCGAGCGCAACGGCATGGCGGCGGTCAAGGCGGTCACGGCGGCGAAGATGGCGCTGCGCGGCGACGGCAGCCACAAGGTCTCCCTGGACAAGGTCATCAAGACCATGAAGGAGACGGGCGCGGACATGAGCGTGAAGTACAAGGAGACGGCGCGCGGCGGTCTCGCGGTGAACATCATCGAGTGCTGAGCCAGGACGCCCCGGCCACCGCCCTCCCCTTCGCCGCCCGGCAGGGCCCACGGTGAGGGCTGTGGCCGATGGAGGTGGGCTCACGCGTCGTGCGCCGGTGATCGGCTCTGCGGTGCGGGCCGACCGGCGGGTGCCGGGTGATTTCAGCCACCGGGCGGCCGGCGGAGAGCGCGGTGAGAGGCCCGGGTCCCAGGATGCCCCTGGTCGTTGTGGCCGCCGTCCGTCCGAGTCGTGCGCGGACGTCCGCAGCCTTCGTCAGGAGCACGCACATGCGCCTTCGCCGTCTCGTCACCGTCGCCGTTCTCGCGACCGCCCTGGCCGGCTCCACCGCGACGGCCTCGTCCGCCGATCCCAAGACGGATCCGGACAGGAACTACCTCACCGACACCAAGTACGAAGCCGTGGCCTTCGGTATGAGCAGGCAGCAGGTCGAGGCCGTCATCGGCACGCAGCCGAACTGCTCCGCCATCGGGGCCGGCGGCGCCCTGGTCTGCTGGGCGAAGAACCAGTTCGTCGACCAGACGGCGTCGTTCACCTTCAACGCGTCCGACCAGCTGGTCAGGAAGGAGAAGGACTACGCCTTCGCCTACGCCTGGTACACGTACGACCTGCCCAGGACCATGACCAAGGTCCAGTACGAGCAGGAGTTCGCGGTGGGCGACACGCTGGCGGAGGTCGACGCCGTCGTCGCCGGTACGGCATGCACCGACATATGGGCCGAGCGCCCCGGCTACCCGTCGTCCGACGGATGGAAGACCATGATCCGTTGCACCGGGACCGTCGACGAGTCCTACCCGGAGATCGAGTTCTTCTTCACCGACGGCGTGCTGACGAGCAAGACCTACTCGTCCCGCGACGACGCCGGCTGACCCGGGGCGGGCCCCCGGTGACCCGGGCCGGACCCCCGGTGGCCCGGACCGGCCGCCAGGGTCCGGGAACCCGGGCCCGGCGCCGGCGGGCGGAGCGGCCGGTGGGCCCGGTGATCCGCCCGGGCGCGCGTGATCAGATGCGTACGGCCGCCTGGTAGCTGCCGATGGTGTCCATCGACTCGTAGCGGACGTAGGCGCCCGGGTACGGCGCGTGCAGCACGGTGTTGTTGCCCGCGTAGAGGCCCACGTGCGAGGTGTTGCTGAAGAAGACCAGGTCTCCGGGCTTCAGCTGGCCGCGCCCGATGCGGGTGCCCTCGTTGATCTGGGTGAACGTGGTGCGGGTGATGTCGGCACCGGCCTGGGCGTACGCCCACATGGTCAGACCCGAGCAGTCGAAGGAGTCGGGGCCCGTGGCCGTGCGGACGTAGGGCTTGCCCACCCGGGTGTCGGCGGCCGCCAGCGCGGCCGCCCCGAGGGCGGAGGCCGGGACCTCGTTGCCGAGCTCGACCCGGTCTCCCGCGGAACGGCTCGCGCGCTGCTCCTGGTCGGCCATCTTGGCGCGCTCGGCGGTGGTGAGGGTGTTGAGCAGCTTCTGTGCCTCGGCCAGCTTGCTCTGGAACTTCTGCTTGTTCTTGCCGAGCGTCGTGCGGACCTCGGTCAGATCCGCGAGTTTGCCCTGCGCCTCCTTGCGCTGCTGCGCGAGGGTCCGCTGCTTCGCCTGGATCTTCTGCAGCGACTCGGCCTGCTCTGCCGACAGCTGGTCGAGCGCGGAGGCCTGGTCGAGGAAGCTGTCCGGGTCGGAGGACAGCAGCAGCTGGATCGACGGGTCGAGGCCGCCGGAGCGGTACTGCGCCGTGGCCAGCGAACCGAGCTGGCCGCGCAGGGTGTTGAGCTCGTCCTGACCGCGGGCGACCTTGTCCTGGAGGGCGTCGGCCTGCTTCTTGAGCTTGTCCTGCTGCTCCTTGGCGCCGTTGTACTTCTCCGTGGCCTCCTCGGCCTCGTGGTAGAGCTTGTCGACCTTCGCCTTGACCTCGCTCTTGGTCGGCTTGGGGTCGGCGTGGGCGGCCTGGGAGGTCAGGGCCACGGCTGCGGCTGCGGTCGCGGTGAGCACGGTCACGCGGGTGCGGCTCGGCTGCTTGGGACGACGGTGGGACGCCACGGAGGCGAGCTCCTTCTTCCTCGAGCCGCCTACCGGGATGTGGGGGAGGGTCCCCCGGCTCCGCGCACGTCACGGACTCGGCGGTTCCTTCGCTGCCACCCCGAATGGGCGATCAACCGTACGAAGGTTCGGAGCACGACCTTAGTGACCATCCTGTGACCAGTTCAATGTTTCGGTGAAGATTGTCGACACACTGAGTCGATCTTTACCGGCATCGCACGCCGCGTAGCCGCAGGCTGACGGACCGTCCGCCGGTGCCGGGCCGGGCTCCGGCCGGGGCGCACCTCGGCCCGGCGGGGGGACGAGGTGCGCCCGGCGCTCCTACGGGAGAGGTGGCGCGTCCCGGCGGAGGGCCACGACGTCGATCTCCACCAGGATGTCCATGAGGTCGGAGCCGACGGTCGTGCGGACCGGGTGCGGCGCGCTGAAGAAGGTGCGGTACACGGCGTCGTAGGCGGCGAAGTCACGGCGCAGGTGCTGGAGATGGGCCGTGACCTTGACGACGTCCTGCGGCCCGAGCCCTTCCGCCTCCAGTACGGCGCAGACGTTCCGCAGGACCTGCGCGGTCTGCTCCTCGACGGTGCCGGCGACCGCACCGGTGTCCGGATCCTGCGGGCCGAAGCCCGAGGTGAAGAGGTAGGGGCCCGCGGCGATGCCCTGGCTGTAGGCGCCGGCCGGGTCGGGTGCCCGGCCGGTGCGGACCGCGCGCCGGGCGCCGGGAGGGGTCGCGGTCATCGGGTCAGGTCTCCTTCGCGGGCGTTGACCTCCGCGTAGTGGCGGAGCTTGTCCTCGTCGACGGTGACGCCGAGACCGGGACCGTCCGGGACGCGCAGGCTGCCGTTCTCCAGCGTGAGCGGCTCGATGATGTCGTCGGCGTGCAGGTAGTACATGGAGTCGATGGCGCGGGACAGGACGGGCGTGCTGGCGACCACCGCGAGATGGGCGGCCGTCGCGATGCCGAGCTCGCCGCCGCTGTGCAGGTTCATGCCGAGCCCGAAGGTCTCGCAGTGGGCCGCGAGGGCCTTCGTCGGCGCGATGCCGCCCCACTTGTAGACGTCCCCGTGGATGACGTCCACGGCGCCCAGGCGCATGGCCGGCGCGAAGTCCTCGAACCGTACGACGCACATGTTGGTGCAGAGCGGGATGCGGACCTTGGCGCGCACCTGGCTCATCCCCTCGATGCCGACACAGGGGTCCTCGAGGTATTCGAGGTCCAGTTCCTCCAGGGCTATGCCGGCGCGGATCGAGTCGGGGACGGACCAGGCCGCGTTGGGGTCGACGCGCAGGTCCACCGCGGGCAGCGCGGCGCGCAGGGCGCGAAGGATCTCGACGTCCCCCTGGACGTCCTTGGTGCCCTTGAGCTTGACGGCCCGGAAGCCTCCCTCCGTGACGACGCGGACGGTGTGCTCGGCGAGCGCGGCGGGCAGGTCGGCCGGCCCGGCGCCGGGGGCATCGGCCCGGGTGACGAGCGCGGTGAGCGGCACCTCCTCGCGCACCGGGCCGCCGAGCAGGTCGGTGACGGACTGGCCGGTCGCCTTGCCCATGGCGTCCCAGCACGCGACGTCGAGGGCGGCGATCGCGGCGTAACCGAGGTAGCCGTAGAAGAAGGGGACCATGTGCTGCTTGCGGTGGAAGGCCTCGAGGGCGAAGGGGCTCATGCCGATCAGGTCCTCGGCGAGGATCTTGACGATGGCGGCGACGGGCCGGCCCCACATGGTCTCGCCCCAGCCCTCGACACCGGTGTCGGTCCGGATGCGCACGACGGTGCGGGTCTCCCCGGTCTTCGTCTCGAAGGAGCTGGTGAACGGGTTGACCAGGGGCAGGTTCACGACGTGGACGTCGACATCGGTGATCTTCATGCTGTTCCTCGTTCGGTTCGGGTGGTGCGGTCGGTGCGGGCCTGCCCCGTTCACGGCCCGGAGCGGGTCGCGGTGTCGAAGGCCTGGACGGCGCGGGCGAGGCCGAGGGCGCGGTCGTCCAGGAGCCTGTGCCCGTGCGCGGCGTCGGCGGAGGAGGCGTCGTCGGTGGAGCCTCCGACGCGCTCCCATTCGCCGTGCCGCTCGACGGTGAGCCCGGGGTAGGGCGGGCGGTCGAAGAGCGGCGGCGGGTCGACCGAGGCCCGGGAGGGGACGGGCGTGCGCACGAGGGCGGGGTGAGCGGCGAGCATGAGGGAGGTCTCGAACCAGCCCGCGTGCCCGGGAGTGACGTCGGGGCGGCCGCCGTCCTCGTCCCCGGACGTCACCGTCCAGTACGAACAGGCGGCGGCGGTTACCTCGGCGCGCAGGGCGAAGCGCTTGACGGCGAGCTTCATGATCTCGTCGTTGCCGCCGTGCCCGTTGACGACGAGGATGCGCCGGTGTCCGCACGCGGCGAGGGAGTCGAGTATCTCGCCGAGGACGGCTTCCAGCGTGGGCGCGGACAGGGTCAGCGCCGCCGCGAACAGGTGGTGGGGGCTGTGGCCGTAGGGCAGCGTCGGCAGCCGCACCAGGGACGGAGCCCCGGCTGCGGCGTCCTCGTCCAGCAGGGTGAGCGCCCGGTCCACCACGGCGTCGACGAGGAGGGTGTCGGTGCCCATCGGCAGGTGGCCGGCGTGCTGCTCCTGGGAGCCGATGGGCAGCAGCGCGATGGCGTCGGGCGCCGCCTCCCGGGTCTCCTGCCAGGTGGTTTCGGTCAGGTGCCGGTGACTCATACGGCTATCTCCCGGGAACACTGTCGTGGCAGAGTCGGCGTATGGCGCATGAACGTTCTCCCTTGCGGTTGGTGCCGGACCCCGTGCCGGGTCCGGAGGTGCGGGCGGTTCCCCGCACGCTGGGGGCCGTGGAGCTGCTGCCCGGCCGGATCCGCGCGGCGCTCCTCGACCGCTCGGGTGCCGTGCTCCTCCGGGCCGAGGCGGAGTTCGACGCGGCGTCCCCGCGTCCCGCCGGGGCCGACGAGGCGCTCGCCCGGGTGGCGGCCGTGTTCGAGGGGCACCGTCCGTCCGGGATCGGCGTCGCCGCGGCCGGGGTGATCGATCCGGCCGGCGGCCGGGTGATCGAGGTCAACGAGGCACCGGCGCTGCGCGGCTACCGGGTCGCCGAGCGGCTGGAGGAGCTGACCGGGGCGCCCGTACGGGTCGAGCACCGCGCCCGGGTCCAGGTGCTCGGCGACCGGTGGTTCGGGCCGGGCCGGGGCCGTCGCTCCTTCGCCTCGGTGTCGACCGGTGAGGTGCTGGGGGTGGGCATCCTGTACGACGGCGAGGTGCTGGCCCCCGAGGGCGGCCGCAGCGGCGCGCACATGACGGTGTCGGCCAGTGGTGAACCGTGCACGTGCGGCCGCCGGGGCTGCTGGAAGACGGTGGCCACCACCCGCTGGCTGCGGCAGCGGGGCGAGGCCCTCGGTCTCGGAGCCGCGGGTGGATCGCTCGCTGCTCTGGTGGCCTCGCGCGACGAGGCGGCCCGGGCCCTGGTGGCGGAGTACGCGGAGAATCTGGTGCTGGGCCTCGCGACGGTCCAGCAGCTCTTCGCCTGCGGTCTCTTCGTCCTGCACGGGGAGGCCCGGGAGGGCGGGGAGCCGTTCCGGGCCCTGGTCGAGTCCCGGCTGCGCTCGGACGCGCTGGGCGGCGGGGAGCTCCCCCGCGTGGTGGTGAGCGAGGCGGCGGTGGACGATGTCGCCCTGCTCGGCGGGGCCGGCCTCGTCCTGTCGGGCAGGTAGGCGCGGGGCGGCGCTCATGTGGTGCCGTCGTGCGCGGGGTGACGGCCGGCCGGGACCGTAGCTCCTGCCGCCTCCCTGCCGTCGGACACGGCGTACCGGGTCCTGCGCGCCTTTGCCGGGTCCGGAACCGGTACGGCGTCGAGGAGCAGGCGCGTGTACGGGTGGCTGGGGGCGGTGAACACCTGGTGGGCGGTCCCCACCTCGACCAGGCGGCCCCGTCGCATGACGGCGACCCGGTCGGCGACCTGCTGGACGACGGCGAGGTTGTGGCTCACGAAGACGTAGGTGAGGCCGAGGCGTTGCTGGAGGTCGGCGAGCAGGTCGAGGACACGGGCCTGGACGGACACGTCGAGGGCGCTGGTGGGTTCGTCGAGGACGACGAGGCGGGGTTCGAGGCCGATCGCGCGGGCGATGGAGATGCGCTGGCGCTGGCCACCGGAGAACTCGTGGGGGTAGCGGTCGAGGATCGTGTCGTCGAGGCCGACGGCTTCGAGGAGCTCGCCGACGCGCTGCCGGACGTGCGCCCGGCCCCGCCGGCCCCGGGCCCGCGGGTCGTGGGTGACGAGGGGTTCGGCGACGATGTCGACGATCCGCAGCCGCGGGTTCATGCTGGAGTAGGGGTCCTGGAGGACGACCTGCATCTGGCGGCGGACCGCCCGCATCGCGGCGGCGTCGAGGCCGAAGAGGTCGGCTCCCTCGAAGCGCACGGTGCCCGAGGTCGGCTCCAGCAGGCGCAGCAGCAGCCGGGTCAGTGTGGTCTTTCCGCAGCCGGACTCCCCCACCAGCGCGAGGGTCTCGCCCGCACGGACGGTGAGGCTCACGTCGTCGACGGCGACGCTGCCGCCGAACTCCTTCCGCAGCGCGTCGAGTTCGAGCAGAGGCGGAGCTGTGGCGGTCATCCGGCGGTCTCCAGTCGGGGTGTCGCGTCGAGCAGTTGGCGGGTGTAGGGGTCCTCGGGGCGGGCGAACACGTCGTGGACGTCCCCGCTCTCGACGGCCTCGCCGTGGTGCATGACCACCACGCGGTCGGCGGTCTCCGCGACGACGCCGAGGTCATGGGTGATGAGGACGACGGCCATGCCGTGCCGTTGCTGGAGCTGGACGAGGAGGTCGAGGATCTGGCGCTGCACGGTGACGTCGAGGGCCGTGGTGGGTTCGTCGGCGATCAGGACGCGGGGCCGGGCCACGAGCGCGGCGGCGATCATGACGCGCTGGCGCAGGCCGCCGGAGAGCTCGTGGGGGTACTGGCGGTAGCGGCGTTCCGGGTCGGGGATGCCCACCTCGTCGAGTGCGGAGAGGGCGGCGGCCCTGGCTTCGGCCCGGCTGTGGGCGCCGTGGTGACGGAGGACCTCGGCGACCTGGCTGCCGATGCGCTGCAGCGGGTCGAGGCTGGTCATCGGGTCCTGGAAGATCATGGACAGTTCGGCGCCCCGGATGCGGCCCAGTTCTCGTTCGCTGCGGGTGAGGAGGTCCTTCCCGTCCAGGAGGATGTGGCCGCCGGCGTAGACGCAGGGCGGTTCGGGGTTGAGGCGGAGCGCGGACAGGGCGGTCGCGGACTTGCCGCTGCCGGACTCGCCCACGACGGCGAGGGTCTCCCCGGGGGCGACGGCGAAGCTGACGCCGCGGACCGCGTGGACGGTCGTGGCGGCGAGGCGGAAGTCGACGCGCAGGTCGTGGATCTCGAGGACCGGCGCTGCGGAGGTGGTGGAGGTCATCGGCGGTAGGCCTTCGGGTCCGCGACGTCGCGCAGGGCGTCGCCGGTGATGTTGACGGCGAGGGAGGTGAGCATGAGGGCGACGCCGGGGAAGACGGCGACCCACCACGAGGTGCCGAGGTAGAGCTGCCCGTCGGCGAGCATCGAGCCCCAGGTGACGGTCTCCTTGGGGACGCCGAGGCCGAGGTAGCTGAGCGAGGCCTCGGCGACGACGGCGGCCGCGACGTGGAGGGTGCCGATGGTGGCGAGCGGGGCCATCACGTTGGGCAGCAGGTGGCGGCGCATGATCGCGGTGTGGCCGACGCCGATGGCTCGGGCCTCCGTGATGAAGTCCCGGGAGCGCAGGGACAGCACCTCGGAGCGGACGACGCGGGCGTACGACACCCATCCGGTCACGCCGAGGACGAGGATGACGTACCAGAGGCCCGAGCCGAGGAAGCCGACGATCGCGAGCGCGAGGAGGATCGCGGGGAAGGCGAGCTGGACGTCGGCGAGGCGCATGAGGACGCGGTCGGGCCAGCCGCCGAAGTAGCCGGAGACGAGGCCGGTCACGGTGCCGATGACCCCGGCGAGCAGGGCCGCACCGGCGCCGACGAGCAGCGAGACACGGGTGCCGTAGATGACGCGGGAGAGGAGGTCGCGGCCGAGCTGGTCGGTGCCGAGGAGGTGGGCGCCGCTGCCGCCGTCCTGCCAGGCGGGCGGCCGGAGCCGGGCCAGCAGGTCCTGCGCGTTGGGGTCGGTGGGCGCGATGAGCGGGGCGAGGAGCGCGCAGACCACGACCAGGGCGAGGAAGGCGAGGGCGACCACGGCGAGCCGGTTGCGCAACAGCGTGCGCAGGGCGGCGGACCGGTGCGCGGGGGCGGCGGCACGGTCGCGCGGGGGAGCCGGGGTCCGGGAGGCAGTGGTCATCGGGAGGTCCTCACCCTCGGGTCGAGGAGGCTGTAGGAGAGGTCCACGAGCAGGTTCACCACGACGAAGGTGGCGGCGAACAGCAGCACGGTGGCCTGGACGAGGGGGAAGTCGCGGTTGGAGATGGCTTCGATCGTGAGCTGGCCGACCCCCGGCCAGGAGAAGACCTGTTCGGTGAGGATCGCGCCGCCGAGGAGGCTGCCCACCTCCAGGCCGACGACCGTGACGACGGGCAGGGAGGCGTTGCGCAGCCCGTGGGTGAGGACGACCTTGACGGGTCCGAAGCCCTTGGCGCGCGCGGTGCGGATGTGGTCGGCGCTCAGTACGTCGATGAGGGACGAGCGCAGGAGTCGTGCGACGACGGCGACGGAGTACACCGCGAGGGTCACGGCGGGCAGGACGAGGTTGGCGAAGGTGCCGTATCCCGAGGCGGGCAGGGCGTGCAGGCCGACCGCGAAGACGAGGATGAGCAGGATGCCGATCCAGAAGGGCGGGGTGGACTGGCCGAGCAGCACACCGGTCATCACGGTGCGGTCGGTGGCCCGGCCCCGGCGCATCGCGGCGACGGTCCCGGCCGGAAGGGCGACGACGAGGGTGACGACGAGCGCCCCGGCGGCCAGCAGGAGGGTCGCGGGGATGCGGTCGGCGAGGACCGCGCGCACCGGCTGGTTGTAGAAGAGCGAGTCGCCGAAGTCGAGGCGGGGGATGCCCCACAGGTAGTCGAGGTACTGAGTGAGGAGCGGCCGGTCGAGCCCGAGGCTGTGGCGCAGGACGCCCTCCTGCTGGGCGGTGGCGTCCGGCGGCAGGAGGACCTTGACGGGGTCGCCGGAGAGCCGTACGAGGAAGAACGCGACCGTGGCCGTGCACAGCAGGACCAGCAGCGCGGTCCCGATGCGGGAGGCGGCCGTGCGCAGGACGCGGAGCGTCGCGCGGCGGGGCGCCGCCCGCCGCTCGCCGTCCTCACCGGGTGCGGGGGCAGGAGGGGTCAGGAGCTCGCTCATCGGGAGACCTCCGCGCTCGCCATGTCGAGGACGCCGGCGAAGCCGGGTGTCCAGCGGGGCCTGCTGTTGCGGGCGTAGATGTTGTCGATCTGGTAGAGGGGCACGAAGGGCGCCTCCGTCCTGATCAGCCGCTGGAGGCCCGAGAAGGCGCGCTGCCGGGTCTCCGGGTCGACGGAGAGTTCTTCGAGGTCGACGAGCCGGTCGGCCTCCTCGTCGTGCCAGCGGCTCTGCCGCCGGTCGCTGCGCACGTTGGACTGGATCATGCTCTCGCCGTCGAGGGTCCACACGGTGGACGCGGCCAGGTACATCGGGCCCAGCGCTCCGTGGTTGTCGGAGGTGAGGCGCTGCGCGTAGGTGCCGGGGTCGAGCAGATCGACCTTCGCGTGCACTCCGGCGCGGTCGAGGAGCCCGGCGATCGCCTCCGCCACGTTGGCGTCCACGTTCGACGCGGTGAGGGTCGTGCGGATGCCGTCCGGGTGCCCGGCCTCGGCCAGCAGCGTGCGGGCCCTGGCCACGGAGCGGGTGAAGGGCTTGACGGAGGGGTCGAAGCCGTAGGCTCCGCGCGGGATCATCGCGGGGACCTCGGTCCCCTTCCCGCCGAGGACGGCCTTGATGAGCAGGGGCACGTCGATCGCGTGGTTGAGCGCCTGGCGCACCCGGCGGTCCTGGAGCGGCCCTTCGGTGAGGGTGTCGAGGGAGAGGTACGAGGTGCGGATCCCGGTGTGGTTGTCGAGGCTGACGCCGGTGTAGCCGTCGAGCTGCTGGGCCGCGTCGGGGGTGAGTCCGGCGACGAGGTCGACACCGCCGCTCTGGAGGGCGGCGAGCGCGGAGGACGCGTTCGGGGCGGGGGTGAAGACGAGTTCGTCGACGGCGGGCCTGCCCTCCCAGTGCTTCTCGTTGGCGCGCATCCGCAGCTGGTGGTCGCGTTGCCAGCTCGCGAAGGTGAAGGGCCCGGTGCCGACGGGACGGGCCGCGAAGCCCTCGTCACCGACCCGGCCGATGTAGCGCGGGGGGACGACGACCCCGCCGAAGAGGGACACCTTGTCGGGCAGGATCGGGTCGTGGACGGTGGTGTGGAGGTCCACGGTGAGCGGGTCGACGACGGTGACGCCCTCGACGTAACGCAGTTCGACGATGGGCGACTTGGTCGCCGGGTCGAGGAGGCGTTCGATGCTGAACTTCACGGCGGCGGCGTCGCAGACCTCGCCGTTGTGGAAGGTGACGCCGGGCCGCAGCCGGAAGCGCCAGACGCGGGGCGAGACCGCCTTCCAGGACAGCGCGAGGCGGGGGATCAGGGTGTTGTCACGGCCTCGCGCCGTGAGGGTGTCGAACATGTTGATCAGGGCGTTCATCGAGATCATGTCGCCCTGCTTCTGCGGGTCCATGGTCTTGGGGTCCCCCGTCTGGGAGACCCGGAGGACGTTGCCGGCGCCGGCCGCGGGATCGGTGCCGCAGCCGGTGAGCAGTGCCGGTGCGGCCGTCACGGGGAGCAGTGCGCCGCCGTACCGCAGGATCGTGCGGCGGGAGGGGCGGCTGCGGCCCCCGATCCACCCTCCACGTATTCGTTCCATTGAACAACACATCCGTTCCGGCAGATGGAATGCAGTGGGGGTAAGCTAAGCGACATGGGGAAACCGGTCAATAGCCGTCCGAAGGAGCAGCCGCCTGCGGGCCGGGCTGTCGAACACTCCGTCATGGGTCCGGTGGACAAGGCGATGGAGGTCCTGTCCGCGCTGGTGGAGACGGGTGCGCCGCACCGCCTGGCCGACCTGGCCCGCCGCACCGGGCTCACGAAACCCACCGTGCACCGCCTGCTGCGCGGACTCGCCGCCTCCGGCTTCGCCGAACCCGCCGAGGGGGGGAGCTACCGGGCGGGGCCCCGGCTGCTGGGCATGGCCGCCGCCGCTCTCGACGGCGGTCCGGGACTGCGCCTGATCCGGCCCGTCCTGGCCGAACTGCGCACCCGCACCGGGCTGCTCGCGCACTACGCCGTGCGCGACGGGGACTCCACGGTCTGCCTGGAGGTGTCGGAACCGGCCCGGGAGTACGCGCTGGAACTGCGCCCCGGCACACGCGCCCCGCTGCTCCTCTCCGCGCCGGGGCTCGCGACCCTGTCCGCCCTGCCGGCCGCCGAGACCGAGCAGGCCTTCGCCGCCGCCGAGGCTGCCGGCCACCCGCTGCCGGTGTCCGCCGAGGACCTGCGGGCCGAGATCACCGCGGCGGCCGAGCGCGGGTACGCGCTCGACGACCAGTACGAGCAGGAGGACCGCCGCGCCCTCGCCGCGGCGGTCCGGGACGACGAGGGACGGGTCGTCGGGGCCGTCGCGCTCACCGGCCTGGTCTTCACCCTGGACCGGGCGGGTGTCGAGCTGTACGGCCCGATGGTCCGGGCCGCCGCGGGCGCGGTCTCCGCGGGACTGGGATCCGGCGGACGGGCCCGCCTCACGGTGGCCCGCGACGGTGCGCGCACGGGAGACCGGAGCACCGGACTGTGAGCGCCGCGGTCCCGGACGTCACGGGCGCGCGCGGGCGCGCCGCACTGCTGGCCGAGGGCAGGGCGCGGCACCTCTACTCGGGCGCCGCGTGGTCGGTGGGTTCCGCACGCGGGCCCGCGGACCGGGGGTCGCTGGGCACCAGGAGCCGGTACGGGGCGGAGCTGGACGGCACCGACCTGTGGGACCTCGCCTCGGTCACCAAGCCCGTCGTCGGCCTGGCCGTCATGGCACTCGCCGAGCGCGGCGCGCTGTCCCTGACCGCCACGGTGGGGGAGCTCCTCCCCCGCTACCGGGACACCGACAAGGCGGGCCTGACCGTCACCGGCCTCCTCGCCCACACCTCGGGCCTGCCCGGCGGGGTGCCCATGTACCGCGACCACGGCACACGGGAGTCCCTGCTCGCCGCCCTCGGCACGCTGCCGCTGCTGTCCGCGCCCGGCGCGCGGGTCACCTACTCCTCCCAGGGCTTCATGCTGCTGGGCCTGATCGCCGAACAGGCGGGCGGGCAGGGGCTGGACGCCCTGGTGGCCGACCTGGTGTGCGCACCGCTCGGCATGGAGGACACCGGCTTCAACCCGGGCCCCGCCGACCGGGAGCGCGCCGTCGCGACCGAGCGGTGCCCCTGGCGGGGAAGGACCGTCGCGGGCGAGGTGCACGACGAGAACGCCGCCGTGCTCGGCGGGATCGCCGGCCACGCCGGGCTGTTCACCACACTCGCCGACGCGGAGCGGCTCGCCGTCTCCCTGGCGGGCGGGGCCCGTGAGCTGTTGCGCCCGGAGACCTACGCCCTGATGACCGCCCCGCACACCGACGGACTGAACCTCCGGCGCGCCCTCGCCTGGCAGGGCCAGGACCCGGAGGGGTCCCCCGTCGGCCCGTCCTTCGGGCCCGCCTCGTACGGCCACACCGGTTTCACCGGGACGAGCCTCTGGGTCGACCCCGGCACGGGCCGCTACGCGGTGCTGCTCACCAACCGGGTCCATCCCACGCGGGAGGGCGACGGCATCGTCGCCCTCCGAAGGGAGTTCCACTCCCTGCCGGAGTAGCCCGGCGGGAGGCCGGCAACCGAAGCACCCGGACTCCGGGGTCGGCACCTTTCGTGGTGCGGGCCCCGGAGTCCTTGCTTGACAGGCACGCCCCCGCATGACCATGATTCCATTAATTGACTAATGGAATTGGGGTGAGGCGCGTGACGGGGACGATCAACTCCGGTGGAGGTTCCGGCACATGGGCCCTGGAGGCCTCCGGGCTGGGGAAGCGCTACCGGCGCGGCTGGGCGCTGCGCGACTGCTCCTTCCGGCTCCCGGCCGGACGGATCTGCGGTCTCGTCGGGCCCAACGGGGCAGGGAAGAGCACCCTGCTGGGCCTTGCGTCCCGTCAGGTGAAGGCGACGCAGGGCGAACTGCGCCTGTTCGGGGTGCCCGTGGGCGACCCCGAGGTGATGCCGAGGTTCGCCTTCCTCGGGCAGGACAAGCCGATGTTCAAGCGGTTCACCGTGGCGGAGACGCTGCGGATCGGCGGCGAGCTCAACCCCGGCTGGGACGCCGCGGCGGCGGAGCGGATCGTGCGATCGGGCGACGTACCGATGAACGCCGCGGTCGGGACGCTCTCCGGCGGGCAGCGCACCCGGGTCGCGCTCGCGCTGGCCTTCGGGAAGCGGCCGGATCTGCTGCTGCTCGACGAGCCGATGGCGGATCTCGACCCGCTGGCCCGCGACGAGATGAGCACCCTGTTGATGGCCGAGGCCGTCGAGCGCGGCACCACGGTGGTGATGTCCTCGCACATCCTGGCCGAGCTGGAGGACATGTGCGACTACCTGCTGGTCGTCGCCGACGGCAGGATCCGGATGGCCGGTGACGCCGACGCGCTGGTCCCGGCGCACGCCCTGGTGACCGGACTGGCCGAGGACGGGGCGGTGCCCGCCGCCCTCGCCCGTCACACGGTCATCGAGAAGCGCGTCCAGGGACGGCAGTTCCAGGCGATGGTGCGGACCTCGGGCCCGCTGTCCGGGGACTGGCAGGTGGCCGAACCGAGCCTGGAGGAAGTGCTGCTCGCCCATCTGCGCTCACCGGACGCACCCCCGCTGTACACACCCGGCGCGCGGATCGAGACCGAAGGGACCAGGACCGCATGAGCACCACCCTGACCGGCACGCCGGCCACACGCACCGCCCGTCCGAGGCTGCTGCGCGGACTGACCTGGCTGGTCCTGCGCCAGCACCGGACCGCACTGTGGTGCATCCTCGCCCTGGTGGTACTCGGCTCGCTCTGGATCGTGTACCAGCGCGGCCAGCTGATCGATCTGCTCGCCGCCGCGGGATGGCCCGAGAAGTCCGTGCCACTGCCCGTCGTGGGCGAGGGCTACAGCAGGCTCACCTCCCTGCTGGCCCTGCTGCCCGGCATCCTCGCCGTCTTCCTCGGCGCCCCTCTGATCGCCGCCGACCAGGAGCAGGGCACCACGCAGCTCGTCACCACGCAGTCCGTGACGCGCCGCCGCTGGCTCGTCGCGAAGCTCGGCTGGTGCCTCCTCATCGCCCTGGTGTCCTGCTCGGTGCTCTCCGCGGTCTTCACCTGGTGGTGGCGGCCCTACCGTTCGGTCCTCGGCAACCACTGGATGGACGCCTCGGCCTTCGACACCACGGGCCCCGTGCTCCCCGCGCTCGCGCTGTTCCTCACCGCGGCCGGTTTCACGATCGGCATCCTGCTGCGCCGGGTCCTGGCCTCCATGGTCGTCACCTTCGTCTTCTGCGTGGCCGCGCAGACCGCCTGGGGCATGTACCGGGACCTCCTGGGCACGGTGCGCACGGTCGCCTATCCGCTGAACGGCGAGTCCCCCGCGTACCTCGACGACACGTACGAGGTGGACCGCTGGGTCGGCAGCGCCGACGGCCATCTGTACGGATGGGGCTCCTGCGCCGAGGCGACCGAGAAGGCCACGAACGCGTGCATCGAGAAGTTGGGCATCGTCGACAACGTCGTCCAGTACCTCGACTACGGCCAGATGGCCGCCATGCAGTGGACCGGCGCCGGAATCCTGCTGGCCGGCACGGCCGCGCTGACCGCGTTCGCCCTGTGGTGGGCCTCCCGGCGCCCCCTGTAGGGCCGCCCCCGATCCTCTACGTACAGTGTCCTGATCGAGCGGAAGGTGATGTCCGTGGTCGTGTTCCGCATCGACCGGCGCAGCGGAGTGGCGACGTATCTCCAGATCGTCCGGCAGGTCGAGCAGGCCCTCCGGATGGGCGCGCTGGAGGAGGGTGACCGGCTGCCCACGGCGGCGCAGGTCGCCGCCGCCACCAAGGTCAACCCGAACACGACGCTCAAGGCCTACCGGGAGCTGGAGCGTGCGGGGCTGGCGGAGGTGCGTCAGGGGGCGGGGACGTTCATCACCCGCACCCTCGCCGAGCCGGGGTCGGGCCCCGAGTGGCCGCTGCGCACCGCGCTCAACGAGTGGCTGCACCAGGCGCGCGAGGAGGGTGTCGGCGCCGAGGAGGTGCAGACCCTCTTCCGGGCCGCCTTCGAGGCCGCCTACCCCCCGGGCCCCGAGGACTGAGCGTCCGCCCATGCCGGCGGCGACGGATCCGGCGTCCTCCGCCGGCGCGTACCGCCCGGCCGGCCGCCGCCGGGCGCACCGTCGGGATCGTGGTGGCCGGCACGAAGGGCCGGCCCACCCTCACCCCTGACGGCCTGGTCCACCTCAGGTGGCCGGGCCGCCCGCCGCACCGGGCCGGCGCCTGCCGGTCCGGTGCGGGTCAGGCCTTGTTCTGCGACGCCCAGAACTCGTCGAACGTGAGCTCGCCGTCGCCGTTGGCGTCGTGCGCGTTGATGACGGCCTGCGCCACCGTCTCGGT
The DNA here is from genome assembly GCF_042667905.1 of Streptomyces sp. NPDC057287. NCBI lineage: Bacteria > Bacillati > Actinomycetota > Actinomycetes > Kitasatosporales > Streptomycetaceae > Streptomyces > Streptomyces sp. NPDC057287. Next base: position 264,544 of record NZ_JBHUYV010000003.1, on the reverse strand, counting down.
GACGTAGGGGTCGCCGAGCTGCGCCATCGCGCTCTTGTACTCGGCGGCCGTGATGCTGCCGTCGCTGTTCTGGTCGAAGCGCTCGAATGCCTTGCGTGCCGACTCGATGTCCGCCACTGTTCCGCCCCTTCGTTGAGCATTGCTGACGGGGGTCAGATTATCCGGCAGTCGGGGCGGCGGATCCGGCGGGCGGCGGGCAGGCCCGCCCCCGTACGGCTGTCAGCGGAAGACCCCGGTGTGGCCGAGCGAGTAGCGGCCCGGCTGCGGGTAGACGGCCAGTCCGTGCGGGCCGCTGCCGACCGGGATCCTGGCGAGCTCCTTGCCGTCGGCGGTGTCGATGGCGTACACCTCGGCGTCGTAGCGGCCGGACAGCCAGAGCACCTTGCCGTCGGCCGAGACCCCGCCCATGTCGGGGCTGCCGCCGCCGGGGAGGTGCCACTTCTTGGTGAGCTTCTTCCTGGCGAAGTCGAAGACCGACACGGAGCCCTCCCCCCGGTTCGAGATGTACATCTCCTCGGAGTCCCGGCTGACGTAGAGCCCGTGTGCGCCCTTGCCCGTCGGCAGCAGCTTCGGGGTGGTGAACGCCTTGCCGTCGAGCACCCACATGCCGTGCGCCATCATGTCCGCGATGTAGAAGGTCGTGCCGTCCGGGGAGAGCTTCACGTCCTGCGGCATCGCGCCCTGCATCGGCAGCTTCTGCTGCCCGACGACCTTCATCCTCTCCGTGTCGACCTTGAGCAGTTCACCGGAGAACTCGCAGGAGACGATGAAGTACCGCCCGTCCGCCGCGAAGTCCGCGTGGTTGACCCCCGCGCAGTCCACGGGCAGCGTCTTCGCGACCTTCATGGTGCGGGGGTCACGGAAGACCAGCTCGCGGTCCATCGAGGCCATCACCACGGCGTACCTGCCGTTCGGGGTGAAGTAGAGGTTGTACGGATCGGAGACGTCGACCGTCCGCCCCTTCTTCCCCGTCGCCGGGTCGATCGCGGTGAGGCTGTCCCCGAGGTCGTTGTTGACCCAGAGCGTCTTCAGGTCCCAGGAGGGCACGACGTGCTGCGGCTGGTTCCCCACGGGAACGGTCTCGATGACCTTGTACGTCGCCGGGTCGATCACCGTCACCGTGTTGGAGTTGGTGTTGGGGACGTAGACCCGCGAGGGGAAGTCCTTGACGGCCGGGGCCAGCTTTCCCGCACGGTCCGCCGCGTAGACGTCCCGGGGGTCGAGCACGGGAGGCATGCCGGGCAGCCCGGGCGGAGCGGCGGGCCGGTCGGGCCGGGCCGCCTCGGTACGGGAGGGTTCGTGCCGGGCGCCGCCCGCGGGGGCGGCGCAGCCGGCGAGCGCGGCGACGAGCAGGGCGGCGGCGGTGAGGGCGCGCGGGGAGGGAGGCATCAGGTCAACAGCTCCGTGGTGGTCACCGCGCGCAGTCGGCGCCGGTCGATCTCGGTGAGGAGGAGGGGCAGGGCGGCGATGGTGTCCCGGTAGCCGAAGTGCAGGCTCACCACGGAGCCGTTGCGCAGCTCACCGGCGACCTTCCGGGTCACGGCCGCGACCCCTGGGGACGTGAAGTCGAGGGAGTCCACGTCGTAGGAGAGGACGTGCGGGTATCCGGCCCTGCGGGCGAGGTCCTGGACGAGCGGGGTGGCGTACTGCGCGCGCGAGGGCCTGAACCAGGTACCCGCCGATCCGGTGAGCCGGCGCAGGCGCCGGGCGCAGCCGGTGATCTCCTCGTACGCCTGTGTCTCGTCCATCGTGTTGATGTCGAGGTGGCTCTGGGTGTGGTTGCCCAGTTCGTGGCCTCCGTCCAGGATCCGGCGGGCCATGCCGGGGTGCTGGTCGAGCCAGCTGCCGACGGCCAGGACCGTGAGCCGGGCGCCGGCCCGCTCCGCCTCGGCGAGGACGGTGCCGGCCAGGTGGGGATCCCCCTGTCCGTGGAAGGTGAGGGCGACGCGGGGACGGTCACGGGGGCCGTGCGCGATCTGGACCGGCTGCCCGGGGAAGCGGCGCGCGACGGCGGCCGGGCGCGCGGCGCCGTGGGCCTTCCGGGGGTCCCCGGTGCTCCCGGCGTCCTGCGTCTCCGGGACGGCGGTGGGCCGGGGGGTCGCGTCCGGTGCGCAGCCCGCGGCCGAGGTGCCTGCCAGGAGGGCGCCCGCGGCCGTGCGCAGAGCGCTGCGGCGGGGCAACGGTGCCCTGCGACCGTCCATGGCCGTCCACCTTGCGGGTCGGTCGGGTGCTGTTCCCCCGAGACCCGAGACACAGTAGGACGAAAGGGACCCGATATGCAGAACATGTGAAGAGGCAGCTCCTTCGAGTGTTCGAGGAATCACCCGGCGGAGTCAGCAGATACACAAAGAATGCCAGGCGCGTGACCCATCGCACCTTCGATTCGGAAACCAAATTGGGGAGACTGTGGGCTTTTGACTGTTTTGAGGCTTTGGCTCCGCGGCCACCCGTCTGCCATAGTCGGATCCACGACCTCCTCCGACCCGAGCCAGGTCCCGTATGCGGCCGTGGACACACCCCCCATTCCACGGCCCCCTCAGGAGCCCCCGCAGCGCCGCACACCGGCCGACCGGGGGCTTCTGCGTGTCAGCGGTCCGTGGTGCGCATCTCGAACCAGGTGGTCTTGCCGCGGGGTAAGAGGTCCACGCCCCACCGGTCGGAGAGCTTGTCGACCAGGAAGAGGCCCCGCCCGCTGACGTCCGTCTCACGGACGGGCATCAGGCACGGCAGCCCGCGGGAGGGGTCACGCACCTCGATACGGACCCAGCCGCGGCGCCGCAGCATCCGCAGGCCGAAGATCCGCGCCCCGGTGTGCCGTACCGCGTTGCCCACGAGCTCGGAGACCAGTAGCACTCCGTATTCGGCGGTCTGCGGAGGAAGCTGCCACTGACGCAGCATCACGCACGAGGTGATCCGGCGGGCGGTGGCGGCGGACTCCGGACGGGAGGGCAGACGGACTTCACCCTCCGTCGGATTTCCGAACAACTCCAGCGCCTTGAACGCCTGTTCGTCTTCGACGGCAGTCGTCCAGCGCGCCGCTGTCGCGCCACTGCGCGGTCGCGGCTGTTCCACACCCTCCAGGCCCGCCATGCCCCCCATCATGGCGGCACGGAACGCTCTCCGTGACCGTTCCGGCAGAATCCCCTTCCCGGAACCAGTCATTCCGCGCCGGTTCTCCGGCATATGCCAGGGGCAGAACGGGAGCCCCTGCAGCCACACCCACCTGCGGGGACGGAGAGGGGCCGAGCAATTGCACGGGCGGCAGGGACGCCGGACCTTAAGGCTGTCTTAAGGTCCGGCTGATCCGCCCGCACGGATGAACGCGCGTTCCTGTGTACGCAACTCACGCTGGGTCAGAGGAATGTGGCCTTGCCCGGGCCCTCCTCCACGAAGCTGCGCATGCCGCGCTCCCGGTCCTCGGTGGCGAACAGGCCCGCGAACCAGTTCCGCTCGATCGTCAGCCCGGTGTCGATGTCCGTCTCCAGACCGGCGTCCACGGACTCCTTGGCGGCCCGCAGCGCGAGCGCGGGGCCCCGGGCCAGCCGGGCGGCCCAGGCGTGCGCCTGCTCGTACACCTCCGCCGCGGGGACCACGCGGTCCACCAGGCCGATCGCCAGCGCCTCCTCGGCCTTCACCTGACGGCCCGTGAAGATCAGGTCCTTGGCCCTGGACGGACCCACGAGCCGGGCCAGGCGCTGAGTGCCTCCCGCACCGGGAATGAGCCCCAGCAGGATCTCCGGCTGACCCAGCTTCGCGGTGTCCCCGGCGATCCTGAAGTCGGCGCAGAGCGCGAGCTCGCAGCCGCCGCCCAGGGCGTAGCCGGTGACGGCCGCGACGACGGGCTTGGGGATGCGCGCCACCGCGGTGAAGGACTCCTGCAGGGCCCTGGAGCGCACCACCATCGCGGTGTGGTCCATCGCCTGCATCTCCTTGATGTCCGCGCCCGCCGCGAACACCTTCTCGCCGCCGTAGAGGATCACCGCGCGCACGTCGTCGCGCCGGCCCGCCTCGTCGGCGAGCTCGCGCAGCCGGTCCTGGACCGCGACGTCCAAGGCGTTCATGGGCGGACGGTCCAGCCGGATCGTGCCGACGTTGTCGCGTACTTCGAGGGTTACGGTCATGGGAGGCAGGTTAACCGCCGCTAACGCGGAGGGGCCCGGTGCTGTTGGTCACAGCGCCGGGCCCCTCCGTACGGCGGGATCTACTCGATCCACTCCGACCAGTCCATGTTCCAGCCGTTGAGGCCGTTGTCCGGCTGGATCACCTTGTCCTCGGAGTTCTTCACGATGACGACGTCACCGATCAGGGAGTTGTCGAAGAGCCAGGCGGCCGGGGTCTTGCCGTCCCAGGCACCGCGCACGTCCCGCAGACCGACGCAGCCGTGGCTGGTGTTGGTCGTGCCGAAGATCCCGGACCCGCCCCAGTAGTTGCCGTGGATGAAGGTGCCCGACGTCGACAGGCGCATCGCGTGCGGCACGTCCTTGATGTCGTACTCGCCGCCGAAGCCGACGGTGTCACCGTTCATCCGGGTCACCTTGAGCTTCTCGCTGATGACCATCTGGCCGTTGTACGTGGTCGTCGAAGGGGCGCCCGCGGAGATCGGGATGTCCTTGATCTGCTTGCCGTCACGGACGACCTTCATCCGGTGGGAGCTCGCGTCGACCGTGGAGACCTGGCTGCGGCCGACGGTGAACTTCACGGTCTTGGCCTGCTTGCCGTAGACACCGGGCCGCCCCTCGACGCCGTCGAGGTCGAGGCGCAGGGTCACCTTCGTGCCGGCCGCCCAGTAGTTCTCGGGGCGGAAGTCGAGGCGGTCGTTGCCGAACCAGTGGGGCTCGATCTCCACGGCGGGCTCAGCCGTCACGGCGATCGCCTTCTCGACGGCCGCCGGGTCGGTGATGCCGCGGGTGAAGTGGATCGACACCGGCATGCCCACGCCGACGGTCGAGCCGTCCTCGGGCGTGTACTGGCCGATGAAGGTGTTCTGCGGGACCAGCGTGGTGAAGGTGGTGTCCTTCGCCGACTGACGGCCCTTCGCGTCCTTGGCGACCGCGTGCACCGTGTACTTCGTCGCGGCGGCCAGGTGACGGTCGGGCACCCAGCTCAGGCCGTCCTTCGCTATCCTGCCCGCGACTTCCTTGCCCTTGGGATCGGCGACCTTCACCGTGCTCAGCTTGCCCTGGGCCGCCGAGATCTTCAGTGCCCCGCTGGTCGCCACGGAGTCGGCGCCGTCCTTGGGCGCGATGGTCACCACCGCCTGCGAGGCGCTGGTGTCGTCGGTCTTCGCGCCCGCCCCCTTGCCGTCCTTCTCGGCGGCGGCCCCGCTGCCGCCGCAGGCGGTCACCAGCAACAGCAGCGCACCCAGTGCCAGTGCGGAGAGTCCGCGGGCTCCTCGCCCGCGCCGTCCCCCGCCCGCTCCGGCCCATGCCCCCGATATCGGCTGCCCGTTCAATGTGGTCGTCTCCCCTCGCGCGGCCTGGCCCCGCCATGGCCCGCACTCCCGCACGCTGTACATGCATGCTCGGCGCAAGATAATCACACCGCGCGCGAGGAGAACTCCCCCGGACTGTCACCGTTCCGTCCCAAGTCGTCCCGGGCCCCCGCCCGATGGCCCCGGAGGCGGCGCCTCCGGGACCCTCGCAGGTCGGACCGGGGGTCAGCGCAGGGCCGAGCCCTCCTTCCACTGCGGCCAGCCGATGTTCCAGCCACCGAGGCCGTTGTCCGGAGCGACGGTGCTGTCGGCGGAGTTGATCACCTCGACGACGTCGCCCACGAGCGTCCGCTCGAAGAACCAGCCGGCCGGTGTGTCCGAGCCGCCTCCCTTCACGTCGCGGAGCCCGATGCAGCCGTGGCTGGTGTTCTCGGAGCCGAAGATGTCCGGGGACTCCCAGTAGTTGCCGTGCAGGAAGGTGCCGGACTTGGTCAGCCGGATGGCGTGGGGGACGTCCTTGATGTCGTACTCGCCGCCGAAGCCCACGGTGTTCCCGTCCATGCGGGTCACGTCGTGCAGCTCGGAGACCACCATCTTCCCGTTGTACGTGGTGGTCTTCGCCGCGCCCGCCGTGATCGGCACGCTGCTGACGACCTCGCCGTCACGGCGTACCTCCATGGTGTGCGCCCTCGCGTCCACCAGCGACGTCTGGGAGCGGCCCACCCGGAAGGTCACCTTCTTCCGCTGGCTGCCGTACACCCCGGGTGCGCCCTCCACGTCACGCAGGCCGACGTCGACGGTGACCTCGGTACCCGGCTCCCAGTAGTCGGCGGGACGGAAGTCGAGGCGGTCCTTGCCGAACCAGTGGCCGACCACCTCGGTCTCGGGCTCCGTGGTGATCCTGATGGCCTTCTCCACCGCGGCACGGCGGGTGACGGGCCGGTTGAAGTCGAAGGAGACGATCATGCCGGTGCCCACGGTGGAGCGGTTCTCCGGCTTGAAGTAGCCGATGAAGCGGTCCTTGGGGACCAGCGTGGTGAACGTGGTGCTGCGGGCCGAGCGGTGGCCGTCGCCGTCGACGGCGACGGCCTCCACGCTGTACTTCCCGGCCAGCCCGAGCCGGTACCCGGCACCCCGGGGCTTCCACGAACGGCCGTCGTCGGCGATCCGGCCCGGCACCTCCTGGTGCTCCGCGTCCTCCATCCGCGTCACTTTCACCCGCTCGAGCCGCCCGTCGGGGACGGTCACCTCCAGCCGGCTGCCCGCCCCGACGTTCTCGGCGCCGTCCTTGGGGACGATCCTGATGGCGTCCCCGGGCGAACGGTCGTCCCCGAAGAACGACGTCGCCCCGGTGCAGCCGGTCAGTACGGCCGGCACGGTGAACAGTCCTGCCCATGTCAGCACGGCAGCCGAACCGGCCCGCGCTCTCTTCGCTACGTGGTTCACGCTCCCCCAACGACACCGCCGCTCCGGGGAAACGTGAGTGCGGGCCCACCGGTGGGCAGAACAGAGGGGAGGACACCGCCAGGAAGGCCGCGGCCGGGACGCCGCGTACTCCTCCCTACGGGTGGCCGCTCCTACGAGCCGCAGGAGGCTGAGAGGTGTCGAGCACAGCCGAGCAGGAGGAAACGCCGCGTACGACGGGGAGGGTGGTGGCCACCGGACCGGTCCTCAGGGACGAGCCGGACAATCCACCCGTATGGCCGGGTGCCCCGATGCCGCTGGGAGCCCGCTACCGGGTCGGACCGGACGGCGTGGCAGGCACCAACTTCGCCCTCTGGGCGGGCGGGGCCGAGTCCGTCGAGCTCTGCCTCTTCGACGAGCGGGGCGCCGAGACCAGGCTGCCGCTCACCGAGCTGACCCATGAGATCTGGCACGGATTCGTCCCCGGTGTGTCCCCGGGACAGCGCTACGGCTACCGGGTGCACGGCCGCTGGGACCCCTGGACCGGCGCCCGCTGGAACGCGGCGAAGCTCCTCCTCGATCCGTACGCGCGCGCGGTGGACGGCTCGTTCACCCTGCCGCCCGAGGTGTACGGCCATGTGAGGGACTGGCCCGAGCAGCACGTCGCCGACACCGTGCGCGACGACCGGGACTCCGCGCCGTACGTCCCCAAGGCCGTCGTGGTGCACGACGACGACGACTGGGCGGAGGACCGCAGGCCCAAGACGCCGTGGGCCGACTCGGTCATCTACGAACTGCACGTGCGCGGCTTCACCAAGCTCCACCCGGACATCCCGCCGGAGCTGCGCGGCACCTACGCCGGGCTCGCCCACCCCGCCGCGATCGGCCACCTGCGGCGCCTCGGGGTCACGGCGGTCGAGCTGCTCCCCGTCCACCAGTTCGCGCACGAGGACCACCTGCTGCGGCGCGGACTGCACAACTACTGGGGCTACAACTCGATCGGCTACTTCGCCCCGCACGCCGGCTACGCGGCGAACGGCACCACCGGCCAGCAGGTCGGCGAGTTCAAGCAGATGGTGCGCGCCCTGCACGACGCCGGGATCGAGGTGATCCTGGACGTGGTCTACAACCACACGGCCGAGGCCGGGGAGCTCGGACCGATGCTGTCCCTGCGCGGGATCGACAACCGCGGCTACTACCGCCTCCAGCCGGACGCCCGCCGCTACGCGGACTACACCGGCTGCGGCAACACCCTGCACGTGGTGCAGCCGCAGGTCCTGAGGCTGATCACGGACTCGCTCCGCTACTGGGTGACGGAGATGGGCGTCGACGGCTTCCGCTTCGACCTCGCGGCCGCCCTCGCCCGCTCGATGCACGACGTCGACATGCTCTCCCCGTTCCTCGCGGTGATCGCCCAGGACCCCGTCCTGCGCCGGGTGAAGCTGATCGCCGAGCCCTGGGACGTCGGCAACGGCGGCTACCAGGTGGGGGCGTTCCCGCCGCTGTGGACCGAGTGGAACGACCGCTACCGCGACGCCGTACGCGACTTCTGGCGCGGCGCGCTCCCGGACGTGCGTGACATCGGCTACCGGCTGACGGGATCGAGCGACCTGTACGCCTGGGGCGGCAGACGCCCGTACGCCTCGGTCAACTTCGTCACCGCGCACGACGGCTTCACCCTGCGCGACCTGGTCAGCTACGACCACAAGCACAACGAGGCCAACGGTGAGGGCAACCGGGACGGCACGAACGACAACCGCTCCTGGAACGGCGGCGCGGAGGGCGAGACCGACGACGCCGAGGTCAACGCGCTGCGCCGCCGGCAGCTGCGCAACCTCCTGACCACCCTGCTCCTTTCGACCGGGGTGCCGATGCTGGTGGCCGGGGACGAGATGGGCCGGACGCAGGGCGGCAACAACAACGCCTACTGCCAGGACAACGAGGTCAGCTGGGTGGACTGGTCGCTCCTGGAGGACCCCCGGTGGCGGGAGCTGACCGAGCTGACCGCCCGGGTGCTGGACCTGCGCCACCGCCACCCGGTGCTGCGGCGCCGCGCCTTCTTCGCCGGGACGCCGCAGGCCCCCGACGGACTGCGGGACCTGGCGTGGTTCACCCCGCAGGGCGAGGAGATGACGGACGGCGACTGGTACGCACCGGCGGCCACGCTCGGCCTCTACCTCTCCGGGCGCGACATCCCGGGCCGGGACGCCCGGGGCGGGCAGATCACCGACGACAGCTTCCTCGCCGTCCTGCACGCGGACCACCGGCCCTGCGCCTTCCGGCTGCCGGGCCCGCCCTGGGCCCAGTCCTACGAACTGGTGCTGGACACCTCCGGCGAGGACCAGTCCACGGCCCCGGGCACCCTCCACCCCGGCGGTACGGAACTCACGGTGGAGGGCAGGTCGGTGCTGCTGCTGCGGGTGGCGGGGTGACGGACCGGGTCAGCCGAGGATGCCGCGCTCGTAGGCGGTGGCGACGGCCGCCGCCCGGTCCTTCGCGCCCAGCTTGGCGAAGACATGGGTGAGGTGGGTCTTCACGGTCGCCTCGCTGATGAACAGCTCGGCGGCGATCTCCCGGTTCGAGGTCCCCCGGGCGACGAGCCCGAGCACCTCGCGCTCGCGCGCGGACAGCGGCTCACGGCCGGGCGCGGCCGGAGTGCGCACCCGTGAGATGAGGCGCGAGGCGACGGCGGGCGACAGCACGGCGCGCCCGTCGGCTGCCGCACGCACGGCGGTGAAGAGCTCCTCGCGGGGCGCGTCCTTGAGCAGGTAACCGGTCGCGCCCGCCTCGATGGCGGGCAGCGTGTCGGAGTCGGTGTCGTACGTGGTGAGGACGAGCACCCGGGACCGGGCGCCGAGCCGGGTCAGCTCGGCGATGGCGGCGACGCCCCCGCCGCCGGGCATCCGCAGGTCCATCAGGACGACGTCGGGGTCCAGGCGGGTCGTGAGCTCCACGGCGGCCACCCCGTCCGCGGCCTCGCCGAGCACCTCGAAGCCGGGTGCCGGGGCGAACATCCCGCGCAGACCGTCCCGTACGACGGGGTGGTCGTCGACGACGAGCAGGGTGATGACGCGCGCGGTTCCCGTGGCCTCGGTCATGAGGGCCCAGGCTACTGCGCGTCAGGTCCGCCGTACCAGCGGCACCCGTGCGCAGACCGCCGTGCCCTGCCCGATGTCCGTCTCGACCTCGACCGTCCCCGCGATCCGCTCGGCCCGGGCCCGCATCCCGCCGAGCCCGAAGCCTCCCGTGCCGCTGCGCGGAGGCAGGGCCGCCGGATCGAAGCCCCGGCCGTCGTCGCGGATGTCCAGGGTGATCTCGTCGCCCATGTAGGAGAGGGTGACACCGGCCCGGGCCGCCCCGGCGTGCCGGGCGGTGTTGGCCAGAGCCTCCTCCGCGATGCGGAGCAGGGTGGCGCAGACCTCGTCGTGGAGGGGCTCGACGGTGCCGGTGACGGTGAAGTCCGCTCGCACCCCGGCGCGTTCCGCCCAGACCGAGACCGTCTTCTTCAGTGCTCCGGGCAGGTCGTCGTGGGCCAGGGCGGCGGGCACGAGGTTGTGCACGGAGCGTCGGGCCTCGCCGAGGCTGTGCCGTGCGAGCCCTGCCGCGCGGTCGAGGTGCTCCCGGGCCAGGGCGGGGTCCGCGGTCGAGGTGGCGGCCTGGAGCTGGGCGATGATCCCGGTCAGGCCCTGCGCGAGGGTGTCGTGGATCTCGGCGGCGAGCCGCCTCCGCTCGTCGGCCACGCCGGCCTCCCGTGCCTGGATCAGGAGCTGGGTGTGCAGGGTGGCGTTCTCGGCGAGGGCCTGTTCCAGACGGGTGTTGGCGAGCTCCAGTTCGGTGATGGTCTCGTTCTGACGCGCGGTCCGCTCCGTCTCCCTGGCGCTGATGTTGCCGAAGAGCAGGGCCAGGGAGAAATGCAGGACGAACAGTGCTCCGAAGGCGCCCCAGTGGATGAGGGAGGCCGGGGGCATGCCGCTGCCGGACTGGGCGCCCGCCATGGTGACGGCGGTGCACAGCAGGCCGGCGCGCACGAGGCGTTTCGGCAGCAGGTCACCGACGTCGAAGTAGCCGGAGATGGCGAAGATCGAGAAGAACGGGTTGTTCCAGCAGAGGGCGAAGGCGATCAGGGTCCGCACCACGTAGTAGGTCCCGGCGGCGGCTCCGCGCGGCGGGGCCCCGGACCTGACCCGGCCCCACCACAGTTGGAGCGCACAGGCCGCCGCGACGAGGACCGCCGCGGCGTACCGGTCCGCTCCGGACATCCCGACGAGGTCCGCGGAGAGCGCGGCCATCAGGGTGCCGATGCCGAGCAGGGTGTTCGGGCCGTGCCGGTAGAACTGCTCCCAGCGCTCCTCGACCGTCAGACCGCTGCCCATGACGCCCTCCCCGTCCCATTCTCTCCCGCGCGGGGCGCCTCGGTCACTCCCAGCGGAAGAGCCTGGTCGACGCGGTGCCCAGCACGGCGGTCCACACCAGCATCACCCCCAGGTGTGTGATGCCCGGCCAGTTGCCCGAGGCCGCCTGGTCCAGGGCCTGGGACGCGGCACCGAACGGGGTGAACTCGACGATCGTGCGCAGCAGGCCCGGCATGGCCTGGACCGGCACCCAGACCCCGGCGGTGAACATCATCAGGAGGTAGGCGACCGAGCCGACGGCCGTCGCGATCCTGGACGTCCGGGACAGTGCGCAGATGGTCGCGCCGAGGGCGAGGACGCAGGCGACGGCGAGGAGGAGCGCCAGCAGGTAGCCGGCCACCTGCCCCGGCAGCCGCACGCCGAAGGCGGCCCGCCCCACGGCGATCACGAGTGCCGCGGAGCCCAGGGACGCCGCGCCGTGCAGCACGATCTGGGCGGCGAGCAGGGCCGAGGGGCGCACCGGCGTGGCCGACATCCGGCGCAGGATGCCGCGTTCGCGGTATCCGGTGAGCACCGGCGGCATGGCCTGGAGTCCGGCCATGATCATGGCCAGCAGGACGGCCACCGGCACGTACAGCTCGATGACGCTGCGGCCGCCGAGTGCCTCGTCGGCCTTCCTGAAGGAGGGGATCAGGCCCAGGATCGTCATCAGGACGGACGGGAAGACGAGGATCCAGAACAGACTGCCCGGCTCGCGCAGGAAGAGCCGGGTCTCCGTCCTGAGGACGGCGGCGAGCGGGGCGGACCGGGGCGGGGTCGTGGTCATTGACGTGGTCGTGGTCATGAGGCCTGTTCCGTGAGGTCGAGGAACACGTCGTCCAGGCCGGCCTCGGCGACGCGCAGCTGACGGGCGGTGATGTGGTGGCGGGCAAGGAGCGTGATCACGGCGTTGGCGGTGTCGTCCGTACCCTGGATGACCACCCGGCCGCCGGGATCGGTCACGTCGACGGAGACGGCCCCGGGCAGGGTCTCGAGTTCGGCGTACGCGATCGGCTCCGAGGGGGTGAAGGAGATGGCTGTCGATCCCGCCGCCCCGCCGGTCAGACCGCCGGGGGTGTCGAGCGCGACGATCCGGCCCCTGTCGATCACCGCGACCCGGTCGCAGAGCCGCTGGGCCTCCTCCATGAAGTGGGTGACCAGCAGGACGGTCACCCCGCTCTCCCGGATCTCCTCGATGAGGCGCCAGGTGTCCCGGCGGGCACGGGGGTCGAGGCCGGTGGTGAGCTCGTCCAGCACGACCACCCTCGGGTTGCCGATGAGCGCGAGCGCGATGAACAGCCGCTGCTTCTGGCCGCCGGACAGCTTGGCGAAGCGGCGGTCGAGGTGGCTGTCCAGGCCGAGGCGTCCGGCGAGCGCACGCCAGTCCGCGGGGCGCGGGTAGAAGGCGCTGTAGAGCTCCAGAGCCTCGCGGACGGTCAGCTTGGGCTGGATCTCGCTCTCCTGGAGCTGGGCTCCCAGCAGCTGCGTGACCGCCCGGCGGTCGGTTGCGGGGTCGAGCCCGGCGACCCGGACGGTGCCCGAGTCGGGGACCCGCAGTCCTTCGACGCATTCGACGGTGGTGGTCTTGCCGGCTCCGTTGGGGCCGAGGATCCCGAAGATCTCCCCCTCGTCGACGGTGAAGCCCACCCCGTCGACCACGGGGCGGCCGCCGTAGGCCTTGTGGACCCCGTTCACTTCGATGATTGCCATGCCCGCAAGGATTCCGCCGCCCGGGCGGCGCCGGTATCCGCCGTCACGCTCGGAACCGCATCAGCCGATCGGTTGACGGCGTGCTCCGACCAGCGGCGCGTGACCGGAAAACCACGTGAACGATGTCAGTGGTGAACCATAGGGTCGGCCCTGATGCCCGAAAAACCTGCAGAGTCCACGGAACGGTCCGCCGTGCGCTCACTCCTGCGACTGTGGCCCTACGTCAGACCGGTGCGGGTGCGCTGGATCAGCGCCGCCCTCGTGGCGGTTCTCGCCTCCAGTCTCGTCCTGGTGATCCCGCTGGTCCTGAAGTGGATGGTGGACGGCCCCGTCGCGGACCGTGATCCGGGCGGGGTCTGGCTGGGGGCGCTCTACCTGCTGCTGCTGGGGATCGTCGAGGCAGGGCTGTTCGGGCTCCGGCGGTGGCTCGTGGCCCGGCCGCTGGCCGGTGTGGAGGCGGCCATGCGCGCCGACCTCTACCGCCATCTGCAACGGCTTCCCGTGGCCTTCCACGATCGCTGGCCGTCGGGGCAGCTGCTCTCGCGCGGGACCACGGATCTGATGCTGATGCGGATGTTCCTCGCGTTTCCGCTGACGTTCCTGCTGGTCAACGGCACCACGATCCTGGTCGGTTTCATCATCCTGTTCGCCCAGGAGTGGTCGCTGGGGCTGGTCCTGCTGGCTCCCGCGGTCCCCCTGATGGTCCTGTGCTCGCTCTTCGAGACGAAGTACGCACTGGTGGCGCGCAGGGCCCAGGACCAGGTCGGCGATCTGACGACGGTCGTCGAGGAGAGCGTGCTGGGCATCCGCATCGTCAAGGGCTTCGGCCGTAACCGCAGTCAGGCGCTGGCCTTCCGTGCGCTCGCCCAGCGGCTGCGCACGACGGAGCTGCTCAAGGCCCGTCTGCTCGCGGGTATCTGGGCGCTCGTCACCGCCATCCCCGAGCTGGCCATCGGTGCCGCTCTGGTGCTCGGCACGATCGAGGTCGCGGACGGCACTCTGTCGGCGGGGACGCTCGTCGCGTTCCTCTCGACGGCCCTGGCCCTGCGCTGGCCGGTCGATTCGATCGGCTTCCTGCTCGCGATGAGCCAGGAGTCGGCGACGGCCGCCGACCGCTACTTCGAGGTCATGGACGCGGCGGAGGAACCGGAGCCCGAGGGTCCGGGCTCCCGGGCCGTGGACGCCGACGCGGGCATCGTCTTCGAGGGGGTCGAGTTCCGCTACCCCGACTCCGAACCGGGCTCCCCGCCCGTCCTGGCCCGGATCGACCTGCGGATCCGTCCCGGGGAGACCATGGCCCTGGTGGGGGCCACGGGTTCCGGGAAGACCACGCTGACGGCGCTCGTCCCCCGGCTCCACGAGGCCACCGGCGGCCGGATCCTGCTGGACGGCGAGGACATCGCCACCATGGAGCGGTCCCGGCTGCGCGAGCTGGTGTCGGTGGCGTTCGAGGAGCCGACCCTCTTCTCGGCGACCGTCGGGGAGAACGTGCTGATGGGCGCGGAGGGCGCGAGCGGCGAGGAGCTGCGCCGGGCGCTGTCGGTCGCCCAGGCCGACTTCGTGCACGAGCTCCCGCAGGGCGTCGACACGCAGGTCGGCGAGCAGGGCCTGAGTCTCTCCGGAGGGCAGCGCCAGCGCCTCGCACTGGCCCGCGCCGTCGTCGGTGCGCCGCGCTTCCTCGTGCTCGACGACCCCCTCTCCGCGCTGGACGTGCATACGGAGACGCTGGTGGAGGCGGCGCTGCGGCGCGTGCTGGAGGAGACGACCGCCGTGGTCGTCGCCCACCGGCCGTCCACCGTGATGCTTGCCGACCGGGTGGCCCTGCTCTCCGAGGGCCGGATCAGCGCCGTGGGGACCCATCAGGAACTCCTGCGCACCAACGCCGAGTACGCCTGGCTGATGTCCGGCGCCGGTGACGCCGGTGTTCTTGTCTCCGAGGAGGGCAGCGCCCGATGACCAGCACGACTGCAGACGGACCCGCCCTCGCCGACGAGGACCTGCCCGGGAAGGGGCCCGGCGGGGCCCGGGGCGACGGGGACCCGTTCGACGCCGATGCCCTGCCCACTCCTCCCGGCGCCACCCGGACGCTCCTCGCCTCACTGCTGGCATCGCTGCGGGCCAGGGTGGTCGTGGCCTCGCTGCTGCTGCTCGTCCAGCAGGCCGCCGTACAGGCGGGGCCGCTGCTGGTGGCGTACGCCATCGACAGCGGTGTGCCCGCGTTCCGGGACCACGACTACGGGCCGCTGGCCGCCGTGGGCATCGGGTACGCACTGTGCTCGGTCGGCGCGGGGCTGCTGCAGTACGCCTTCATCCGGGCGGCCGCGCGGATCAACCAGGATGTGCTCCTCGACCTGCGCGGCCGGATCTTCCGTCACGCGCAGGCGCTGAGCGTGGACTTCCACGAGCGCTACACCTCGGGCCGGCTGATCTCCCGCTCGACCACGGACGTGGAGTCCCTGCGGGAGCTGCTCAGCGAGGGGCTGCAGGAGCTCATCGGGGTGGTCCTGTCGTTCGTGTCGATCTCCTTGCTGCTGCTCTGGCTCGACCTCGGGATCGGCGCCATCGCGGTGGCCTCCTTCGCTCCCCTGTACCTGCTGGTGCGGAGCTACCGCCGGAGGGCCGCCGACGCCTACTCGGCCCGCTCCTCGGCGATGGCCGCGGTGATCGTGAAGTTCGCCGAGACGATGAACGGGATCCGTCCCGTGCAGGCCTTCCGCAGGGAGCGGGCCAACGACGAGGACTTCGCGGTGTTCAACCGCCGCCACGAGCGGACGAACGGCGACGCGCTGCTGGAGATGGCCCGCTACGTCGTCGGCTCGCGGCTCGTCGCCAACACGGCGGTCGCCGCGATGGTGCTGTGGGGCGCCCACCGGGTGGCGTCGGGCACGCTGGCTCTCGGTGTGCTGGCCGCGGCGGTGCTGTACCTGCGACGGCTGTACGACCCGATCGACCGGCTGGCGATGTTCCTCAACTCCTACCAGTCGGCCGCCGCTTCACTGGAGAAGATCGCGGGCCTGCTGGCGCAGACGCCCGCCGTGCCCGAGCCCTCCGTGCCGAAGGCGCTGCCCGCCGCGGCCGGTGAGCACCCAGGCCGCGAGGTCGTCTTCGACGGGGTGCGGTTCGCCTACCGCACGGGGGGCGAGGTCCTGCCGCGTTTCGACCTGACGATTCCTGCGGGCCGGACCGTGGCCGTGGTCGGTTCGACGGGCGCGGGCAAGTCGACGCTGGCCAAGCTGCTGGCACGCTTCTACGACCCGACGGAGGGCCGGGTCCTGCTGGACGGCACCGATCTGCGCGACCTGGCGACGGCCGAACTGCGACGGGGTGTGGTCATGGTGACCCAGGAGGCGTTCCTCTTCTCCGGGACGATCGCCGAGAACATCGCGATCGGGCGTCCGGAGGCGACACCCGAGGAGATCGAGCACGCGGCCAAGGCCATCGGGGCGCACGACTTCATCAGCTCCCTGCCCGACGGGTACGAGACGGATGTCCGCAAGCGGGGCGGCCGGATCTCCGCAGGCCAACGCCAACTCGTCGCGTTCGCGCGGGCCCTGCTCGCGGATCCCGCCGTACTGATCCTCGACGAGGCCACCAGCTCGCTGGACGTCCCCGGGGAGCGGGCGGTGCAGCGGGCGATGGACACCGTGCTGCACGGCCGCACCGCGGTGGTGATCGCGCACCGCCTGTCGACCGTGGAGATCGCGGACCGGGTCCTGGTGATGGAGCACGGCCGGATCGTCGAGGACGGCGCCCCGGCCGAACTCATCGGCGGCACGGGCCGCTTCGCGGGCCTGCACAAGGCGTGGCGGGAGAGCCTGGCCTGAGGCCCTTCGACGGCGGCGGGCGTCCCCTCCCCCGGTCCGGCTCCGCCTCGCCGGCCCGGGGGCACGCGGCGACGACCGCCGCCGACGACGTCTGCGACGGCACGGCCCTCCGCGGAACCCGGCCGTGCCGGGGCCGGGCACGTGGGAGGCCTCGGAGCAGGAGGCCCTGACCACCGTCCCGGTGTCGTTCGACAGCAGCGGCCCCGTCACCGGATTCGAGCCCTGCGGTACGGCAGGACGCTGGGGCTCCGGGCCCGCGTCGGCGCCCCCGGCAACGGGGGATCACCGCCTCCTGGCTGCCCCTCCGGCGTGAGACGGCCGGGCGGTCCGGGCCCGTCGCGCCACCTCGAAGGCTTGCAGCACACGGCGGGTCTCGCGCACCCGGCCCGGAACCGGCCATACCGGCGCACCGTCTCAGCCCGTGGTCCCCGTCCGCTTCCGCACGCGCGCCCCGGCCGCGACGGGTACCGACGGAAACCCCTCTCCGCCCTGCGGTGTCCGGCGGATGACGATCGCAGCAACCTCCTGCGCCACACGAATGACACACGGCGAAACGTCCGCTTAACGAACATGACCATTCCGGCAACGGACGACTTCCGGCCAATGTGTTGACGCGGTCCTGACACACCCCTGCTCCGGCTGACACTCTTCGTCCGTTCCGCGCACCGCCTGCTCTGCCCGGCCCGCTCACCCAGCGGGCCGTAAGCCCCCCTCGCAGAAGGAGTCCGCGTGAGACCCACGCCCAGCCGTCGTGCCACCGCGACCGGCGCTCTGATAGCCGCAGCAGCCCTCCTCGCCGTCGGAATGCAGGGCGGTGCCGCAACGGCCGCCCCCGAAGGCGCGTCCGCGGCTCCCGCCGCCGCGGTGAAGGGCGCCGACCCCGGCGCGCTCCCCGCGAAGCTCTCCCCCGCCCAGCGGGCCGAACTGCTCCAGGAGGCGAACGCCACCAAGGCGGCCACCGCCGAGCAGCTCGGGCTCGGCGCCACGGAGAAGCTCGTGGTCCGCGACGTCGTCAAGGACGTCGACGGCACCACCCACACCCGCTACGAGCGCACCCTCGACGGTCTCCCCGTCCTCGGCGGCGACCTGGTCGTGGCCGAGTCGAAGTCCGGGACGACCGAGGGCGTCACCAAGGCGTCCAAGGCGACCGGCGCGCAGCTGAAGGCGGTCGGCAGCACCGCGGACGTCGCGCCGGCCACCGCCGAGAAGCAGGCGCTCACGGCCGCCCGGGCCGACGGCTCCAAGAGCACCGAGGCGAGCAAGGCACCGCGCAAGGTCGTCTGGGCGGCGAACGGCACCCCGCAGCTGGCGTACGAGACCGTGGTCGGCGGCCTCCAGCACGACGGCACCCCGAACGAGCTGCACGTCATCACGGACGCCTCCTCGGGCGCCAAGCTGTACGAGTGGCAGGCCATCGAGACCGGCACCGGCAACACCCAGTACAGCGGCCAGGTCACGCTGGGCACCTCGGGCTCCGGCAGCTCGTACAACCTGACCGACGCGGCGCGCGGCAGCCACAAGACGTACAACCTGAACCGCGGCACCTCGGGCACCGGGACGCTGTTCTCCGGCACCGACGACGTCTGGGGCAACGGCAGCGCGTCGAACGCCGAGACGGCAGCGGCCGACGCGCACTACGGGGCCGCGGAGACCTGGGACTTCTACAAGAACGTCATGGGCCGCACCGGCATCAAGGGCAACGGCGTCGGCGCGTACTCCCGCGTCCACTACGGCAACAGCTACGTCAACGCCTTCTGGTCCGACAGCTGCTTCTGCATGACCTACGGCGACGGCAGCGGCAACCTCGCGCCCCTGACCTCGCTGGACGTGGCGGCCCACGAGATGACGCACGGTGTCACCTCCAACACCGCCGGTCTCAACTACAGCGGTGAGTCCGGCGGCCTCAACGAGGCCACCTCGGACATCTTCGCGGCGGGTGTGGAGTTCTACTCCAACACCGCCACGGACCCGGGCGACTACCTCGTCGGCGAGAAGATCGACATCAACGGCGACGGCACCCCGCTGCGTTACATGGACAAGCCGAGCAAGGACGGGGCGTCCAAGGACTCCTGGTACTCCGGCCTCGGCTCGGTCGACGTCCACTACTCCTCGGGCCCGGCCAACCACTTCTTCTACCTGCTCTCCGAGGGCAGCGGAGCCAAGACCGTCAACGGGGTGTCGTACAACTCCCCGACCTCCGACGGCCTCCCGGTGACCGGCATCGGCCGGGACAAGGCGCTGCAGATCTGGTTCAAGGCGCTCACCACGAAGTTCACCACCACCACGAACTACGCCGCGGCCCGCACCGGCACCCTCGCCGTGGCGAGTGAGCTGTACGGCGCCACGAGCGCCGAGTACGCCGGCGTGGCCAACGCCTGGGCCGCCATCGCCGTCGGCTCCCGCCCCGGCGGCACCGACCCGGGCGGCAAGGTCTTCCAGAACACGACCGTCAAGGCGATCGCCGACCTGAGCACCACCAACTTCCCGGTCGTCGTCAGCGGCGTCACCGGCAACGCGCCCAGCGCGCTCTCCGTGGCGGTCAACATCACCCACACCTACCGCGGTGACCTCGTCCTCGACCTGGTCGCCCCGGACGGGACGGCGTACCGCCTGAAGAACTCCTCGTCCAGCGACTCCGCGGACAACGTGGTGGCGACCTACACGGTCAACGCGTCGTCCGAGGTGGCCAACGGCACCTGGAACCTCAAGGTCCAGGACGCCTACTCGGGCGACACCGGCACCTTCAACAGCGTCAAGCTCACCTTCTGAGCACCGCCCGGGGACGCTGAACAGGCGTCCCCGCGGCAAGGATCCGAAGCAGGACGGCCCCGGGGAGCACGCTCCCCGGGGCCGTCCGCGTGTCAGTGAGCGGAGTCGGGACCCCGTCCGGGGATGTTCTGCTCCGCCCAGACGATCTTCCCGGTCGCCGTGCGGCACGAACCCCACCTGCGGCACAGCAGGTTGATGAGCTGGAGTCCCCGGCCGCCCTCGTCGCTGACGTCGGCGTGCTGGATCTGCGGCAGGTCCGGCCCGGTGTCCGCGAGCTCGACCTGGAGGCGCTCGTCGCACAGCAGCCGGAGCCGGCCGGGGCCGCCGCCGTAGCGCAGGGCGTTGCCCACCAGTTCGCTGACGACCAGTTCCGTCACGTCCGCGAGTTCGGCGAGGTCCCACCGCGAGAGCTGCTCGGTGACCAGCTTGCGGGCGGTGGAGGCGGGGTTGCCCTCCGTGGGCAGGTCCCACTCCCGCAGCCGCACCCCGGGCGGGAGCTCGTGGCCCCCGGCGACCAGCAGCACCGCCTCGTCGAACCGGCCGTCGTCCTGCCGCGGCGAGGTGAGCGGGCCTCCGGCGTCGAGCCGCTCCGGCGCCATCGCGGCCACCGACGTGCGCAGTCCCTCCAGCTGGACGTCCACGTCGTCGGTGCGTGTCTTGATCAGGCCGTCGGTGTAGAACACCAGCCGGCCGCCCACCGGGCCGCGCACCCGCAGGGGGTCGTACGGGATGACCCCGGCGCCCAGGGGCGCCCCGACCGGCACGTCCAGGTAACGGGCGGTCCCGCCCGCGTCCACCAGCAGGGGCGGCGGGTGACCGGCGCTCGCGAGCGTGTAGCTGGAGTCCGCGGGGTCGTAGACGGCACAGAGGCAGGTGGCGACCTGGTCGTCCTCCAGATCGCGGGTGGCCAGGTCGAGCCGGGCCAGCAGACGGTCGGGGGCGATGTCCAGCATCATGAGCGTACGGGCGACGGTCCGGAGCCGTCCCATGGTGGCGGCGGCCGGCAGGCCGTGGCCCGTGACGTCGCCGACGACCAGAGCCGTTCGCCCGCTGGGGAGCGCCACCACGTCGTACCAGTCGCCGCCCACCCCGTGCGCGTCGACGGCGGGCGCGTAGTGGGCGTGCACCCGCAGGCCCGGCGTGTGGGGCGTGGCACGCGGGAGGAGGGAGCGCTGGAGCGAGACGACGTGCTCGCGCTCGCGCCCGTAGAGCCGGGCGTTGTCTATGAACACAGCTGCCATGGAGGCGAGTTGGCTCGCCAGCTCCAGATCGGCGCGGTTGAAGGGCGGGCGGTCGCCGGCGCGTACGAAGTCGGCGGAGCCCAGCAGGACACCGCGGGCGATCAGCGGCACGGCCAGGTAGCTGTGGACGCCCTGACGCCGCATCGCCGCCTCCGCGCTGTCCGTCGGCGCGACGAGGGCGTAGTCCTGCGGTGTCATCCGGCTGACCAGCACGGGCCTGCCGTTGCGCAGGCACTCGGCGGTCAGCAGCGTCTCGCGGCGCTCCCGCCGGTCCACCACCTCGCCCACCGGCGCGGGTTCGAGCTCCCCCAGCGCGTCGATGGCGCGGACGGCCATGGCGCGGGTGACCGGCACCGCGGCTCCGGTGACGCGCTCGCCCTCCTCGCCGCGCAGCACCGACTCCAGCAGGTCGACCGCGGCGGCGTCGGCCAGTCTGGGGACGCTGAACGCGGCCAGCTCCTCGGCCGTGCGCTCCAGGTCGAGGGTCGTACCGATCCGGGTACCCGCCGCGTTGAGCCAGCGCATCCGGGCCGCGGTGGTGAAACGGTCGCCCGGTGGTGACACGGCGGGGTCCGGGCGCCGGACGTGCAGCTCCCGGGACGTCCCCCTCTGCGCGGCCAGCCGACGGGTCAGGCGTCTCGCTCGGCCTCCGCCGCCGTTCACCGTGCTGACCTCCACTCGCGTCCGGTGGGACGCCTCGCTGTCACGTCGGTGGCCGCAGGGCCACACGGCAGGGGTGTCATGGTAGCGAGATCACGGCGAATCCACCCCTGCCGGTTCTCCGGTGGCCGCGCGGGCACGAGGGCGGGCCCGGCGCAGAGGCACGCCGGGCCCACCGTGAGCGGGAGGTGTCAGCGCAGCAGCACCCCGCCGCCGTCGCCCGTGGACTCGTTGGGCACCGCCACGAGGCCCAGTTCCGCGCCCGAGGCGAGCAGCGGATGCGAGGGCAGGACACGCACGGTGTAGCCGTACGGGCCGGTGCGGTCGAGGGCGAGGGGGCCCTCGTACAGCCAGCGGCCCTCCAGGTCGTGGCCGCCCGCCGGCTTGAGCGGGAACGTCTGCGCGTCCGCGATCGCGTCCCCGGAGTCGACCCGTCCGGCGACGACCTGCACCTCCACGTCCTCCGGTTCGAGGCCGCCCAGGGCGATCCGGACCCGGAGCGCCAGGGTGGCCCCCAGCTCGGCGGAACCGCCGACGACCGTGTCGGCGGAGGCTTCCACGTGGTCGACCGCCACCTGCGGCCAGGCCGCGCGGATCCTGGTCTTCCAGGAGGCGAGCGCGCGGGCCGCGGCGGGCTCCAGCGCCCGGCGGGACAGCGCGGCGGGTGCGTAGAGCCGTTCCACGTACTCCCGCACCATGCGCCCCGCGAGGACCTTGGGCCCCAGGGTGACCAGGGTGCGGCGGACCATCTCGATCCACCGCTCGGGCAGGTCCTCGGCGTTGCGGTCGTAGAAGCGCGGGGCGACCCGGTCCTCCAGCAGCGCGTAGAGGGCGTTGGCCTCCAGTTCGTCGCGGCGCTCGTCGTCGACGGCGGAGCCGTCGGCGGTCGGGATCGCCCAGCCGAAGTCGGCCTCGAACCACTCGTCCCACCAGCCGTCGCGCACGGAGAGGTTGAGGCAGCCGTTGAGCGCGGCCTTCATCCCGCTGGTGCCGCAGGCCTCCAGGGGGCGCAGCGGGTTGTTGAGCCAGACGTCGCAGCCCGGGTAGAGCTTCTGGGCCATCCCCATGCCGTAGTCCGGAAGGAAGACGATGCGGTGGCGCACCCGCGGGTCGTCCGCGAACCTCACCAGCTCCTGGATCAGCCGTTTGCCGCCGTCGTCGGCGGGGTGGGCCTTGCCGGCGACGACGATCTGGATCGGGTGCGTCGGATGGAGCAGCAGCTCCCGCAGCCGGTCGCGGTCGTGCAGCATGAGCGTCAGCCGCTTGTACGAGGGCACCCGGCGGGCGAAGCCGATGGTCAGCACGTCCGGGTCGAGGACGTCGTCGATCCAGCCCAGTTCGGCGGTGCCCGCGCCGCGCCTGCGCCAGGAGGCGTACAGCCGCTTGCGCACCTCGGTGACGAGCTGCTCCCGCAGACCGCGGCGCAGCTCCCAGATCTCCCGGTCCGGGACGCGGGCCACGGCGTCCCAGCGTCTGGGGGTGCCCGCCGTCCCGCCGTCGGCTCCGGTCTCCGAGCCGACGTCGGCTCCGGCGAGGGCGTTCTCCGCGCGTTCGGAGCCGAAGGTGCCGGCTCCGAGCCGGAGAACCTCGGGCGCGACCCAGGTCGGGGCGTGCACCCCGTTGGTCACGGAGGTGATCGGCACCTCCGAGGGGTCGAATCCCGGCCACAGCCCGGAGAACATCTCCCGGCTGACGGCTCCGTGCAGGGTCGAGACCCCGTTGGCCCGCTGGGCGAGCCGCAGGCCCATCACCGCCATGTTGAAGAGACCGGGCTCGCCGCCCTCGTAGGTCTCCATCCCGAGGCGCAGGACCTTCTCCACGGCCACACCCGGGAGCTCACCGTCGTCGCCGAAGTGACGGGCCACCAGCTGGCGGTCGAAACGGTCTATCCCGGCCGGGACCGGGGTGTGGGTGGTGAAGACCGCGCCGGCCCGCACGACCTCCAGGGCCGCGTCGAAGTCCAGGCCCGTCTCGGAGAGTTCCCGGATGCGCTCCAGGCCGAGGAATCCGGCGTGCCCCTCGTTGGTGTGGAAGACCTCGGGGGCCGCGTGCCCGGTGAGCCGGCAGTAGGTGCGCACGGCGCGCACCCCGCCGATGCCGAGCAGCATCTCCTGGAGCAGCCGGTGGTCGCTGCCCCCGCCGTAGAGCCGGTCGGTGACGTCGCGCTCCCCCGGTGCGTTCTCCTCGACGTCGGAGTCGAGGAGCAGCAGGGGGACACGCCCGACCTGGGCCTGCCAGACCGAGGCGTACAGCGAGCGGCCGCCGGGCAGGGCGAGCACCACCCGGCTGGGGGTGCCGTCGGCCTCCCTCAGGAGGGTGAGCGGGAGCTCGTTGGGGTCCAGGACGGGATAGTGCTCCTGCTGCCAGCCGTCCCGGGAGAGGCTCTGGCGGAAGTAGCCGTGCCGGTAGAGCAGACCGACCCCGATGAGGGGCACACCCAGGTCGCTGGCGGCCTTCAGGTGGTCACCGGCCAGGATGCCGAGCCCGCCCGAATACTGGGGCAGGGCGGCGGTGACCCCGAATTCGGGGGAGAAGTAGGCGATGGCCGCGGGGAGCTCCGCGCCCTGGGAGAGCTGGTCCTGATACCACCTCGGGCCGCCGAGGTACTCCCGGAGGTCCTCGGACACCTCGGTGAGCCGGCGCATGAAGTGCTGGTCCCCGGCCAGCTCGCCGAGGCGCGCGGCGGAGACGGCGCCGAGCAGACGCACGGGGTCGGCGTCCGCGGGCCGCCAGCCCTCCGGGTCGGCCGCCTGGAAGAGCTGTTGGGTCTCGTTGTGCCAGGACCAGCGCAGGTTGCGGGCGAGGTCGCTGAGCGGTCGCAGGGGTTCGGGGAGGACGGGACGCACGGTGAATCGACGAATGGCCTTCACGTATCCCACCTTTACAGGGGACGTACGGATCCGAGGGGACGCACGACGGTGGGCGCCCTCTCCGTCACCCTC
Source organism: Streptomyces sp. NPDC057287 (assembly GCF_042667905.1). NCBI lineage: Bacteria > Bacillati > Actinomycetota > Actinomycetes > Kitasatosporales > Streptomycetaceae > Streptomyces > Streptomyces sp. NPDC057287. Next base: position 240,172 of record NZ_JBHUYV010000003.1, on the reverse strand, counting down.
GACGGTAGCGGTGTGCCTCCGTACGCGGCCACGGCGCGCGACGGGCTCAGTGGGTCCACCGCCGCGCGGCGGACCCGCTCCCGTCCCCGGTGCAGCACCCTGCGCGCCCTCCCTCTGCCACCTCCTGGAACACCTCCGCCACGGACACCTCAGAAGTACCTGCGCCCCCACACGTTCCATCGGCCAGATGCGCCAGTTACGTACCCCTGTGTCACGGGCGATATGGCTGATTTCCCCTCCGTACGCGCACTTGTGGCACCCCGCACCACAGGGAAGGCTGCGGAGGTGCCCGCGTGACGGCCGGGGGACCGGCGCGCGGCCCACAGCGCGTGCGCCAGTTGCACCCAGGAGTTAACACGCCGCCGGGTTGGCCGCCCGAAAACGGTGGGAAGGCTTCCCCGGTAACACCCCCGCGCTGCACACCGCAGGTGCCCCGGTCCGGGCCCGGACCCCCCGCGCGCCTGCCATTCGAGTGCCATTCGAGTGAACGCGGACAGGAGCGGCCATGCCCACAGCCCGCCAGCCGACGACCGAGCAGCTACAAAGGACGCAACCCCACCATCGCGGCGCGCGCGGTCAGCCCTTCACGCCCACGTCGCGCGCCGTGCATGCCGAGCTCCGACCCCCAGGTGATTCCATGATCGGTCGCATTCCCGTCCTGGACGTCCGTCCGCTCGTCGACTGCGGCAGACGGCCCGCCAAAGCCGTCGCGGGCGAGACCTTCGAGGTCAGCGCCACCGTGTTCCGCGAGGGGCACGACGCCGTGGCCGCCAACGTCGTCCTGTGCGACGCGAACGGACGGCCCGGACCCTGGACGCCGATGCGCGAGCTCGCTCCGGGGACGGACCGGTGGGGCGCCGACGTCACCCCGGAGTCGGAAGGGCGCTGGACGTACACGGTCGAGGCGTGGAGCGATCCGGTCACCACCTGGCGCACCCACGCGCAGATCAAGATCCCGGCGGGCATCGACACGGCGCTGGTACTGGAGGAGGGCGCCGCCCTCCACGCCCGCGCCGCAGAGGGCGTACCCAAGCAGGACGGGCGCGAGGCCGTGCTGGCCGCCGTCGACGCGCTGCGTGACACGAGCCGCCCGGCCGCCTCACGTCTGGCGGCCGCGCTGGCCGCCGAGGTGGACGAGGCGCTCGGTCGCCACCCCCTGCGCGAGCTGGTCACCGCGTCCCGGCCGCTTCCGCTGAACGTCGAGCGCCGGCGCGCCCTGTACGGCTCCTGGTACGAGCTGTTCCCGCGCTCCGAGGGCGCGCGCATGGAGGAGCCGGCACCCGCGAAGCCCGCCCGGAAGCCCCGGGCGGCGAAGACCGCGAAGACCGCCGCCGCCACCGCCGCCGCCCGGAAGAAGGCTCCGGCGGTCTCCGCGGAGCTCCCCCCGCCCGCCCCGCGGATGATCAGCGGCACCTTCCGGACGGCCGCCGAACGGCTGCCCGCCGTGGCCGCGATGGGGTTCGACGTCGTCTACCTCCCGCCGGTCCACCCCATCGGCACCACTCATCGCAAGGGCCCGAACAACAGCCTCTCCCCCGGCGCCGACGACCCCGGCGTGCCCTGGGCGATCGGTTCGGCCGAGGGCGGGCACGACGCCGTGCACCCGGACCTGGGCACGATCGAGGACTTCGACCACTTCGTCGCCACGGCCCGCACCCTGCGGATGGAGATCGCGCTCGACTTCGCCCTCCAGTGCTCCCCGGACCACCCCTGGGTGACCGAGCACCCCGAGTGGTTCCACCACCGCTCCGACGGGTCCGTCGCCTACGCCGAGAACCCGCCCAAGAAGTACCAGGACATCTATCCGATCGCGTTCGACACGGACCTGCGCGGGATCGTCACGGAGACCGTGCGCATCCTGCGGTTCTGGATGGAGCACGGCGTGCGGATCTTCCGCGTCGACAACCCGCACACCAAGCCGGTGGTCTTCTGGGAGAAGGTGATCGCCGACATCAACGGGACCGACCCGGACGTGATCTTCCTGGCGGAGGCCTTCACCCGCCCGGCGATGATGCGCACGCTGGCCTCGGTCGGCTTCCAGCAGTCCTACACGTACTTCACCTGGCGTAACACGAAGCAGGAACTGACCGAGTACGTGACCGAGCTTTCGGGCGAGAGTTCCTCGTACATGCGGCCCAACTTCTTCGTGAACACGCCCGACATCCTTCCCGGTTACCTCCAGGAGGGCGGCCGTGCCGCCTTCGAGGCCCGGGCCGTCCTGGCCGCGACACTGTCCCCCTCCTGGGGTGTGTACGCGGGATTCGAGCTGTACGAGAACACCCCGGTGCATCCCGGGAGCGAGGAGTACCAGGACTCCGAGAAGTACCAACTCAGGCCCAGGGACTGGGAGTCGGCGGAACGTGAGGGCCGCTCGCTCGCTCCCCTGATCACCTCGCTCAACCGGATCAGGCGTCGCCATCCGGCACTCCAGCAACTGCGCGACGTCCACTTCCACTCCGTCGACAACGAGGCACTGATCGCCTACAGCAAGCGGTCGGGCCAGGACGTCGTCCTTGTGGTCGTCAACCTCGACCCTCACCACACCCAGGAGGCCACGGTCTCGTTGGACATGCCGCGGCTCGGCCTCGACCGGCACGAGCGCGTGCCGGTGCGCGACGAGCTCACCGGCGACACCTACCACTGGGGCAGGACCTTCTATGTGCGCCTCGAGCCGGGCGTCACGCCCGCGCACATCGCGGTCCTGCGACCGTCCCCGCCGACCGGAGGGTCACCCACACCATGATCGTCAACGAGCCTGTCCACGACCTGTTCGAGGACACTCCCGCCAAGGACCGCGATCCCGACTGGTTCAAGCGCGCCGTCTTCTACGAGGTACTCGTCCGGTCCTTCCAGGACTCCAACGGGGACGGCGTCGGTGACCTCAAAGGACTCACCGCCAAGCTGGACTACCTGCAGTGGCTCGGCGTCGACTGCCTCTGGCTGCCGCCGTTCTTCAAGTCACCACTGCGCGACGGTGGTTACGACGTATCCGACTACACCGCCGTGCTGCCCGAATTCGGCGACCTCGCCGACTTCGTGGAGTTCGTCGACGCCGCGCACCAGCGCGGCATGCGCGTGATCATCGACTTCGTCATGAACCACACGAGCGACCAGCACGACTGGTTCCAGCAGTCGCGCACCGATCCGGACGGGCCCTACGGCGACTACTACGTCTGGGCCGACGACGACAAGCAGTTCCCGGACGCGCGGATCATCTTCGTCGACACGGAGACGTCCAACTGGACCTTCGACCCGGTCCGCAAGCAGTACTACTGGCACCGGTTCTTCTCGCACCAGCCCGATCTCAACTACGAGAACCCGGCGGTGCAGGAGGAGATCATCTCGGCCCTGCGCTTCTGGCTGGACCTCGGCATCGACGGCTTCCGGGTCGACGCCGTGCCCTACCTCTACCAGCGCGAGGGCACCAACTGCGAGAACCTCCCCGAGACCCACGACTTCCTCAAGCGGGTCCGCAAGGAGATCGACGCCAACTACCCGGACACGGTCCTGCTGGCCGAGGCCAACCAGTGGCCCGAGGACGTCGTCGACTACTTCGGCGACTACACGGCCGGCGGCGACGAGTGCCACATGGCGTTCCACTTCCCCGTCATGCCCCGCATCTTCATGGCCGTACGGCGCGAGAGCCGGTACCCGGTCTCGGAGATCCTGGCGAAGACCCCGGAGATCCCGTCGAGCTGCCAGTGGGGCATCTTCCTGCGCAACCACGACGAGCTGACGCTCGAGATGGTCACGGACGAAGAGCGCGACTACATGTACGCGGAGTACGCCAAGGATCCGCGGATGCGGGCCAACATCGGCATCCGCCGGCGCCTCGCGCCGCTCCTGGACAACGACCGCAACCAGATCGAGCTGTTCACGGCGCTGCTGCTCTCCCTGCCCGGCTCCCCGATCCTCTACTACGGGGACGAGATCGGGATGGGCGACAACATCTGGCTGGGCGACCGCGACGCCGTGCGCACCCCGATGCAGTGGACCCCCGACCGCAACGCCGGTTTCTCCTCCAGCGATCCGGGGCGGCTCTACCTCCCCACGATCATGGACCCGGTCTACGGCTACCAGGTCACCAACGTCGAGGCGTCGATGGCGTCGCCGTCCTCGCTGCTCCACTGGACGCGCCGGATGATCGAGATCCGCAAGCAGAATCCGGCGTTCGGCCTCGGCTCGTACAGCGAGCTGCCGTCGTCGAACCCGGCGGTCCTCGCGTTCACCCGTGAGTACAAGGACGATCTCGTGATGTGCGTCCACAACTTCTCGCGGTTCGCACAGCCCACCGAGCTCGATCTGCGGGCCTTCGACGGACGTCATCCGGTGGAGCTGATCGGCGGGGTGCGCTTCCCCGCCGTCGGTCAGTGGCCCTACCTGCTGACCCTGGCGGGGCACGGTTTCTACTGGTTCCGGATGCGGAAGGACGCCCCGGTCGGCTGACCTCCGGTGAAGGCCGGCTGACGGCGCCTCACCGCCGAGGCGCCGCCCGCGGGGCGGTTTCCACCGCCCCGCACGGGGCACTCTCCCCCATATCGAGCGCTACCGGGCTCCATCGGGCTCTCCGTGGCCCAATGATCGAGTCCGTACGGACTTTCCTCACCCGACACGTCCCGCACAGCCGGACAGCCATTGCCGCAATCCGGGACACTCTTCGCATCCTGTGGTGTGCCCGGGGAAAGGACGCGATGCCATGTCGGAGGCTGCATCCACTCGAGTCGCCCTGGCGAAGAGCACAACATCGAGAAAGACGACAAGAAGACATTCGACGAGCGCCACGGGCACGACCGCCCTTCTGCCGTCGCTCGCCCCGCTGCTCCACGAGTGGGTGCCCCGGCAGCGATGGTTCGCGGGCAAGGGCCGGCCCGTCACCGGGTTCTCCCTCGTCGCCGCCACCGAGATACTGCCACTGGACACCGCCGGCGCGGGCCCCGGGCTGCTGCACCTGCTCGTCCGGGTCCACCAGCCGGACGGACGCCCCGTTCCGGACCGGGGGGACTGCTACCAGCTCCTGCTCGGCGTACGCACCACTCTGCCGCCTCGTCTGGCCGACGCACGCATCGGCCAGGTCGCCGAAGGCCCGCTGGCCGGCCGCACCCTGTACGAGGGGCTGCACGACCCGCGCGTCGCCGACCTCCTGCTGGAACGATTCCGTAACCCCGGATCCCTCGGCCCGCTCCGCTTCGACCGGGCGGAACCGATCCCGCCGGGCCTCACCCCCCGCGTCCTGGACACCGAGCAGTCCAACTCCTCGCTCGTGTACGGGGACGCCTTCATCCTGAAGATCTTCCGCCGGGTCTTCCCCGGCACCAACCCCGATCTCGAACTGCCCCTCGCGCTCGGCCGCGAGGGCTGCGGCCGGGTACCGGCCCCGGTGGCCTGGTTCGAGGCGACGACGGGCCCGGAACCCCTCACGCTCGGCGTGCTGCAGCCCTTCCTGCGCGGTGCGCGGGACGGATGGCAGCTCGCGCTCGCCGCCCTGGCCGCCGGGCGGGACTTCGTCCCCGAGGCGCACGCGCTCGGCCAGGCCACCGCCGAGGTGCACACGGCCCTGGCCGCCGCACTGCCGACCCCTGACCTGGCCCGTGACCGGACCGAGGACCTGGTGGCCGGCATGGTGGAACGCCTGGAGGCCGCCGCCCAGGCGGTCCCGGCGCTCGTTCCCTACGTGCCGGGACTGCGCACCGCCTTCGACGCCGTCGCGGCGCTGGGGGACACCGGGCGCGGCTGGCCGGCGCAGCGGGTCCACGGGGATCTGCACCTCGGGCAGACCCTGCGGGACGACGACGGCTTCTGGTCGCTGATCGACTTCGAGGGCGAACCGGCCCGACCGCTGCCCGAACGCCGCAGCCCGCAGCCGACGGTGCGCGACGTCGCGGGGATGCTCCGGTCCTTCGACTACGCGGCACGCTCGCACCACCCGTGGAACCCGGAATGGGCGGCCCGCTGCCGTGCCGCGTACTGCGAGGGCTACGCGAGCGCGGCGGGCTCCGACCCGCGCGGCGAGCCGGAGCTGCTGCGCGCCCACGAGACCGACAAGGCGGTATACGAGGTGCTGTACGAGGCCCGTCACCGCCCCGACTGGCTGCCGGTCCCGATGGCCGCCATCCAGCGCCTGGCCGGCACGACCGTGTGACCTCCCCTCCCACCACTCACCTTTCGAGCCTTCCGAGGAGGCAGTCTCTGTGACCGCCCGCAAGCCGTCCCGCAAGTCGTCCGAGCCCATCGAGGTCCCGCCCACGGCCAAGCCGGTGACCACCGAGGTCACGGCGGCCGCCCCGGCCGAGCCCCCCGCTCCCGCCCCGGCGGCCGAGCCCTCCGACCCGCCTCCCGCCAAGCGCCCCCGGGCCCGGAAGGCGACCGCGGCGGCCACCGGAGCCCCGCCCCGCCCGCGGCGCGGCGGAGGCAGCAAGAACGTCCTGCCCGCGACCGCCCTCGACGAGGCGGACCGGGGCCGGCTGCTCGCCGGTGAGCACCACGACCCGCACGGCGTCCTGGGCGCGCACCCGGTCCCGGCCGGAGTCCTCTTCCGGGTGCTGCGCCCCTTCGCTCGCTCGGTGACCGTGCTGGTCGAGGGCAAGCGGACCGGGGCCGAGCTGCAGAGCGACGGCGACGGCTTCTTCTCCGGGGTGCTGTCCCTGCCCGCCGTGCCCGAGGGGTACCGCCTGCGGGTCGCCTACGAGGACAACACGATCGAGGTGGACGACCCGTACCGCTTCCTCCCGGCCATCGGTGAACTCGACCTCCACCTGATCGGCGAGGGCCGCCACGAGGAGCTCTGGACGGCGCTCGGATCCCAGCCTGCGGAGCACCAGGGTGTGACCGGCACCCGCTTCACTGTGTGGGCGCCGGACGCCCGCGGGGTCCGGGTCGCGGGCGACTTCAACTACTGGGACGGCACGGCCTTCCCGATGCGCTCGCTCGGCTCCACCGGCATCTGGGAGGTGTTCCTCCCCGGTGTCGGCGAGGGCGCCGTCTACAAGTACGACATCTGCCGGCCCGACGGGTCGCACACCCAGCGGGCCGACCCGATGGCCCGTCACACGGAGGTCCCGCCGGCCACCGCCTCGGTGGTCACCGCCTCGCACCACGAGTGGCAGGACGCGGACTGGATGGCGCACCGCGGCGACCGCCCGGTGCACGAGGCGCCCTTCTCCGTCTACGAGATCCACCTCCCGTCCTGGCGGCCGGGCCTGTCGTACCGGCAGCTGGCCTCACAGCTCCCCTCGTACGTGAAGGAGCTGGGCTTCACCCACGTCGAGCTGATGCCGGTCGCCGAGCACCCCTTCGGGGGGTCCTGGGGCTACCAGGTCACCGGCTTCTACGCGCCGACCTCCCGCATGGGCACCCCGGACGACTTCCGCTTCCTGGTCGACGCGCTGCACGCCGCGGGCATCGGCGTCCTCATGGACTGGGTGCCGGCCCACTTCCCGCGCGACGACTGGGCACTCGCCGAGTTCGACGGCCGCCCGCTGTACGAGCACTCCGACCCGAACCGGGCCGCGCACCCGGACTGGGGGACCCTGGAGTTCGACTACGGCCGCAAGGAGGTCCGCAACTTCCTGGTCTCCAACGCCACTTACTGGTGCGAGGAGTTCCACATCGACGGCCTGCGGGTCGACGCTGTCGCCTCCATGCTCTACCTCGACTACTCACGCGAGGAGGGCCAGTGGTCGCCGAACGAGTTCGGCGGCCGGGAGAACCTGGACGCGGTCGCCTTCCTCCAGGAGATGAACGCGACGGTCTACCGGCGGAACCCCGGTGTCGTCACGATGGCGGAGGAGTCCACCGCCTGGGACGGCGTCACCCGCGCCACGGACTCCGGCGGCCTGGGCTTCGGCCTGAAGTGGAACATGGGCTGGATGCACGACTCCCTCGTGTACATGTCGAAGGAGCCCATCCACCGCAAGTACCACCACAACGAGATGACCTTCTCGATGGTGTACGCGTACAGCGAGAACTACGTGCTGCCGATCTCGCACGACGAGGTGGTGCACGGCAAGCAGGCACTGGTCAGCAAGATGCCCGGCGACTGGTGGCAGCAGCGTGCCAACCACCGCGCCTACCTCGGCTACATGTGGGCGCACCCCGGTAAGCAACTCCTCTTCATGGGACAGGAGTTCGCCCAGGGCGCCGAATGGTCCGAGGGCCACGGCCCGGACTGGTGGCTACTCGACGAGACCTACGAGGCCTCCGGCGACCACCGGGGCGTGCGCACCCTGGTCACGGACCTCAACGCGGTGTACAACGCGCTGCCCGCGCTCTGGCAGCGGGACACCTCCCCGGAGGGCTTCAGCTGGATCGACGGCGGGGCGGCCGAGGACAACGCGTTCGCGTTCGTCCGCTACGACGCGGACGGCTCCCCGCTGATCGCGGTCTCGCACTTCTCCCCGGTGGTGCGCGACGACTACCGCATCGGCGTACCGGACGGCCCGGAGGCGTGGGTCGAGGTCCTGAACACGGACGCGGCGCGGTACGGCGGCAGCGATGTGCGCAACGAGGGTCCGCTGAAGCCGGAGGCGGTACCGGCCCACGGCAGGGAGACGAGCCTGACGCTCACACTCCCGCCCCTGGCGACGGTGTGGCTGCGGCCGGCCTGACGGCCGGGACCCGAGGAGGGGCCCGCACCGCCCCGGGGCGGTGCGGGCCCCTCGCCGTGCGGGGCGGTGCGGGCCCTCGCCGTGCGGGGCGCTCGGGGTCAACCGCCGAGCAGCGTCCCGGCCACCGCCGGGAGCACGTCCTCCAGCTCCTGGAGCAGCCGGCGCTTGGGGCGGGCGCCCACCATCGACTTCACCGGTTCGCCGTCCTGGAACACCATCAGCGTCGGCATCGACAGCACCGCGTAGCGGCTCGTGATGTCCGGGTTGTGGTCCACGTCGATCTGGACGACCTTGACCCGGCCGGCCTCCTCCCTGGCGATCGAGCTGAGCACCGGGGCGAGCTGGCGGCAGGGGCCGCACCAGTCGGCCGTGAATTCGACCAGGACCGGCAGACCGGCCCCCAGGACCTCTTCGTCGAACGTCGTGTCGGTGACCTCGGCCACACCCTCTGCGTGGATCATCCCTCGTCCTCCCATGTCAGTTCACATCGTGGTTCGGGGCCGCCCGGCAGTTCCGCGGAGACCTCCAGCTCGGCGCGGGCCAGCTGGACACCCACCTCCGTACGGACCGACTGCAGCTGGCCGATGAGCGCGTCCAGCTCGCCGAGCTTGCGGCGGTAGACGGCCAGCGAGGCGGGGCAGGCGTCGCCCGCCGGGTGGCCGGCGCGGAGGCAGTCGACGAAGGGGCGGGTCTCCTCCAGGTCGAACCCGAAGTCCTGGAGGGTCCGGATCTGCTGGATCAGCCGCAGATCACCCTCGTCGTACGTGCGGTAGCCGTTCTTCGCGCGGCCTGCGTGCAGCAGGCCACGCGACTCGTAGTACCGCAGCGTCCGTGTCGTCGTCCCGGCGCGTTCGGCCAGCTCCCCGATTCGCATACCGCGACGTTAATCCTTGACGTCGGCGTCAAGGCAAGGCAGGCAGGAAGACGCCGGGGAGCACCTTCGGCCTTGACCGCCGCCCGGGTGCGTCCACAGAACTCCGAGGGGTCAGGCAGATCTGAGGTAGCAGGTGTAGGAACCCTTCACCAGCCAGGCGGAGTCGCCGCTGCGGACGTAGACGTCGTCGTCCGCGGGCCGCCGCGGGAACGTGACGACGCGGCCGGTCCGGAACCCCCGGACCGGCCGCGTCGTCACGTGCTACGCCTTGACGAGCGAGGGCTGCTCCTCGTCGCCGTCCCTGGCCTCGGGGACCTGCGGCTCGCCGGTGTGGACGTCGTCCGTCATCGTCTGCTCGTCGAACGGGAGGGCGCCGGAGAGGACCTGGTCCACCCGCTCCCGGTCGATCTCCTTGGTCCAGGTGCCGACGAGCACCGTGGCCACCGCGTTGCCCGCGAAGTTCGTCAGGGCGCGGGCCTCGCTCATGAAGCGGTCGATGCCGACGATCAGCCCGACGCCGTCGACCAGTTCGGGGCGGTGGGACTGGAGGCCGCCCGCGAGGGTCGCGAGACCGGCGCCGGTGACGCCCGCCGCGCCCTTCGACGCGATCACCATGAAGACAAGCAGCGAGATCTGCTCACCGATGCTCAGCGGGTCGCCCGTGGCGTTGGCGATGAAGAGCGAGGCCATCGTGAGGTAGATCGCGGTGCCGTCGAGGTTGAAGGAGTAGCCGGTCGGCACGGTGATGCCGACGACGGGCTTGCTGACACCCATGTGCTCCATCTTCGCGATCAGCCGCGGCAGGGCCGACTCCGACGAGGAGGTGGAGAGGATCAGCAGGAACTCACGGCCCAGGTACTTCAGCAGCGAGAGGATGTTGACCCCGGCCACCAGGCGCAGGATCGCGCCCAGGACGACGAACACGAACAGCGCGCAGGTGACGTAGAAGCCGACCATGATGATCGCCAGGGACTTCAGCGCGTCCACGCCGGTCTCCCCGACCACCGCGGCCATCGCGCCGAACGCGCCGACCGGAGCCGCCCACATGATCATGGCGAGGATGCGGAAGACGAGGCGCTGGATGTGGCCGATGCCGCGGAGGACCGGCTCTCCGGCCGAACCCATGGCCTGGAGCGCGAAACCCGCGAGCAGGGCGATGAGCAGGGTCTGGAGGACCTCGCCCTCGGTGAAGGCCGACACCATGGTGGTGGGGATGATGCCGAGCAGGAAGTCCACGGTGGACTCGCTGTCGCCCGCCTGCGCCTCACCGGCGGCGCGGGCCGCGTCGGTGAGGTGGAGGCTGGATCCGGGCTCCAGGATGTTGCCGACGACCAGGCCGATGGCCAGGGCGACGGTCGACATCACCAGGAAGTAGCCGAGGGCCAGACCGCCGACGGCGCCGACCTTGGCGGCCTTCCGTACCGAGCCGACCCCCAGCACGATCGTGCAGAAGATGATCGGCGAGATCATCATCTTGATGAGGTTGACGAAGCCTGTGCCGATCGGCTTGAGCTCCACGGCGAAGTCCGGGGCCACGAGGCCCACCGTGATGCCCAGCACCACGGCGGCGATCACGGCCAGGTAGAGATAGTGGGTGCGGTCCCGTCGTGCGGCTTTCTCTGCCACGGGGGTCTCCTCGGGTATGCGTCGGCTCCCCGTCCCTGGGGGCCCCGGTGACTATTCACTTCCCTGTGACGGCCGTCACCCTTGCGTTCATATCGTTCACAGACGCTTATCGGCCACCTTGGGCCGGTGGGTCCCGCCGTGCAGACTGTGAGGCATGCGCCTGCCCCGGACCCTCCCCCGCAGCCTGGCCGGCCAGCTGTTCGCGATGCAGGCCCTGCTCGTGGCAGCGGTCGTGGCCGGGTGCGCCTTCTTCGCGTACGCCTCCGGCCGGTCCCAGGCGGAGGAGACCGCGGCCCGCCAGGTGCGGGCGGCCGCCCTCGCCATGGCCGGATCGCCTTCCGTGCGGGAGGCGATCCGTACCCCGGACCCGTCCGGAGTACTCCAGCCGTACGCGGAGCAGGTCCGCGAGGACACCGGGATCGCGTTCGTCACGATCATGGACCCCCGGGGCGTCCGGTGGACCCACCCCGACCCCTCCCAGATCGGCAGGAGGTTCATCGGGCACACCGAGCGCGCACTGCTCGGCGAGACCTTCGAGGAGACCTACACCGGGACCCTGGGGCCTTCGATACGGGTGGTCACTCCCGTACGGGACGGGGGCAGGATCGTGGGCCTGGTGAGCGCGGGCATCACCGTCGAGCGGGTGTCCACGCAGGTGCGGGAGCAGCTGGGGGCCCTGGGGACGGCGGCGGGGGGCGCCCTGGCGCTCGGGGCGCTCGGGACGTACGTGATCAACGCGAGACTGCGGCGGCACACGCACGGGATGAACGCCCGGGAGCTGAGCCGGATGCACACCTACCACGAGGCCACGCTGCACGCGGTGCGCGAAGGGCTGATCATGCTGGACGGCCGGCGCCGGGTCGCCCTGATCAACGACGCCGGCCGGGAGCTGCTGGGGCTGGCCCCGGGGTCGGTCGGACGCAGGATCGACGAGCTCGCGCTGCCGAAGCCGCTGACCGGGGCCCTCCTGGCGTCCGAGCCGCGGGTGGACGAGGTCCACCTCACGGCGGACCGGGTGATCGTCGTCAACACCAGTCCGGTGGTCGGCGGTGAGCGGCGCGGCACGGTCGTGACCCTGCGGGACCACACGGAGCTGCAGGCGCTGTCCGGTGAGCTCGACTCGGAGCGCGGCTTCACGCAGGCACTGCGCTCGCAGGCGCACGAGGCGGCGAACCGGCTGCACACCGTGGTCTCGCTCATCGAACTGGGACGGGTCGACGAGGCGGTGGAATTCGCGACGGCGGAGCTGGAGCTGGCGCAGGTCCTCACCGACCGGGTCGTGGACGCGGTCGCCGAACCGGTGCTCGCCGCCCTGCTGCTCGGTAAGGCGGCCCAGGCCAACGAGCGGGGCGTGGAGATGGTGCTCGCCGAGGACAGCCTGATCGACGACGGAGCGCTGCCGCGCTCGCTGGCCCCGCGGGACCTGGTCACGATCCTCGGCAATCTGATCGACAACGCGGTGGACGCCACGTCCGAGACGGCGACGGGCACCGCCGGCGCCCCACTCCCCGCGCAGCGGGCCGCGACGCGCGCCCTGGTCACCGTGACGGCGCGGACGGAGGCCGGGGAGCTGCTGCTGCGGGTGGCGGACACGGGCGCCGGGATCGGCCCGGACGACGCGGACGAGGTGTTCCGTCGCGGCTGGACGACCCACGGCACCGGTCGCGGCCTGGGCCTGGCGCTCGTACGGCAGGCGGTCCACCGCAACGGCGGGACGGTCACGCTGGGCCGGGCGCCGGACGGCGGAGCGGAGTTCACGGTGCGGCTGCCGCTCGCCGGCCGTACGGCGGAGGTGGTCGCCCCGTGATCCGGGTGCTGGTCGTGGAGGACGACCCGGTGGCGGCCGACGCCCATCAGCTGTACGTGGACCGGGTGCCCGGTTTCGAGGTGGCGGCTGTCGCCCACTCCCGGGCGGAGGCCGTCCGCGCGCTGGAGCGCACGGAGGTGGACCTGCTGCTGCTCGACCTGTACCTGCCCGACGGGCACGGTCTGCAGCTGCTGCGCTCGCTGCGGGCGGCGGGGCACGGTGCGGACGTCATCGCGGTGACGTCCGCGCGCGACCTGGCGGTGGTGCGGGAGGGCGTGTCGCTCGGCGTCGTGCAGTACGTGCTGAAGCCGTTCACGTATCCCACGCTCCGGGACCGGCTCGTGCGGTACGCCGAATTCCGGGCGGCGGCCGGTGAGGCGAGCGGCCAGGAGGAGGTGGACCGGGCGCTCGGCGCCCTGCGGGTCGCGGACCCGGCCGCACTGCCCAAGGGGCTGAGCGGCCCGACGCTGGAGGCGGTGACCCGGGCACTGCGGGAGGCGCCGGACGGGGTCACCGCGGCGGCCGCCGGCGAGGAGCTGGGGATCTCCCGGATCACCGCCCGCCGCTACCTGGAGCATCTGGTGACGGTGGGCCGTGCCGCGCGGCGGCCCAGCTACGGCCAGGTCGGCAGGCCCGAGCTGCACTACCACTGGGTGGCTGAAACCCGCTGATGGCCCGGAGTGCCACCGGGAGGCACGCTAGGAGGATCATACGAAGGGTGAACTGATAGGAACAGCCTGTAGCCAGGCCGTTCCCGGCCTTCTACGGTGGGGCCGTGCACCCCACCCCGCCCTTCAACGCCCCCGCCGCGCGCCGCCTCCGCGAGGCGCTGGGAATGGCTCCCGGACATGTTGCGTACGGGCTCGGCGCCCAGTACGGACTGCGGATCACGGCCGAGACCGTGATGGCCTGGGAGCGCGGCACGGCCTTGCCCGGTGAACGCGAACTCATGGCCCTGGCCGGGGTGCTGTGGTGCGCGCCGGGCGAACTGCTGGCCGCCGCGAGCTCGTTGCGCGACCACCGGCTGGCTCGGGACCTCGCGGTGGACGAACTGGCGCGGACGCTCGGGATGACGGTCGCCGCGTACCAGCGGATCGAGGATTCGGGCCGCTGGCGCGGCAACGAGCGCCAGGCCGTGTCGCTCTGCGAGGCGCTGGACATGTCGGCCGCCCAGTTCCTGACCGCGACCGGCCGGAACGAGGAGCTGGCGGGCCTGCTGACCAGGGCGGTCACCACCCGCTGGCAGGCGTACGTCCGCCCCGTGGACAAGCTCGTCCCGCTGGACCGGATCCTGGTCCAGGACGTGCTGGAGCAGCTGCACAGCGACTACCAGTCCCTGATGGTGTCGACGCTGAGCTGGAACACCACGGGCCGGGACCGGGCCGGGACCGGGGGCGAGGAGGGCCGGGTGTTCCTGGACCGGGTGGTCGAGGAGTTCTGGCGGACGGCGGGCATCTGAGCCCGGAGGGCGGACGCCGCTCCGGCCCGCCGGGCGGGGTCACGGAGGGTGATCCCCGGGCGCGCCGGGAAACGGGAACGGCCCCGGGCCGTCCGCGGGGGACGGCCAGGAGCCGCGTGCGCCTGCTGCCGGGGCGGGCTCAGAAGACCGACTCGGCCTCGTACATCCGGTCGCTGGGAACGGTCTTCAGACGGGTCACGGCGTCCGCCAGCGGGGCCATCACGATCTCGGTACCGCGCAGCGCCGTCATCCGGCCGAAGTCACCGCGGTGCACGGCCTCCACGGCGTTCCACCCGAAGCGGGTCGCGAGCACCCGGTCGTAGGCGGTCGGCGTACCACCGCGCTGCACATGGCCGAGGATGACCGGCCGGGCCTCCTTGCCGAGGCGCAGCTCCAGCTCGGCGGCCAGGCGGTTGCCGATGCCCTTGAACCGCTCGTGGCCGAACTGGTCGATCTCGCCCTTGGCGTACGGCATGGAGCCCTCGGCCGGGTGCGCGCCCTCGGCGACGCAGATGACGGCGAACTTCTTGCCGCGTGCGAAACGTTCCTCGACCATCTTGACCAGGTCGTCGACCTGGAAGGGCCGCTCCGGCAGGCAGATGCCGTGGGCACCGCCGGCCATGCCGGACTCCAGCGCGATCCAGCCCGCGTGGCGGCCCATGACCTCGACGACCATGACCCGCTGGTGCGATTCGGCCGTGGTCTTGAGCCGGTCTATGGCCTCGGTCGCGACGCCCACGGCCGTGTCGAAGCCGAAGGTCCGGTCGGTGGCGGAGATGTCGTTGTCGATGGTCTTCGGCACGCCGACGACGGGCATCCCCGCCTCGGCCAGCATGCGGGCCGCGGTGAGCGTGCCCTCGCCGCCGATAGGGATCAGCGCGTCGATGCCGTAACGGAGGGAGAGCTCCGCGCAGTTCTCGGCGGCCTCGCGCAGCCGGTCGCGCTCCAGCCGTGCCGAGCCGAGGATCGTGCCGCCGCGGGCCAGGATGCCGCTGACCGCGTTCAGGTCGAGGGGCCGGAAGTGGCCGTCGAGCAGCCCCTTGAAGCCGTCCTCGAAGCCGATGACCTCATCGCCGTGCCCCACGACGGCGCGGTGCACGACCGACCGGATCACAGCGTTCAGGCCTGGGCAGTCGCCGCCTGCGGTGAGAATTCCGATGCGCATCCTGCTCTGTCTCCTGCTCGCTAGTGCCATGCATTCCGGGGACCCGTCGAGAAACCCCCGTACCGTGAGCCACGACGATTGTCCCACGCCCGGCCGGGCACCCGCGCTTCCGGCTCCGTCGGCGGGGACCGTCCGGGGCCCGGGAGCGCCCTTTCCGGGCAGGGTGCCCGGGGGGCGGGCCACCTGCCCCGGTAGGTATCGTCAAAGGGACAATGCCAGCCAAAGAGGACGGGAGACCACGCGTGGCGCGCAGCGTGTACGTGACCGGGATCGACCGGGGGGACGGCCGTCAGGTCGTCGATCTGGGAGTCATGGAGCTACTGACGCGTCAGGTGGACCGGGTCGGCGTCTTCCGCCCCCTGGTCCATGACGGCCCCGACCGGCTGTTCGAGCTGCTGCGGGCCCGCTACCGGCTCTCACAGAGCGCCGAGACCGTCTTCGGACTGGACTACCACGAGGCCTCGGCGGTCCAGGCGGAAAAGGGCACCGACGAGCTGGTCTCCCTGCTCGTCGAGCGCTTCCACCGGGTCGCCCGCGACTACGAGGTGGTACTGGTCCTCGGCAGCGACTTCGCCGCCACCCAGCTCCCCGACGAACTGGCCCTGAACGCCCGCCTCGCCAACGAGTTCGGTGCCTCGGTGATCGCCGTGGTCGGCGGCAAGGGCCAGGACGCCGGTTCCGTGCGGGCCGAGACGCGCAACGCCTACCGGGCGTACGCGGGCCTCGGCTGCGACGTCCTGGCGATGATCGTGAACCGGGTGGCGTCCGAGGACCGCTCGGACATCGCCGAGCGGCTGAGGGCGCAGCTCCCGGTCCCCTGTTCGGTGCTGCCGGACGACCCCGCGCTCTCCGCGCCCACCGTCGCCCAGATCACCACCGCACTGGACGGAACGGTTCTGCTCGGTGACGACTCGGGCCTGGCCAGGGACGCACTGGACTTCGTGTTCGGCGGTGCCATGCTGCCGAACCTCCTGAAGGCACTGACCCCGGGCTGCATGGTCGTCACCCCCGGCGACCGTGCGGACCTCGTCATCGGTTCGCTCGCGGCGCACAGCGCGGGCACACCGCCCATCGCGGGTGTCCTGCTGACCCTGAACGAGCGCCCCGGCGAGGAGATTCTCCGGCTGGCGACCCGCCTGGCGCCGGGCACCCCGGTCGTCGCGGTGGCCGGCGGCTCATTCCCCACGGCTGGGGAACTCTTCGCCCTCGAAGGCAAGTTGAACGCCGCCACGCCCCGCAAGGCGGAGACCGCCCTCGGTCTGTTCGAACGCCACGTGGACACCGCCGCCCTGCTGGAGCGGATCTCGGTGGCCCGCAGCGGCCGGGTCACCCCGATGATGTTCGAGCACGAACTGCTGGAACAGGCCCGCTCCGACCGCCGCCGGGTCGTCCTGCCGGAGGGCACCGAGGAACGCGTCCTGCGCGCCGCCGACGTGCTGCTGCGCCGCGACGTCTGCGACCTCACCCTCCTCGGAGACGCCGACGTCATCCGCAAGAAGGCCGCCGACCTGGGGATCGACCTCGCCGGGACCCAGATCGTCGACCCTCGGACCTCCGAGCTGCGCCAGGGCTTCGCCGAGCGGTACGCCGAGCTGCGCGCGCACCGCGGGGTGACGGTGGAGCTGGCGTACGACGTCGTCTCGGACGTCAACTACTTCGGCACACTGATGGTCCAGGAGGGCCTGGCCGACGGCATGGTCTCCGGCTCGGTGCACTCCACGGCGGCGACGATCCGGCCGGCCTTCGAGATCATCAAGACGAAGCCCGAGGCCTCGATCGTCTCCTCGGTGTTCTTCATGTGCCTCGCCGACCGGGTCCTGGTCTACGGCGACTGCGCGGTCAACCCGGATCCCGACGCGGAACAGCTCGCGGACATCGCGGTGCAGTCCGCGGTCACGGCGTCCCGCTTCGGCGTGGACCCCAGGATCGCGATGCTCTCGTACTCGACGGGCACCTCGGGCACGGGCGCGGACGTCGACAAGGTGCGGGAGGCCACGGAGCGGGTACGCGCCTCACGGCCGGACCTGAGGATCGAGGGCCCGATCCAGTACGACGCGGCGGTCGAGCCGACCGTCGCCGCGACCAAGCTGCCGGCGTCGGAGGTGGCGGGCCGGGCGACCGTGCTGATCTTCCCGGACCTCAACACCGGCAACAACACCTACAAGGCGGTCCAGCGCTCGGCGGGCGCGGTCGCGGTCGGCCCGGTCCTGCAGGGGCTGCGCAAGCCGGTCAACGACCTGTCCCGCGGCGCACTGGTCCAGGACATCGTCAACACGGTGGCCATCACGGCGATCCAGGCGCAGGGCGAGGAATGACCGCGATGACCACCGTCCCGAGCAGTGAAGGTTCCCGCTCCATGAATGACGCCCACCGCGTACTCGTGCTCAACTCCGGCTCCTCGTCCGTGAAGTACCAGCTGCTGGACATGCGTGACCGCTCGCGGCTGGCCACCGGCCTGGTCGAGCGGATCGGCGAGTCCTCCTCCCGGATGGTGCATACGCCGCTGACCGGCGGCGAGCCCCGCGAGCGCACGGGCGGGATCGCCGACCACGAGGAGGCCCTGAAGGCCGCGGCCGCCGAGCTGGCGGCCGACGGGCTCGGGCTGGACTCCCCCGAGCTGGCGGCGATCGGCCACCGGGTGGTGCACGGCGGGCTGAGGTTCAGCGAGCCCACCGTGATCACCGACGAGGTGCTGGAGGAGATCGAGCGGCTCGTCCCGGTGGCCCCGCTCCACAACCCGGCGAACATCACCGGCATCCGCACCGCGCAGGCGCTGCGCCCGGACCTGCCGCAGGTGGCGGTCTTCGACACGGCCTTCCACACGACGATGCCGGAGTCCGCGGCGCGGTACGCGATCGACGTCGAGACCGCCGACGCCCACCGCATCCGCCGCTACGGCTTCCACGGCACCTCGCACGCCTATGTCTCGCGCAGGACGGCCGAGCTGCTGGGGCGGCCGGTGGCCGACGTGAACGTGATCGTGCTGCACCTGGGCAACGGCGCCTCTGCCTCCGCGGTGGCGGGCGGGAAGTGCGTGGAGACGTCCATGGGACTGACGCCCCTGGAGGGGCTGGTCATGGGCACGCGTTCGGGAGACATCGACCCCGCCGTGACCTTCCACCTGAAGCGGGTGGCGGGGATGTCGGCGGACGAGATCGACGTCCTGCTGAACAAGAGGAGCGGACTGGTCGGCCTCTGCGGCGACAACGACATGCGGGAGATCCGGCGCAGGGTGGACGAGGGCGACGAGCGTGCCACGCTCGCGTTCGACATCTACATCCACCGTCTGAAGAAGTACATCGGCGCCTATTCGGCGGTCCTCGGCCGGGTGGACGCCGTGGTGTTCACGGCGGGGGTCGGGGAGAACTCGGCGCCGGTGCGGGAGGCTGCGCTCGCGGGACTGGAGGGATTCGGCCTGGTCGTGGACGCGGACCGCAACGCCGTACGGTCCGGCGAGCCGCGGCTGATCTCGCCCGACGGCGCACGGGTCGCGGTCGCCGTCGTGCCCACGGACGAGGAGCTGGAGATCGCCGGACAGACCTTCGCGCTGGTCCACAACTGAGCGGCCCCGCGCCCCTTTGTATCTTCCACCAGACGGAATATTCCGCAGTGAAACAAACCGATAGGATCCGCCTCATGCGCCGTTCCAAAATCGTCTGCACCCTCGGTCCCGCCGTCGACTCCCATGAGCAGCTCGTCGCTCTGATCGAGGCCGGCATGAGCGTGGCCCGTTTCAATTTCAGTCACGGTTCCCACGAGGAGCACCAAGGCCGTTACGACCGCGTCCGCAAGGCCGCCGCCGAGACCGGCCGCGCGGTCGGTGTCCTCGCCGACCTGCAGGGCCCCAAGATCCGCCTCGCGAAGTTCGCCGAGGGTCCCGTCGAGCTGGTCCGCGGGGACGAGTTCGTCATCACCTCCGAGGACGTCGCCGGCGACAAGTCGATCTGCGGCACCACCTACAAGGGACTGCCCGGCGACGTCACCAAGGGCGACCCGATCCTGATCAACGACGGCAACGTCGAGCTGAAGGTCGTCTCGGTCGACGGCCCCCGGGTCACCACCATCGTCATCGAGGGCGGTGTCATCTCCGACCACAAGGGGATCAACCTCCCCGGTGCGGCGGTCAACGTCCCCGCCCTGTCCGAGAAGGACGTCGAGGACCTCCGGTTCGCCCTGCGGATGGGCTGCGACATGGTCGCGCTGTCCTTCGTCCGGGACGCCGAGGACGTCAAGGACGTGCACAAGGTGATGGACGAGGAGGGCCGCCGGGTCCCCGTCATCGCCAAGGTCGAGAAGCCGCAGGCCGTCGAGCACATGGAGGGCGTCGTCGCCGCCTTCGACGCCGTGATGGTCGCCCGTGGCGACCTCGCCGTCGAGTATCCGCTCGAGAAGGTCCCGATGGTGCAGAAGCGCCTCATCGAGCTGTGCCGCCGCAACGCCAAGCCGGTGATCGTGGCGACCCAGATGATGGAGTCGATGATCACCAACTCGCGGCCGACCCGCGCCGAGGCGTCCGACGTCGCCAACGCGATCCTGGACGGCGCGGACGCGGTCATGCTGTCGGCGGAGTCCTCCGTCGGCGCGTACCCGATCGAGACGGTCAAGACGATGTCGAAGATCGTCGTCGCCGCCGAGGAGGAGCTCCTGTCCAAGGGCCTCCAGCCGCTGGTGCCGGGCAAGAAGCCCCGTACCCAGGGCGGTTCGGTGGCGCGCGCCGCCTGCGAGATCGCGGACTTCCTGGACGGCAAGGCACTGGTGGCCTTCACCAAGTCCGGTGACACGGCCCGCCGCCTCTCCCGCTACCGCGTGGCACAGCCGATCCTGGCCTTCACCACGGAGGAGGCGACCCGCAACCAGCTCGCGCTGAGCTGGGGCGTCGAGTCCTACGTCGTGCCGCACGTGGACAACACGGACGCCATGGTCGACCTGGTCGACGCCGAGCTGCTGAAGCTGAACCGCTACAGCGACGGCGACACGATGGTCATCACCGCCGGCTCGCCCCCCGGCGTCCCCGGCACCACCAACATGGTCCGGGTGCACCACCTGAGCGGCGACCGCGCCTGACGCGCCCCGCGGAGGACACGACTGTGGCCCGCACCCCCGGCAACGGGGGTGCGGGCCACAGTCGTCGTGCGGCTCCCGGACGGGTCCGGATCACCGGTCAGCCGTTGCCGCCGGTGAAGTAGTTCTGCAGGCCGGGGACCTTGAGCGATCCGCCGAACTGGCCCGCCTGCTTCACCGTCGCGTTGGTGAAGAAGGCGAAGGGCACGTTCAGCGGCGGCGGGGTCTCCGGGCTGAAGGTGACGGGGATGATGCCGAAGAGGTTGCCCTTCAGCTCCTCCGTGTACATCGTCACCGTGCCGTTGCGGATGGTGGAGGTCGAGCCCTCCTCCGCCTTGACGTGGCCGGTGGTGCCGACCGGACCCTTCGTCAGCTGGTGCAGGTCCTTGATGTCGACGGTGTCGGCGGTGAACTTCAGCACCTTCTTGATGCTGCCGTTGTACGTCCTCACCTCGACGATGCCCGCGTAGTCGAGCCCGGTGAGCGTGAGCTTCGAGGTCTCCAGCGTCCACGGGTCGTCCGGGAGCAGCGGGATGCCCTGCTCCAGGTCGGCCGCTGCCAGCGCCTCGGGGTCGGCGGTGGGGCAGGGGAAGCGCTCCTTGGCGCCGTCCGGGATGTCCTCGTCCTTCACCGGGTCGAGGCCCTTGACGTCGTCGTCGAGCTCCTCGACGTCCTCGCCCGCCTTCTCGGCCGCGTCACGGATGGCCTCGGTGGTCTTGTCGACCGTGTCCTTCGCCGTCTCCGTGGCCTTCTCCACCGGCTTGGTGGCGGCCGCGCTCTCCGACGGCTCCGGGCTCTCGGCGGTGGCGTCGGACGACGGCTCGGCCGTCTCCTTGTCCGGTCCGTCGAAGAGGTCCTTGAGCGCGTCACCGACACCCAGCGGGTCGAGGGGGTTCTTCGACTCGGTGGGCGTGGGAGTGGCCGAGGTGGCGGCCTTGTCCCCGGAGGTCTCCGCGGGCTCGTCCTCCTCGGACGCGCTCGCACTGGCGGAGGGCTTCGGTGCCGGGCTCCCGCCGCTCTCGTCGTCCTTGTCCGTGCCGCCCTTGTCCGCGTCGTCCTTGCCGGCGTCGTCGGAGGCCGTCGCGCTCGGGGTCGGCTCCGCCTCGGGCTCCTGCGACTCGGACGGTTCGTCGGACCGGGTCACACAGGGACCGGGCGCGAACGGGATGTCCGAGCTGTCGTCGGCCATGGCCAGCTTGGGGGTGAGCCCCATCCCCACGAAGACGGCCGTCGGCATCGCGGCGAGCGCGAACGCCTTCTTGCCCGCGGGCATGTGCAGCTTCGTCAGGAGCGACTTCCTCGGCGCCGCGTGGCGGGGCCCTCTCCGCTCCGGAAAGTCCTCCGGACCGAAGTCGTTCGTCTGCCCGTCGTCACCCCGCACGATGCCTCCCACCGTCGGCCTCCGCCGCGGCCTTGAACAGCATGGGCTTCCGCGGGGCCTCAGCCGTGCCGTAGGACTCCTGAGCCCGCTCCGGGGCCTCGGGGGCCTCAGGGGCCTCGCCCAGGTACACCTGCTCCTCCGGGCGGCTCTCGGGCGCCGGGGCGCCCTTCGCGTCGGCCGGGGCCCAGGCGATGGAGAGGGCTCCGCCGAGGAGCGAGAACGCGAAGCCGACGATGAAGCCGCCGATGTTGGCGACGGGTATGGAGATCAGCGCGAGCAGGATCGCGGCGACACCGGCGAACACCCGCACGATGCTGTGGAACCACATCGTGAGGCCCAGCGTGATGAGCAGGACCCCGATGATCAGCGACCCCGCACCCGCGGTGGTGGACATCGCGATCGTCATGTTGCCGAGGTGCATGTTGGCGTACGGGAAGTACGCGATGGGTAGACCACCCAAGATGGTGAACAGGCCCGCCCAGAACGGCCGGTTACCCCGCCAGGTGCGGAATCCCCGCCGGTAGACGGTGAGGTAGTGCTCGTTCTGCCCTGTGGACTCGGGGCTCATGGAAAACAGCTCCCTGGAACCGGTACTGCTGTGAGAAGTGAAGGGGTGGGTGGCCGGAGACCCTCACGGGGCTCCGGCCACCCGGGCGAGTGCTAGAAGCACTCCTTGACGCCCTTGTGCAGCTTCAGGCTCAGGTTGCTGAGCTTGAAGGTGCCGGCAGTGGTCGCCCACGCCGTCTGCTCCACGTTGGACAGCGTGGCCTTCTTGGCCCGCTGGGCGAAGCCGTTCGGGTTGACGGCCTTCTCGGTACCGGTCTGGATGCCGGGCTTGCCCATCGAACCGGCCGCGACGCCGATGTCTATCTGCTCGAAGTACGCGTCAGCGTCGAGCTGGGCGACGTCGAGGTAGAGGTTCGTCGCCTCGACCGGCTTCTTCGGGTCGGTGCCCGCGTTCAGCTCGAGGCTGACGCTGCCGAGACCGAAGGGCAGGTCGGGCGTGACCACCGACTGGCACATGTTGGTGATCGTGGCCTTGCTGAAGCCCGACACCGCCACCGGGTGCGCCGCGTCGTTGCCCTTGAGGTCCTTGCCGACAGCGACGCTGCCGTACTGGACGAAGTCCTCACCGACGAGCTTGTCGGTGGAGACCTTGAAGCTCTGGCCGGAGACGCTGAACGACGCTGCGAGCGCGCCCTGCGCCAGACCGACGCCGACAGCGGCGGTCGCGACGACGCTCGGCACCATGACCAGAGCGAAACGCTTCCATCTGGTACCACCGCGAACCTGCGAACTCATAAATTTCCTCCTTCTCGGACGTACATCTCCGGTACGGGCATCGTGCCCGCCCTGGGATGGGAGAAGTGCTACGTCCTCGGGAAGGAGAGCGCCCGGACCGGAGGCGCGTACCGCATCCGAATCACCGGCGATCACCCCCGAGCGACAACCACTGGCCGCGCGTGTGCGCAACCGGTTTCGGACAGGCCCTGCCCAGGGGCAGGAACCCCCCTGTCCGCGATCGGCGCCACTGCCGCCGACCACCCGGTGGGGACCCAACGGACCCACCTGCGCCGACTGGCCGTCGGGCTGGCGGGTATTGGACCGAGCGTGGCCGATCGTGGTGCATTCGCGGCTGTGACACAAGGGGGGTCGTTACTCGCTAGTAACGGCCCGATAACCGGGATACGACAAAGCGGTACCGACCGGCCACACAGGGTGGCCCCGGGGGGACGCGCGAATGGCGGGATTCATGACCGAATACGGACAGATCCCTGGAGGTGATTTACTGCCAGTAACAGTGCGTACTTTTATCAAGTTTTGGTAAAGCGGACGGGTTCCTTGTCGTTCGCCCGCGAAAACGGCCGTGGTGCCCCCGGGGGCTCCACGGCCGTGTTGTCACATCAGAACAAGACGCGCGCGAGGGCGGTCCGTGCGGCGGTGACCCTGGGGTCGTCCGGCCCGATCACCTCGAAGAGCTCCAGGAGCCGCACCCGTACGGCGTCCCGGTCGTCGCCGAAATTGCGGCGGACCGTCTCGACGAGGCGGCCGAAGGCGTCCTCCACGTGACCACCGACGAGGTCCAGGTCGGCAGCGGCCATCTGCGCCGCCGGCGCGGCCGGATTCTCCGCGGCCTCCTTGCGCACCTGCTGCGGGTCCAAGCCCGCGACCCGGCCCAGCAGTTCGGCCTGGGCGAGGCCCAGCTTCGCCTCGGTGTTGACCGGGTCGTCCGCGAGGACACCCTTGTACGCCTGGACCGCGCCGTCGAAGTCGTTGTCGTCCAGCGCCTGCGCGGCGGACTCCAGCTGCGCGTCGTGCGGTCCCGCGGGGACCTCGGCGGGGGCGGCCTCGTCGGCATCCGCCCCGGCGCCCTGGTCGACCACGATCCCGGTGAGGCCGAACCGCTCCTCGCCGACCTGGATCAGCTGGTCCAGGGTCTCGCGGATCTGGCTCTCCGGGGCCGCGCCCTGGAAGAGCGGGAGGGCCTGCCCGGCCACCACCGCGAAGACGGCCGGGATGCCCTGGATCCCGAACTGCTGCATCAGCATCTGGTTGGCGTCGACATCGACCTTGGCCAGCACGAAGCGGCCGTTGTACTCGGCGGCGAGACGCTCGAGGAGCGGGCCGAGCTGCTTGCACGGCTCGCACCACTCGGCCCAGAAGTCGATGACGACGGGCACTTCGGTGGAGCGCTGGAGGACGTCGGTCTCGAATCCCGCCTCATCGACGTCGATCACCAGGGAGGCGGGGGCCACGGCACCGCCGCCACCCTGTCGGGCGGACTCCGCGCGGGCCTGCTCCGCCTTCGCCTTGGCGTCGCCGGCCGCCTTCACAGCGGCGAGGTCGACGACGCCGCTCATGGACATGTTCCTAGGCTGCATACGTACATCCTCCCCCCTGGGCGCACCGTTCCGGAAAGCGATCCGTGAACCGCCTCCGTCCACGGCCACGCCGGTGTGCGCGGCGCGCGGACGGAAACGGTCCCGGGGCCCTGAAAAACCCCGTGTTCGGTGCCGGGTCCCCACCCGGCGCCTGTGGCTGTCGATCAGTCGTGGCGCAACGAAGGACAGACCGTCGCTTCTTACGCTACGACCCGTAGCGTAACTGTCCGCACCCCCTGCTGGGCAAGAGGGCGCGGTGATCTGTCTCACGGGCTCCGGGGCCGGTCAGTGGTACTTACCGGCCGGTATGGTCACCCGCATGCTGAGCCGCAGCCCCACCGAACCCACCCGATCCGGGCGTCCCCGCAGCGCCGAGGCCGACGCCGCGATCCTGGAGGCGACCCGTGCGTCGCTGGTCGACCTCGGCTGGTCGAAGCTGACGATGGGCGATGTGGCGACGCGGGCCGGGGTCGCCAAGACGACTCTCTACCGGCGGTGGGCCGGCAAGAACGAGCTGGTCGTGGACGCGGTCGCGGTCCTCTTCGACGAACTGGAGCTGCCCGACCTCGGCAGCCTCGCGGCCGATGTGGAGGCCGTGGTCCTCCAGTTCGCGGCCCTGCTGGAGCGGCCGGAGACCAAGACGGCGCTGATGGCCGTGGTCGCGGAGTCGACACGCGACGAGGCGCTGCGGGACCGGATAAGGAATTCGATCGTCGCCCGGCAGAAGCGGCTCGTCCTCCAGGGGCGCGAGCGGGCGCAGGACCGCGGGGAGCTCCCGCTGGAGCCGGACCCGGCCGTGGCGGCCCGTACCGTCGACCTGATCTTCGACGTGATCGCCGGCGCGGTGGTGCACCGCGCGCTGGTGAGCGCCGAGCCCGTCGATGCCGACTGGGCCCAGCGCTTCACCCTCCTGCTGCTCTCCGGACTGGGAGCGGCGGCCTCGCAGGGGGACTGACGTCCTCTCAGAACCCCGGCGGCTCCGTGTAGGTGCCCCACTCGTCGCGCAGCACGCCGCAGATCTCGCCGAGGGTCGCCTCGGCCCGCACGGCGTCCAGCATCGGCCCGATCATGTTCGAGCCGTCGCGCGCCGCGGCCAGCATCGCGTCCAGCGCGCCGCGCACCTTCGTCTCCTCGCGGCTCCCCTTGCGCCCGCCGAGCTCGCGGACCTGCTCGCGCTCGACCTCGTGGCTGACCCGCAGGATCTCCAGGTCACCGGTGACGGACCCGTGGTGGACGTTGACCCCGACGACGCGCTTCTCCCCCTTCTCCAGCGACTGCTGGTAGCGGAAGGCCGATTCGGCGGTCTCGCCGGTGAACCAGCCGTCCTCGATGCCGCGCAGGATCCCGGAGGTCATCGGCCCGATCGGGTGCTTGCCGTCCGGATGTGCCCGGGTCCCCCGCTCCCTGATCTGCTCGAAGATCTTCTCCGCGTCCGCCTCGATGCGGTCGGTGAGCTGCTCGACGTACCACGAACCGCCCAGCGGGTCCGCGACGTTGGCGACGCCGGTCTCCTCCATGAGCACCTGCTGGGTGCGCAGCGCGATCTCGGCCGCCTGCTCGGAGGGGAGGGCGAGCGTCTCGTCCAGGGCGTTGGTGTGCAGGGAGTTGGTCCCGCCGAGCACGGCGGAGAGCGCCTCCACCGCGGTGCGCACGACGTTGTTGTACGGCTGCTGGGCGGTGAGCGAGACGCCGGCGGTCTGGGTGTGGAAGCGGAGCCACTGCGCCTTGTCGGTCTTCGCGCCGTAGGTCTCCTTCATCCAGCGGGCCCAGATCCGTCGGGCGGCCCGGAACTTGGCGATCTCCTCGAAGAAGTCGAGGTGCGCGTCGAAGAAGAAGGAGAGCCCGGGGGCGAAGGTGTCGACGTCCAGGCCGCGGGAGAGGCCGAGCTCCACGTACCCGAAGCCGTCGGCGAGGGTGTACGCGAGCTCCTGCGCGGCCGTGGCCCCGGCCTCCCGGATGTGGTACCCGGAGACGGAGAGCGGCTTGTAGGCGGGGATGTCGCGGGTGCAGTGCTCCATCAGGTCGCCGATGAGGCGCAGGTGCGGCTCGGGCTGGAAGAGCCACTCCTTCTGCGCGATGTACTCCTTGAAGATGTCGGTCTGGAGCGTGCCGTTGAGCACCGCCGGGTCGACACCCTGCCGCTCCGCGGCGACCAGGTACATGCAGAAGACCGGGACGGCGGGTCCGCTGATCGTCATGGAGGTGGTGACGTCGCCGAGCGGGATGTCCTGGAACAGGACCTCCATGTCGGCGGCGGAGTCGATGGCGACGCCGCAGTGGCCGACCTCGCCGAGCGCGCGGGGGTCGTCGGAGTCGCGGCCCATCAGGGTCGGCATGTCGAAGGCGACGCTGAGTCCGCCGCCGCCGTTGGCGAGGATGGACTTGTACCGCTCGTTGGTCTGCTGCGCGTTGCCGAAGCCTGCGAACTGCCGGATGGTCCAGGTGCGGCCCCGGTAGCCGGTGGCGTGCAGCCCCCGGGTGAAGGGGTACTCGCCGGGCCAGCCGATCCGCTCGAACCCCTCGTACGTGTCGCCGGGGCGTGGCCCGTACACGGGCTCCACCGGGTCCCCGGAGAGCGTGGTGAAGTCCGCGTCGCGCTTGCGGGCCTTGTCGTAACGGGCCTGCCAGCGGCGGCGGCCTTCCTCGATCGCATGAGCGTCCATGGATCAAATTTACTAGGACGTCCTAGTAAATGTCGACGGCAAACCGCCCGGCGCTTCGCGCGGGGCGGTTCGGGTGGTGCGGATCAGGCCTTGACGGCCTGCGGGGAGGCGTCGGCGACCAGCGGCTCGATCTCCCGGACGACCTTCCGCTCCACGAAGAACGCGGCGGTCGGGATCGTGCCGGAGACCAGCACCCAGAGCAGCTTGCCGACCGGCCACTTCGCCTTGGAACCGAGGTCGAAGGCGAAGACCA
Source organism: Streptomyces sp. NPDC057287 (assembly GCF_042667905.1). NCBI lineage: Bacteria > Bacillati > Actinomycetota > Actinomycetes > Kitasatosporales > Streptomycetaceae > Streptomyces > Streptomyces sp. NPDC057287. The sequence goes on along the minus strand of NZ_JBHUYV010000003.1, from coordinate 212,398 downwards.
GGTAGATGATGAACAGGACACCGTGGAGCTGCGACACCACGAGGGTCAGGCCCTCACCGGTGTCGAATCCGTACTTGAAGACCATGCACACGCAGAGGATCATCAACATGACGGCGGTGACGTAGGCCATCACCCGATAGCGGGTCAGCACACTGCGTTTCATGGAATCGAGCGTAGCCGGGACGCCGGGGCGATCTTCAGGCGCCCCGCCCCTCACTCCCGCTTGTCGTCGAAGTCCTGCGCGGCCACCCGGAGCGGGCGCAGCATCGCGAAGATCTCGGCGCACTCCTCCGCGTCGTACACCCCGAGCCCGAAGTCCATCTCCATCAGGTCCTGGCTGGCGGCCTCGACGACCTCGCGCCCCTTGTCCGTGATGGAGGCCAGGGTTCCGCGCCCGTCGTTGGGGTTGGGGCGCTTGTCCACCAGACCTGAGCGCACCAGCCGGTCGACGGTGTTCGTCACCGAGGTGGGGTGGACCATCAGACGCTCGCCGATCTTGGACATCGGCAGCTCACCGGCCTGCGAGAAGGTGAGCAGGACGAGCGCCTCGTACCGGGCGAAGGTCAGACCGTACGGCTTGACCACCGCGTCCACCTCCGCCAGCAGGATCTGCTGGGCACGCATGATCGACGTGATCGCACCCATGGAGGGCACCGGCCCCCATCGCCGGTGCCAGAGTTCCTCGGCGCGGGCGATGGGATCGAAGGGGAGGCTGAGCGGCTTCGGCACGGCACGACCTTACCCACTGGTCACATGGCGGTCAGCCCTGTCTCGCACTTCGGTACCGGACACGTGTTCTACGCACCTCCACGACGAGCAGGAGCGTGCAGACGGTACCGATCGCGCCCGAGTACGCGACCACCTGGTGCACCGGGAGGAATTCGGCCGCCAGACCAGCGAGCGCCATGCCGAGACCCTGGACCGTCATCAGACCCGCGGTGAGAATCGTCATGGCCCGGCCCCGCAGCTCCTCCGGGACCGCCTCGACGAACCACTGGTCGAGTCCGATGACGTACGCGGCACCGGCTCCGGCGAGCACGAGGGCCGCCAGGGCCAGGGCCGCGCCCGGGCGGAACGCGTACAGCACGAGGGGCAGCAGGCCGAGGGCGGCGACCGGCAGGACGAGCCGGGAGCGGGCGGCCGGGCCCAGGGCCGTGCCCACGTACAGCTCGGCACCGATGTGGCCGACGGCCATCGCGCACATCAGCAGCCCCACTCCGGCGGGACCGACGTCGATCACGTCCGCGTACGGCGCCGCGAGCGCCTCCGGGGCGACCACGAAGAAGGCCGGGACCCAGAAGAGCAGGAGGAGGCCCCGGGTCCCCCGGTCGCCGAGGACGGCCCGCGCCCCGGCGAGGGACTCCTTGAGCAGCGCCCCGCCGGCACCCTCCGCCGTGCGCGCGGGCCGGTCCGCGGTGCCCAGGCGCAGCAGGGCGGCCGAGCAGAGGAACGTGAGCACGGTGACGGTGATCGCCCCGCGCGGCGACAGCGCGGTGAGCAGCACCCCGCCCGCGCCGAAGCCGACGAGCATGGCGCTCTGCGAGACGAGGCGCAGCAGCGAGCGCCCCAGGACGTAGAGGTCGCCCTCGCCCAGGATGTCGGTGAGGGCCGCCGTGCGCGTCCCCGTGAAGACGGGCGCCACCGCGGCCACCACGCAGCGCAGCGCGAGCAGCCCCGCGACGGGGGTGCCGGGCAGGACCATCACGGCGACGCAGCCGGCGCAGATCAGGTCGCAGGTGACGAGGACGCGGCGGGCGGGGTAGCGGTCCGCGACCCCGGCGAAGAGCGTGCCGCCGACGACGTACGGGAGGAAGCCGAGCGCGAAGGTGAGGGCGGAGAGCAGCGGTGAGCCGGTGAGGTCGTAGACGAGCACGGTGAGCGCCAGCTCGCTGACGACCACACCGAGGAGGGAGAGCAGGTGCGCGGCGAAGACCGCCCGGAACTCCCGCACGGCGAACACGGCCCGGTATCCGGCGGCCGGGGCGCCCTCCGGGGGCGGTACCGGGGAGAGCACCTGGGCGGCGGGCTCTTCGCGAGGTGCGCTCGCGGCGGTGGTGGTGTCGTTCGGCATGGACGCAGCCTGGAGGAACGCCCCCGCGTCCCCGTAGACTTTCGGCTCACACCGAATCCTGGGTGCCTCATGCCGTTCCATCTGCACTTCGACGAGAGCGACCTGCTCCGCTGCCGCTTCGCGCTCTCACCGCTCTGGGAGACGCAGGAAGCGGTGCGCACCCTGCACCGCCCCGGCCGGCACGGCTACCACCTGCCCTGGCTGCGGCGGATCGCGCAGGGTGCCGCCGGGCTGGACCTCGGACCGCTGTGGGCGTTGATGCCGGACGGCGGCCACAACCCCGACTTCATCTGTCCGCCGCCGCTCGGACCGCTCGCCGGCTTCGCCGAGGAGATCGCGGCCGTCCGGGCCACGGATCCGGCCACCGCCCGCGCCGACATGGCGCTCGCGCTCGCCGACACCCCCGGCGGCCCGCACTCCCCCGTCGGACAGCGGCTGCTGGCCGACCCCGCACGGGCGGTACAGGAGCTGACGGACCTGCTGGAGCGCGCCTGGCAGGTGATGGTCGAGCCGCACTGGCCGCGCCTGCGCGCCCTGCTGGAGGCGGACATCGCCTTCCACTCGCGCCGCCTCGCCGAGGTCGGTTTCGAGCGGCTGCTCGGCGAGATCAGCCCGCAGCTGCGCTGGGCGGACTCGACCCTGACCGTGGCCGGCACCAGGGGGAACCACAGCCGGGCCCTGGGCGGGCAGGGGCTCGTCCTGATGCCCAGTGTCTTCGTGTGGCCGGATGTGGTCGGCGGCTACGAAGCGCCCTGGCAGCCGGCCGTGATCTACCCCGCGCGCGGCATCGGAGGGCTGTGGACGGAGTCCGCCGACCGTACGCCGGAGACGCTCGCCCGGCTGCTGGGGAGGGCACGCGCCGACGTGCTGTGCGCCCTGGGGGAGCCCGCCGGGACGAGCGCGCTGGCACACCGGCTCTCGCTCGCCCCGTCCTCCGTGTCGGCACACCTGTCGGCGCTGCGCGCGGCGGGCCTGCTCACCTCACGGCGCTACGGCCACCAGGTGCTGTACGAGCGCACCCCGCTGGGCATCGCTCTGGCGGCGCAGGAGTCCTGAGCCCGGGGGCCGCCGCGCACGCGCGGATCAGCTCCCGCCCGCCGGAGTGGCGGCCAGTGCGGGCTCCGCCTCCTGGACGGGACGTTTCGTGCGGGACCGGTCCTCGACGAGGCGGCTGCCCCGCTCACGCAGCACCGTGACGACCAGCACCACGCCCGGCACGAGGGCGGTCACCACGGGAAGCGCCGCCCGGACACCCATCGCCGCATGGGTGCAGGCGAGCAGGAGGCTCAGCGGGCCCAGCAGACACGTGACCACGGCCACGGGACGGTGGAGCAGCATCAGGGTGTAGCTGAGCAGCCGTCCCGGCTCCACGCGGAACAGCGCCTTCCCGTACTCCCGCGGGAGCACCCCGCCCGCCCACGGGGAGCGGTCCGGCCGGCGGGCGGCGGAGACCGTTCCCTCCCCGTCGGCCGGCACGTCCGGGGTCCGGAGGGAGCGCCAGGGGTGTCCGGTCAGCGGGTTGCGCAGGCGGTGGATCCCGAAACCGGTGGTCAGCTCCACCGAGGCCGAGTCGTGGAAGCCTCCGGCCTGACGCAGCGCCGCGACGCGGACGACGGCCCCGGTACCGGCCAGCACGGGCGTGCCGTGCCGGTTGCCCGCGCGCTGGACCAGCCCGTCGAAACCGGACCGCCGGACCCCGGCGAGGGCCCCTGCACCACTTCCGCGGGCCCCCCGGCCCACGACGAAGGCGACGTCGGGGTCGCGGAAGTGGCCCGCCACCCGTTCCAGGAAGTCCGGTCTCGGGACGTGACCGGTGTCCACCGGGAAGAAGATCTCGTAGTCGCCACCGTGCTTGGCCAGCCAGGCGTTGTGGTTGCCGTGGACCGCCCCGGCCCGGTGCGGGCCCTGCTCACGATTCCACTCCGGCACTCCGAGGCGGGTGAAGTGGTGCACGCCCAGCTCGGCGCAGAGCATCCTGGCCTCCGGGTCGTCGCCCTCGTCGAGCAGCCACACGTCGAGCGGTCCGGAGCGGCGCATCCGTACGGCACCCTCCAGGGTCGCCCGCACCGCGGAGAGGGGCTCCCTGCCCGGTACGTACGTGGTGAGGAAGGCGGCCGCGGCGCCGGGACCGGGCGCGACCGGGGGCGGGTCCTCGGCCACCGACACCGCGTACGCGACGGCGACCGCGTTGACCAGCAGGAACAGCTCGATCAGGCCGACGGACACCAGCGTCGCGGAGTCGGCGAGCACCAGCCATCTCCGGCCTTCTCCGCGCGCGGCCCAGTGCGTGGGCCACAGCAGGTGGAGCAGCAGCAGTCCGGTGAGCGCGGGAGCGAGCGCCATCGGCAGCACCGCTCCTATTCGGTGCGCCCCGGTGCCCAGGAGGGCGCGACACCTCACCGGGCGCCCTGTCGCGGGCGGTTCCGCGAGACCGCTGTCGTGGTCGTAACCCTGCGACGGCATCACGCCTCCCATGGTCGAATATGCCGATAGGCCCACAGAAGGGGAGATGAGGCACGGTGTCGACCCGGCAGGTCCGAGTGAGGGGATTTCTTCGCCCGAACGGGAGGAGCCCCCGTCGCCGGGGGCCCCTCATGTCCGCGCGCGGCGGGGAGTACGGACGGTGCGTCAGCCCGCCAGGTGCCGTTCCACCGTCTCCACCTTGGAGGTCAGGCCGTCGGTGACGCCGGGCCGGATGTCGGCCTTCAGCACCAGCGAGACACGGCCCGCACGCGCCTCGACGGCGGCGACGGCGCGCTTGACGACGTCCATGACCTCGTCCCACTCACCCTCGACGGAGGTGAACATCGCGTCCGTGCGGTTGGGCAGGCCCGACTCGCGGACGACGCGGACGGCGTCGGCGACGTACTCACCGACGTCCTCGCCCACGCCCAGCGGGCTGACGGAGAAGGCGACGATCATGCGCTGACCGTCCCCTCGGCGCGGGCGCGCGCGGCGATGACGCCGTCGGCCTCGTACTTCTTGAGCAGCTTCTCGCCGTAGAGGCCCCCGAACGGCACGACCGCGAGGAGGAAGAACAGGCCGACGCGCTTGAGGGGCCACTTGGCCTTGACCCAGACGTCCACCAGGAAGATCACGTAGATCGTGAAGAGGATGCCGTGGAGCGCGCCGAGGGGCGGCATCAGGAAGTCGATGTCCGAGACCCGCATGAGCAGCGAGCCGAAGATGAGCAGCGCCGGGAAGGACAGCGCCTCGGGAAGCGAGATGAGGCGCAGCCGGTGCAGGGCGGAAGCGGTCTTGATGTCCACGAGGGCACCTTCGGTGGGAGGGGCGTGTCGGCTTGTGAACGCAGGCACAAGCACAGCCATTGTGGCATCGGCCGCACCCCTCCACGGCAGGGGGTCCACACCCGGCGCCCGCGGCGCGTATCGGCGCATATCAGGGTAGTGCCGGGGTCGGGAGCGGCGCCCTGGCTCTGTCCGCCGGACTCTCCTGCGGCTACCGTCGCACTGTGGCGATGTTCCGACTCCAAGGCAGCAAGACGCTCGCCGTCGACCTGACAGGCGATGCCGTCAAGGCGAAGAACGGCTCGATGGTCGCGTACGGCGGCCAGATGGCTTTCAAGAAGATGTCCGGGGGCGGTGAGGGGCTCCGCTCCATGGTGACCCGCAGGCTCACCGGCGAGCAGATGGTGATGATGGAGGTGAAGGGGCAGGGCACCTGCTATTTCGCCGACCGGGCGAGCGAGATCAACCTCGTCTCGCTGCACGGCGAGACGCTGTACGTCGAGGCGAGCAATCTGCTGGCCACCGACGCGGCACTGCGCACCGGAACCTCCTTCACGGGCCTGCGCGGCGGGGCGAGCGGGAACGGCCTGTTCACCACGACCGTCGAGGGCACCGGGCAGGCGGCGATCATGTCGGACGGCTCGGCCGTGGTGCTGCGGGTGACGCCCCAGTACCCGCTGAACGTCGACCCCGGCGCCTACATCGCCCACCAGGGCAGGCTCCAGCAGCACTTCCAGTCCGGGGTGAACTTCCGGACCCTCATGGGCGAGGGCTCCGGCGAGTCCTTCCAGATCCGCTTCGAGGGCGAGGGGCTCGTCTACGTCCAGCCCAGCGAGCGGAACACCGTCGGGGGCGATGTCTGATGCCGTTCCGTGAGATCAACTCGAAGATGGTCGAGGCCGCGGTGGGGCCCGGCCAGAAGATGTACAGCCAACGCGGCGCGATGATCGCGTACCGGGGCGACGTCTCGTTCACGCCCAACGTCCAGGGCGGACAGGGCGGCCTGGGGTCGATGATCGGCCGGCGCATGGCGAACGAGGCGACCCCGTTGATGACGGTCGAGGGCAGCGGGACGGTGATGTTCGGCCACGGCGGCCACCACATCCAGGTGATCAGCCTGGCCGGCGACACCCTCTACGTGGAGGCCGACCGGCTGCTCGCCTTCGACGGGACACTCACCCAGGGCACGATGTTCATGGGCTCGCAGGGCGGGGTGATGGGCATGGTGCGCGGCCAGGTGACCGGGCAGGGCCTCTTCACGACCACGCTCAAGGGCCACGGCGCGGTCGCGGTGATGGCGCACGGCGGGGTGATCGAGCTGCCGATCGCACAGGGAAGGCCGGTGCACGTGGACCCCCAGGCGTACGTCGCCCACCACGGGGACGTGACCAACAAGCTGTCCACGGCGCTCGGCTGGCGCGACATGGTGGGGCGCGGTTCCGGTGAGGCGTTCCAGCTGGAGCTCAGCGGCAACGGAGCGGTGTACGTCCAGGCGTCGGAGGAGAAGCTGTGAGCACGCCGGTGATCTTCGACCCGATGACGCTTCCGTCGGACGACAACGTCAACGCCTACACCTTCTGCGTGGAGCTCAAGGGGAGCCAGTGGTTCCTGCAGAAGGGCAAGATGATCGCCTACTACGGGCGGATCGACTTCAACGGCATCGGGCACGGGCGCTTCGAGCGGCTGATCCGCACGAGCTTCCACTCCCCGTTGCACGCGAGCGACTGGGTGGTGGCCGAGGGCAGCGGCAAGATGCTGCTCGCCGACCGGGCCTTCGACGTGAACTCCTTCGACCTGGAGAACGGCAACCTCACGATCCGGTCGGGCAACCTGCTGGCGTACCAGCCGACGCTGGCGCTGAAGCAGTCCATCGTGCCGGGGTTCCTGACCCTGATCGGGACGGGGAAGTTCGTCGCCGCGTCCAACGGTCCGGTGGTCTTCATGGAGCCGCCGCTGCGGGTGGACCCGCAGGCGCTGGTGGGGTGGGCGGACTGCCCCTCGCCATGCCACCACTACGATCACGGCTACATGACCGGCGTCATGGGCGGGCTCCGCTCCCTCACCGGAATCGGCGGCACCTCGGGCGAGGAGCACCAGTTCGAGTTCGTCGGGGCGGGCACGGTACTGCTCCAGTCGACCGAGGTGCTCATGCCCGAACAAGCCACCGGTGCCGTCCCGCACGAGCCGGGGGTGCCGGGGGGCGGCCCGGGAGCCGGTCAACACGGCTCCACACCCCGCATGCCCGGTCAGCTGGGGGACCTCCAGCGTCGCTTCGGGCTGTGAACGGTAGTCTGCGGAGTGTGACGTCCGGCAGTGCGTGCGAGGCGTCACACTCCCAGACTTCGTCCGTCTTTCAACATCTTAGGTAGAATCCATACATGGAGACCGAGACGGCCACCCGCTGGCTGACCGATGCGGAGCAGTGCGCATGGCGCACCCACCTGGACGTCAGCAGGCTGCTGACGCATCAGCTGGAGAAGGACCTCCAGCCGTTCGGCCTGACCATGAACGACTACGAGATCCTGGTCAACCTCTCGGAGTCGGAAGAGCAGCGGATGCGGATGAGCGACCTCGCCGCCGCCACCCTTCAGTCCAAGAGCAGGCTCTCGCACCAGATCACCCGCATGGAGAACGCCGGCATGGTGCGGCGCCAGCACTGCGAGTCGGACCGGCGCGGGCTCTTCGCGGTCCTCACCGACCTCGGCGCGGAGACCATGAAGAAGGTCGCGCCGCACCACGTCGAGTCCGTGCGCAGGCACTTCATGGACCTGCTCTCCCCCGAGGAGCTCGGCGCACTGCACGCGGCCCTGACCCCGATCGCGGACCATCTGCGCGGGCGGCGCGGCAAGCCGTAGCGGCGTCCGCTCTCAGCCGTCGGCCGTACGTTCCCGCTCCGTGCCGGACCGCCCCGGCAGCCGCAGGGTGAACCGTGCCCCGCCGCCCGGTGCCGTCCCCACCGTCAGCGTCCCTCCGTGGCGGGAGGCGACGTCGCGGGCGATGGCCAGACCAAGGCCGGCTCCGCCGTCGTCACGGCTGCGGGCGTCGTCCAGGCGCACGAAGCGCTCGAAGACGCGCTCCCGTTCGGCCTCGGGGACGCCTGCGCCGTCGTCGGTGACCTCCACGAGCACGTCGCCCCGCTCCGCCCGCACCGAGAGGCCGACCGAACGCTCCGCGTGACGCTCGGCGTTGTCCAGCAGATTGCCCACCACCCGGGCCAGCTGCCCGCGGGAACCGGTGACTTCGAGCGGCCCCGCGCCCTCCACCGACACCTCGGGCGGGACGCGGTCCGCCGCGCGCTGCGAGGTCTCCTCCCGGACCAGAGCGCCCAGGTCGACCGCCGTGCGCCCCGGCCGCTCCCCCGCGTCCAGACGGGCGAGCAGCAGCAGATCGGCGGCCAGCACCTGCAGCCGTACGGTGTCGGCGACCGCTCCCGGCACGTCGAGCAGCTCCGGGTGGGCGGCTCCCACCTCCAACTGCGTGCGCAGCGAGGCGATCGGGCTGCGCAGCTCGTGCGAGGCGTCGGCCACGAAGCGCCGCTGCCGGTCGACCGACCCCTCCAGCACGGTCAGGGTCTCGTTGGTGGTGCGGGCCAGCCGCGCGATCTCGTCCCGCGAGTCCGGCTCGGGCACACGGCGGCCGAGGTCCTCGGACGCGGTGATCGCGGCCAGCTCCCGCCGGATGCCCTCGACCGGTCGCAGTGCGCGCCGGGTGACCAGCCAGGTCACCCCGGCGACGACGAGCAGCATGACGGGCAGCCCCGTCAGCATCGCGTTCCGTACGGTGTCGACGGCCTCCTGCTCGGCCGCGAGCGGGGCGCCCGCGTGGACGGTGAGGGTGACGTCCTGCTTCGTGGTCGCCTCGACGGTGGCGAAGCGGTAGTCCGCCTCCTCGCCGTCGACGGTGGCGGTGCCGTTGGTGAAGTGCGGCTGGTCGGAGGAGACCTCACCGCGGGCCGGATCGCCCCCGTCGTCGTCATCGTCATCGTCGTCGTCGTCGCCCGGGGCAGGCCCCGGGGGAGCCGGTGCGACCCGGGACGATCCCGTCCCCGAGATCGCCTCCAGGTCCTTGGACACGGCCACCACGCGCCCAGACCCGTCGGTCACCTGGACCGGATGGGTCTCCTCGTCGCCCAGCTCCAGCTCCGCGTAGGCCACACCCAGGGCCAGCTGTCCGGCCGCCTCGCGCGCGGCCACCTCCGCCTCCAGGCCGGCCCGGTCCGTCAGGTTGCCTCGCAGCACCGCCAGCACGGCGAGCCCGGCGGCGATCAGGGCGACGGCGACGACCAGGGTGGCGCCCAGGGCCGCCCGGGCGCGTACGGACCTCACGGCGTCTCCAGCCGGTAGCCCGCGCCCCGTACCGTACGGATCGACGCGGCGCCGAGTTTGCGGCGCAGGGTGCTGACGTAGACCTCGACGATGTTCGGGTCGCCGTCGTAGGCGAAGTCCCAGACGTGCTCCAGGATGTCCGCCTTGCTGACCACCTCGCCCGCCCGCAGCACGAGCTGCTCCATGACGGCGAACTCCTTCGCGGTCAGGACGACTTCGTCCTCGCCCAGGTGCACCCGCCGGGCAGCGGTGTCCATCCGCAGCGCGCCGGCGGTCAGCACCGGCGAGGCGGAGCCGCCACGACGGCGCAGCAGGGCCCGGATCCGGGCGACGAGCACGACGTAGGAGAACGGCTTGGTCAGGTAGTCGTCGGCGCCCGTGTCGAGGCCCTCCGCCTCGTCGTACTCCCCGTCCTTCGCGGTCAGCATCAGGATCGGCGTCTCGTGCCCCGCGGCACGCAGGGCGGCGCAGATCCGGTAGCCGTTCATCCCGGGCAGCATGATGTCCAGGACCACGAGGTCGTGGACGCCCTGGCCGGCCACGTGCAGGCCCTCCAGGCCGTCGTGCACGACGTCGACGGCGAAGCCCTCGGCGGTGAGTCCCTTCGCGAGGGACGTCGCGAGACGCTTCTCGTCCTCCACGATCAACAGGCGCATGGGGACAGCTTCGCAAACCGAACCTGAAGACGCCTTCAGGTGGCTTCAGGCTGCGTTCAGCATCGCCGGGCCAGTGTGGGTCCCGTCGCTCAGCACAGCCCATCCCCTCGGGAGGAACCCACCATGAAGCGCAACATCGCCGTCGCCGCCTTCACCGCGGCCGTACTGGTCGGCGGCGGACTCGCCACGACCGCGGCCTTCGCCGACTCCGGCAGCAGTGGCCAGGACGACCGGACGGCCACCGCGGACCGGTCGGCCGGGAACACCGGGGCCGCCCGGAACGCCACGACCGGACGCGTCGCCGTCGACGAGGCCGTCGGCGTCGCGCTGAAGGCCGTCCCCGGCACGGTCACCGAGGCCGAGCGGGACGATGACGACGACGACCGCGCCGGTACCGTCTGGGAGCTCGATGTGTACGGCTCCGACAAGGTCTGGCACGACGTGACGGTGGACGCCGCGAGCGGCAAGGTGCTCTCGGACCGCGAGGACGACGACAACGACGACCGCGACCGCCACGCACCCCGGTCCGCGGCGGTCTCCCTGGACGCGGCGGTGAAGGCGGCGCTCGGCGCGCAGCCGGGCACGGTGACGTCGGTGGACCTGGACGACGACGATGACGACCACACGAGCGGTGCGCTGCGCTGGGACGTCGATGTGACGGGCAAGGACGGCAAGCAGCACGAGCTGCACGTGGACGCGAAGAGCGGCAAGGTCACCGTGGACCACGACGACGACAACGACGGTGACGGTGACGACGACTGAACCGTCCCGTCGGGCCGACGATGCCCACTACGGTCCTGGCCGGTTCCGCCTCACGGCGCGAAGCCGGACAGGACCGTGCCGTTGTCCGGCGAGGAGAGGAACAGGGCCTCGTCCACGGCGATCAGGGCGGGCGTGGTCCCGCGAACGGGCAGCGAGAAGATCTTGCCCGGGCCGGGAGGGTTCTCGCCGTCGGCGTCCAGTTCGTAGGAGTCCACCGTGACGTCCGCGTGGACGAACGCACTGGAGCCGACGACCGAGACGTCCCCGGCCGCGTCGTCGATCAGCGTGTCGACGTAGTGCCACCGTTCCTCACCGTCGCTCAGCCGGAAGGCCCGCACCCGGCCGGGCGTCGAGACCACCACCGTGCCGTCCGTCGTCACGGCCGGCTTCATCGCGCCCTCCACGCCCTCGGCCAGGACACGGCGGCGGGCGGGATCGGACAGGTCCGTCACCGTGAGGTCGTCCCCGGCGACACAGATCAGCTCGCCGTGCTTGAGCACAGGGTGACCGCACCCCGCCGTCTCCTCTCCGCCACCCGGCAGGCGCTCACCCGTCCCGGCGTCGAAGACCCGGACGTCAGCGCCCACGGCCACCACCCGGCCGTCACCGGCGAGGAGCGTGAACTCGAACTGGTCGTAGTCCGCGGCCCACTTCTGGGGTTTCTTCGCGCCGGTGATCTGCTGGGCCACCAGGGTGCCGGCCGATCCGCCCTTCACCTGGGCGACGTAGTAGACGACCCCGTTCGCGTACACGGCCCCCGTCCCGAGGCGGCCGTCCGGAAGGGGCCGCCGCCACACCCGCTTGCCGTCGGTGAGGCGCAGCCCGACCAACTCGTCCTGTACGAAGGCGTAGACCGTGCCGTCCTCCACCGCGGCGACGGACCGGCCGGCCGTACCGGCCTCGGACCCCCGCTCGTCCGGGAGGTTCCAGCGCTCACGGCCGGTCGCGGCGTCCAGAGCGGTGACACCGTGCTCACCGGAGCAGACGAGGGTGCCGGCCGACAGCACGCAGCCGTACTCGCCCGTGCCCTCCTCGGACTGCCAGGGCTTCCAGCCGGCCGGCCGTGCGGAGAGCTTCCCACCGCGGGACCCGAAGTCGTCGGTGCGGCCGGCGTCCGCCCCGGGCACGACCGTGGGCCCGGAGGCGGACGTCGGCGCGGACGCCGGGGCCGACGCACCGGGCTGCCCTGCGGCCGGACCGCCGCCGCCACCGCCGTCGAGCAGGCCGGGCAGGTACACAGCCCCCAGAACGGCGCAGACCACAGCGATCGCGGCCAGGGCCACCAGCGGCCCCCGCCGCCGGGTGGACGCGGGTGGCGCGAATGGTGCGGGTGGCTCCTGCGGCGGTGCGGACGGCATCGGTGGGGCCACCCGCACCGACGCCGCGCGGCGCAGGGCCTGTTCGGTGTGGGCGGCGAACTGCTCCTGGAGCGCGTCGTGCCACGGGAAGGGACCGGTCACACCTCCCGGGCGGAGCAGCGCGGCGAGTTCGTCCGGGGTGGGCCGGTCCTCGGGCCGGATGGCGAGGCAGCGCTCGACCACCGGACGCAACCCGGCTGGTACGCGGTCGAGTTCGGGTTCCCCGTGCGCGATCCGGAAGATGACCGCCGCCATGTCCGGGTCGTCGAACGGACCGCGCCCGCAGGCGGCGAAGGCGAGCACCGCCCCCAGGCAGAACACGTCCGATGCCGGGACGAGGGCCCGAGAGCCGTTGACGTGCTCGGGCGAGATGTAGCCGGGGCTGCCGACCACCACCCCGGTCCGGGTCAGCTGGGTCGCCTCGAAGGCCTGGGCGATCCCGAAGTCGATGACCTTCGGCCCGTCGGCACCCAGCAGGACGTTGCCCGGCTTGAGGTCCCGGTGCAGCACCCGCACGGCGTGCATGTCGGCGAGTGCCAGCGCGAGGCGCGAACCGGCCGCACGGACCACGGACTCGGGCAGCGGGCCGGTGCGGGAGACCGCCTCGGCGAGCGACGGGCCGGGGACGTACTCCGTGGCGAGCCAGGGCGTCGCCCCGGTGGCGTCCCCCGCGACGAGGGCCGCCGAGTGCCGGCTGCGCACGGCACCGGCCGCCGCGATCTCCCTGCGGAAGCGGATCCGGAAGCCGTCGTCGAGGTCGAGCCCGGCGAGCACGGTCTTGAGGGCGACCAGTCCGGCGAGCGGGGCGCCGGGAACCACCGGGGCGTCGTCCGCCCGTGCCAGGTACACCTCGCCCATGCCGCCCGCGCCGAGCAGCCCCAGGAGCTGGTAGGAGCCGATGCGGGTGCGGCTTCCGGGGGGCAGGGGCCCGATCACGAGGCGTCCGGGCCGGGCATCGCGACGGAGACGGCGATGCCGTGGCGGTAGACGATGTGCACGACCCGGCCCGTCGGGAAGATCTCGGGGGGCCTGTTCTCCATGCCCAGCGCGATGCCGTAGCTGGGGTTGTACGGGTCCTCGATCTCGGGGACGGGTACGTCCTCGACGGGGGTCCGTCTCAGGGGCCCCGGGCCGCCCCCGTCGCCGAGCGCGACGCTGTACAGCGCGTCGGTGTCCGCCCAGAGGAGCGTGCCGTCGACGAGTGCCGGGGCGGAGGCCGGGTTCTCCTCGCGTGCCTCCGCGTCCTCTCCCAGGCCGTAGCGGCCCAGGACCTTGCCGTCGGCCCGCCCGACCAGGACGATCTCCGGTTCCTCGGTGTCCGCTGCCGCGTCATCGCCCACCGGCACCGGCGCCGACGCGCCCGTCCGGTAGACCGTCACCCGCTCGGTCTCCGCCACCACGGCCGCGTACGCGCCCACTGCGGCGGGCGGGTCCTCCCGGCCGGTGCCGTCCTGGGTCTCCGGGCAGTGGACGGCGAACTCGGACGGAGTCTCCTCGGGGCAGCCGGTGTCCCGCCGGGCACCGTCCTTGGTGCCGAAGGCCTGCAGGCCCTCCTCGTTGCTGGCGTACAGCACGCCGTCCTTGGCGCCCAGCGGCCAGAAATCGCGGCGCTGGGCCTGGGCCAGGTCCTGCCCGACGAGCGGCTTCCGCCACTTCTCCGACCCGTCCCGCACGTCGAAGGCGGCGATCTCGGATCCGTCGGGCAGGTCGCCGATGTCCGCGAAGACCATCCCGTCCGCCACCCGCGGTGAGCTCTCCGCCATGTGGGCTCCACCGGTCCGGGCCTCCCAGAGGGAAGTGCCCGTCTTCGCGTCGACGGCGAGCAGGCGGTTACCGGTCGCGAAATACACCGAGTCCGCGTCCGCCACCGGGACGGTGGAGCCTCCCGGCATGAAGAACTGCCCGGTGGGGCTGATCCGGGCGTCCCCGCCGTCCTGCTCCTCGACGGCGGTATACGTCCAGAGGCTCTTGCCGTCGGACGTGGAGAGCGCCTCGTACGATCCGTCGGCCGTACGGCAGACCACCGCGTCCTGGCCGGCCGTGCAGCCGAGCGGGGTGCCGGAGAAGGTCGCGTGCCATGCCTTCCAGCCGGCGGGACCGGAGGGCGTGGGGCTGCTGCCTTTTTTGGCGTCCCCGCCCCCACCCTCGTCCCCGTCCCGCAGCGCCAGCAGACCGCCCGTGGCCGCCCCCGCCAGAACGACGACGGCCAGCGCCGCGCCGAGGATACGACCACGGCGGCGGGCGGGACGGGCGGGGGCGGCGGGCGGCGGCAGCCCGGGCCCCTGGGTGGGGAGTCGGTCCGCCGGTGTCCGGCTGCCCGTCGCCGCCTGCGTCGGGGTGTACCCCGGCAGCAGCGGCCCGCCCAGCGCCCGTATGGAGGCCAGCTCCCGCTCGTACTCGGCGATGTGGGCCGCGACCGGGGCCGGCCACCGCACGGAGCCCTCCGGCGCGAGCCGTGCGGCGAGCACGGCGGGGGTGGGGCGGGCGGCGGGATCGGCCGCCAGGCAGTCCTGGAGCACCGCGCGCAGGGCGTCGGGCACCCCGTCGAGGTCGGCCTCGACGTACTTGACGCGGTACAGCACCGCGGCCACCGGACCGTCGCCGAACGGGTCGCGGCCGGTGGCCGCGAAGCACAGGACGGACGCGAGGCAGAAGACGTCGGAGGCGGGCACCACGCGTCCGCTGCCCGCGACGTGCTCCGGGGACATGAAGGCAGGGCTGCCGATCATGCGGCTGGTCGTCGTGAGCGGGGTGGCACCCGCGCCGCGGGCGATCCCGAAGTCGATCAGGCGCGGTCCGTCGGCGGCGAGCAGGATGTTGCCGGGCTTCACGTCCCGGTGCACGACGCCGGCCTCGTGGACGGTCTCCAGGGCCCGGGCGAGCTCCGCCCCGAGCATCCGGACCTCTTCCTCGTCCAGCGCACCCGACCTGCGTACCGCGGCCGTCAGGGTCGGGCCCGCGACGTAGCCGGTGGCCAGCCAGGGCACGTCCGCACCGGCGTCGGCGTCCAGGACCGGGGCGAGGGCGGGCCCGGTCACCGACCGGGCGACCTCGGTCTCGCGGTGGAAGCGCTGCCTGAATCCGGGGTCCTGCGCCACCTCGCGGCGGACCGTCTTGACCGCGACGGGAGCCGTGTGCCCGCCGGGACCCCCGGAGTCCTCACGGAGCCCGAGGAAGACCTCTCCCATTCCGCCCGCACCGAGCCTGGCCAGCACCGTGTAGGGCCCGATGTGTCTCGGTGAGTCCTCGCGCAACGGCCCCAGCATGCATCCCCCGATGTGCCCGGCTCCCGGTGCGCACCCCACGCACCCTTCCGCCGCATGTTCTCACGCCCCGTCAGCCGTGGAAGGGGAGACGGCCGCACGGAACGGCGCACCCCTCGCCCTCGGCCCGGAGGGGGCGGGGTACGCCGCGCACGGTTCCCGGACGGCCCGCACGCCGCCCGGGAACCGTCAGTTCCCGCCCGTGAGCCCCGCGACCAGCTCGTCCGCCGCCGCGTACGGGTCGAGGCCTCCGGCCACAATCCGTTCCGCGAGGGAGTCCAGCCGGCGGTCGCCGTGCAGGTCCGCGATCCGTTCGCGGAGCGCGGTGACGGCGATCGTCTCGACCTCGCGGGCCGCACGCGCCGTGCGCCGCCCGTCCAGGACGCCGTGCTCCTCCATCCACGCCCGGTGCTTCTCCAGGGCCTCGACGACCTCGTCGATGCCCTCGCCCCGGGCGGCGACCGTCTTCACGATCGGCGGCCGCCAGTCGCCGGGCCCCCGGGACTCCCCCAGGCCCAGCATGTGGTTGAGCTCGCGGGCGGTGGCGTCCGCACCGTCCCGGTCGGCCTTGTTCACGACGTACACGTCGCCGATCTCCAGGATTCCGGCCTTCGCCGCCTGGATGCCGTCGCCCATGCCGGGGGCGAGGAGGACGACGGAGGTGTCGGCCTGGGAGGCGATCTCCACCTCCGACTGGCCGACCCCCACCGTCTCCACGAGGACCACGTCGCAGCCCGCCGCGTCCAGCACCCGGATCGCCTGCGGTGCCGACCAGGCGAGCCCGCCCAGATGGCCGCGCGTGGCCATCGAGCGGATGTAGACGCCCGGGTCGGAGGCGTGCTCCGACATCCGGACCCGGTCACCGAGGAGCGCGCCCCCGGAGAACGGCGACGACGGGTCGACGGCGAGGACGCCGACCCGCTTGCCGGCCTTCCGGTAGGCGGAGACCAGTGCAGAGGTCGAGGTGGACTTGCCGACGCCCGGCGATCCGGTCAGGCCGACGACGTAGGCGTGGCCCGCCAGCGGGGCCAGGGCGGCCATCACCTCGCGCAGCTGCGGCGAGGCACCCTCCACCAGGGAGATGAGCCGGGCCACCGCACGCGGCCTGCCCTCCCGCGCCTGCTCGACCAGGGTGGGGACGTCCACCTTCACGCTCGGCCTCCTCGCTCGCTCGTACGGTGTACTACTTGCCCGGTACGCGGATGATCAACGCGTCGCCCTGACCGCCTCCGCCGCACAGGGCGGCCGCTCCGGTGCCACCGCCGCGCCGCTTCAGCTCCAGCGCCAGGTGCAGCACCACGCGGGCGCCGGACATGCCGATGGGGTGGCCGAGCGCGATCGCGCCGCCGTTCACGTTCACCTTGTCGGAGGTGACGCCGAGGTCCTTCATCGACTGGACCGCGACGGCGGCGAACGCCTCGTTGATCTCGATGAGGTCGAGGTCCTCGACGCCGATGCCCTCCTTCTTCAGGGCGTGCCGGATGGCGTTGGACGGCTGCGACTGGAGCGAGTTGTCCGGGCCCGCGACGTTGCCGTGGGCGCCGATCTCCGCGATCCACTCCAGGCCCAGCTCCTCGGCCTTGGCCCTGCTCATGACGACGACGGCGGCGGCACCGTCGGAGATCTGCGAGGAGGTGCCCGCCGTGATCGTCCCGTCCTTGGTGAAGGCGGGGCGCAGCCTGCCGAGGGACTCGGCGGTCGTCTCGGGGCGGATGCCCTCGTCCTTGGAGAAGAGGACCGGGTCGCCCTTGCGCTGCGGGATCTCGACCGGGGTGATCTCGGCCTCGAAGATGCCGTTCTTCTGCGCGGCGGCGGCGCGCTGGTGGGACAGGGCGCCGATCTCGTCCTGGTCGGCGCGGGCCAGGCCCAGGCGGGTGTTGTGCTTCTCGGTGGACTCGCCCATCGGGATGTTCTCGTAGGCGTCCGTCAGGCCGTCGTAGGCCATCGAGTCGATCATCTCGACCGCACCGTACTTGTATCCCTCACGGGACTTCGGGAGCAGATGGGGGGCGTTGGTCATGGACTCCTGGCCGCCGGCCACCACGACGTCGAACTCACCTGCGCGGATCAGCTGGTCGGCCAGGGCGATCGCGTCGAGCCCCGAGAGGCACACCTTGTTGACGGTGAGCGCGGGGACGTTCAGCGGGATTCCGGCCTTGACGGCCGCCTGGCGTGCCGGGATCTGTCCTGCGCCGGCCTGGAGCACCTGGCCCATGATCACGTACTCGACCTGGTCGCCGCCGATGCCCGCCCGCTCCAGCGCGGCCTTGATGGCGAAGCCTCCGAGGTCGGCTCCGGAGAAGCTCTTCAGCGAGCCGAGGAGACGGCCCATGGGCGTACGCGCGCCCGCGACGATCACTGAGGTGGTTCCGGTCGTTCCTGACATGAGGCGCAGCCCCTTGGATTGGTTGTGAACGAGGGTTTACCTGAATGTACTGAGCGGTACGGCGCCCGTCATCCGGCTGTCGGTGTGATCGCGCGCACGTTGCGTAACCATCACCGGGGCGCTGCACTGGTTCCATGCTGACGCGAATCGACCACATCGGAATCGCCTGCTTCGACCTCGACAGGACGGTGGAGTTCTACCGCGATACCTACGGCTTCGAGGTGCACCACTCCGAGATCAACGAGGAGCAGGGTGTCCGGGAAGCCATGCTGAAGATCAACGACACCTCTGACGGCGGGGCTTCCTACCTCCAGTTGCTGGAGCCGACCCGTGAGGACTCGGCCGTTGGCAAGTGGCTGGCAAAGAATGGTGAGGGAGTGCACCACATCGCCTTCGGGACCGCCGACGTCGACGGGGACGCCGCGGACATCCGCGGGAAGGGCGTCCGGGTGCTGTACGACGAGCCCAGGACCGGGTCCATGGGCTCCCGGATCACCTTCCTCCACCCCAAGGACTGCCACGGTGTGCTGACCGAACTGGTCACCTCGGCACCGGAGCACTGACCCGACCGATACCCGGCCCGGTAGAGTGGGTGGTTCCGGGTCGGGGCCGGATCGGGGCCGCGCCACGTCCTCGCCGTTGATCTGTCACCATTCCCCGGGGGGCCGCTCGCCGTACGAGTGGTGCTCGTACGGAGAATTGCGACCAGGGTTGGGGTCTCCCCCTGCTCAGTGGGGCATTCCCCGCTCGAACGAAGTTGAGAGCTCGGGGAAGAAGTCGAGAGCTCGGGGAAGGATGGGACCGCGCAGTGCGGGGCTACGAGAGCCAGCAGAGCCACCGAGCTGACGACGACCATCTCTCGAGGTTCGAAGCCGAGATGGACCGGCTGAAGACCGACCGGGAGAAGGCCGTCCAGCACGCCGAGGACCTCGGTTACCAGGTCGAGGTCTTGCGCGCCAAGCTGCACGAGGCGCGGCGCAATCTGGCGACCCGTCCCGCACACGACAGCGCGGACATCGGCTACCAGGCCGAACAGATGCTCCGTAATGCCCAGATCCAGGCCGACCAGTTGCGGACCGACGCCGAGCGCGAGCTGCGCGACGCCAGGGCGCAGACGCAGCGGATCCTGCAGGAGCACGCGGAGCACCAGGCCCGCCTGCAGGCGGAGTTGCACGCCGAGGCCGTGCAGCGGCGTCAGCGGCTCGACCAGGAGCTGGCGGAGCGCCGGCAGACCGTCGAGTCGCACGTCAACGAGAACGTCGCCTGGGCCGAGCAGTTGCGGGCCAGGACCGAGTCCCAGGCCCGCCGCCTCCTGGACGAGTCGCGCACGGAGGCCGAGCAGTCGCTGGCCGCCGCCCGTGCCGAGTCGGCCAGGCTCGCCGACGAGACCCGCCGGCGCCTCAACTCCGAGTCGGAATCGGCGCGTGCCGATGCCGAGTCCACGCTGCTGCGGGCCCGCAGGGACGCCGAGCGGCTGCTCGACGCCGCCTCCACGCAGGCCCAGGAGGCCACCAGCCACGCCGAGCAGCTGCGCTCGACGGCGACCGCCGAGACCGATCAGACCCGGCAGCAGACGGCGGAGCTGAACCGCACCGCCGAGCAGCGCATGCAGGAGGCCGAGACCCGGCTGCGCGAGGCCCGGCTGGAGGCCGAGAAGGTCCTCTCGGAGGCGAAGGAGGCCGCGGTCAAGCGGCTGGCCGGCGCCGAGTCGCAGAACGAGCAGCGCACGCGTACGGCCAGGTCCGAGATCGCCCGTCTGGTCGGCGAGGCCACGAAGCAGGCCGAGACGCTGAAGGAAGAGGCCGAGCAGGCCCTCGTCGACGCCCGGGCCGAGGCCGAGCGCGTCGTCGCCGAGGCCGCCGAGAAGGCCCGCACGCTGGCCGCCGAGGACGCCGCGGCCCAGCTCGCGAAGGCGGCCCGCGGCGCCGAGGAGGTCCTCACGAAGGCCTCCGAGGACGCCAGGTCCACCACCAGGGCCGCCGGCGAGGAGGCCGACAGGATCCGCCGCGAGGCCGAGGCCGAGGCCGACCGGCTGCGCGGCGAGGCCGCCGAGCAGGCCGACCAGCTGAAGGGCGCGGCCAAGGACGACACCAAGGAGTACCGGGCCAAGACCGTCGAGCTGCAGGAGGAGGCACGCCGGCTCCGCGGCGAGGCCGAGCAGCTGCGCTCCGAGGCCGTGGCCGAGGGCGAGCGGATCCGCGGCGAGGCCCGCCGCGAGGCCGTCCAGCAGCTGGAGGAGGGTGCCCGCACCGCCGAGGAGCTGCTCACCAAGGCCAAGTCCGACTCCGAGGAGCTGCGCACCTCCGCCGGCACCGAGAGCGAGCGGGTCAGGAGCGAGGCGGCCGAGCGCGCCGCCACCCTGCGCAAGCAGGCCGAGGAAGCGCTGGAACGCAGCCGCGCCGAGGCGGAGAAGCTGCGCGCCGAGGCCGAGGAGCAGGCCACCGCCCTGACCGCCGCGGCGGAGAAGGCGGCCGAGGAGCTGCGCGAGGGGACCGAGCGCGGGGTCGAGGCCCGCAAGGCCGAGGCGGCCGACGAGCTGACCCGGCTGCACACCGAGGCCGGGTCCCGGGTCACCGCGGCCGAGGAGGCGCTCGCCGAGGCGCGTACGGCGGCGGAGCGGATCCGCCGCGAGACGAACGAGGAGTCCGAGCGCCTGCGCGCGGAGGCGGCCGAACGGATCCGTACGCTCCAGGAGCAGGCCACGACGGAGGCCGAGCGGCTGCGCACCGAGGCCGCGGCGGACTCCGCGCGGTCCCGTGCCGAGGGCGAGTCCGTCGCCGTACGGCTGCGCAGCGAGGCCGCCACGGAGGCCGAGCGCCTGAAGAACGAGGCCCAGGAGAGCGCCGACCGGGTGCGCTCCGAGGCCGCGGCCGCCGCCGAGCGGGTCGGCACGGAGGCCGCCGAGGCCCTGGCCGCCGCGCAGGAGGAGGCCAACCGCCGCCGCCGCGCCGCCGAGGAGGTGCTCGACTCCGCGCGCGCCGAGGCGGAGCAGGAGCGCGAGCGTGCCCGCGAGCAGAGCGAGGAGCTCCTCGCCTCCGCCCGCAAGCGGGTCGAGGAGGCACAGGCCGAGGCCCAGCGACTGGTCGAGGAGGCGGAGAGCCGGGCCACCGAGCTGGTGTCCGCCGCCGAGCAGACCGCCCAGCAGGTGCGGGACTCCGTCGCCGGGCTGCAGGAACAGGCCGAGGAGGAGATCGCCGGTCTGCGTTCCGCCGCCGAGCACTCGGCGGAGCGGACGAGGACCGAGGCGCAGGAGGAGGCGGACCGGCTCAGGTCGGACGCCTACGCCGAGCGCGAGCGGGCCACCGAGGACGCCAACCGCATCCGCCAGGTCGCGCACGAGGAGTCGGAGGCCGCGAAGACCCTGGCCGAGCGGACCGTCTCCGAGGCCATCACCGAGTCGGAGAAGCTGCGCTCGGACACCTCGGAGTACAGCCAGCGGGTCCGTACGGAGGCCTCCGACGCCCTGGCGTCGGCGGAGCAGGACGCCTCGCGCGCCCGCGGCGAGGCACGGGAGGACGCCAACCGGATCCGTTCCGAGGCGGCGGCACAGGCCGACCGGCTCATGGCCGAGGCGACGAGCGAGAGCGAACGGGTCCGCGGCGAGGCCGCCGAACAGTCGGAGCGATTCGTCGGCGAGGCCACCGACGAGGCGGAGCGGCTGCGCGCGGAGGCGGCACAGACCGTCGGTTCGGCCCAGGAGCACGCGGCCCGCACCCGCGAGGAGTCGGAGCGGCTGCGCACCGACGCCGAGGCCGCGGCGGAGCAGGTGCGCGCGGAGGCCCGCCAGGAGGCGGACCGCCTGCTGGACGAGGCGCGCGAGGCAGCGGCGAAGCGCCGCGCCGACGCCGCCGAACAGGCCGACCAGCTCGTCAACAAGGCTCAGGAGGAGGCGCTGCGCGCCGCCACCGAGGCCGAGGAGCAGGCCGACAGGATGGTCGGCGCGGCGCGCAACGAGGCCGTGCGGATCACCTCCGAGGCCACGGTCGAGGGCAACTCCCTGGTGGAGCGGGCCCGTACGGACGCGGACGAGCTGCTCGTCGGTGCCCGCCGGGACGCCACCGCCACCCGGGAGCGGGCGGAGGAGCTCAGGTCCCGGATCGAGAGCGAGATCGAGTCGCTGCACGAGCGCGCGCGACGCGAGACCTCGGAGCAGATGAAGACGGCGGGCGAGCGCGTCGACAAGCTGATGAAGGCGGCGACGGACCAGCGGGCGGAGGCCGAGGCCAAGGCCAAGGAGCTTCTTTCGGACGCGAACTCCGAGGCGAGCAAGGTCCGTATCGCCGCCGTGAAGCGCGCCGAGTCGCTCCTCAAGGAGGCCGAGACCAAGAAGGCCGAACTGACCCGGGTGGCCGAGAAGCTGCGTGCCGACGCGGAGGCCGAGGCCAAGCAGACGGTGGACGAGGGACGCCGGGAGCTGGACCTGCTCGTCCGCAGGCGCGAGGACATCAATACGGAGATCTCCCGTGTCCAGGACGTCCTCGAGGCGTTGGAGTCTTTCGAGGCTCCGGGTGGAACGGGCAAGGCGTCGGGCGGTGGCGCCGGGGGCGTCAAGGCCGGCGCGTCGGCGGGTACCCGGTCGGGTGGCAAGGCGTCGGACGGGTAGCCGCTCGCACACTTCGCCATGAACATTCAAGCCTTCGGGTCGCAAGCGCTCCGGGGGTCAGCCACTCAAAAGGGGTGTCATTCTCCATACCAAAGCGGCATCTTCACGTTGACACGCCGCTCAGGCCCCTAGGATTCCCTCTAACACCTCACCGGTCTCATTCGACAGGAACCCCATGAGCGACCCTTCCTCCCCCTTCGGCTTCGAGCTCGTGCGACGTGGATACGACCGCGGTCAGGTGGACGACCGCATTACCAAACTCGTCGCCGACCGTGACAGTGCTCTCGCCCGTATCACCTCTCTGGAAAAGCGCATCGAGGAACTCCACCTCGAGACGCAGAACGCCCAGGCCCAGGTCAACGACGCCGAGCCGTCGTACGCCGGGCTCGGCGCCCGCGTCGAGAAGATCCTCCGTCTCGCCGAGGAGGAGGCGAAGGACCTGCGTGAGGAGGCCCGCCGCGCGGCCGAGCAGCACCGCGAGCTGGCCGAGTCGGCCGCCCAGCAGGTGCGCAACGACGCGGAGACCTTCGCCGCGGAGCGCAAGGCGAAGGCCGACGACGAGGGCGTTCGCATCGTCGAGAAGGCCAAGGGCGAGGCGAGCACGCTCCGCACGGACGCCCAGAAGGACGCCCAGCAGAAGCGCGAGGAGGCGGACGCCCTCTTCGAGGAGACCCGCGCCAAGGCCGCCCAGGCCGCCGCGGACTTCGAGACGAACCTCGCCAAGCGCCGCGAGCAGTCGGAGCGCGACCTCGCGTCCCGTCAGGCGAAGGCCGAGAAGCGTCTGGCCGAGATCGAGCACCGCGCGGAGCAGCTCCGCCTGGAGGCCGAGAAGCTCCGCACGGACGCCGAGCGCCGGGCCCGTCAGACGGTGGAGACGGCTCAGCGTCAGGCTGAGGACATCGTGGCGGACGCGAACGCCAAGGCCGACCGGATCCGCAGCGAATCGGAGCGCGAGCTGGCGGCGCTCACCAACCGCCGCGACTCGATCAACGCCCAGCTGACCAACGTCCGCGAGATGCTGGCGACGCTGACGGGTGCCGCGGTCGCCGCCGCCGGTTCCCCGGTCGAGGACGACTCGGCCACCCGTGGGGTCCCGGCCCAGCAGACCCGCTGATCCGAACGGGAGCCCCGGGGCACGTACATCAGAAGTACCCCTTTGCGCGCCCGGTTCCGCCTTTGTGGTGGCGCCGGGCGCGCGGCCGTTCTAGCGTGAGCGCATGATCGAGCTCGACGGCCTCACCAAACGCTTCGGCAACAAGGTTGCCGTCGACCATCTGTCATGCCGGGTCAGGCCGGGGATGGTGACGGGTTTCCTCGGCCCGAACGGGGCGGGCAAGTCCACGACGATGCGGATGATGCTGGACCTCGACAACCCGACCAGCGGCTCGGTGCGCATCGACGGCCGGCACTACCGCGAGCTCCAGGAGCCGCTCAAGCACATCGGGGCACTGCTCGACGCCAAGTCGATGCACGGCGGCCGCAGCGCGTACAACAACCTCCTCTGCCTCGCCCAGAGCAACCGCATCCCGGCGAGCCGGGTCTCCCACGTGCTCGACACGGTCGGCCTGAGCGCGGTGGCGAAGAAGAAGTCCAAGGGCTTCTCCCTCGGCATGGGCCAGCGGCTCGGCATCGCGGCCGCGCTGCTCGGCGACCCCGAGATCCTGATGTTCGACGAACCCGTCAACGGTCTGGACCCGGAGGGAATCCACTGGATCCGGAATCTGATGAAGGCCCTCGCCGCGGAAGGCCGGACGATCTTCGTCTCCTCCCACCTGATGAGTGAAATGGCTCTGACAGCAGATCATTTGATCGTCATCGGGCAGGGAAAGCTGCTCGCCGACACGTCGATGGCCGACTTCATCCGCGAGAATTCCCGGAGTTTCGTGCGGATGCGCTCCCCGGAACAGGAGCGCCTGCGGGATGTGCTGCACGCGGAGGGGGTCGCCGCCGTGGAGTCGGGCAACGGCACGCTGGAGATCGACGGCGAGGCCCCGGAGCGGCTCGGTGAGCTCGCCGGGCGGCACGGGATCGTGCTCCACGAGCTCAGCGCCCAGCGGGCCTCCCTGGAGGAGGCATTCATGCAGATGACCGCGGGCTCCGTGGAGTACCACGCCCACTCCGAACGCGACGGCGCCCCGCCACCGCCGGCGGGCCCGCACTGGGGCGACGGGTGGAACCCGCAGCAGGCGGCCGGCGCCCGCACGGCCGACGACGGCGCGAAGGGGGTGTGACGGCGATGGCATCGGTACCCGCGGTCCTGAATTCCGAGTGGACCAAGATCCGTACGGTCTCGTCGACCATCTGGACGCTGGTGTGCGCGTTCGTCGTCACCATCGCCATGGGCGCGGCGCTCAGCGCGCTGCTGAACAGCCAGTTCGACGATCTCTCCGCCGCCGAGCAGGCCACCTTCGACCCGACGTTCGTGAGCTTCTCCGGGATGGTCCTGGGCCAGCTGGCCATGGTCGTCTTCGGTGTGCTGGTGGTGGGTACGGAGTACAGCTCCGGAATGATCCGCACCTCGCTCGCGGCCGTGCCGCAGCGCGGGTCGTTCCTCTTCAGCAAGATCGCGGTGGCGGGCGCCCTGGCCCTGCTGGTCGGTCTCGCCACCAGCTTCGTGACCTTCTTCCTCAGCCAGACGCTGCTCGGCGACCGCGGCACCGACATCGGCGCGCAGAACGTGCTGCGCGCGGTCTTCGGCGGCGGCATCTACATGGGCCTGATCGCGGTCTTCTCCATGGGTGTGGCCACGATGCTGCGCAGCTCCATGCTGTCGCTCGGCATCCTGATGCCGTTCTTCTTCCTCGTCTCGCAGATCCTGTCGGCGGTCCCCGGCGCGAAGAGCGTGGCCCGCTACTTCCCCGACCAGGCCGGTTCCAAGATCATGCAGGTGGTGCCGGACGCCATGAACAGCGACCCGGCGCCCTACGGCCCCTGGGCCGGACTCGGAATCATGGTGCTGTGGGTGGTGGCGGCGCTGATCGGCGGCTACCTCGTACTGAAGAAGCGGGACGCCTGAGCGGCGTCCGGACGACGGCGCACCGGGCCACGGCTTGGCCGGAACCACATGCGGCTGGTTATCCTCCTAACTCTTACGGGGGCGTGCGGCCTGCGGCCTGGGCCCCGACGACAGATAAGTCGATGGGGCTGGAGAATGATCGAGGCAGTCGGCCTGACCAAGCGCTACGGCGCGAAGACGGCCGTGCACAACCTTTCCTTCCAGGTACGGCCCGGTGCCGTCACGGGATTCCTCGGTCCCAACGGGTCGGGGAAGTCCACCACCATGCGCATGATGCTCGGCCTGGACCGGCCGACGTCGGGACACGTGACGATCGGCGGCCACGCCTTCCGCAGCCTCCCCAACGCCCCGCGGCAGGTGGGGGCACTGCTCGACGCCAAGGCCGTGCACGGCGGGCGCAGCGCCCGCAACCACCTCCTGAGCCTGGCCCAGCTGGCCGGCATCCCCGCTCCACGGGTGGACGAGGTCCTCGGCGTCGTGGGGCTCCAGGACGTCGCGAAGAGGCGGTCCAAGGGCTTCTCCCTCGGCATGGGCCAGCGGCTCGGCATCGCGGCGGCGCTGCTCGGCGACCCTCAGGTGCTGCTCTTCGACGAGCCGGTCAACGGGCTCGACCCCGAGGGGATCCTCTGGGTCCGCAACCTGATGAAGCAGCTGGCCTCCGAGGGGCGCACGGTCTTCGTCTCCAGCCACCTGATGAGCGAGATGGCGCTCACCGCCGATCACCTGATCGTGATCGGCCGGGGGCAGCTGCTCTCCGACATGAGCGTCACCGACTTCATCTCGGCCAACTCCGCCGACTTCGCCCGCGTGCGCGTCGCGGCGGACGGCCCGGAGCTGCGGGAGAAGCTGACGTCCTCGCTGGCGGAGGCGGGCGGCCGGGTCATGCCGGAGCCCGACGGCGCCCTGCGCGTCACCGGACTCGCGCTGCCCCGGATCAGCGATCTGGCGCACGGGGCGGACGTCCGGCTGTGGGAGCTCTCGCCGCACCGGGCGTCGCTCGAGGAGGCGTACATGCGGATGACGCAGGGCGCGGTGGACTACCGCTCGACGGCGGACGCGAAGGCGGGGCTCCAGCTGCCTCCGCCCGGCTACGGACACCCCGGCTACGGGCCCTCCGGCCACGAGGCGGCCTACGGGCAGCCCGGTCACGCGCCGCAGCCCCCGGCCGAGGTCCCGCAGCAGAGCTGGTACGCCCCGCCGCCCCCGGGACAGAACCCGTACGCCGACGCACCCGCACCCGCCGTTCCCGCGGACCGGCCCGAGAGCAAGACCAGCGAGGACTCCCGATGACGATGCCTCCGCCGCCCGCGCAGACGCCCCCACAGGCGCACCAGGCCCCGCAGATGCCGTACCAGCAGCCGCAGCAGGGCTGGGGCGGCCAGGCGGGCCCGTACGCCTCACCGATCCCCGTGCGCACTCCGGGGCTCGGTGACGCGATCGCCTCCGAGTGGACGAAGATCCGCTCGGTGCGCTCCACGATGTGGACGCTCGGCGTGATGATCGTGCTGCTGGTCGGCATCGGGCTGCTCACCGCGCTCGTCGTGAACGTGTCGGACGCTCCCCTGGACGACACCCCCGTGCTCAGCCTGGGCTTCTTCGGCGTACTGCTCGGATCGATCTGTGTGATCACGCTCGGCGTGCTGACCATCGCGTCCGAGTACGGCACCGGGATGATCCGTACGACGCTGACCGCGTGCCCGAGCCGCGCCCGGATGCTGATCGCGAAGTCGGTGGTCTTCTTCCTGCTGGCCTTCACGATCACCACGGTGACCACCGGCATCGTCGGCGTCCTGCAGACGGCCGTCCTGGACGGCGCCACGCCCGACACCGGCCTGTGGGTGCGCTCCACGGTCGGGGTCGGCCTCTACGTCGCCGTGCTCGGGCTCCTCGCGCTCGCACTCGGTGCGATCATCCGGCACTCTGCGGGTGCCATCACGATCATGATCGCGGTGGTGCTGCTCCCGCTCGTGCTGGCGATGTTCATGTTCTCGTCGTCGCTGGCCCGTGTGCAGCAGGCGCTCTTCGAGTACTCGATCCCCAACCAGATCGGCACGCTGTACAACACGTCGATGACCTCGTCGGGGCCGAGCGGCTGGGATCCGCTGTGGATCATCGCCGGCGTGACGGCGGTGGCCATGGCCTGTGCCTTCGCGGCGCTGGACCGGCGGGACGTCTGACTCAGTACCGCGGAGCGTTCCTGGACCGCTGCACCCGTGTGGTGCGGCGGTCCTTCGCGTTCCAGCAGGCCTTGTGCCAGTGCCTGCGGTCGTCGATCCCGCCGAACTCGGGCCAGGCGACGAGGTGCGGGACGCCGGACGGGATCTCCTGGTCGCAGCCGGGGCAGCGGTAGCGCTTGCCCAGCGCGCTCGCGCCGCTCACCGGGCGCACCGACCACTCCTCGCCCTGCCAGCTCTCCGTGTCACCGCCCCCGCCGTACCGCTCCCCCGCCTCTCGTGCGTTGCCGGTAGGACTGTCGCCGCCTCGGGGGCGGTTGTGGCGCGGGGACACAGGACACCTCACGGGGTGGCGGTACGGGCAGATCGTCCCGTCCAGCCTAGAGGCATCGGCTGCGGGCAGGTGTCGGGAGTGACGCGTGAGCAGTGACGGGGCGGGTGGGTTACCGGAAAATCGCAACAACTTCGCCGTGGACCGTGCCTTTGGCACGTGTCAGACGTTGTTGCCGGTGGGGGACAGCCGCGTCGGCCGTAAGGAGGCAGAAGGCGATGCGCGTAGGAACGTTCGTACTGGCAGCTCAGTTTCCGGGCCAGGGACAGGGTGAGGCCCTGCACAGGGCCGTCCGCTCCGCAGAGGTGGCGGAGGAGTCCGGACTCGATTCCGTCTGGCTGGCGGAACACCACTTCGTGCCGTACGGGGTGTGCCCGTCCGCCACGACCCTGGCCGCCCTGCTGCTCGGCCGCACCCGCAGGATCCGCGTGGGCACGGCGGTGAGCGTGCTGCCGAGCCAGCATCCGGTCATGCTCGGCGAGCAGGCCGCGCTGCTGCATCTGACCAGCGGCGGCCGCTTCACCCTCGGGGTGGGGCGCGGCGGCCCCTGGGTCGATCTGGAGGTGTTCGGTGCCGGGCTCGAGGCCTACGAGAAGGGCTTCCCGGAGTCGCTGGACCTCCTGCTCGACTGGCTCGGCAAGCCGCGGGTGGCGGGGCGCGGGGAGCGCTTCGGCTTCCGCGAGGTGGCCGTCGTGCCCCGGGCCGACGAGCTCCTCGGGGACGGCCCGCCGGGCCCCGAGGTGATCGTCGCGTGCACCTCGCCGAAAAGCGTGGAACTCGCCGCTGGAAAGGGTTTGCCGATGCTCCTCGGGATGCACTGCGGCGACGAGGAGAAGGCCGACATGGTCGCTCTGTGGCGCTCGGCGGCCCGGGAGGCCGGTCAGCCCGCGGAGGTCGTGGAGCGGGTAGCACATGTGTCCGCGGGGGTGGCCCAGATCGCCGACCGCCCCGCCGACGCCGTGGAGACGCTCGTGAAGGCGATGCCGGGCTGGCTGCGCCAGGGGCTGGACGCCCATGTGACGGTCGACGGCCGGCACCGGGTGATGCGCGACCCCGTGGCGTACACGGAGTTCCTGTGCGGCCTGCACCCGGTGGGGCCGCCCCGGTTCGCCGCCGACCGGCTCGCGGCCACGGCGGAGCGCACGGGCATCACCCGCTTCGCCCTCATGGTCGAGGGGTCGGGCGATCTCGCGGCGACGGAGACGAACGTGCAGCGGCTGGGCACGGAAGTGCTGCCGTTGCTGGAGTGAGCCGTTCACGCTGGTGGTTCCTGATGGTGCGGTGGTA
Source organism: Streptomyces sp. NPDC057287 (assembly GCF_042667905.1). NCBI lineage: Bacteria > Bacillati > Actinomycetota > Actinomycetes > Kitasatosporales > Streptomycetaceae > Streptomyces > Streptomyces sp. NPDC057287. The sequence continues at coordinate 182,918 of NZ_JBHUYV010000003.1, read as the reverse complement.
CGGGGGCTGCCGCCCCGGAGCCAGTTGCACCTCCCGCGGCCCGGAGCGGCAGCAGAAGCGTTCAGCAGTCCCGTAGTTCGGGCGACTGGTTGAGCAACTGGCCCCTCACCGAGGTGAATCGGGCCAGCCTCTCGTCGACCGAGGCGTCCAGCGGGAACACCGCGACGCGGTGGCAGTTCTGGAATGCCAGGCGCACTCCGAAGTGCCGCTGCAGCGCGCCGCGTATCGCATCACTCGCGAGCGCACGCAGCAGCTGACCACGTGCCTGCTCGTCCGGCGGGGGCGTCTGGTTGTCGGCGAACTGTCCGCCGTCGACCTTCAGCTGGGCCACCAGGGAGCTGATCATCTCCCATGCGTAGGGCAGGGAGGTCCGGACGCAGTCGACGAAGTCGGCTTCGTCGACCTCGCCTCGCTCGGCCTGTTCCAACAGCGCCGGTGAGACGTCGAGCGACATGGGTTCTCCTCTCGCGGCCCCGACGGGTGGCCGGGGCCTTACGGGCAGGGCAGGACGGCGACGCTGCGTACACAGACGGCGACCTCCTGCTTCCACGGTAAGGGCGCAGTCCGGGCCGCACCAGGAGATTGGGAACACAACCGGCCAATAACGAACGGTCGCAAAGAGGGGCAAGCCCGATGGGCACGCGTCAAGGGCTGTGGCGCGTGAGGGGGCCGGGAATCGCGTGGACCACGGGTCGTCGAGTAGCGTTGCCGACCATGCGTCTCGTCATCGCCCGTTGCTCCGTCGACTATGCGGGCCGGCTCACCGCCCACCTGCCCTCCGCCCCCCGTCTGATCCTGGTCAAGGCGGACGGCAGCGTCTCGATCCACGCCGACGACCGGGCGTACAAACCTCTCAACTGGATGTCCCCGCCGTGCACCCTGAAGGAGGGCGCCGACGACAACGAGGGCGTCTGGACCGTGGTGAACAAGGCGGGCGAGAAACTGATCATCACGATGGAGGAGATCCTCCACGACTCGTCCCACGAGCTCGGTGTCGACCCGGGGCTGATCAAGGACGGCGTGGAGGCGCACCTCCAGGAGCTGCTCGCCGACCGCATCGAGACGATCGGCGAGGGCTACACCCTGATCCGCCGTGAGTACCCGACCGCGATCGGCCCGGTCGACATCCTGTGCCGGGACGCGGACGGTGCGACGGTGGCCGTGGAGCTGAAGCGTCGGGGCGACATCGACGGCGTGGAGCAGCTGACCCGTTACCTGGAGCTGCTCAACCGCGACCCGCATCTGGCGCCGGTGCGGGGCGTGTTCGCGGCGCAGGAGATCAAGCCGCAGGCGCGGGTGCTGGCGACGGACCGCGGGATCGGGTGCCTGGTCCTCGACTACAACGCGATGCGCGGCATCGAGGACGACAAGCTGCGCCTGTTCTGACCCTGCCGGGGGCTGCCGCCTCCGTAACGCCGTACGGGCCCGGATTCCGGGCCCGTACGGCGTTCGTGCGTTCAGGCCGTCGTGGGTGAGGCGGGTCCGTCCTGCGACGCCGACGCGGTGGCGGTCTCCGCCGGGCCGCTCGCGGAGTTGGACGTCTCCGGCTCCGTCGGGGTCTCGGTCGAGGGCGTCTCCGTGGGAGTCGGCTCGGTGGTGGGCGTGGTCGGATCGGTGGTCGGGGGCTTCGTCGGCGTGGTGGTCGGCGTCTTCGTGGGCTTCTTCGTCGCCGAAGGGCTGTTGTCCGTGGGCCGGTCGCTCGGGCCGGCGCTCGACGGGGTTCCCGACGGGCTCGTGCCGGGGCCCGAGGTGCCCGGGGACGGCGTGCCGCTCGTGGACGGACCGGTGGTGCCGGACGGACCGGGTGACTCGGCGTCTCCGCCTGCCGTGCCCTCGCCGCCGGCCGGGTCGTCGGTCGGCTCGTCCGCCGAGAGGCCGCTCTCGCCGTCGTCCTCGCTCGCCGACTGCTCGGTCGTGACGTTCTGCCCCTCCGGTTCCTCGCCGCTGCCCGAGGTGGCGCCCAGGGTCACCACCGTGCCGAGCACCGCCGCCAGCAGCGCACCCGCGCCCACGGCGACGAGATTGCGCCGGGCGCCCCGGAGCACCCCCGCACGCCCGCCGGGCGCACCCGCCCGCGGAGGTCCCTGACGGGCGATCAGGGTCGCCGACGTCTCGGTCCGCCGGGGGAAGAGCGGTGCGGCCGCCGGGATGCCGCCGGGGGGCGAGGCCGACTCGTCGTGACGCGGGGCCGGCACCTCCTCGCCCGCAGGAGTGCCGTGCACCGGTTCGCCCGAGCGGTCCGCGACGAGCGCCAGAGCCCGGCGCCCGGCCACTGCGCCGGACTTGTCGGCGAGCGCCCCGCGCATGCCGATGGAGGCCTCCAGCTCGGCCCTGGCCCGGTCCAGGTGGCCGGTGCAGAGCGCGAGGACACCCAGCTCGTGGTGGAAGTAGGCCTCTTCCGCCACCTCGCCGGCGATCCGCGCGGCCTCCTGGCCGGTCCTCAGGCTCTTCTCCCAGGCGCCCCACTGCATGCCCGCGGCGAAGGCCGGAGCGGCGCTGCGGGCCAGCAGGACGGCCACACTGGCCTGTCCGGGGGCCTCGCCGGGGACGAGGCGCGTCATCGAGGCGAGGACGGCGTCCGCCTCCGCGACCGCGCGTTCCGGGGTGACGGAGGGGTGCCCCGCCCACCAGGCGAAGTGCTGGGCTGCGCTGCGGGCGTGGGCGTCCGCGCTCTCGCCGTATCCGCTCGCCTCCAGCTGGGTCAGGACCCCGGCCGCCAGCCGGTAGCGGGGGCCCGCCGGGGAGAGCAGACCGCTGCCGGCCAGCTCGCCCAGTGCGGCATCGGCGTGGGTGTCTCCCACGAGGGCCGGCAGGTGCGCCTGGTGCGGCACCTCGCCGCCGAGCGCCACGGCGAAGCGCAGGGTCTCCCGTGCGGCCTCGCTCAGCCGGGAGGCGAGCAGGGCGGCGGGAGCCGCGCCCTCGCCGAGGGAGGGCAGCGCGAGGTCGGCCGGCTCCGCCCTGCCGAACGGGGCGTCGGCGGGGTCGTCGTCGTATCCGTCGACCGCCTCCTGGCCGGCGCGCCGGTCGTCGCGCTGGCGCAGCAGGGCGCCGGCCTGGACGAAGCGCAGCGGCAGCCCTTCGGACTCGAACCAGAGGTCTCCCGCCCAGTTCGCCTCCTCGTCGGTGAGCGTGCGCTCCACGACGTGTTCCATGAGCTCGATCGAGGCGCTGCGGCCGAGGCCGGCGAGGACGACCTCCTCGAGGTCGGCCTCGGCGGCCGGCACGTCCGGGGTCGTGGCGAGGAGGAACGCGCACTCGGGGGTGGCGTCGAGCAGTTCCTGGAGCGCGGCGCCGCCGAGCTCCAGGTCGTCGACGAGGACCACGGCGCCGATCCCGTGGACGAGGGTGAGCAGCCCTTCGCGGTCCGGGCGGTACAGCGGGGCGCGGTAGACGGCCTCGAACAGCGCGTACAGCAGCTCGGTGGCGGTCCGCTTGTACCCGGAGAGCCGCAGGACCCCGTCCGGGGCCAGGTCCGCGCAGTCGCCGGCGACGGCGTCCAGGAGGGCCGTGCGGCCGGACCCCGCAGGACCGGTGAGGCACACCGAACGCCCTCGCGCCAGCAGCCGTACCAGCCGCTCACGCTCGTCCTGGCGCTCGAGGAGGGGCGTCTGCGGGGCGGGTGGCCCCGCGGGGACGGGCGGTGCGGCGGCGCGCTCGCGCTCCACGCGCTGGGCGGCGGTGTGCCGGACGGGGGCGTCGGGGCGCTCCCCCGGCCTGCAGGGCTCGATCTCACTGCCGTCGACCGGGTTGACGGTGAGCAGGAAGTCGCCCGATATCAGCTGCACGGTGCGCGACTGCTGTGGTGTCTGGTGCCCGAAGTCGGGCGTCAGCGGGTCGCGGGACTGCCGTCGGCGCCCGCTGTCGTCACCGGACCGGTCGGTGCCATGACCGTACTCTTCCGGTCCCTGGTTGGACGGGTCCATCGTCAAAGCCCCCCAGACGCGCAGCGCGCAATTGCCCCCTCCGGCCTCGCACACTCCGCTGTCGCTTCCGGTCCGGTGTCCGCCAGTGGGTCCTCGTCGATCGGCAGACGGCCGAACCCTAAACCTTCGCACAGTATCTACGAACCGGCGGGGGGCCGCGCCGCCCGCGACATCACATTCTCGTGAGGATTGTGCGTGTATGGCCGCCGGCCGCCCTCAGACGCGTGGCAGGGAGTCCGCGGCGATCCCGCCCTCGATGGCCAGGATCCTGTGAAGGCGTGTGGCCACCAGCAGGCGCTGCATCTGCGGCGGCACACCGCGCAGCACCAGCCGCCGGCCGGCCCGGCCGGCTCTGCGGTGCGCGCCCATGATGACGCCCAGGCCGGTGGCGTCCCAGGAGTCCAGCTCGGTCAGGTTCAGCACGAGGTCGCCGGCTCCGTCGTCGACGGCCGAATGCAGAACCGTACGGGCGTCCGCCGCGCTTCGGACGTCGAGGCGGCCCCCGACGACCAGCTCGGCGTGGTCGCCCCTGATGTGCATATGCGCTCCCCTGGAGTACCCCGTAGCAAGGTCGGTCTGTCTGTTTCTCTTTCTTCCTCTGCCACAACTGACTGCCGCGGCGACAGGGAAGTTGCCGTCTGTAAGCGAACCGATACCGAATTCACCCCGAGGGGTGAAGGAGCTCCGGTGCCGCCCGCCGGATCCGTGCGCCTGGCGGCGCCGGATCCCGGTTTCCCCGGTCCGCCCGACGGCAGATCGGGCAGCCCGGGGACCCGGTCGTGATCAGTAGGTGTAGAAGCCCTGCCCGCTCTTGCGGCCGATGTCACCTGCATCGACCATCCGGCGCATCAGCTCCGGGGCGGCGAACTTCTCGTCCTGGGACTCGGTGTAGATGTTGCTCGTGGCGTGCAGGAGGATGTCCACCCCGGTCATGTCGGCCGTGGCGAGCGGGCCCATGGCGTGGCCGAAGCCCAGCTTGCAGGCCGTGTCGATGTCCTCGGCGGAGGCGACGCCCGACTCGTACAGCTTGGCCGCCTCGACGACCAGCGCCGAGATCAGGCGGGTGGTGACAAAGCCCGCGACGTCGCGGTTGACGACGATGCAGGTCTTGCCCACGGACTCGGCGAACTCCCGCGCCGTGGCGAGGGTTTCGTCGCTGGTCTTGTAGCCGCGCACCAGCTCGCAGAGCTGCATCATGGGGACCGGTGAGAAGAAGTGCACGCCGACGACCCGCTCCGGGCGCTCCGTCACGGCCGCGATCTTGGTGATCGGGATGGCGGAGGTGTTGGAGGCGAGGACGGCGTCCTTCCGTACGACCTTGTCGAGCGCACGGAAGATCTCGTGCTTGACCTCGAGCTTCTCGAAGACGGCCTCGACGACGACATCCGCGTCGGCCACGGCGTCCAGGTCAGTGGTCGTGGTGATCCGGGCGAGCGCTGCCTCGGCGTCGGACGCCTCCAGCTTGCCCTTGGAGACGAACTTGCCGTAACTGGCCTCGATACCGCCGCGCCCGCGGGCCAGGGCCTCGTCGGTGACATCGCGCAGCACGACGTCCCAGCCCGCCTGGGCGGAGACCTGCGCGATACCGGACCCCATGAGTCCGGCGCCGATGACGGCGAGCTTCCTGGCCACGATTCGCACCCCTATGCATTCTCGGTAGTTCGCATGCTCTCCGGCGGAGATTAATACCCGTGAGGGGCGCTGAGGCCGCGAAGAGATGCGCGTCACGTCTCACATGACGGACATCACACCGTCCGGTGTCACGCGGCGGCGCGTCGCGCGTAGTTGAGCACCTTCTCGCCGAGGAGGTCCTCCACGCCGTCGAGCAGGGCGAGCGCGTCGCGGGAGACCTCGTCCGGCCTGCGGCCCGCCACCATCTCGCCGCCGATGTACGCCATCAGGGTGCTGTGCACCCAGGAGAGCTGACCGGCCACCAGTTCCGGAGCCGGGTCGCCCGGTTCCGCTCCGGACTGCTCCCGCATGGTCGCCTCCAGGTGGAGCTGGGCCTCCTGCTGGATGTGCCAGAGGCGGGCCTTGAGGCCGTCGGCGCCCTCGATGACCCTCATGAAGGCCGCGTACCCCTCCATGAGGCCGACCGTGGGCGAGACGCCCTCCACCTGGACGCGCAGCTCACGCAGCACGGCGTCGGCTGCGGACTCCCCCGCGTCGCGGCCCCGGACGTAGCGCGAGAGCCGGTCGACGATGCCGCTGCCGCGGTCGAGGAAGAGGTCCTCCTTGGCCGGGAAGTAGTTGTACACCGTGTTCACCGAGACGTCCGCGGCCTGGGCGATCTCGGCGATCGTGACCGCGTCGAAGCCCCGCTCCACGAAGAGCCCGGTGGCCACGTCCGACAGATGCTGCCGGGTCTGACGCTTCTTCCGCTCCCTGAGCCCCTCAGCCATGGGGCCATCGTACGCAAGCGGTGGGGTTCGTGAAATTTTGGAGGCATTGCAATTTTTAAGTGACTCTGTTTTTGTGGTCGCCATGCCAATCATCAGCACCGCCGGGCTCGCCCGGACCTTCACGACCAAGGCGGGGCCCGTCCACGCCGTGCGCTCGGTCGACCTGACCGTCATGCCCGGCGAGATCGTCGGCCTCCTCGGACCCAACGGCGCGGGCAAGACCACCACGCTGCGGATGCTCACCACGCTGCTGGCCCCCACCGGCGGCGCGGCCACCGTGGCCGGCTGCGACCTGACCGGGGACCCGGCGGGCGTCCGCGCGAAGTGCGGTTACGTCGCCCAGTCGGGCGGGGTGGATCCGCACGTCACCGTGCGGGAGGAGCTCGTCACGCAGGGGCGGCTGTACCGGCTGAGCAAGGCGGACGCCGTCGCGCGGGCGGACGGACTCGCCGCGCACCTGGGCCTCGGCGAGCTGCTCGACCGCAGGACGGCCGCGCTCTCCGGCGGCCAGCGGCGGCGCCTCGACATCGCCATGGGCCTCACCCACCGGCCGGCCGTGCTCTTCCTCGACGAGCCGACCACCGGACTCGACCCGGGCAGCCGGGAGGACCTGTGGGACCTGGTCCGCGGGCTGCGGGACGACTTCGGGACGACGGTCGTGCTCACCACCCACTACCTCGACGAGGCCGACGCCCTCGCGGACCGGCTGGTCGTCGTCGACGGCGGCCTGGTCGTCGCCGATGGCGCGCCCGCCGCGCTGAAGACCGAACACGCCGGCTCCCCCGACGCCTCGCTCCACGAGACCTTCCTCGCGATCACCGGGCGCACCCCGGCCGCCGCCGAGGCCGCCCCCGTCGCCGTATAGGACCCCCATGCTGATCCACGACACCTCGCTGATCTTCGCCCGGTACGTCCGGCAGACCCTGCGCTCCCGGTTCCAGATCTTCTTCGGGATCCTGATGCCGCTGCTCCACCTGCTCTTCTTCGGCCCGCTCCTCACGCGTCTCCCGCTCGGCTCCACCGGTGACTCCTGGCAGGTCCTGGTGCCCGGGCTGCTGCTCCAACTGGGCCTCTTCGGAGCTTCGTTCGCGGGCTTCTCGATCATCATCGAGAAGTCGACGGGGGTCGTCGAGCGCATGCGCGTGACCCCCGTCAGCCGCCTGGCCCTCCTGCTGGGGCGGGTCCTGCGGGACGCCCTGCTGTTCATGTTCCAGGCCGTGCTGTTCGTGCTCGCGGCCCTGGTCATGGGATTGCGCGCACCGCTGGCCGGGGTGCTCATCGGCTTCGCGTTCGTAGGCCTGCTGACCGTCTCGCTGGCCTCGCTGTCGTACGCCCTCGCCATGAAGGTGCGTACGCCTCAGGAGTTCGGGCCGGTGATCAACTCGCTCACCATGCCGGCCATGCTGCTCTCCGGCCTGATGCTGCCGATGACGCTCGGCCCCGCCTGGCTGGACGTGCTGTCGCACTTCACGCCGCTCCGCTACCTGGTGGACGCGGTGCGGGACGCGTACGTCGGCTCGTACGCCACGGCGCACATGCTGTACGGGGTCCTGGTGGCCCTCGCGTTCGCCGCCCTCGCTGTGACGGCCGGCACGCGTGTCTTCCGCAGGGCCGGAGCGTAACTACGCTGGCCCCATGGTCAATCTGACGCGCATCTACACCCGTACCGGCGACAAGGGCACCACCGCCCTCGGCGACATGAGCCGGACCGCCAAGACCGATCTGCGGATCTCGGCCTACGCCGACGCCAACGAGGCCAACGCCGTCATCGGCACGGCCGTCGCGCTGGGGAACCTCCCCGAGGACGTCGTGAAGGTCCTCGTCCGTGTCCAGAACGACCTGTTCGACGTGGGCGCGGACCTGTCCACACCAGTGGTGGAGAACCCGGAGTACCCGCCGCTGCGGGTGGAGCAGTCGTACATCGACAAGCTGGAGGCGGACTGCGACACCTTCCTGGAGGAGCTGGAGAAGCTCCGCAGCTTCATCCTTCCGGGCGGAACCCCGGGGGCGGCCCTGCTGCACCAGGCCTGCACGGTCGTCCGCCGTGCCGAACGGTCCACCTGGGCTGCGCTGGAGGTGCACGGCGACGTGATGAACGCCCTCACGGCGACCTACCTCAACCGCCTCTCCGACCTCCTGTTCATCCTCGCCAGGACGGCGAACAAGGAGGTCGGCGACGTGCTGTGGGTGCCGGGCGGCGAGCGCTGATCAGCGGCCCGCCCCGACCCGGCCCCTGGGCTCCTGCTTGGGGAAGAGCGTGTAGCCGCCGGCGATGACCAGGTTGATCCCGATCACCCAGAGCATCTTCTGCTGCCACATCCGCAGGGAGCCGATGTCCCCGTCCCCGCCGACGTACCAGACCGCCGCCTGGAGCAGGGCCATGGCGGTCACGGCCGCCAGGACCCACCGGGCCGCGGTGCGCCACTCGTGGACGGCCCGCGCCATCCCGTACTTCGGGGGTTTCACCGGCGGCGGGCCGCCCGCGAAGCGGTGGGAGACCCTCGCGTCGACCCACCTGATGGTCGAGTGGCCGAGTCCCACGGTGAAGCCGATGTAGACGGCCGCCAGCCCGTGCTTCCAGTCCGGCGCGGCGCCGTTCTTCAGGTCGATGGCCGTCACCACCAGCAGCACGACCTCCAGCAGGGGCTCGCACAGCAGCACGGCCGCGCCCAGCCGGGGCTTCTTCGCGACGTACCGCAGGGCGAGTCCGGCGGCCAGCAGGACCCAGAAGCCGACCTCGCAGAGCACGATCAGTGTGACGATCACGGTCCTTCTCCTTCCGGTCCCCTCCAGACTCCCCTCCGTACGGCGCCGATTCGTCGTCGGCAGTGACGAACCGTGACTGCATCCTTCGATGTAGCCGGGCCTCACCCCGCACGGGGACGCCGGGCGGCACGGCGCCGTGTTGGATGGGAGGGTGTTCTCCCTCGCGCGCCCCCACCGCGACGACGTGATCCTCGCGTCCGTCGGGCTGTCCGGCGGACTGCTCCTCTGGGGCGTCGGCATCCACATCCAGAACGGGCGGCTCCTCGACGCCCCCTGGGCCTCGCTGCTCCCGCTCGCGGTGATGTCGGCGCTGGAGCTGATGCGGCGCAGCGCCCCGCAGACCGCCCTGGTCACCGGCACCCTCGCCCTGATCGCCGACCAGTTCACCGTGGGCAGCCTGGCGACCCTGCTGATGTTCACCGACCTCGTCTACGCCGCCGTGCTGTACGGGACCCCGGCCGCCGCACGCCGCATCCCGGTGACGACCCTGCTCGTCACGGTGGCCGTGACGGCCGGCTTCATCGCCTGGATCCCGTCCTCGGACGCCCTGCTCATCGGCATCGTCACGGGCATGGTCTCCTTCGGGCCCGCGCTCACCGGCGCCAGTGTGCGCAACCACCGCGAGGCCGCCGTGGCCGCCCGGCTGCGCGCCGACCAGACCGTGCTGCTGGCCGAGATGGACCGGGTCCAGGCGGTGACCGCCGAGCGGTCACGCATGGCGCGCGAGCTGCACGACATGGTCGCCAACCACCTCTCCGCGATCGCCATCCACTCCACGGCGGCGCTCTCGATCGACGACCCGGGCACCTCGCGCGACGCCCTCGGGGTGATCCGGCGGAACAGTGTCGACGGGCTGGCCGAGATGCGGCGGCTGATCGGGATCCTGCGGGAGAGCGGAGCGGACGGGCCCCCGAGCGCGGCGCCCACCCTCGCGGCCCTGGACGCCCTCGTCGGACAGGCGGGCGCGAACTCCGCCTCCAGCGGCCTCACCGTCACCCTGGACGACGGCCGTGAGGAGACCGGGCCGCTGCCGGCACCGGTGGAGCTGGCGGCGTACCGCATCGTCCAGGAGTCGCTGACCAACGCGCTGAAGCACGCGGCGCCGGGCGCGGTGAACGTCCGGCTGAGGCGGACGCGCGAGGTGCTCGCCGTCGAGGTGAGCAGTGTGCTGGGTGACCGCCCGGGACCGCGCGCACCTGGTTCGGGCGCCGGCCTGGTGGGGATGCGGGAGCGGGTGGCGCTGCTCGGCGGGACGATCGGGGCGGGTCCTGGGGCCCGGCCGGACGGTGTGAGGATCTGGTTGGTGCGGGCCGAACTGCCCGTCGAGGAAAGGACGTACGGGACATGACGATCCGGGTGCTGGTCGCGGAGGACCAGTCGGCCGTCCGCGCGGGACTGGTGCTGATCCTGGGCAGTGCGCGGGACATCGAGGTCGTGGGCGAGGCCGCCGACGGGGAGGAGGCGGTGCGCCTGGCCCGTGAGCTGCGGCCGGATCTGGTGCTGATGGACGTGCAGATGCCCCGGCTCGACGGTGTCTCCGCGACGCGGCAGGTCGTGGCGGAGCGGCTGGCGGACGTGCTGGTCCTGACGACCTTCGATCTGGACGAGTACGTCTTCGGCGCGCTGCGCGCGGGCGCGTCGGGTTTCCTGCTGAAGAACGCCGACGCCAAGGACCTGATCGAGGGGGTACGGACGGTGGCGCGCGGCGAGGGCCTGATCGCCTCCGCGGTGACACGTCGGCTGATCCAGGAGTTCGCCGCCACCTCCTCCGCGCGCGGGACGGGCGGACGCGGCCCCGAGGCGCTCGACAGCCTGACCCGCCGGGAGCGCGAGGTGCTGGGCTGTCTCGGTCTGGGGCTGTCCAACGCGGAGATCGCGGTACGGCTCTCGATGGCCGAGGCGACGGTGAAGACGCACGTCAGCAGGCTGCTCGGGAAGCTGGAGCTGCGCAGCAGGGTCCAAGCGGCGGTTCTTGCGCAGGAGTTGGGACTCTGAACTCCGGCACAGATCTTTGGTCTGGACCTCTTGACGATTGGTCCAGACCTTCCTAATCTCACCGGACACGCTGCGGTGAGTACGCCATGACAAAGCGGGCTCAGGGCGACGCAGGGTCTGCAGGTTACGGACCATCCCCGTTTGCCGGACCTCACCCGAGGAGCACCGTTGAGCACTGACAATCCCGTACGCCTCACCCGCCTCAGATGGAAGCGCGGCGCCGGCACAGCCACCAGGTCGAAGGCGGTCGCGGGCCTCACCGCACTGCTGCTCCCCCTCGCCGCGATGGTCGGCCTGGCCTCCCCCGCCGAGGCCGCCACCTCCGCGACCGCCACCTACACCAAGAAGTCCGACTGGGGCACCGGCTTCGAGGGCCAGTGGACGGTCAAGAACACCGGCACCACCTCCCTCGCCTCCTGGACCGTCGAGTGGGACTTCCCCTCCGGCACCGCGGTCGGCTCCGCCTGGGACGCCTCCGTCACCAGCTCCGGAACCCACTGGACCGCCAAGAACCTCAGCTGGAACGGGACGGTCGCCCCGGGCGCCAGCATCAGCTTCGGCTTCAACGGCACGGGCACCGGCTCCCCCTCCGGCTGCAAGCTGAACGGCGCCTCCTGTGACGGCGGCCCCACCGTCCCCGGTGACACCGCCCCGTCCAAGCCCGGCACCCCCACCGCGAGCAATGTGACGGACACCTCGGCGAAGCTCAGCTGGAGCGCCGCCACGGACGACAAGGGCATCAAGAACTACGACGTCCTGCGCGACGGCACCAAGGTCGCCACGGTCACCACGACGACGTACACGGACAGCGGCCTCACCAAGGGCACCGACTACTCCTACACGGTGCAGGCCCGCGACACCGCCGACCAGACCGGTCCGGTCAGCGGCTCGGTGGCCGTGCGCACCACCGGGACCACCGACCCGGGCAACCCGGGCACCGGCGACAAGATCAACCTCGGCTACTTCACCGAGTGGGGCGTCTACGGACGCAACTACCACGTCAAGAACCTCGTGACCTCCGGCTCCGCAGCGAAGATCACGCACATCAACTACGCCTTCGGCAACGTCCAGAACGGCAAGTGCACCATCGGTGACTCCTACGCCGACTACGACAAGGCCTACACCGCCGACCAGTCGGTGGACGGCGTCGCCGACACGTGGGACCAGCCGCTGCGCGGCAACTTCAACCAGCTGCGCAAGCTGAAGGCCAAGTACCCCCACATCAAGGTCCTCTGGTCCTTCGGCGGCTGGACCTGGTCCGGCGGCTTCCCGCAGGCGGCCCAGAACCCGGCGGCCTTCGCCCAGTCCTGCTACGACCTGGTCGAGGACCCGCGCTGGGCCGATGTCTTCGACGGCATCGACATCGACTGGGAGTACCCCAACGCCTGCGGTCTCACCTGTGACACCAGCGGCCCGGCGGCACTGAAGAACGTCGCCTCCGCACTGCGGTCGAAGTTCGGCACCGGCAACCTGGTCACCGCGGCGATCACCGCGGACGGCTCGACGGGCGGCAAGATCGACGCGGCCGACTACGCCGGAGCCGCGCAGTCCATGAACTGGTACAACGTGATGACGTACGACTTCTTCGGTGCCTTCGCGCCGAAGGGCCCGACGGCTCCGCACTCGCCGCTGACCTCGTACTCCGGCATCCCGCAGGAGGGCTTCAACTCCGCCGCGGCGATCGCCAAGCTGAAGGCCCAGGGCGTCCCGGCGTCGAAGCTGCTCCTCGGCATCGGCTTCTACGGCCGCGGTTGGACCGGCGTGACCCAGTCCGCCCCCGGCGGCACGGCGACCGGCGCGGCCCCGGGGACGTACGAGGCGGGCAACGAGGACTACAAGGTCCTCAAGAACACCTGCCCGCCCACCGGCACGATCGCCGGCACCGCCTACGCCCACTGCGGCACCAACTGGTGGAGCTACGACACCCCGGCGACGATCACCTCCAAGATGGCCTGGGCGAACAGCCAGGGCCTGGGCGGGGCGTTCTTCTGGGAGTTCAGCGGTGACACCGCGAACGGCGAGCTCGTGACCGCGATGGACAACGGCCTCAACTAGCTCCGGAACCGCCTCGGCGCGCCACCCCCCACGAGGCACCACCAGCTCCGGACAATGCGCCGGGGAGACAGGACCGCCCCCTGTCTCCCCGGTTTTCGCATGCCCGCCCCGGCCGGGCCGCACCGCCGGGGCCGGTACCTCCCTGCGCAGCTGAACGGCCGTACGACGCGCCCCGTCCGCAACCGACGGCCTCCACGACGATGGGCCCCGTCCGGGACCGGAGTCCGGGACGGGGCCCATCGGGCGGTACACCCGCCTCTAGGCCACGTTGACCCTCTGGCCGGGCGGTGCCGCCTCCAGCCAGGCGAGGAAGCCGGTCAGGGCGTCCTCGCTCATCGCCAGCTCCAGGCGGGTCCCCCTGTGGAGACAGCCGAGCACGACGGAGTCGGAGAGCAGCGCCAGCTCCTCCTCGCCCTCGGGCAGCCGGCGTGCGACGACCTCGATGGCGGAGCGCTCCAGGCCGCGGCGCGGGCGGGGCGAGTAGGAGAAGACACGGAACCAGTCGACGCGGTCACCGCTGTAGCGGGCGACCCCGTACACCCAGCCCTTGCCGGAGGGATCCGGCTCCTCGGAGACGTCCCACCGCAGGCTGCAGTCGAAGGTACCGCCGGAACGCTGGATCAGCCGCCTGCGGAGGCCGAAGACGAACAGACCCACCGCGACCAGTACGACGACCAGACCGCCCACCCACAACGCGAGGACCATCTCCACCGACCTCCTCGCATCGTCGAGTAACGGATACCGAACCGTGCCGAACCGGACTGCACCTGCATTGCCTCAGCCGCGACACGGTCTGGATCTCTCCAGCTCGGGCCGCGGCTGAGTTAAAAACTCCTCGTGGGGACGCTCAGTGCGCCGCCACCGCACGCAGTCGCACGTCCGCGCGGCGCTCGGCGCCCGCATCCGTGTCCGACTTCGCACGCTCCAGCGCACGCTCGGCGCGCTGGACGTCGATCTCGTCCGCCAGCTCGGCGATCTCCGCCAGCAGCGAGAGCTTGTTGTCCGCGAACGAGATGAAACCGCCGTGCACAGCGGCGACAACGGTCCCGCCGTCGCTCGTACGGATCGTCACGGGGCCCGATTCCAGCACACCCAGGAGCGGCTGGTGACCGGGCATGACGCCGATGTCGCCGGACGTGGTACGTGCGACAACGAGGGTGGCCTCGCCGGACCAGACACTGCGGTCCGCGGCGACCAGCTCGACATGCAGCTCAGCAGCCAAGGGTGGCTCCTCGGGTCACCACCCGGCGGTCGTGCCGGGTGTTGGGTCAATTCTACGGGGCGTGGTGAGGGGGGCGGGACACACCCACCCCCCTCGGTGAGCCGGAGGCTCAGGAGACGCCGAGCTCCTTGGCGTTGGACTTGAGGTCCTCGATGCCACCGCACATGAAGAACGCCTGCTCGGGGAAGTGGTCGTACTCCCCGTCACAGATCGCGTTGAACGCGGCGATCGACTCGTCGAGCGGGACGTCCGAACCGTCCAGGCCGGTGAACTGCTTGGCGGCGTGGGTGTTCTGCGACAGGAAGCGCTCGACGCGACGGGCACGGTGGACAACGAGCTTGTCCTCCTCGCCCAGCTCGTCGATGCCGAGGATCGCGATGATGTCCTGGAGGTCCTTGTACTTCTGCAGGATCCCCTTGACGCGGCTGGCCGTGTCGTAGTGGTCCTGCGCGATGTAGCGCGGGTCCAGGATGCGGGACGTGGAGTCCAGCGGGTCCACGGCCGGGTAGATGCCCTTCTCGGAGATCGGACGGGAGAGAACCGTCGTCGCGTCGAGGTGGGCGAACGTGGTGGCCGGGGCCGGGTCGGTCAGGTCGTCCGCGGGGACGTAGATCGCCTGCATCGAGGTGATCGAGTGACCACGCGTCGAGGTGATGCGCTCCTGGAGCACACCCATCTCGTCGGCCAGGGTCGGCTGGTAACCCACTGCGGACGGCATGCGGCCGAGCAGCGTGGAGACCTCGGAACCGGCCTGCGTGAAGCGGAAGATGTTGTCGATGAAGAGCAGCACGTCCTGCTTCTGCACATCGCGGAAGTACTCCGCCATGGTCAGGGCGGACAGCGCGACCCGCAGACGGGTGCCCGGCGGCTCGTCCATCTGGCCGAAGACCAGCGCGGTCTTCTCCAGGACGCCCGAGTCGGTCATCTCGTCGATGAGGTCGTTGCCCTCACGGGTGCGCTCACCGACACCGGCGAACACCGACACACCGTCGTGCAGCTTCGCCACACGCATGATCATTTCCTGGATGAGGACCGTCTTGCCGACGCCCGCACCACCGAACAGACCGATCTTGCCGCCCTTGACGTACGGGGTCAGCAGGTCGACGACCTTCAGGCCGGTCTCGAACATCTCGGTCTTCGACTCGAGCTGGTCGAAGGCCGGGGCCTTGCGGTGGATCGGCCAGCGCTCGGTGATCTGCGCCTCGGCCTCCGGCTCGTTCAGGATCTGACCGAGGGTGTTGAACACCTTGCCCTTGGTGATGTCACCGACCGGGACGGTGATACCCGTACCCGTGTTGGTCACCGGGGCCTGGCGGACCACGCCGTCGGTGGGCTGCATCGAGATCGCGCGGACCATGCCGTCACCCAGGTGCTGGGCGACTTCCAGGGTCAGCGTCTTACGAGCGCCGGCCTCGGCCGGGTCGTCGACCTCGATGTGCAGGGCGTTGTAGATCTCCGGCATCGCGTCGACGGGGAACTCCACGTCGACGACCGGGCCGATGACCCGGGCGACGCGGCCCGTGGCAGCGGCCGTCTCAACTGTCGTCGTCATTACTTGTCACTCCCCGCGGACGCGTCGGCCAGCGCACCTGCACCGCCGACGATCTCGCTGATTTCCTGGGTGATTTCGGCCTGGCGGGCCGCGTTGGCAAGCCGGGAGAGGCTCTTGATCAGATCCCCGGCGTTGTCGGTCGCCGACTTCATCGCGCGGCGGCGGGCGGCGTGCTCGGAAGCGGCGGCCTGCAGCAGCGCGTTGTAGATACGGCTCTCGACGTAGCGGGGCAGAAGGGCGTCGAGGACGTCCTCCGCCGACGGCTCGAACTCGAACAGCGGGAGGATCTCACCCTTCTCGGTGCTCTCCTCCTCTGTCTTGTCGAGCGACAGCGGCAGCATCCGCCCGTCGACCGCGTTCTGCGTCATCATCGACACGAATTCCGTGAAGACGATGTGCAGCTCGTCGACGCCGCCCTCGGCCGTGTCCTTCTGGATGGACGCGATGAGGGGCTCGGCGATCTTCTTGGCGTCCGAGTACTCGGGGCTGTCGGTGAAGCCGGTCCACGACTCCGAGACCTTGCGCTCACGGAAGCCGTAGTACGCGACACCCTTGCGGCCGACGATGTAGGTGTCGACCTCCTTGCCCTCGGCCGCCAGCCGCTCACGCAGCCGCTCCGCCGCCTTGATGGCGTTGGAGGAGTAGCCGCCGGCCAGACCGCGGTCGCTCGTGAGGAGCAGGACCGCCGCCCGGGCCGGAGCCTCGGTCTCGGTGGTGAGCGGGTGCTTGGTGTTCGAGCCGGTCGCCACCGCGGTCACCGCGCGGGTGAGCTCGGTCGCGTACGGCATCGACGCCGCCACCTTGCGCTGCGCCTTGACGATGCGCGAGGCGGCGATCATCTCCATCGCCTTGGTGATCTTCTTGGTCGCGGTGACGGCTTGGATGCGGCGCTTGTAAACGCGAAGCTGAGCGCCCATCGATCAGCCCTCGCCCAGGAGCTTGCCGTCCGAGGTCTCGAACTGCTGCTTGAAGGCGGCGATCGCGTCGGCGATCGACTGCAGCGTGTCGTCGGACATCTTGCCGCCCTCGGCGATGCTGGTCAGGAGGTCCTTGCGCTCACGGCGCAGGAACTCGAGCAGCTCGCTCTCGAAGCGGCGGATGTCCTCGACCGGGACGTCGTCCATCTTGCCCGTGGTGCCGGCCCAGACGGAGACGACCTGCTCCTCCATCGGGAACGGGGCGTACTGCGCCTGCTTCAGCAGCTCGACCATGCGCTTACCGCGCTCCAGCGACGCCTTGGAGGCCGCGTCCAGGTCGGAACCGAAGGCGGCGAACGCCTCCAGCTCGCGGAACTGGGCGAGGTCCACGCGAAGCCGGCCGGAGACCTGCTTCATGGCCTTGTGCTGGGCGGAGCCACCGACGCGGGAGACCGAGATACCGACGTTGAGCGCCGGACGCTGACCCGCGTTGAACAGGTCGGACTCCAGGAAGCACTGGCCGTCGGTGATGGAGATGACGTTGGTCGGGATGAACGCCGACACGTCGTTCGCCTTGGTCTCGACGATCGGGAGGCCCGTCATCGAACCGGCGCCCATGTCGTCGGAGAGCTTGGCGCAGCGCTCCAGCAGACGCGAGTGCAGGTAGAAGACGTCGCCCGGGTAGGCCTCGCGGCCCGGCGGACGGCGCAGCAGAAGCGAGACGGCGCGGTAGGCGTCGGCCTGCTTCGAGAGGTCGTCGAAGATGATGAGGACGTGCTTGCCGTCGTACATCCAGTGCTGGCCGATGGCCGAGCCGGTGTACGGCGCCAGGTACTTGAAGCCGGCCGGGTCGGACGCCGGGGCGGCGACGATGGTCGTGTACTCGAGCGCGCCGGCCTCTTCGAGCGCTCCGCGCACGGAGGCGATCGTGGAGCCCTTCTGACCGATGGCGACGTAGATGCAGCGCACCTGCTTGTTCACGTCGCCCGAGCGCCAGTTGTCGCGCTGGTTGATGATCGTGTCGACGGCCAGAGCGGTCTTACCCGTCTGACGGTCACCGATGATCAGCTGACGCTGGCCGCGGCCGATCGGCACCATGGCGTCGACGGCCTTGTAGCCGGTCTGCATCGGCTCGTGCACCGACTTGCGGACCATGACGCCAGGGGCCTGCAGCTCGAGGGCGCGACGGCCTTCGGTCGCGATCTCGCCGAGTCCGTCGATCGGGTTGCCGAGCGGGTCGACGACGCGGCCGAGGTAACCCTCGCCGACGCCGACGGAGAGCACCTCACCGGTGCGCTGCACCGGCTGGCCCTCCTCGATTCCGCTGAACTCGCCGAGGACGATCGCACCGATCTCGCGCTCCTCGAGGTTGAGGGCGAGACCGAGGGTTCCGTCCTCGAACTTCAGCAGCTCGTTCGCCATGGCGGAGGGCAGGCCCTCCACCTTCGCGATGCCGTCGCCGGCAACGCTGACCGTCCCGACCTCCTCGCGCGAGGCCGCGTCCGGCTGGTACGACTGGACAAAGCTGTCCAGCGCGTCCCGGATCTCCTCCGGCCGGATCGTAAGCTCCGCCATCTGGGGTTCCCTGCTCTCCTTGTTGGGCCCGAAGTTTCTCAAAGGGGTCTGGGGGCGACCCCCAGGAATCTTCTGCAATTTCTGCACGGCCCAACCGGGCCGCAATTCTTGCTCGTTCAGTTGGTGCGGTGTGGGCGCTGCGCGCTGTCAGCCGGCCATCCTGCGGGTGACCTCTTCGAGGCGCTCCGCAATCGTGCCGTTGATGACCTCGTCACCGACGCGCACCGAGATCCCGCCGAGGACCTCGGGGTCCACGTCCAGGTTCAGGTGCATCTGCCGGCCGTAGATCTTCGCCAGTGCGGCGCCGAGGCGCTGCTTCTGCCGATCGGACAGCGGCACCGCCGAGGTGACGACGGCGACCATGCGGTCCCGGCGCTCCGCGGCGAGCCTGGACAGGGACTCGAGTCCCGCTTCCAGGCTACGTCCTCGGGGCTGCGTCACGAGGCGCGTGATCACGCGCTCGGTGACGGGCTGCGTCTTTCCGCCGAGCAGGCTGCGGAGCAGCTCGCCCTTGGCGGAGGCCGTGGCCCTGCGGTCGGTCAGTGCGGAGCGCAGCGCGACGTCGGAGCCGACGATCCGGCCGAACCGGAACAGCTCGTCCTCGACGTCGTCGAGCGCACCGGCGCGCTGTGCCGCGGTGAGATCCGCGGTGTTCGCCAGTTCCTCGACCGAGTCCACCAGGTCACGCGACTGCGACCAGCGGGAACGGACCATGCCGGAGACCAGGTCCACGGCTTCGCCGCCCACCTGACCGCTCAGCAGCCGTCCGGCCAGCTCGGCCTTGGCCTCGCCGCCCTGCGACGGGTCGGTGAGGACCCGGCGCAGCGATACCTCGCGGTGGAGCAGCGCGGTGACGCCTGCCAGCTCCTCGGCGAGCTTCGCCGCGTCGACCGACGTGGAGTCGGTCAGTGCGTCGAGGCGCTCGCGTGCGGCGGCCAGCGCCTCGCGGCTCGCTCCGTTCATCGGACAGCCTCGGCCTTCGCCTCGAGCTCGTCGAGGAAACGGTCGACGGTGCCGCTCTGCCGGGCGTGGTCCTCGAGGGACTCGCCGACGAGCTTGCCGGCCAGGGCGGTGGCGAGGGAGCCCACGTCCTGACGCAGCGCCGAGGCAGCGGCCTTGCGGTCGGCCTCGATCTGGGTGTGGCCGGCGGCGATGATCTCCTCGCGCTGCCTCTGACCTTCCGCCCTCATCTCCTGGATGATGACGGCACCCTGCTCCTGCGCCTCCTGGCGCAGACGAGCGGCCTCGTGGCGGGCCTCGGCGAGCTGAGCCTTGTACTGCTCAAGAACGCTCTGGGCCTCGGTCTGGGCCGCATCGGCCTTCTCGATACCACCTTCGATGGCCTCGCGGCGCTCTTCCAGAACCTTGTTGATGTTCGGGAGGAGCTTCTTGGCGAGGAAACCGAAGACGATGGCGAAGGCGATGAGGCCGATGATGATCTCAGGAAGCGCCGGGAGCAGCGGGTTCTGGATCTCTTCTTCGGACGCCAGCTGTAGGGCGTTCACATCAGTGCCTTTCGTCGCTTCGGGCAGTCGGAATGCCGCGAATTAGTCGACCGGGTAGACGAAGGGCATGACGAGACCGATCAGGGCGAGCGCCTCACAGAGCACGAAGCCGAGGATCTGGTTCGAGCGGATCAGGCCGGCAGCTTCGGGCTGACGGGCCAGCGCCTGGGTGCCGTTACCGAAGATGATGCCGACGCCGACGCCGGGGCCGATCGCGGCGAGGCCGTAGCCGATGGAACCGAGGTTGCCCGTGATGTTGACGGCGGCGAGGGTCTCAAGAGCGGACATGCCGTTTCTTCCTTCTCTTTCAGAACCGGTGGGGGTTGGCCACCGGACGACTATCGGGGGTGGTGCCGGGCTGCTGCTCAGTGGTTCTCTGCGAGAGCGCCCTGGATGTAGTTGCAGGCCAGAAGTACGAACACGTAGGCCTGCAGCGCCTGGATGAACAGCTCGAAGGCGGTCATCAGGATGGTCATCACGAACGAGACACCGGCGTAGGCGATGCCGATGCCGTTCAGCAGGTACCAGCTGGCGATCGTGAAGATCAGCAGCAGCACGTGACCGGCGAACATGTTGGCGAAGAGTCGCACGGCGTGCGTGAAGGGCCGGATCAGCAGGTTCGACATGATCTCGATGAGCATGACGAACGGGAGGGCCGGGCCGATCGACGGGTCGTAGCCGGAGATGTTCTTCCAGCCGCCGACGAAACCGTGCCGCTTGAAGGTCAGGCTGACCCAGAGGATGTACACGATCGCGGCCAGCGCCACCGGGAATCCGATGACCGAGACCACCGGGAACTGGGCGAACGGAATGATCGCCCAGATGTTCATGATCCAGATGAAGAAGAACAGCGAGACCATGAGGGGCACGTACTTCTTGCCCTCGCGCTTGCCGAGCGTCTCGTACACCACACCGGTGCGGATGAAGTCGTAACCCGCCTCGGCGACCATCTGGAGCTTTCCGGGCACCACCTTCGGCTTGTTGAAGGCGGCCCAGAAGAAGCCGACGACGACAACGGTGCTCAGGACCGCCAGCAGCATCGGCTTGTTGATCTCGATGCCGCCGACGGTGAACATCGGCTCGAAAACAAAGGAGTGCAGGCCAGGAGCCGGGAAGCCGCATCCGTCGAAGATGTGGCAGTCGGTCTCGAAGGCGAGCACCGTCGTCGGGTCAGCACTCACCGCGGGCTCCTTCAGCGTGGCGCATAGGTACGGCAACCTCGTTGTGTCGGCGCGGCAAGCAGCCGCTGGTCGGCACTGGACTGGTTTTACGGATGGGGGGCGGCTCAGGCATTACGCCTCGCGATGGAGCAGGCGCCGATTTTGATGCCCGCGCCCGCAGTGCCGCAGTTGGCACCGGACGATAGCAGGGTCTCGAACGCTCGCTTATCCCGGCCCTACCCCTCACGTCGAAGACCCCGTGTTCTCGGGCGTCTTACCCGCGGACGAGTCCGGCTCGACGTAAAGGATCTTGGTCTTCATGTGCACACGGATCTGCGCGGCGACCCACGCGAGCGTCGCTGCGATCAGCGACGCGGCGAAGGCCCTCGGGTTGAACAGCGTCGTGTTCTGGAAGGCCGCCACGAAGACGAAGAGCAGCAGCAGTTCGACCGTGTAGAGCACCAGCCCCATGGCCTGGAACAGGTGCGGCAACGACTTGGCCGTGCGCTGCAGGACACCGAGTCCGATCCCCATGAAGAGGATCACCACCAGCGTTCCGACCGCCGCGCCGATCGCCCCCTTGCCGCCGGCGAGCGCAGCGCTGACAGCGACGGCGACGACACCGACGGCAGCGGTGGGCACGGCGGTGTGGAGGAGAGTCCGGACGTCGTTGGACGGCATGGCGGTTACTCCGCGTTGCAGGGGGTGGGCAGTGGTCGTCAGGGACGAGCGTAGGCCCGGTCCGAGTCGATGCCTCGGGCCAATGGACCGTGCTACTCAGGTCCTTCGGCTCCTCACCGGGCTTCGTGAACGGTATCACAAACTATTTGATGAGGTCTTTACTCAGAAAGTGTGCCAGCTGTCACACATGAGAGTTACTTCGCCCGTGTGTGCAGAACATCACGGCGTCTTGTCTGGTATGGGGACTTCTGTGCCATGGCCGCTAACGCGGTGAATCGGCACGGTCCCGATCTGTGAACCGCGAACGGGGGCCGATCGCGGTCGCTCCGTTGACGCCGGAGACACCCACGGACACCGAGGGCCGGTCCGGACCCGGGGATGCCATGTGCGAGCCGTCGGGCCCCTGTTGACCCCGCGGGGTGACGTCCACGGCGTCCGCGGACTCCTCGTGGCCCGCCTGCCGGCGCCTGCGGTAGCGCGGCGGCACGAAGGACTCGGCCCAGTGCGGGGCACGCGGGGTGAAGCGCGGCATCAGCAGCAGGACCAGGCCCACGGCGCTGAGGCCCACGATCACCAGCACGATCCAGAGGGACGCGGAGTGCACGGAGTAGCCGACGGCTCCGAACGCGATCAGCGCGGACCAGAAGTACATGATCAGCACGGACCTGCTGTGCGAGTGCCCGATCTCCAGCAGCCGGTGGTGCAGGTGCCCGCGGTCGGCCGCGAACGGCGACTGGCCGTTCCAGGTCCGCCGCACGATGGCCAGCACGAGGTCGGCGGCCGGGATCGCGATGATCGTCAGGGGCAGCAGCAGCGGGATGAAGACCGGCAGCATCGCGTGGGTCGCCTGCCGCTCACTGCCCTCGAAGAGCTTCATCGCGTCCGGGTCGACCTGTCCGGTGACGGAGATCGCGCCGGCGGCCAGCACCAGGCCGATCAGCATCGAACCGGAGTCGCCCATGAAGATCCGGGCGGGGTGCATGTTGTGCGGCAGGAAGCCGAGGCACATGCCCATCAGGATCGCGGCGAAGAGCGTGGCCGGGGCCGCGGCCTCGATCCCGTACCCGTACCAGAGCCGGTAGGTGTACAGGAAGAACGCCGCGGACGCGATGCAGACCATGCCGGCCGCGAGACCGTCCAGTCCGTCGACGAAGTTGACCGCGTTGATGGTGATCACGACCAGCGCGACCGTGAGGAGCGTGCCCTGCCACTGCGTGAGCGCGACCGTGCCGATCCCGGGGATGGGCAGCCACAGGATGGTCAGACCCTGGATGACCATGACGGCGGCGGCGATCATCTGCCCGCCGAGCTTGATCAGCGCGTCGATCTCGAACTTGTCGTCCAGGACGCCGATCAGCCAGATCAGGGCGGCGCCGGAGAGCAGCGCCCTGGGCTCGTTGGACAGTTCGAAGACACCGTTCAGGTTGAACAGGTGGTCCGCGACGATCAGTCCCGCACACAGTCCGCCGAACATGGCGATGCCACCGAGCCGAGGTGTCGGTTCCCGGTGTACGTCACGCGCGCGGATCGCGGGCATCGCCCCGACCGCGATGGCGAACTTCCGCACCGGTCCGGTCAGCAGATAGGTCACTGCGGCCGTGACACAGAGCGTCAGCAGGTAATCACGCACGGGCTGCCCCACAGATTTCGCCGGCCATCTCAGCCCCACACCCTAGTCTCATGAGCAAGGACACCGAGCCACGGGTGTTGGTTGCACACGGCTCGTCCACGCCGTCTACCCCGGATACGGCGGGTTGCGCTCCGCCAGTCCGCGCACCTCGGCCCGCAGCCGGCCGGCGTCGCCCTCCCCCCTCACCGCCGCACCGAACAGTGCCGCGATCCGCGTCATGTCCGCCTCGTCCATGCCCTGGGTGGTGACGGCCGCGGTCCCGAGCCGGATCCCGCGCGCGTCCCCGTACGGCAGCGCGCAGGTGTCCAGCACCATCCCGGCGGCCGTCAGCCGCTCGCGGGCGGTGCGTGCGTCGACGCCCAGCGGGGCCGGGTCCGCCACGACGATGTGGGTGTCGGTGCCCCCCGTGGTGATCTCGAAGCCCTCGGACTCGAGAGCGGCGGCCAGGACGCGGGCGTGTGCCACGACACGGTGGGCGTAGACCGCGAAGCCCGGGGCCGCGGCCTCCCCGAAGGCGACGGCCTTCGCCGCGACGGTGTGCATCTGGGCGCCGCCCTGGGTGAAGGGGAACACCGCCCGGTCGATCCGCTCGGAGAGCTCGACACCGCAGAGGATCATCCCGCCGCGCGGTCCGCGCAGCACCTTGTGCGTCGTGGCGCACACCACGTCGGCGTACGGCACCGGGCTGGGAGCCGCTCCCCCGGCGACCAGCCCCATCGGGTGGGCGGCGTCCGCGATCAGATACGCGCCCGCCTCGTCGGCGATGTCCCGGAACTGCTCGTAGTCGGGGTGCCGGGGGTACGAGATCGACCCGCAGACGATCGCCTTCGGGCGCCGGGCCCGGGCCAGGGCGCGCACCTGCGCGTAGTCGATGAGCCCGCTGTCGGGGTCGACGCCGTAACCGGCGAACTCGAACCAGCGCCCGGAGAAGTTGCCCGGAGCACCGTGGGTGAGGTGCCCGCCGTACGGGAGGCCCATGGCCAGCACCGTGTCGCCGGGGCGCAGCAGGGCGGCGTAGGCGGCCAGGACGGCCGAGGAGCCGGAGTGCGGCTGGACGTTGGCGTGCTCGGCGCCGAAGAGCGCCATGGCCCGCCGGACCGCGACGCGTTCGGCGGCGTCGGCCTGTTCGCAGCCGCCGTGGTGACGGGCTCCGGGGTAGCCCTCGGCGTACTTGTTGGCGAGCGGGGAGCCGAGGGCGGCGAGGACCGCGGGTGAGGTGAAGTTCTCGGCGGCGATGAGCTGGAGGGTGCTCGACTGCCGGCCGGCCTCGGCCAGCAGGATCCCGCCGACCTCCGGGTCCTGGCGGAGCAGGGCGCCGAAGTCCTGCGGCAGTGCGGCGTCCGACGCGGACAGCGGCGGCGCGGGTGCGGCTGGAGTGGTGACCGGCATCGGGGGCTCCGGGCCTGGAGGAGGGGGGTGCGTGGCGTCAGATCCAATGTAGGCCCGCCCCGGGCCGCCTGCCCGCTGCCGGACGCCCCTGTACGCCGGTCGGCGCACCTCAGTGCGGGGCGCGCACTCCGGTCAGTGCCGTCATGACCGGATCGAGCGCCTGGCTGATCTCGTCGCCGATGGAACGGAAGAACGTGATCGGCGCGCCGTACGGGTCGTAGACCTCGTCCGCCTCCGCCGTGGGGGCCAGCAGCCATCCGCGCAGGGCCGCCGCGGCGCGCACCAGTGCGCGGGCGCGCTCGACGACGCCCTCCTCATGGGCGTCGGGCAGCGTCGCGGGGTCTATGGCCCGCACCAGCCGGGTGAACTCCTTCAGGGTGAAGGTCCGCAGGCCCGCCGAGTGGCCCATGGAGATCACCTGGGCGCGGTGGTCGCGGGTGGCGGTGAGGACCAGGTCCGCGCGGATCACGTGCTCGTCGAGGAGCTCGCGTCCGACGAAGCCGGTGGCATCGGCGCCGAAGTCGGCGAGGACGACCTCGGCGTTGGCCTCCATGGGTGCGCCCTCGTGTCCCCAGGTGCCCGCGCTCTCCACGATGAGGCCGCCGCTGAGCGGGTCTCCGAGGCGGTCCACGAGGGCATGGCGGGTCAGCCGCTCGGTGATGGGCGAGCGGCAGACGTTGCCGGTGCTGACGTGGAGGATGCGGAAAGTGTCGTGCTGCCCCGCTATGCCACGCCCCTCAGGGGCGGTCAATTGGCCACCTCGAGGTCGGGTACCACCTTGCGGAGTTCCTCGACCGTGAGCGCGCCGGCCCGCAGCAGGACCGGGATCCTGCCGGTGACGTCGACGATCGACGACGGGACGATGCCGGGGGTCGGGCCGCCGTCGAGGTAGACGGAGACGCTGTCGCCGAGCATGCCCTGGGCGGCGTCGCAGTCCTCGGGCGAGGGGTGTCCGGTGAGGTTAGCGCTGGAGACGGCCATCGGGCCGACCTCCGTGAGCAGCTCGATCGCGACCGGGTGCAGGGGCATCCGGACGGCGACGGTCCCCCGGGTGTCCCCGAGGTCCCACTGGAGCGACGGCTGGTGCTTGGCGACGAGCGTGAGGGCGCCGGGCCAGAACGCGTCGACGAGCTCCCACGCCTGCTCGGAGAAGTCCGTGACCAGACCGTGCAGGGTGTTCGGGGAGCCGATCAGGACAGGCGTCGGCATGTTGCGTCCGCGGCCCTTGGCGTCGAGCAGGTCGGCGACACCCTCCGAGCTGAAGGCGTCCGCACCGATCCCGTACACGGTGTCGGTGGGGAGCACGACCAGTTCGCCGCGGCGGACGGCGGACGCGGCTTCACGCAGGCCGGTCGTACGGTCGGTCGCGTCGTTGCAGTCGTATCGCCGTGCCATCAGCCGGCCTCCTCGGACATGTACGGGTAGGGATCGTGCGGTGCCGGCGTCCCGGTGATCACGGCATGGCCTTGCGGGCCGTCGCGAACCGGGGGCGCTTGTTCAGGTCGGGGTGGTCGGCCGCGTCGGCCCAGCCCCGCTCCTCGGTGAAGATCCACGGCACCTGGCCGCCCTGGGTGTCGGCGTGCTCGATGACGACGAGCCCGCCGGGACGGAGGAGGCGGTGTGCGGTGCGTTCGATGCCGCGGATGGTGTCGAGGCCGTCCTCGCCTGAGAAGAGCGCCATCTGCGGGTCGTGGTCCCGGGCCTCCGGCGCCACGTACTCCCACTCGGTGAGCGGGATGTACGGCGGGTTGGAGATGACCAGGTCGACCTGGCCGTCGAGCTCGGGAAGGGCGCTCAGGGCGTCGCCGCGGTGGACGGTGACCCTGGACCCCTCGGCGTTCTTCCGGGTCCACCTCAGGGCGTCCTCGGACAGCTCCACGGCGTGCACGCGCGAACGCGGCACCTCCTGCGCCATGGCGAGCGCGATCGCGCCCGATCCGGTGCAGAGGTCGACGATCAGCGGCTCCACGACGTCCATCGCGCGGACGGCGTCTATCGCCCAGCCGACGACCGACTCGGTCTCCGGACGCGGGACGAAGACACCCGGACCCACCTGGAGCTCCAGGTAGCGGAAGAAGGCACGGCCGGTGATGTGCTGGAGCGGCTCGCGGTTCTCGCGCCGGGCGATCGTCTCCCAGTAGCGGGCGTCGAAGTCGGTGTCCGGCACATGGTGCAGTTCGCCCCGCTTGACGCCGTGCACGAACGCGGCGAGTTCCTCGGCGTCGAATCGCGGTGAGGGGACACCGGCGTCGGCCAGCCGCTGGGTGGCCTGGGCCACCTCGGCGAGCAGCAGGTTCATCGCGGTTCTCCGTACGGGTTCACGAGCGGGGCGGGGCGGGTGCGGCTTATGCGGCGGCGAGCTTGGCGGCGGAGTCGGCGTCGACGCAGGCCTGGATGACCGCGTCGAGGTCGCCGTCGAGCACCTGGTCCAAGTTGTACGCCTTGAAGCCGACGCGGTGGTCCGAGATCCGGTTTTCCGGGAAGTTGTACGTCCGGATCTTCTCGGACCGGTCCACGGTGCGCACCTGGCTGCGGCGCACGTCGGAGGCTTCCTGCTCGGCCGCCTCCTGGGCGGCGGCCAGCAGCCGGGACCGCAGGATGCGCATGGCCTGCTCCTTGTTCTGGAGCTGGCTCTTCTCGTTCTGGCAGGAGGCGACGACACCGGTCGGCAGGTGCGTGATGCGGACGGCGGAGTCCGTGGTGTTGACGGACTGGCCACCGGGGCCCGAGGAGCGGTAGACGTCGATCCGGAGGTCGTTGGCGTGGATCTCGACGTCGACCTCCTCCGCCTCGGGCGTGACGAGCACACCGGCGGCCGAGGTGTGGATGCGGCCCTGCGACTCGGTGGAGGGCACGCGCTGCACGCGGTGCACCCCGCCCTCGTACTTCATCCGCGCCCAGACGCCCTGGCCGGGCTCGGTGGCCCCGTTGCCGCCCTTGGTCTTCACGGCGACCTGGACGTCCTTGTAGCCGCCGAGCTCGGACTCGGTGGAGTCGATGATCTCGGTCTTCCAGCCGACACGCTCGGCGTAGCGCAGGTACATGCGCAGGAGGTCACCGGCGAACAGGGCGGACTCGTCGCCACCCGCGCCCGCCTTGATCTCCAGGAGCACGTCCTTGTCGTCGCTGGGGTCGCGCGGGACCAGGAGAAGGCGGAGCTTCTCGGTGATCTCCTCGCGCTGCTTCTCCAGGACCTTGACCTCGGCGGCGAAGTCCGGGTCGTCGGCGGCGAACTCACGGGCGGTGCCGATGTCGTCGCCGGTCCGCTTCCAGGACCGGTAGGTGGAGACGATCGGGGTCAGCTCCGCGTAGCGCTTGTTGAGCTTGCGCGCGTTGGCCTGGTCGGCGTGGACCGACGGGTCGGCGAGCTTCTTCTCGAGATCGGCGTGCTCGCCGATCAGTTCCTCGACCGCCTCGAACATCTTCGGGCTCCTGGTTTCTGCGTCATACGTCTGCGGGCCTGCTGGACGGTGCGCCGCCTGTGCCGCACCTCGCGGGCACGGCCGGCCGCACAGCCGGAAAAAACGCCGGCCCCGGCGCCCGGTGAGGGGCGTCGGGAACCGGCGCAGTGGCTCGCTACTTGCTGGAGCCGGCGGCCTTGCCGAAGCGGGCCTCGAAGCGGGCCACACGGCCACCGGTGTCGAGGATCTTCTGCTTGCCCGTGTAGAACGGGTGGCACTCGGAGCAGACGTCGGCACGGATCGCGCCGCCGTCGAGGGTGCTCCGGGTGGTGAACGACGCGCCACAGGTGCAGCTGACCTGGGTCTCGACGTACTGGGGGTGAATCTCGCGCTTCAAGGTGTCTCCTAGTTTCGGGAGGGCTCCGGGTCGTTCGCGCGGATTGCGCGTCCGTGAACCGGGGCCGACGTACCAGTCTGCCAGGACCGGCCGTATCTCCCAAAACGAGGACCCTGCCCCGCATATTCCCGCGCGGTCCGGGGAACCATGCGCGACCGTACGGTGACGGAACGTGCGGTTATCGCACGACCTTCCCCGCGTCGCCCTTGTCGCCGGCCGACTTGGCGGTGGCGGACGCCGGAATGGGCTTGTCCTGCTTGAGCGCCGCCCACACCCGCTGTCCGGCCTTCTCCTGGGGCAGCACCCGGTTCGGGGACTCGGGGTCGTACTCCACGGGCAGGGTGACCATGTCGACGTTCGACGAGCCGAGCCCCTTGAGCCCGTCGGCGAAGCCTGTGAGCTTCTTGACGGAGGCCAGCTCGGAGTCGGTGGTGACGGCCTTGGTCGCGGTGTCGGCGAGCCCGAAGAGCGTCTGCGGGTCGGAGAAGACCCCGACGCTCTTCGCCTGGTCCATCAACGCCTTGACGAACGCCTGCTGGAGCTGGATCCGGCCCAGGTCGCTGCCGTCCCCGACGCTCTCACGGGTACGGACGAGACCGAGGGACTGCTCCCCGCTCAGGGTGTGGGGGCCGGGCTTCAGCGCGAGGTGGCTGTTGGGGTCGTCGATCGCCTTCGCGGTGGTGATCTTCACCCCGCCGAGCTCGTCGATGAGCTTCTTGAACCCGGTGAAGTCGACCTCGACGTAGTGGTCCATGCGGATGCCGGACATCTTCTCGACGGTCTTCACGGCACAGGCGGGTCCGCCGACGGCGTACGCCGTGTTGAACATCGCCTCCTTCTGCCCGCCCACCTGCTCGCCGGTGGTGTCGCTCGCACAGGCGGGGCGGTCGACGAGGGTGTCCCTCGGCACGGAGACCACGCTCGCGGACGTGTGGCCCTTGTCGACGTGGACGACCATCGCGGTGTCCGACCGCGCGGAACCCTGGTCCTCGCCGTACTTCGCGTTGGCGCCGGAGCGGGAGTCCGATCCCAGCACCAGGATGTCCTGCGAGCCGTCGTCCACGTCGTCGGGGCGTCCCGCGCCCAGGGCGGCGTCGATGTCGACGCCCTTCAGGTTCCCGTTGAGGGTGTAGTAGGCGTAACCGAGCCCGGATCCCCCGACGACCACCAGGGCGGCGGCGCCCCACAGGGCGATCCGCTTCACCCGGCGGGCCCGCGGCGGCTTCCTCCGGCGGCTGCCGGTGCCACGTATTCGGCCGGTGCTCCTGCTCTGCTCGCTCATCTGCTCCCTCTTCCGCTGCTCGCTGTTACCCCCTGCCGTGGTGCACGGGCGTGGTCCGGCGTCACTCGGTGGGACGGCCGGAGCAGCGAGAAGCGTTGCACAGCGAGCTGGGGCCCCCGTCCCGCGACGAGGGCCCCGGCAGTAGCCGGCGATCTTCGGGAAACCGGTGGCTCACCTGGTGTTTCGGGCCCGGGACGGAATCTGCCGGGGCCGGTGCACGGGCTCACCGGATGTGGTCAACGTCTCCGGACGGGCCCGGAGGCCCGATCCGTGCCGGCCCCGCGCCGCGGGCCGCGCGGCACGGCGTCCGGGACGCGGCCCGGGAAGATCCACAGGCCGTGACCCACGCCGCGGACGGCGGCGTCCGCGACGCCGCCCCTCCCGCCGGTGTGCGGAGCCGCGGACCTCCCGCTCCCCGCCCATGGCCCACGGCCTCCGCACCCTCGACAGGGCTACGCGGCGGGGTGGTTGGTCGCGGCGGAGGGGCAAATCCTGCGGGCGTGACGCGCGGTGGAGACGCGGACGCGCGTCCTCGCGCCTGCGACATGCCGGGGCGCGACGCGGAACTGCCCCCGTCACACCGTGACGGGGGCAGTTCCGTTCGACTCCTGATACGACGTCAGTCGTTGGCGTTGCCAGGCGTCGTCTTCTGGATCTGGAGCAGGAACTCCGCGTTGGACTGCGTCTTCTTCATGCGGTCCAGCAGGAGCTCGATGGCCTGCTGCTGGTCGAGTGCGTGGAGCACCCGGCGCAGCTTCCAGACCACGGCGAGCTCGTCGGTGCCGAGCAGGATCTCTTCCTTACGGGTGCTGGACGCGTCGACGTCCACCGCCGGGAAGATGCGCTTGTCCGAGAGCTTCCGGTCGAGCTTGAGCTCCATGTTGCCGGTGCCCTTGAACTCCTCGAAGATCACCTCGTCCATGCGCGAGCCGGTCTCGACGAGCGCGGTGGCCAGGATGGTCAGCGAGCCGCCGTCCTCGATGTTCCGCGCGGCACCGAAGAAGCGCTTCGGCGGGTACAGCGCGGTCGAGTCGACACCACCGGACAGGATGCGGCCGGAGGCCGGTGCCGCCAGGTTGTAGGCACGGCCCAGACGGGTGATCGAGTCCAGCAGGACCACCACGTCGTGTCCCAGCTCCACGAGGCGCTTCGCACGCTCGATGGCGAGCTCGGCGACGGTGGTGTGGTCCTCGGCGGGACGGTCGAAGGTCGAGGAGATGACCTCGCCCTTCACCGACCGCTGCATGTCGGTGACCTCTTCCGGACGCTCGTCGACCAGGACGACCATCAGGTGGCACTCGGGGCTGTTGACCGTGATCGCGTTGGCGATGGCCTGCAGGATCATGGTCTTACCGGTCTTCGGCGGGGCCACGATCAGGCCTCGCTGGCCCTTGCCGATCGGTGCGACCAGGTCGATGATCCGGGTGGTCAGGACGTTGGAGTCGGTCTCCAGACGGAGCCGGTCCTGCGGGTACAGCGGGGTCAGCTTCTGGAACTCGGGACGGCCGCGGCCGCTCTCCGGCGCCATGCCGTTGACGGAGTCCAGGCGGACCAGCGCGTTGAACTTCTCGCGGCGCTCGCCGTCCTTGGGCTGGCGCACCGCACCGGTGACGTGGTCACCCTTGCGCAGGCCGTTCTTGCGGACCTGGGCGAGCGAGACGTACACGTCGTTGGGGCCCGGCAGGTAGCCGGAGGTCCGGATGAACGCGTAGTTGTCGAGGATGTCGAGGATGCCCGCGACGGGGATCAGGACGTCGTCGTCGGCCACCTGGACGTCGGTCGCGAAGTCCTCGCGGCCGCGACGGCCACGGCGGTCGCGGTAACGGCCCCGGCGGCCGCGACGGCCGCCCTCGTCGTCGAAACCGTCGTCCTGCTGGGGGCCGCCGCCCTGCGGGCCCTGGTTCTGGCCGCCGCCCTGCTGGCCCTGGCGGCGTCCGCCACCCTGCTGGCCCTGGTCGTCGCCCTTGCCCCGGCGGTCACGCTGGCGGTCCCGGCGGTCACCGCGGTCCTGGCGGTCTCCGCGGTCCTGGCGGTCTCCGCGACGGCCGTCCTGGCGGTCTCCGCGGCGGCCCTCGGCGGTATCCGTGGCGGACTCCGCCTTGGCGCCGTCCTTCGCCTCGCCGCGCTCGTCGGCGCGGTCCTGACGGCCCTCGCCCTTCGGCTCGGACTTCGGCTCCGACTTCGGCTCGGTCCTGGCATCCGCCTTGGACTCGCCCTTGGTCTCGGGGCTGCCCGCCTGCGCGGTGGCCCGGCGACGGCGACGCTCACCCGCGGGCTGCTCGTCGCTGGCCGGCTGACCGGGGATGTCGATCTGCTGCTGCGCGGCGGCCTTGTCGGCGGCCGGCGCGGCAGCGGTCTCGTCACCGGTGCGCGTCTTGGACGTGGCGCGCCGCTTCGGCTTGCTCGCGGCATCCGTACCGGCGGACGCGGCGGCCTTGGGGGCGGGCGCGGAGGATCCTCCGGCCTGCGCCTCCTTGATGACCTCGATCAGCTGGCTCTTGCGCATCCGCGCAGTTCCCCTGATGCCGAGGCCGGACGCGACCTGCTGCAGCTCGGCCAGGACCATGCCATCGAGGCCGGTGCCGGAGCGGCGGCGCCGTGCGGTGGTGCCAGTGGCAGCACCTTCGGCGGGCACGGAGCTGTCGACGCTCTTGTCGGCGCTCACGCCCATCAGATCGGTGGTGTCGCTCACGAAGGGTCCTTCCCTGGAGCGGACGTCGGCCTTCTGGCTCGGCGACCGGTTGTGCTGTCCGACTGCGGTCTGTTGATCGTGTCGATCGCGGACCTTGCCGGGGCGGTGGTCCGCCGGGTACGGCGGAGAGATGAATGTGCGGGGTTCCGGCGCGAGATCCCCCTGCTCGGCCCACTCCTGGACGAGCAAGAGGGTGTCGTGCCGGTTCCGGAGCGTGTTCGAAGGCTCAGGCAGGCTGCTCAGGCAGTCGGGGAGGCTCCCGGAAGAGTGGTGGTCCCGAAGGGGGACACGAAGCAACGCGCCACGAAGACGTCGATTGCTGACTTGAGGTTAACACTACCGGCTCCAACAAACATTCCCCCTCTCATGCACCGGCAATCACATGGGACTACGCGGCGAGCGGCAACACGCTCGCACCGGCGGCGTCGAGAGCGAGCCGGTTCGCGGCCCAGCCCTCACCCGCCAGCCGGGCGACCTTGTCGGCCGATCCCTCCTCCGTCAGCGCGAGCACGGTGGGCCCCGCACCGGAGATGACAGCGGGGACACCGTCGGCGCGCAGCCGGTTCACCAGCTCCACGCTCCGCGGCATCGCCGGGCCCCGGTACTCCTGGTGGATCCGGTCCTCGGTGGCGGCGAGCAGCAGCTCGGGGCGCCTGGTCAGGGCCTCGACGAGCAGGGCCGCACGGCCGGCGTTGGCCGCGGCGTCCACGTGGGGGACGGTGCGCGGCAGCAGGCCGCGGGCGGTCTCGGTGAGCACCGGCACGGCCGGGACGAAGACCACCGGAACGACGGACTCCGCGGGGTCCATACGGATCGCCCTGGCGGCTCCGCCGTCCATCCAGGCGAGGGTGAATCCGCCGAGGAGACACGCGGCGACGTTGTCGGGGTGCCCCTCGATCTCGGTCGCCAGCTCCAGCAGCGCGGCGTCGTCGAGCCGGGCCTCGCCACCGGTCGTCACGGCGCGGGCGGCGACGATCCCGGCGCAGATGGCGGCGGACGAGGAACCGAGGCCGCGGCCGTGCGGGATGCGGTTGGCGCAGACGATCTCGAGGCCGCGGGGCTGGCCGCCGAGCAGGTCGAAGGCCGTGCGCAGGGAGCGTACGAGCAGGTGGCTCTCGTCGCGGGGCAGCGTCTCGGCGCCCTCACCCGCGATGTCGATGTGCAGCCCGGAGTCGGCGACCCGGACGACGACGTCGTCGTAGAGCCCCAGCGAGAGGCCGAGGGCGTCGAAACCCGGGCCGAGGTTGGCGCTGGTTGCGGGGACGCGCACCCGGACGGCGGCGGCTCGGAACGCGGGACCGGCCATCGGTTGGACGACTCTTCCTGTACGGCGGCGGGGATGTTGTGCAGGGTACTTCGACGTGCGTGGGGTGCCGTTGTGCGGGGGTACGGGAGGCCCGGCAGTCACGACGGCTGCTGCACCGCGGCGGATGCGGCGGGGCGGGTCGAGTACAGCTTATCGAAGGAAGGTTCTGTGGCGACATAGGGCGCACAGGAGGCGCACGATGCGTGTCGCACGCCTCCGATGCGCTCTCCGCCCGGAAGGGCGGCGGGGCCGGTCGGGGCCCTTTCCTCCGGATCGGGCGGGCGGGCCCGATCCGGAGGGGAGGGACTAGACGAGGCCCAGCTTCTCGGCCGCGGTCACGGCGTCGACAGGGACGGTGACCGGCTGCGGAGCGCCCGCGACGGCCCAGTCCGGGTCCTTGAGGCCGTTGCCCGTGACGGTGCAGACGATCTTCTGGCCGGGGTCGACCTTGCCCTCTGCGGCCGCCTTGAGCAGACCGGCCACGGACGCCGCCGACGCGGGCTCGACGAAGACACCCTCCTGGGAGGCCAGCAGACGGTAGGCCGACAGGATCTGACGATCCGTCACCTCGTCGATGAAGCCGCCCGACTCGTCCCGCGCGTCCAGCGCGAACTGCCAGGACGCCGGGTTGCCGATGCGGATCGCGGTGGCGATGGTCGCCGGGTCCTTGACGATCTCGCCGCGGACGATCGGCGCGGAGCCGGACGCCTGGAAGCCCCACATGCGCGGGGTGTGCGTCGAGATGCCGTCCCCCGCGTACTCCTTGTAGCCCTTCCAGTAGGCCGTGATGTTGCCCGCGTTGCCCACCGGCAGGACGTGGATGTCCGGGGCGTCGCCGAGCGCGTCGACGATCTCGAACGCTGCGGTCTTCTGGCCCTCGATGCGGACAGGGTTGACCGAATTGACCAGCGCCACCGGGTAGTTGTCCGAGAGGCTGCGGGCCAGGGTCAGGCAGTCGTCGAAGTTGCCGTCGACCTGGAGGATCTTCGCGCCGTGGACGAGCGCCTGGCCCATCTTGCCGAGCGCGATCTTGCCCTGCGGCACGAGCACGGCGCAGACCATGCCGGCGCGCACCGCGTACGCGGCGGCGGAGGCGGAGGTGTTGCCGGTGGAGGCGCAGATGACGGCCTGCGCGCCCTCCTCCTTGGCCCGGGTGATCGCCATGGTCATCCCGCGGTCCTTGAACGACCCGGTGGGGTTGGCGCCCTCGACCTTGAGGTGCACCTCGCAGCCCGTGCGCTCGGAGAGGACCTGCGCCGGGACGAGCGGCGTGCCGCCCTCACGGAGTGTGACGACCGGCGTCGTGCTCGTGACCGGGAGACGGTCCCGGTACTCCTCGATGATGCCGCGCCACTGGTGGGTGCCCTTGCTGGTCATGGGTCCTTACTCCCCTTCAACACGCATGATGCTGGCGACACCGCGCACGGTGTCCAGCTTGCGCAGCGCCTCGACGGTCCCGGAGAGGGCGGCGTCGGGCGCGCGGTGGGTGACGACGACGAGGGATGCCTCGCCGCCGGTTTCCTGACTGTCCGGCCGACTCTGCTGGCGGACCGTATCGATCGATACGCCCTGTTCGGCGAAGACCGTCGCCACCTGGGCGAGTACGCCAGGCTTGTCGGCCACGTCGAGACTGATGTGGTAGCGCGTGACGACGTCGCCCATGGGGCTGACGGGCAGGCGCGTGTAGGCGGACTCACCGGGACCGGTGGTCGCTCCGATGATGTTGCGGCAGACGGCCACCAGGTCACCGAGGACGGCGGACGCGGTCGGGGCGCCGCCGGCGCCGGGACCGTAGAACATCAGCTGCCCGGCGGCCTCGGCCTCGACGAAGACCGCGTTGTACGCCTCGCGGACGGAGGCCAGCGGGTGGGTGAGCGGGATCATCGCGGGGTGCACGCGGGCGGTGACGGACCTGCCGTCGGCGGCGCGCTCGCAGATGGCGAGGAGCTTGACGGTACAGCCCATGCGGCGGGCGGAGGCGATGTCCGCTGCGGTGACCTCGGTGATGCCCTCGCGGTGCACCTCACCGATCTTCACCCGGGTGTGGAAGGCGATCCCGGCGAGGATCGCGGCCTTCGCGGCGGCGTCGAAGCCCTCCACGTCGGCGGTCGGGTCGGCCTCCGCGTACCCGAGGGCGGTGGCCTCGTCGAGCGCCTCGGAGTACCCGGCCCCGCTCGTGTCCATCTTGTCGAGGATGAAGTTGGTCGTGCCGTTGACGATGCCGAGCACCCGGTTGACCTTGTCGCCCGCGAGGGACTCGCGCAGCGGCCGTACGAGGGGGATGGCGCCGGCCACGGCCGCCTCGTAGTAGAGGTCCCTGCCGTGCTTCTCGGCGGCGGCGTGGAGCGCGGAGCCGTCCTCGGCGAGCAGCGCCTTGTTGGCCGAGACGACCCCGGCGCCGTGCTCGAAGGCTGTCGTGATCAGCGTGCGGGCGGGCTCGATGCCGCCGATGACCTCGACGACGACGTCGATGTCGCCCCGTTTGACCAGGGCGGTCGCGTCGGTCGTGATCAGCGCGGGGTCGATCCCCTCCCGCACCTTGGAGGGCCGGCGGACGGCGACGCCGGCGAGCTCGACCGGCGCGCCGATGCGCGCGGCGAGGTCGTCGGCGTGCGTCGTCATGATGCGCGCCACTTCTGAGCCGACCACTCCACAGCCCAGCAGCGCCACCTTCAGCGGACGCGTACGCATCATCCGACCTCGTTTCTCATACTTCTGATGTGTGGACCAGTCTCACTCACCGGACGGGGGTTTCTGCCACCCGTCCGGATTTTGAGATGTAAATTTCATCAGCCGACATCGAGGCGCAGGAGATCTTCCTCCGTCTCGCGCCGGACGATGACCCGGGCCTGCCCGTCGCGCACGGCGACGACCGGCGGGCGCAGGGCGTGGTTGTAGTTGCTCGCCATGGAGCGGCAGTACGCGCCGGTGGCCGGCACCGCGATCAGGTCACCGGGTGCCAGGTCGGACGGCAGGAACGCGTCCTTGACCACGATGTCACCGCTCTCGCAGTGCTTGCCGACGACGCGGACCAGCATCGGCTCCGCGTCGGAGGTGCGCGAGACGAGCGCGACGCTGTACTCGGCGTCGTAGAGGGCTGTGCGGATGTTGTCCGACATCCCGCCGTCGACGCTCACGTAGGTCCGCAGACCCTCGAGGGGCTTGATGGTGCCGACCTCGTACAGCGTGAACGCGGTGGGACCGACGATCGCGCGGCCCGGCTCGACGGAGATGCGCGGGGTCCTCAGACCGGCCGACTCGCACTCTCGGGTCACGATGTCGCCGAGCGACTTGGCGATCTCGTGGGGCTCGCGGGGGTCGTCGTCGCTGGTGTACGCGATCCCGAGGCCGCCGCCGAGGTCGATCTCGGGGAGCTCGACGCCGTGCTCGTCACGGACCTCGGCGAGCAGCTGCACCACGCGCCGCGCGGAGACCTCGAAGCCGGCCATGTCGAAGATCTGCGAGCCGATGTGCGAGTGGATGCCGATGAGCTCCAGGCCGTCCAGGGTGAGCGCCCTGCGGACCGCCTCGGCCGCCTGTCCGCCCGCCAGCGCGATGCCGAACTTCTGGTCCTCGTGCGCGGTGGCGATGAACTCGTGCGTGTGGGCCTCGACCCCGACCGTGACGCGGATCTGCACGCGCTGGCGGGTGCCGAGCCGCTGGGCGATGTGCGCGACCCGGGCGATCTCCTGGAAGGAGTCGAGCACGATCCGTCCGACGCCCGCCTCGACGGCCCGCTCGATCTCGGCGACGGTCTTGTTGTTGCCGTGGAAGGCGATGCGCTCGGCGGGCATCCCGGCGTCCAGCGCGGTGGCCAGCTCGCCGCCGGAGCACACGTCGAGGTTCAGCCCCTCGTCCTTGAGCCAGCGCACGACGGCACGCGACAGGAAGGCCTTCCCGGCGTAGAAGACGTCGGCGTCCGCCCCGAAGGCGTCCGCCCAGGCACGGCAGCGCGCCCGGAAGTCGGCCTCGTCCAGGAAGTAGGCCGGGGTGCCGAACTCCTCGGCGAGACGGGCGACTTCCATCCCTCCGACGGTGAGCGCGCCGTCCGCGTCACGGGTGACGGTGCGGGACCAGACCTTCGCGTCCAGCTCGTTCAGGTCGGTCGCCGGGGCGGTGTAGTGGCCCTCGGGGAGGACGTCGGCGTGGCGGGGGCCGGCGGGGTGTGCGGATCGGCTCATCGTTCTGCTCTGCTCTCTCGGTTCTCAGAGGTGTTCGGGCGCGCTGATGCCGAGCAGGGACAGGCCGCCTGCGAGCACCGTCCCGGCGGCTTCGGCAAGGGCCAGCCGGGAGCGGTGGGCGGCCGAGGGTTTCTCGTCGCCGACGGGGAGCGCCGGGCAGGCGTCGTGGAAGTCGAAGAAGGCGTGCGCCACCGTCTCGAGGTGCCGGGCGAGCCGGTCGGGTGCCCGGTGGCGGGCGGCGGCGGCGAGGACGCCGGGATGGTCGGCGAGTGCGGCGTGCAGTGCGGGCGCGTCGACGTCCTCGTCGTAACGGGCGGTGAAGCCGAGGCGCTCCGCCTCGCGGGTGAGCGCACGGGCGCGGGCATGGGCGTAGCGGACCAGGAAGAGCGGGTTTCCCTCCCCCTGTACGAGGAGTTCGTCGCCGAGGGTCGCGCGGTCGTGCCCGGCGGGCCGCAGCAGGCCCCAGCGGGTGGCGTCGGCCCCCAGCCGCTCCAGCAGCTCCCCCGTCGTGGCCCCTGCGGGAACGGGCCGGGTCTGCGCGAGCGGGACGGGAGGCCGGCCGTTCGCGTCGACGGTGACGCCGAGGCGCGCCCAGCCGGGGTCGGACGCCTCCTCGCAGGTGACACGCCCCAGGGCGCCCTGCGCACGCAGCAGCTTCATCACCGTGCCCGCCACGACCGCCGCCCGGACCTCGCGCCGGTGGTGGAGCTGATGCACCTGCCCGGCGCACTCGGTGCTCCAGCCGTACCGGAGCCCGTGCTCCAGCACCTGGCGTACGCGGGCGGCGCCGTCGGCGGAGGCGTCGAGCGTGAAGTTCAGAAAGCCGGGCCCGGTGATCTCGACCCGTCCGATCCCGGGTGCGCCGACGACCCGGTCCCGCAGCAGTGCGGCGACCTCGCGCGCCGGGAGCGCGGCGGGGCCGGCCAGCTGGAGGGCCACGGCGCAGGCGTAGTCGCCGCTGCCACCGGGCCGCGTCCGCTCGACCCGCACGCGCGCCGGTACCGGCGCGCGCAGGGCGTTCTCGTCGACCG
Organism: Streptomyces sp. NPDC057287; assembly: GCF_042667905.1. Taxonomy (NCBI): domain Bacteria; kingdom Bacillati; phylum Actinomycetota; class Actinomycetes; order Kitasatosporales; family Streptomycetaceae; genus Streptomyces; species Streptomyces sp. NPDC057287. The sequence goes on along the minus strand of NZ_JBHUYV010000003.1, from coordinate 143,856 downwards.
CGCGGCGCACAGCGTGCAGCACGGTCCGGGAGATGTCTGCGGGGGTCACAGGACAAGCGTATGGGAGGAAGGGGGGCCCTTCGCCAACCGGTTTCGCCATGCGGGCAGGGACCCGGTCAGCCGGCCGTGCTCCCCGCGCCGCGCCTTCCGTCGAACGGTGCGGGATCTTCGAGGCGCGCGAGCCGGCGCACCATGCGCACCAGCTCGCTCGGTTCGAAGGGCTTCGCCAGGAAGGCGTCGACGCCTGCGGCCGCCCCGGAGTCCACCTCACGGGGCGTACAGGCGCTGATGACGGCGACGGGGAGATGACCGGTCCGGGGATCGGCGCGCAGCCGGGCCGCGGTCTGTATTCCGTCGAGCCGGGGCATCACCACGTCGAGAGTGATCACATCCGGGCAGACCTCGTGCACCAGGTCCAGGCACTCGACGCCATCGGCCGCGGTCACGACCTCGAAGCCCTCCAGCTCGAGATTGACCCTGATCAGCTGCCGGATGACCTTGTTGTCGTCCACAACAAGCACGCGGCCGTACGCCCCTGACACCCTTCGAGAGTAGGTCGAGCGGAGTAGCTGCGTCCGGGTTTTGCCCACTTCCGCCCCCGCAGGGGTGGCCGGCACCTCCGCGGGCCCCGCCGCCGCCGGGCTCCGCATCCGGCCGCGCGGCGCCGCCGGATCCACCCGGCGACCGGTCCCGGCGGCGCGTGAATACCTGTTCCCGGACACCGGGTCGGAGCTGGTAGGGTTTCACTCGTCGCCGCCGAGAGCAGCGATTTTCGCCCCCGTAGCTCAGGGGATAGAGCATCGGCCTCCGGAGCCGGGTGCGCAGGTTCGAATCCTGCCGGGGGCACTTCGCAGGAAGTGCCGAAAAGACCTTCTGGTCAGTGGAGACACTGAGCAGGGGGTCTTTTTCATGTCGCGGTGGTTCCGGTCACGGCGAGCGGGTGCGCGGATCCATGACGGCATGAGCGCTCCGCCCGGCCGCGGAAAGATCGGGGGGTGTGGCCGCCGTGCTCTTCGGGCGTGGCGGAGCCCGGGAGTCGTATCCAGCTCCCGGGCCCCTGGGGTTGCCACCCAATTGCGCGTGCCAGCGCCGTTTAAGAGTGCGGATCAGTCGTCATACCATCGCGTTCTTCCATTGAACTACCGCGCCGTGGCAGAGGCGCAGGCCGGATTCGAACCAGCATTCAAAGGTGTTCGTCCGTACTCGGTCGATCTGGCAGTCGGTGGCGATACTGAAGCTGGAGCGAGAGTCTGAGATTGATCGCGGCTGCCTCTGCCATGTTGGGCCACCCCGGCAGGTGGTGCCGGGGGGAGGACTCGAACCTCCACCGTTACCGCGTCTTCAGGCTGAACGTTCAGTTTCAGCTTGCGCTCGTCACACGGGGCGGACCTCAGTTCCGCCTCGTGCAGGGTGCGCACCCCCACGTCATCGCGCGGGGGCGTTCTCGGGGTGTCGCCCGGTGTCCGGGGTCAGCCGAACAGGTAGCCGAACACCGCGTCGCCGACACGCTGGTCGGTGACCTCGGCGCCGTTGGCCTCCTCGCGGGCGAACTTCACCGCGTGCTGGAGCTTCTCGACCTTCTCCAGCAGCTCGTTGACCCGCCGGGCCGGGAGCGCGCCGGAGAACTTCACGGTCGTCCAGTACCCGATCGGCACGTCCTCGTAGTACACGTCGACCTGCGCCGGGTGCTTCTCCGTCGCCTCGGCCTTGACGTGGTTGCGGGGGACCTTCTTCGTCCGGATCGTGCGGACCGGGTCGGTCTTCCACCAGTCCGTGGACGGGTCGAGCGACCAGGACTCGGAGGCGTCGAGGACCGGGAGCTTCTTCACGAAGGTGTGCAGGTCGGTGAGCTGCTTCTCCAGGAAGAGCAGGTAGCTGACAGGGACTTCCGGGACGACGACCCGTCCGTCGACGGACACGTCCGCGCGGGCGGAGCAGTTGGCCCAGTCCTTGGTGGCGGTCACGTCGAAGAGCCGGGTCAGCGACGCCGCCATCTCCCGCACCACGTCCTCGGCCTTGACCTGTACGCGCGTGGACTCGGGCGGAAGCTGCTCGCCCTCCTCGTCCTTCGGCTGGTACGTACGCGAGATGCCTGCCAGCGGTACGGGCTTCTGCACCTTGTGGTGGGCCGCGGTGATGTCCTGGAGCGACTTGCTCTTGACACCCTTCTCCACGGCGATGATCTGGTTGAGCTTCGTCACTTCGCCCCCTTCGAGTGATCAGGAACGTACCGCACCCGTTTTCGATCAGTCGCGTGGTTTTTCGTCGTCCCCGCTCCGGAGGCTCCTGGCCATCCGGAAACCGAGGTCGTCGATCGCGAAGGTGGGGTGGCTGCGGCGGCGCACCGTGGCGCCGCAGCCGCGCTCGGTCTCGGCCCAACCGCCGCCGCGGAAGGTGCGGTAGGCGCCGTAGACCTCCTCGTCGTAGAGGTCCCAGCACCACTCCCAGACGTTGCCCAGCATGTCGTACAGCCCCCAGGCGTTCGGGGACCTGCCGCCGACCTCGTGGAGCCGGCCGCCCGCATTGCCCTCGTACCAGGCGATGTCGTCGAGTTCGCCGTAGCGGTAGCCGGTGGTGTCCGCCTTGCACGCGTACTGCCACTCCGCCTCCGTGGGCAGGCGGTAGCCGTCGGCAGCCGGGTCGCGGGTCACCTCGCCTCTGCGCGCGTCACGGGAGTAGGCCGGGGCCAGTCCGACGCGGGCGGAGAAGCGGTTGCACAGGTCGACGGCGTCGAGCCAGCTGACGTTCGTCACGGGCAGGGCGTGGGACACGGCGGGATCGGGGACCGTATCCGTGAGGGCCCAGTACTGGCCGAGGGTGACGGGGAGGCGGGCGAGGAGGAAGGGCCCGACGCTCTCCTGCCACTGTGCTCCGCGGCGGTCGTCACGGAGATCGACGGTGCCCGCGGGCATCCTGACCATGCCCGCCGCCGTCTCGTCGTCGAGCAGGCTCACGCGGCGCCCTCCCTGTCCGGAGGGCCGAAGTGCCCCCGCGCATACGCTACTTCGACCGGGCCGCAACCGCCGGTGAACCCGGCACCACCTCAGCCGAGCAGACGGACCGGCTGCCCGTCGAGCCAGGCGCGGATGTCCTCGACGGCGTCCCCGTAGTAGGCCGCGTAGTTGGCCTGCGACACGTAGCCCAGGTGCGGGGTGGCCAGGAGGCGCGGTGCGGTGCGCATCGGGTGGTCCGCCGGGAGCGGCTCGACGTCGAACACGTCGACGCCCGCCCCCGCGATGGCTCCTCGGTGCAGGACGTCCAGGAGTGCGTCCTGGTCGACGATCGCCGCCCTGGAGGTGTTGACCAGGTAGCTGCCGGGCCGCATCAGCGCGAGCTCCTTCGCGCCCAGCAGCCCCCGGGTGCGCTCGCTCAGGACCAGGTGCACGGAGACGAAGTCGCTGGTCTCCAGCAGCTCTTCCCTGGACGCGACGAGGACGGCTCCTGCCTCCTCGGCCCGTTCCCGGGTCAGGTTCTCGCTCCAGGCGGCCACCTCCATGCCGAAGGCCCGGCCGACCGCGGCGACCCTGCCGCCGATCTTCCCCAGCCCGAGGATCCCGAGCCGGCGCCCGTGCAGGTCGGCTCCCACGGTGGACTGCCAGGGACCGCCTCCGCGCAGGGCGTTGGCCTCGGTCACGATCCCGCGCGCCAGGCCGAGCAGAAGTGCCCAGGTGAGCTCGACGGGCGGGGTGGCGGTGCTGGCGGTGCCGCAGACGGTGATCCCGTGCCGTTCCGCGGCGGCGTAGTCGATGGACGTGTTGCGCATGCCGGAAGCGACGATCAGCCGGAGCCGTGGCAGCCGCTCGATCAGTGTCGCGGGGAACGGCACGCGCTCCCGGAGGGTGACGACGATGTCGAACCCGTCCAGCCGTTCCGCCAGTTCGTCCTCGGTGGCACAGTGGTCGGCGAAGCCGGTCACCTCGACGTCGTCGGCGACGGGGGACCAGTCCGCGGCGGTGGCCGCCACGGACTGGTAGTCGTCGAGCACGGCACAGCGGAGTTTCATGGCATCTTCCCCTTCGGCGGCACGGCGACGGCTGGTGCACACACTGCGGCGGCACTGCCGCAGCACCGGGAAATCTACCGGCCGCGTCCCGGGGTCACGCGTCCAGCCAGGCCTCCCCGTTCCGCGCGACGTCGTAGACCCGCTCCACCTGCGTGGCGGTGAGCACGCCCGTGAGCGGGGCGAGGGCGGACACCTGGCGCTCCCGGCAGACGCGGACGCCCGCCGGGGTGGTGGACACCTCCAGCCCGGTGACCCCGGTGAACACCAGCACGGTCTGCACGGGCACGTCGAAGGCGCAGTACGCCTCCAGCGCCGCCCGGGCCCGGCGGGCACCGGGGACGCCGTCGAGTGCGTACGGCTGCGCGGTGCCGTCGTCGATCCGCAGCGTGCCGCCACCGATGCGTACCGATGCCCCGGGCCGGTGCTCCGTGCTCACGGCGAAGACCCCTCCGGGCCCGATGAGCAGATGCCCGATCTCCGTGCCGTCCGGAAGCGGGACGGAGTGCAGGACCCGCCAGCCGTGCCGGGCCAGTCGCCTGAGCTCGGCCCCGACCCTCCGCTCCCCCGCGAGGGCTCCGCGCCGGGGGTCGGCGTCCCTGTGCCGGCGCAGGGCCCCGGTCGCCACCCGTACGAGCGCCCCGGCCCCGGACTCGCCGAGCTGTTCCCGGAGTCCGGCCCCGGGCCTTCGTGGAGCGAGGTCGCTCGCGGGTGTCAGCGGGGGCAGGGCGGCCGGCGCGCGGCGCCGCTCCGGCTGCGGGGCGGTCACCGGATCCGGCACGGACACCGGCTCGGCCACCGCGGCGGGTACGGGCTCCGGCTCCGGCTCCCGCACAGCCACCGGGTCCGCCGGGGGCGCGGTCGGCGCGGCGGCCCGCCCCTCACCGCCCCGCTTCCGCATCCCCCGCATGGGCGGGATCCGCGGGACCGGTGGCGGCACGGGAGGGCTCGGCAGCACGGCCGGGGCCTCCTCACCGACGAGGGCCGGCAGGTCCGGGACCTGGCGCGCGAGCGCGTCGGTCACGGCGTCGCGGTAGCGCGGGTGCAGGACCGTGATGGTGCCGCTGCCCCTGTCCGCCCACCCGATCGCGGTGCCGTCCGGCAGGTTCACGTAGAGCCGGTCGTGCCCGAAGAGCTGCCATGACGTGACCTTGAGATCCTGCATCGTGCCCCCTCTGTTCACCCCTCCGGCATCCTTGCTCCCCCAGCCTGTACGGCGGTTCGGCTCCCGCACAGGGCGCAGAGCGGGCGCGCGGAGTCGGGGGCACGGCGTTCCGGAGCGGTCCGGCCCCGGTGCGCCCCGGGCCGGACTGCTCCGGCGCCCCGCTCAGACCAGGGGGAGGCCCGGCGCCGGATAGGCCTCCATCATGGTCCTGACTTCGTCCCGGACCTTGGAAACGGCCGTTTCGTCACCTGTACGAGCGGCGTCGACGACACAGTCGATCCACTGCGCGACCGCCCCCATCTCCGAGGCCGGGATGCCCCGGGACGTCAGGGCCGGGGTTCCGATGCGGATGCCGGACGGGTCGAAGGGCTTGCGGGGGTCGTACGGGACGGTGTTGTAGTTGACGACGATCCCGGCCCGGTCGAGCGCCTTGGCCGCGATCTTGCCGGAGACTCCCTTCCCTGTGAGGTCGGCCAGCAGCAGGTGGTTGTCCGTGCCGCCCGACACGAGGTCGAAGCCGCGTGCCGCCAGTTCCTCGCCCAGCGCACGGGCGTTGGCGACGACCTGGTGGGCGTACGCGGCGAAGTCCGGCCCCGCCGCCTCCTTCAGCGCGACCGCGATGGCGGCGGTCGTCTGGTTGTGCGGGCCTCCCTGGAGGCCCGGGAAGACGGCGCGGTCGACGGCCCTGGCGTGCTCGGCCCGGGTCAGCAGCATCGCGCCGCGCGGCCCGCGCAGGGTCTTGTGCGTGGTGGTGGACACCACGTCGGCGTGGAGGGCGGGCGAGGGGTGGGCGCCGCCCGCGATCAGGCCCGCGATGTGGGCGACGTCGGCCACCAGGACCGCTCCCACCTCACGGGCGATGTCAGCGAACCCCGCGAAGTCGATCACGCGGGGCACGGCGGTGCCCCCGCAGAAGATCAGTCTGGGACGCTCGGCGCGGGCGAGGTCGCGCACTTCGTCCAGGTCGATGCGCCCGGTGTCGCGCCGCACCCCGTACCGCACGCCCCGGAACCACGTGCCGGTGGCCGAGACGCCCCAGCCGTGGGTGAGGTGTCCGCCCATCGGCAGCGACATCCCGAGGACGGTGTCGCCGGGCTCCAGGAACGCCATGTAGACGGCGAGGTTCGCCGGCGAGCCGGAGTACGGCTGGACGTTGGCGTGCTCCATCCGGAAGAGCGCCTTGGCCCGCTCGACGGCGAGGGTCTCCACCTGGTCGATGACCTGCTGGCCCTCGTAGTACCGCTTGCCGGGGTACCCCTCGGAGTACTTGTTCTGCAGGACGGTGCCGGACGCCTCCAGCACGGCGGAGGACACGTAGTTCTCGCTGGGGATCAGGCGCAGGGTGTCCGCCTGGAGCCGCTCCTCGGCGTTCACCAGGGCGGCGAGCTCCGGATCGGCGGCGGTGAGGGCGGGGCGGCGGGCATCGGACGGCTGTACGGCCACGGGGTTCCTCCCGGGTCGGTCGCACGGGGGCGACATGGACCCGGATTGCCCAGGCGGACGGCCCTCCGGCGATGACGCCCCGGGCAGGCCCGGAGAGTGCCGCTCCCTCGTGGTCGTTTCCACGGAGCACCCTGCCGGGTACGCGCCAGTCGCGGCACTCCGCACCCTACTGCGGGGCGGCCCGTCGCGACAGCGCGCCACGGCCCGCCCGGTGAGGGGAATGCGGCAGCACGCCGGAGACGCGGTGGCGACCCGCAAGGGGCACGGGAGCGCGGGAGCGGGGCCCGGAACACCGGCTCAGGCCCGGCGCACGGCGGCCGCCGCACACCTCAGGGCGCCTCCTCCGGGCGGAGCGCGGGGTCCGTCACGAGGACGACCTGGGTGATCCTGAACCCGTCCCGGGTCCGGGCCTCCACCCGGTGCAGCCCGGGGGTGCCGACGGTCACCCGGACACCGATGCCCCCGTCCATCCACCCGGGGCGCAGCTCCTGGCCCGTGCCCGGATCCTCGACGTCCTGGATGCGGCAGGTGAGGCCCGCCAGGGAATCGACCCCGCTCAGGGACAGCGTCCAGGCGCTGCCCGCCTCCGCGATGTCGGGGACGGTCAGGCCGCAGCCGAACTGGCCCTGGGGCGGCCCCAGGTGCGCGTCCCTGGACAGGATCTCCTCGACGGCGTCGAGCGCCGTGTCCTCGACGGCGAGCGAGCCGTGCTGCACGGGCAGGGTCGTCGCGGCGGCGGTGATCTCCGCCGACTCCTTGTAGACGGTGCCGTCTCCCTGCACGGTGAAGTAGCGCAGCCGGTCGTACCGGTCCCGGACGAAGGTGCCGTCGCCGTTCTGCCGGACCCCGTCGGGGAAGGCCTCGACCTGCCCGTCACGGATCGTGAGGCTCTGCGAGGTGGGCTGGTTGATCCCGACCACGGAGCGGTGGTCGGGCAGCTCGACGCGGTGCTGACCGGCGTGGAAATCGCGGGCGAGGGCCGCCAGTTCGGCGCTGCCTCCGATGGCCGCCACATCACCGGGCGTGAGATGGCGGACGTCGTCCTTCTCGCGGACGCTCCGGTAGCGGGGCAGCAGGTCGTGCAGTCCGGGCATGGTGGCGCACAGCGAGCGCAGCTTGCGCCGGGGAAGCGGTACGGGGGTGCCGCGCCCCGTGTTGAGGATGACCGCGGCCTCGACCGCACCGCTGAAGGGCGTGCCGAGGGTGATGACGCCCCGGGTGTCGGTCCCGAGGTCGCTGTCGTAGCCGTCGTCGAGGGCTGCCCGGGTCACCAGTCCGCCCATGGAGTGGGCGACGAACACCAGACGCCCGGGACGTTCGTCCACGCGGTGCCGGCGGGCCCGGTCGTGCGCTTCGTGGCTCCGCCACGCACTCAGGTGCCGGCGGGCCGCGTCGGCCAGGACACGCGCGTTGGTGGCCACGGGCAGCCGCCAGTCGTAGGCGAACGGCAGGATCGCCGCCTCGTGCGCCACGCACTTCCTGACCCGCTCGATCAGGGCGGTGTAGGGCTCGTGGCCGCGCAGATAGGGCGTCCACGCCGTCGAGGTGAGCAGTCCGGTGGCCCGGATCCGGCCGGTCCTCCCCTCGAGCTCGTCCTCGGTCAGGTGGAGCTCCTGGAGTCCCTTCGGGTGGGTCCACGCCTTGATGTACCAGGAGGCTCCGCCCAGTCCCCAGAGGTGACGCCCCGTCACCGCGTCCTCGAGCGTGCTGCCCATGATGCCCGGCACGACCACGACGGCGTCCTGGGTGACCCTCTCGGAGAGGGGCTGCTCGTCGTCGGCCTGCGGTATCGGTGTTCGGTGCTGCGGACGGTCCATGGTTGTGCAGAATAGGGACGATGCAGGGGGAGCGGGTGGAGATCGAGTTAACCGGTCGGCCTCGGCAGCCGGTTGCCGAGCGGGGGCAGCGGTCCGAACGGGCCGGTCTTCTGATCATGCTGGCCGTCGAGGACGGCACACAGCCGTTCAGCGCCGCGATCGACGAGCAGCTGCGGGCCGTCCGCGCCTGGTGGCAGTCCGGCCTGCCTCCCGGAGCACGCTTCGACGTGGTGGAGACGCGCGAGCCCCAGCGACGGCACGACGTCGAACTCTTCATCGAGGGCGCCGAGTTGCGCGAGGCGGAGCCGGACGTGCCGCTGGTCCTCTTCGTCACCGGGCACGGCCTGGCGGGTACGGGATCCCGGCACTACCTGCTCCTCCCGGAGACGGACCGCGGGCGTCTGCTGGCGACGGCCCTGCCCACCTGCGACATCGTCGTCGCCGCCCTGGACTCCTGCGCCCAGGACGTCCTGGTCATCGTCAACCTGTGCGAGGCGGCCGGCATCGGGAGCGAACTCCTCTCCTCCATGCGCGACCTGGCCCCGGGCCGCGAGCAGAAGAACCGGCTCAACGTGCTCGCCACCACCGGCGACCGGACGGCGGTGCTCGGCCTCGAGTTCGCCACGATCCTCCGGGAGGCGCACGCGTGGTCGCGGAGGGCGGGCGGGATCACCCGCCCCCATCTGTCCATGGCCGAGTTCATGGAGGCGTTACGGGCGGCCACCGACACCGTCAACATGAGGGACCACCGGAGGATCGAGGGCCCCCGCCCCATCCTGACGGCTTGCCTCGACTCGCCGACCGCCGCGATCCCCAATCCGGGTTACCGGGTTCAGGCGTCGCCGCTGGACGGCATCCCGGAACCGGGGATCTCCACGGCCGGGGAGACGGAATCCGGGCACTGGCTGGAGAAGGCCAGCGGCCGCCCCCGGCCCGAGGACACCGGCTGGTACTTCTCGGGCCGGGAGGATCTCAACCGGGACGTGGCCGGTTTCCTCCAGGGCCCCCCGGGCGTCCTGATCGTCACCGGCACCGCGGCGAGCGGGAAATCGGCGGTGCTCGGCCGGGCGGTGACCCTGAGCGCGCCGGTCTTCCGGTACTCGGAGGGGTACAGCGCGGCGGTACGCGACTCCCCGGCCGCGGCCGTGCCTCCCCATGGTGCGATCACCGCCGCGGTCAGCGCGCGGAACCGCAGCTCGTTCGACCTCCTGGAGGCACTCTGCGTCGCGCTCGGGGCGCGGGAGCGGCGCATGGAGCAGGGCGACGTCCGCCAGGGGCAGGCGAATCTGCGCGCGCTCGTCACGGAGTCCGCCGCCGTGGTCACGATCGTGGTGGACTCGGTCGACGAGGCGCTGAGCCCGGCCCGTTGTGTGAGCGACGTCCTGGCCCCGCTGGCCGCCCTGATCGCACCGGGGCCGCCCCTGGGCCGCGTACCGGAACAGACCGGCCCCGCGACGCGGGGATCCGGCCGGCGCGGGCTGCGGCTCCTGCTCGGGGTGCGCAGCTCGAGCCCCGGCCCCCTCGCCCCCGCCGGGCTCCGCGGGACGAACCTCGTGTCCGCGCTGCACGCCGCCTTCCCCGCCGCCCGGGAGCTCCGTACGGACGGCGAGGGCACGGAGGACGACATCGACCGGTACACGCGCGCCCTGCTGGAGAACGCGGAGGGCTGGAGCGGGCCGGAGCGGGCCGAGGCCGCGGGTCTCGTGGCCCGGCAGGTCCAGCCGTCGTTCCTGGACGCCCAGCGTGCCGCCGAGCAACTGCGCGTGGGCGGACCGTCCTTGCTGCGCGACCGGCAGTGGCTGGCGCAGCTCGCCGACGGCACGGCCGGCCTCCTGCTGGCCGACCTGCGCGCGGCCGCGGCCGACCTGCCCCCCGCGGAGGCGCTCGCGCTCCTGCGTGCGACGGCGTTCGCGCAGGGCCGGGGCATGGCCTGGGGGGAGGTCTGGCCGGCCGCGGCCGGAGCGGTCCTCGGCCACCCGCTGGCGGGGGCCGACGGCAAGATCGACAGGCTTCTGCACAGTTCGCTGTCGGGGTATCTCAGCCACGACGTCGAGGACGAGCGCATCGTGTACCGCCCCGCCCACGCGCGCCTGACCGACATCCTGCGGCGGATCCCGCCGTGGACCGACGAGGCCGCCGGCACCGACGACGGGGCGCGAGGCGGTCCGGGCGCCGGGGCTCGGCCGTCCGGGGCGGAGGACGAGCGGGCGGCCCACGCCGCGATCAGCGCCGCCCTGGCACACACCTCGGAGCGGTTGCAGGGCGATCCGCCTCCCCCGTACATCCGGCGTCACCTCGCGGAGCACGCCCGGCTCGGCGGGGTCCTGGACGACGCGCACGTGCCGGTGTGCGTGCTGCCGTGGGAGACGGGTGGAAGCATCCGCGGGCTGCTCAGCTCCTCCACGGGCGGCGGACCTCGCGACTGGCTGGAGGCGTACGCCGTCATCGAGCCGTACGCGACGCGGGCGGACGCGACGTCACGGCTCGCCGGCCTGCACCTGGCGCACACCGCGCTGAACCACCCCGGCGTGCCCCGCTCCCGGCTGCCCGGCGGTTCCGCGCCGCCGGGATCCTGCCTGGAGGTCCTGTGGTCGCGGTGGACGCCGCCCACCAACGTGCTCGCCACCGTCGCGCATCGCGTGCAGGCCCTCGCGCCCGTCGTCGACGCGGACGGCGAGACGCTCCTGGCCGCCGGGGACGACCGGGGCGGGATCGAGTTCATCGACCCCGCCACCGGAGGGCTCGTCGGTGACCGGCTGCTCGCGCACGAGGGCGCGGTGCGCTCCCTGACCAGCGTCCGGCACCCCGCCGGCAGCATCCTCGCCTCGGGGAGCGCGGACGGCACCGTACGGATCCGGGAGATGCTCACCGGCACTCTCGTCAGCCAGCTCGGCAGCCCGGGGGCGGTCTGGGCGGATGACGTGACCGGCTACCTGGACGGCGACGGACTTCCCGTGGTGGTGTCCGGGAACGGCGACGGCGCTCTGACCCGCTGGAGCGAGCCGGACGGTGTCCGCGCCCTCGCGTCCATCGGCCCGTCGAACAGGACCTGCGTCACGACCGTCCGCCGCGAGGACGGCAGCCTGCTCCTGGTGACCGCCGGTGAGTTCCTGACCGCGCGGGCACCCTCCACGGGCGAGGTCCTCCACAGGTGGCCCCTTCCCGGTCCGGCCGACCAGGCGCTGCGGGTCCTCGCACCCACCCGGCGCCCGGGGGAGGTCGCGGCCGGACACGCGAACGGCACCGTCGTCGTGTGGAACGTGACCACGGGCGGGCGGACGGTCCTCGGGGGCCCCGGCTGGCCGGTGACCGCTCTGGTCGCGCTGGAACTCGGCGAGCGGCACCTGCTCGCGGTGGCCGACGGAAGCGTGATCGACCTGTGGGAGACCACCGGCGCCCGGCCGGCCGGGCGCCTGGCGGGGCACTCCGGCCCGGTCACGGCACTGGCCGTCCTCCGGGTGTCAGGTGAGGACGTCCTGGCCTCGGCGTCCGAGGACGGGACGGTGCGGCTGTGGGACCGGGCAGCCCTGTCCCGTTGCACGGACGGCGGCGGGACCGGTGCCGAGCCCCCCGCGGCCGCCGCTCTCGGCGGGGGCGCCGCCCCTCTGCTCGCCGTGGCCACCACGGAGTCGGTCGCCTTCTGGGACGTGCAGACGGGGGCGTCCGAGGGCGGATTCAGGACCGGGGGCGGCCGGGAGCTGCCCGCCCTCGCCTGGGCGGGCCGGTCGTCGGCCAGGACCCTGCTCTGGGCCGCGCCCGACCACAGCGTCCGCCTGTGGGACGCGGCGGCGCGCAGGAGTCCGTCCGTCAGGCTCAAGGGGCACACGCAGCGCGTGAGTTGCCTCGCCACGTGCACCACCGCCGACGGACGTGACGTCGTGCTCAGCGGCGGCCGCGACCACCGGGTCGCCCTGTGGGACCTCGACGGACCGGCGCTGAGGCGCATGTGGCGTGCTCACTCGTTGCCCGTCCTCGCGGTGGCGGCGGCCTCCGGCCCGAACAACGACTGGTTCGCCTCGGGCAGTTCGGACGGCACCGTACGTCTGTGGAGCGTCGACGACGCGGCTCCCACAGCGGTGATCGCCTGCGACCAGGGCACGATCGGGTCCCTGGCGGTCAACGCGCTCCCGCAGGCGGGCCTGCCGCCCTATCTGGTGAGCGGGGGAAGTGACGGATCGGTCAGGCTCTGGGACCTGCTGACGGCACAGCCGCTCTGCCCCCCTCTGCTGGGTCACACCGCTTCCGTCGACGCCTTGGCCACGTGGTCCGCCGAGGGCGCGGGGCCGTTCGTGGCCGGCGCGTCACGGGACGGGACGCTGCGGATCTGGGACGCGGCAACCGGCCGTGCCCTCCTGCGGCTCGCCATGACCGTGCCCGTTCGCACACTCTCGGCGCACCCCTCCGAGGTGGAGACGGGTCACGTCACACTCACCGTGGCCGGACACGCCGGCGCTGTCGTGATGGACCTGGATGTCAGGGATCTCTGACCGCCGACCCGGTGCCCGGGTGTGCGCCCCCCAGAAGCTTGCGTGCGCCCCTCGTTCATTCCGTGCGCGGGCCGCGGAGGAGCGAACCGGGCATAAAAATGATCGTCCCGCGTAAGAGGCTGTCGCTTTGCGCGGAGCCGGCCGGACCGGCAGTTCCGCCCGTCCGGCGGCCCGTCCCCCGAGCAGGCCGGCGGAATGAAGTCCCGACGCTTCCGAGCGCCGTCCACCGAGTGAGGAGCCGTGCATGACCGTACGAGGAAACCAGCCGGACGTCAGGCTGATCCCCGCACCCGAGCGGGGCGTATGGCGGCTCGGAAAGGTCCGTGAGCCGCTGAGGTACGAGCAGATCAGCCGCGACGACGCGGACAGCTCCGCCGGCAACCAGTGGAGCCTGGTGGGGTACGGGACCCTCTACTGCGCCTCCGAACAGGACGGCTGCCTGGCCGAAGCCCTCGCCCCGTTCCGTGTGCATCCCGACTGGCGGGACCTCGCGGCCGCCGACTGGGAGGACGAACCCGACCTGGTCCCCCCGGACTGGCCGACGCGGCACACCCTGGAGCGCTTAGAACTGTCCAAGGACGCGCGGTTCTTGGACGTCGACGACGAGCGCACCCTGATGACCCTGTCCGACGAGCTGAGGGAGACGCTGACGCTCAACGGGGTGGACAAACTGGCCCGCAACCACATCGAGGGCTTCAACCGCAAGATCACCCGCGCCATCTCCGCCTGGGCCATCAGCCAGCGGGACCCCGAGCAGGGCGGCCGCCTCATCCACGGGATCGCCTACCGGTCCCGGCTCGGCATGCACCAGTGCTGGGCGGTCTACAACGACGTCGCCTTCACCCGGATCGAGTCGAACCTGATCTTCCCCGAGGACCCGGCGCTGCGCAGAGTGGTACGGGAGTACGACCTGCGCCTGCAATGACGGCGCAGGGCCCCGACGGACGACGACGGCATCGGGCTCCGACGCACCTCACCGGAAAACCACCGGAAAACCACTGCTGAAGCGCCGGAGAACCACCGGGAACCGCTGGGGAAGAACGTCACACCCTGACCCCAAAGAGGTGAACATCCCCGGCCGTCCGTCTTGCCCGGATCGCTCACCACAGGCTCGAACCAGCAGGTCATCGCCCCAACACGCCGCCACACACGTCAACTTGACGCGTCCTTACGTGTCTGAAACAACAGTCAAAGCGGTGGAGTTGAACAGACTTGATGGGTAGTCTAAATGCATCTTCTTCAGATGGGGGTACGATCATGATTGAGCAGAGGACCGTCTTAGGCCCGTCACAAAGACTGCTTCTCCGCGGTGCGCATCCGCACCGGAACACCGGCCGCAGTGTCGACGCGACGCCGCACCAGCCTCCATGCACCGGATCCCAGACGACCGGCAGGCATCGAGACTGAGAGCTGGCGCGCACCAGCTCATCCCACCCGCCGAGGTCACGCTTCCCCGCGGGTGCGCACCAAGAAGCGTTCACAGCACCTGGCACATGGTTCCCGCACCGACCGGAAGTCGGCGCGCGGCGCCTCCTGGTGCCCTCGCACCGCCCATGCCCATCACCCGTCGTCCGGCACGCGACCGCCTCCAAGGCGTGCAGCCATGACAACGAGGGAGACCCCTATGACCACCATGACGCATACCGTCACGCACACGCCTCGGAGCACCGACCTCGCCGAGATCGCGCACGGCACGGCCACGCGCATGCGCATCGCGGAGATCGCGCGCTTCCTGCAGGAGAACCTCGGGCCGCGCATCACCGCCCGCATCACGCGGGTCAGCGATCCGCGGCAGGTGGGCAAGTGGGCCGCAGGCGACACGCGGCCACGCGACGAGGCCGAAGAGCGGCTGCGAGCGGCGCTCCAGACGTTTCACGTCATCCAGAGCGCCGAGGACAACCACACCGCCCGCGCCTGGATGATCGGCATGAATCCGCAGCTCGAGGACGAGACGCCCGCGCAGTGCATCGCGGACGGCCGCTTCAAGGACGTCATGGTCGCCGCCCGGGCATACGTCGACGGTTGTTGATCCCGCCGCGGGCCGCAGAACGACGCCGGCGGCCTGCGGCGTGACCGGGTCGTACCGCCGGCGCACCCCGCCGGATCCCCATCAGTCACACCATCCCGCACCAATACCGCACGGACGCCCCAAGGACGCGTGAACGGGAACGTAGCTGGGCAGTTTCCCGGGGACCTGACAGGGTTCGGCGGTGGGGGGACCGTGATGGAAGCGAGTGATCACCCGGGCGCGCCGGGGGCCAGACCCGGGGACGGGCGGGAGGCCGACCCGGGGCACACCTGGGAGCCCGGGCCGGGGCACACCTGGGGGATCGAGCAACCGCCCCCGCCACCTGCCCGGCCACCGGCGGTCGGGCCGCCGCCACCGGGCGCCGCGCTGCGGTGCGTCGCCGCCGGGCTGCTCAACCTCTCCGGTCTGGGCCTCGGTCACGTCCTGGTGCGCCGTTGGGGCAGGGCCGCGGTCAGCTGGGCTGCCACCGGCCTCGTCCTGCTCGTCGCACTGCCCGCCGATCCGGACGGAGTGCCCTCCGCCCTCGTCGCCGGCTACCTCCTGCTGCTCGTTCTCGCGGGTGCCGACGCGGCCCGCATCGCCCTGCGCACGGACGTCGGCCGGTGGCCCCGGCCGGTCCTGGCCTGCGCGCTGGGGCTGCTGCTGCTGGGTGTCCCTGCGGCCGGGACCCTCGCCTACGGCTCCGCGCGGGACGAGGCGGTCGAGCAGGAGCTGCTCGGCAAGCTGGAGGAGGGCGACGATCTGGTCGCGAAGGCGGCGAAGAGCTCGTTCCTCCTCTCCGAGCCCGACTACCGGCACGCGCTCACCCTCTACCGGGAGCTGGCCGATGACCATCCCGGCTCACGCGCCGCCGCCCTCGTGCCCCGGCGCCTGGAGTCCTTCTACACGGCGGTCGCGACTCCGTACCGCGCGAAGAAGCACTGCGAGGCGGTCGAACCGCTGACCTATCTGCGCACGGTGCCCGACACGGTGGACCGGAAGCTGCTCGACGGCCTCGCCGCCTGGCCCGACACCCCGCTCGCCGAGTCGTTGTACGGCTGCGGGGTCTCCCGCCTGGACGGTACGGGGCCGGACTCCGGCAGCAAGGAGCTGGGCACGCTGCTGCGTACGTTTCCCGAGTCCTCGCAGGCCGGGCAGGTGGGCCCCGCCGTCAGCGGGAAGATACGGCAGCAGGTCGCCGACCTGAAGGGCGGGGATCCCTGCACCGTCACGGAGGAACTGCGCCGGACGAGCACCCTGGTCTCGCAGCTCCCCGGGACCACCCTGCCCTCCCTGGGCCGGCAGGCCGGCGCCGGTGTCCAGGACGGCGTGTACGCCTGCGGAGTGGACGAGTTCAAGGACAAGCGTTTCACCGACGCGCGGCAGACGCTGACGGAGTTCGCGGACACCTACAAGGAGGACCGGCGCAGGCAGCAGGCCCGGAACATCGCCATAGCGGCCGAGATCGCCGAGGACCGGCCCTCCGCCGGCAAGCGGTTGCCCGGCAGCGGCGAGCCGGGCGGCGTCCGCATGGAACTCGTCATCAGCAACGGCGCACCCAACGAGGTCGAGGTGCTGTACACGGGTCCGGTCACCGGCACGGTGAAGCTGAAGCCCTGCGGCGGCTGCGAGCGTTTCAGCAGCGAGGCCGCCGGCTCGGCCGGCGCCTGCAGGGCGGGCGGCACGTCGTACCCGAAGGCGCGGCTGCGACTCCCGGCGGGCGAGTACCACTTCCTGTACAAGCACGGCACGGGAGCGACGGCGGCCGTGGACAGCTACTCCTCCGGCTCCAGGGCCCAGCCCGGCTACACGTACACGAGCTGCACGTACGTCGTGGAGAGGGACAGGTACGGACTGGATCTCCCCACCGTGCCCGACCTGTCCGACCTGCTGAAACCGGCGTCCGCGTCCTGAGAGGCGGACCTCGGCCGGCGCGGGCGGTCCCGCGTCAGGCCGAGGTGCGCTTCCGGGGGCCCGGGGAGCTCTTCTTCGCCGTGCTCCTCCCGGCGGCAGCCTTCCCGGCGGGCTTCTTCTCCGCCGCCGCCTTCTTCGCAGGGGCCTTCTTCGCGGGGGCCTTCTTCGCGGGTTCCTTCTTCGCAGCCGCCTTCTTCGCAGGGGCCTTCTTCGCCGGGGTCTCCCGGGCGGCCTTCTTCCCCGGGCCCTTCCGTGCCGTCTTCCCCGGGGTGCGGCTCCTGCTCCCGCCGGCCCGCGGCGCGCGGCCCTCGATCGGGTGGACGTCGGCGTCCTTGCCGTCCTCCTCGCCGCCCTTCGACGCCTCGGCGGCCCGCACGCTGCTCTCCAGCGCCGCCATGAGGTCGATCACCTTGCCGCCGGGCTCCTCGGCCTCCTCCTCGGCGACGGGCTCACCGGCCGCCTTCGCCGCGACGAGTTCCTCGACGGCCTCGCGGTAGTCGTCGTGAAGGGTGTCCATGTCGGCGTCGCCGAGGGTGTTCATCAGCGCGTCCGCCAGGTCGAGCTCCGCGTCGCGGACCTTGACGCCCGCGTCCGGGGCGACGCCTTCCGGAGCGCGGATCTCGTCCGGCCACAGCAGGCCGTGCATCGCGATCACGTCGTCGACCACCCGCAGCATGCCGAGCCGTTCCCGCCCGCGCAGCGCGTACTTCGCGACCGCGACCTTGCCACTGCGCCGCAGCGCCTCGCGCAGCAGGGCGTACGGCTTGGCGGCCGGGACGCCGTTGGCCGAGAGGTAGTACGCCGAGTCCAGCTGGAGGGGGTCGATCGCCGAGGCAGGCACGAATCCCTCGATCTCGATCGTCTTGGCGGTGTGGAGCGGGAGCGAGGCCAGGTCCTCGTCGGTCACGGGGATCACCGTGCCGTCGGCGTCCTCGTACGCCTTGACCGTCTCGGAGGCCGGCACCTCCTCCTCGTCCAGCTCGCAGACCTTGCGGTAGCGGATGCGTCCGCCGTCGGCGAGGTGGATCTGCCGGAAGGAGATCGCGTGGTTCTCCGTGGCGTTCATGAGCTTGACCGGGATGCTGACCAGCCCGAACGAGATGGAGCCGTTCCAGATCGACCTCACCGCTCACCCCTTACGCCCGCTACGCCCACACTCATCCGATTTCGTGTGATTCTTATCGTATGACGCCGATCACGGAGGTGGAGGGGCGGCGCCTGGCGCTCAGCAATCTCGACAAGGTGCTGTACCCGGACACCGGGACGACCAAGGGCGAGGTGCTGCACTACTACGCGGCCACGGCGGCGGGGGCGATGCTGCCGCACCTGCGTGACCGCCCGCTGTCGTTCCTCCGGTACCCGGACGGTCCGGAGGGGCTGCGCTTCTTCACGAAGAATCCGCCGCCCGGTACACCCGACTGGGTGCGGACGGCCCCGGTCCCCCGCAGCGACGACCCCGGGGCCCGGCAGGTGCTCGCACAGGACCTCCCGTCGCTGATGTGGGCGGCGAACCTGGTGGTCGAGTTCCACACCCACCAGTGGCTGAAGGACTCCCCCGCCGTCGCCGACCGGCTGGTGTTCGACCTGGACCCCGGGCCCCCGGCCGGTGTCGTCGAGTGCTGCGAGGTCGCCCTCTGGCTGCGGGAGCGGCTGGCCGGGGACGGACTGCCCTCGTACGGAAAGACCTCCGGCTCCAAGGGGCTCCACCTCCTCGTGCCGCTGGAGCCCACCCCCTCCGAGGAGGTGACGGCCTACGCGAAGGAGCTGGCGTTGGAGGCGCAGGGTGCGCTGCCCGAGCTGGCCGTGCACCGGATGACGCGCTCGCTGCGCCCGGGAAAGGTGTTCGTCGACTTCAGCCAGAACGCCGCCGCGAAGACCACCGCGGCCCCGTACACCCTGCGGGCCAAGGGAAGTCCGACCGTGTCGGCGCCCGTCACCTGGGACGAGATCGAGGCGTGCGGCGCTCCTGGCGACCTGGTCTTCCTCGCCGGCGACATGGCCGCGCGGCTGGAGCGGCACGGAGATCTGCTGGCTCCGCTGACCGACCCCGGGCAGGCCCGGCCGCTCCCCGGGGGCTGAGGGGGAGCCGACGGGAACACAGCGGGCACGGCACCTTCACAGCCCCGGGCGGCGCGGCGAGGAAAGGCCGCAAGTGGAGGGTGGATTGTCCTGGCGGTGGTGCACACTCTGCGCAGACGCTGCTTCACGGGCACGGTTCTCCGCCGTGTCGGGCGCAGAAGGAAGACACGGGGAGGGCGTGGCGTGTTCACGGGGATCGACGAGGTCGGCTGGGCCTCGATGAAGCATGCCTACGGCCCGGCCGACGACGTGCCGGGGCTCCTCTACGGGCTCGCGTCCGCCGATCCGGCGGAGCGGGAGAGCGCCCTCGACGGGATGTACGGCGCGGTCCACCACCAGGGCAACGTGTACGCGTGCACGCTCGCCTGCATCCCGTTCCTCTTCGAGCTGGCCGCCGACCCCGGCATACGCGACCGGGGCGGCATCGTGGAGCTGCTCACCAGCATCGGCGGCATCGATCTGGACGAGGACGAGGAGGAGGACGAGCTGGACGAGGACGAGATCGAGGGCGTGGCGAACTACGCCATGGCGGCGGCGGCCGTGTCGGCGGGCTCGCCGGTGTTCTTCGAGCTCGTCGCCGACGAGGACCCGGGGGTGCGGCTCGCCGCCCCGCTGGCGCTGGCCACGCTGCACGCCCGGCCGGGCAGGGTTCTCGCGCTGCTCCGGGAGCGGCTGCCGGTGGAGGCGGACGACGAGGTGCGGCTGGCTCTCGTCGAGGCCGCGGGACGGATCGCCCTGCGCCACGGGCAGCTGGCGGAGCGGGCGGCGGACTGGCTGAGCCGGCTCGCGGCGGAGGCGTATCCCCCCGGGCTGCGGCTCGCGGCCCTCGCGCAGCTCGCCAGGTGCGCCCCCGACGCACTGCCCGGCGATGTCGTGCGGGTGGTGTCCGGGCTGCTGCGGGAGCTGCGCTCCGGGCCGGCCCGTCCGGAGCCCTCCGCCGCGGAGCCGCCGGGCGGGGACGAGGCCGCGTCGGACCGGACCACCGCCCCGACGCTGGTCGGGCAGTTGCGCGAGCTGTCCACCGACGAACAGTCCGGGCGCGGCACCCCGTGGGCCACCGACCTGCTGCGCACCCTGCACGTCGGCCTGGACGACCGCGTGGCGGACCGCACGGCGCTGCTGACGGACCAGCTGCGCAGCCCCGACCCCTGGCAGCGCATTGACGCGGTACGGATGAGCAGTGGGCTGATGCGCGCCTGGCGCGGGGCCTACGAGGACCTGGTGCGGCTGGTCGGCGTGCAGCTCGCGGATCCGGAGCCCCGGCTGGCCGAGGCCGCCGCGTACGCGCTGGAGGATCTGTTCGCGCTGGCCGCCCCGGCCGGCGACGCCCTGGCCGGGCGGGTGGCGGCGGATCCCGGGGCGTGGGTGAAGGAGTGGGCGAGCGGTCCTCCGGGGCTCGGCTCCGCGGTGAAGGCGCTGGCGAGGCTGGGGGACGTGCGGGTGCTGCCCGCGCTGGCGGAGGCTCTGGAACGGCCGGACGTGCCGCACGACGTGGGTTTCGCGATCACCTGCCTGGGCGATGCGGCCGTGCCGCTCGCCGGGGCTCTGCGGCGCCGGCTGGGCGAGGTCGGCCTGGACGAGGGCGCGTACGACCGGGCGAGCCCGCTGCTCGCCGGGCTGACGGCGCTGCGCGCGGGCGAGGCGGCTCCCGAGGTGCTGCGGGTGCTGCGGGGGGCGCCCGAGTACCGGGGCGAGTGGCTGCGTACGGCGGCGCTTCGGGCACTGGGCTCGTTCGGGCCGGCCGCCGGCTGCGCGGTCCCCGAGCTCCGGCGCCTGCTCCGCCGGCCGGGTACGGCGGCGGCGACCGAGGCCGCGGAGGCGCTCTGGGCGGTCACCGGGGACGTCGGCACGGTGCTGCCGGTGCTGGCGGAGGGTCTGCGGGCGGAACAGGTCCGCGACTGCCGGGCGGCAGCTGCCGCGCTGGGCGCCCTGGGTCCGCGTGCCGGGGCGGTGGCGCCGCGTTTGCGGGCCCTGCTGGCGCACGACGAGCTGTGGCTCCGGGTCGAGGCGGCCATCGCCCTGTGGGAGATCTCGGGACAGGCCGGCGAGGTGGTTCCGGTGCTCCTGTCCGCGTGGGAGCAGAACTGCCACGTCAGGGTCCGGGTGGCGGAATGCCTGGCGCGGATGGGCCCCGGCGGTGCAGGCTCGGACACCACACGGGTGCTGCGCGCCGAGCTCCTGTCCGTACGCCGCCACAAGGCGATGGACGGCGGATACGGCAGTCACGACACTTATGAGGACGAGAGACTGCTGGCACTCTGCCGGCGGGCACTCCTGGGAAACACGGGGAAAGGAATTACAACATGATCATTTTCGGTACGCGGGGCTACCTCTACCAACTGGCGGTCCTGACGATGGTGTGCGGCTGGTGCGGCAATCCGGCGGCGCACACCCTGCGCAAGCGGGTCACCAAGTTCACACTGTTCTTCGTGCCGCTGTTCCCCTTCTCCACGAAGTACGCGACGCAGTGCACCTTCTGCGGCGGGGAGCGGCAGATACCGAAGGAGCAGGCCGAGCAGCTTCTGGCGCAGGCCCAGGGCGGACAGGACGGCAATCCGTACGGGGCGGCGCAGCAGCAGCCCGGATACGCGCCTCCCGGCGGCCAGAACCCCTACCAGAGCTGATCCCGTCCGGCGGCACCCACCGGGGAAGTGCCACGAAGCTGACATAAGGGAAATAGCACCCGCCTCTTGCTACGTTGCGGGGCATGACCGCACCGACGGCGGACGCACGCCCGCCCGAGCTACGCCTGCCCAAGCGGCGCGGGGTCGAGCTCTCGCTCCTGGCCGGGGCCGTGCTCATCTCCGTCTACGGCTACGCCGCCGTCGGCCTCGCCCGGAACGACGCGGTACCCCCCGACGTCGCCGGGTACGGCGCGGGGCTCGGCCTCCTCGCCCTGCTGGCCCATCTCGCGGTGCGCTTCCGCGCGCCGTTCGCCGATCCGCTCCTGCTGCCCATCGCCGTCCTGCTCAACGGACTGGGGCTGGTGCTGATCTACCGGCTCGACCTGGAGACCCCGGGCGACCGGGCCGCGACGACGCAGCTGATCTGGTCCACGCTCGGGGTCGCCTTCTTCATCGCCGTCGTCGTCCTGCTGCGGGACCACCGGGTGCTGCAGCGCTACGCGTACCTCTCGGTCGCCGCGGCGCTGGTGCTGATGATCGTGCCGATCTTCTTCCCCGCGGTGAACGGGGCCAAGATCTGGATCCGGGTCGGCGGACTCTCCTTCCAGCCGGGCGAGTTCGCCAAGATCCTGCTCGCCGTCTTCTTCGCCGCCTACCTCGCCGCGAACCGCAACGCGCTCGCGTACACCGGGCGCAGGATCTGGAAGTTCCAGTTCCCCACAGGCCGGGTGCTCGGACCCATCGTCGCGATCTGGCTGCTCAGCGTCGGCGTCCTCGTCCTCGAACGCGACCTCGGCACGTCGCTGCTCTTCTTCGGCCTCTTCGTGATCCTGCTGTACGTCGCCACCGGCAGGACCGGGTGGATCGCCGTCGGGCTGCTCCTCGCCGCGGCGGGCGCCTTCGCCGTCGGCTCGTTCGAACCCCATGTGCACAGCAGGGTGGAGGACTGGCTCGACCCGTACGCCACGATCGACGCGGGCCAGGGACCCAGCCAGCTCGCCCAGTCGCTCTTCGCGTTCGCCGCGGGCGGCATGCTCGGAACAGGCCTGGGGCTCGGCCACTCCATCCTCATCGGGTTCGCCGCCAAGTCCGACTTCATCCTGGCCACCGCGGGCGAGGAGCTCGGCCTGGCCGGCCTCACCGCGGTCTTCCTGCTGTACGCCCTGCTGGTGGCCCGCGGTTTCCGCGCGGGGCTGGCCCTCCGGGACCCGTTCGGGAGGCTGCTGTCGGTCGGTCTCGCCTCGATCCTCGCCCTCCAGGTCTTCGTGATCGCCGGCGGGGTGATGGGGCTGATCCCGCTGACCGGGATGGCGATGCCGTTCCTCGCCCAGGGCGGCTCGTCCGTCGTCACCAACTGGATCATCGTGGCGCTGCTGATCCGGGTCAGCGACGTGGCCCGCACACCCGACCCCGGCACCGGAACCGTGCCCGCCGCGGAGGAACAGTGATCCGCTACATCCGGCACGCCGCCGGCTTCTGTCTGCTCCTGCTCCTCGCCCTGCTGGCGAACGCCGCGCGCGTCCAGCTCTTCGAGGCCGACGAGCTCAACTCGAACTCCGCCAACCGCCGTACGGTCATCGACCGTTACGACCAGCCGCGGGGGAACATCCTGGTCGGCGGCGAACCCGTCACCGGTTCGAAGGACACCGGCGAGCAGCTCGCGTACGAGCGCACCTACCGCCACGGTCCGCTGTACGCGCCCGTGACGGGCTACGCCTCGCAGACGTACGGCACCACCCTGCTGGAGAACGCCGAGGACGGAATCCTCTCCGGCACCGACCCGATCCTGGCCCCGCTCCCGCTGTGGGGGGACATCACACGCAGTCTCCAGCCCGGTGGCGATGTCGTCACCACCGTCGAGGAATCGATGCAGCGCGCGGCGTACGAGGGCCTGGACGGCAGGCGCGGCGCGGTCGCGGCCCTCGACCCGGCGACCGGCCGGGTCCTGGCGCTGGTCTCCTCCCCCTCGTACGACCCCGAGGTCCTCTCCGGGACCGGCTCGACCGTCACCGGCGCATGGGCACGGCTCAACCGTGCGCCGAGCCGGCCGATGCTCAACCGGGCCATCCGGCAGACCTATCCGCCGGGCTCCGCCTTCAAGATCGTGACAGCGGCGGCGGCGCTGGACGCGGGCGTGGTCGACGATCCGGACGCGGACACGGGCACCCCGTCGCCGTACGTCCTGCCGGGGACCTCGACCGTGCTGCCCAACGAGGCGAAGGGCTGCGAGAAGGCGTCGCTCGCGGAGGCGATCCGGGTGTCCTGCAACACGGTGATGGCCCATCTCGGTGTCCGGGTGGGGCTGGACGGGATGCTGGACGCGGTGGACGGATTCGGGTTCAACGACGACGATCTGACGATTCCCTCCCGGGTCGCCCGCAGCAACTTCGACGAGGACATGAGCGACGACCAGCTCGCCCAGTCCTCGATCGGCCAGTTCGACACGACCGCGACCCCGCTCCAGATGGCGATGGTCGCCTCGGCGGTGGCGAACGGCGGCGAGCTCATGCGCCCGCACCTGGTGGACCGGGTGACCACCGACGACGGCGACACGGTCCGGCAGCAGGGATCCGACTCGTACCACCGGGCGATGAAGCCCACGACGGCCCAGCAGCTCCAGCGGATGATGGTCGACGTGGTGGAGAACGGCACCGGCACGAACGCCGCGATCGACGGCGTGACGGTCGGCGGCAAGACGGGCACCGCCCAGCACGGGGTCGACAACTCCGGGATTCCGTACGCCTGGTTCATCGCCTGGGCGCAGGCGCCGGACTCGGGGCGCCCGGCGGTCGCCGTGGCGGTGGTCGTGGAGGACGCGGAGGCCGACCGGGCCGACGTCAGCGGGGGCGGCAACGCGGCCCCGATCGCCCGGGCGGTGATGGAGGCGGCGCTGCGGGAGTGAGGCCGGCTCCACGACACTGGGGAGATGTCATCGGCCCTGGCGGCGGCCCTCGCCCGCATCGACCGGCTCGACCCGGACCTGTGCGCGTTCACCGAGGTCTGGCACGAGGAGGCGCGGGCACGGGAGGCGGAGGCGTCCCGGCTCCCGCTCGCCGGGCTGCCCTTCGCGGTGAAGGGGCCCGCGGGCATCCGCTCGTACACGGCCCGCCGCCTGATCGCCGCGGG
Organism: Streptomyces sp. NPDC057287; assembly: GCF_042667905.1. NCBI lineage: Bacteria > Bacillati > Actinomycetota > Actinomycetes > Kitasatosporales > Streptomycetaceae > Streptomyces > Streptomyces sp. NPDC057287. The sequence goes on along the minus strand of NZ_JBHUYV010000003.1, from coordinate 119,193 downwards.
CGGGATCCCGGTCGGTGCGACCTCGGTCCCCGGCCTGGGCACCCGGTGGCAGACCTGGGGACAGGGGGCGCACGGCCGTACGGTCAACCCCTGGCGCCCCGACCGGACTCCGGGCGGGTCGTCGGCGGGCTCGGCGGTGGCGGTCGCGGCGGGCATGGTGGACGTGGCCACGGGCAGCGACGGCGCCGGGTCGGTGCGGATCCCGGCGGCGTGGTGCGGGGTGTTCGGTCTGCGGACGACGAGGGGACTGCTCCCCTCCCCCGACCGTACGGGCCTCGCGTCAGCGGGACTGCTGGCGAGCTCCGCCGGGCGCGCGGAGACCTGCCTGAGCCACGTCCTCGACGGGTACGTGCCGCGGCCCGCGCGACTCCCCGTTCCCGCCGTCTACAGCCCCGATCTGGGCTTCGCCCGCGTCGACCCGGAGGTCGCGGAGGTGACACGGGCCGCGGTCGGCCGGCTGGTGGCGGCGGGAGCGGTGCGCCTGGTGCCGGGCTCCTGCGGACTGCTCGACCCCGCGGAGGCGTGGCTCGCGGTGCGCGGGGGGACACCGACCCCGTCCACGGAGCGGCTTCGCGCCGCCAACGACCGGACGCTCGACGCCCTCTTCGCCCGTGCGCCCCTGCTGCTGACCCCGGTCACGCCCAACCGGCCGCACGGCCACGAGGGGCCGGGCGACGTCTACTCCACCGCGCTCACCTGGGCGTTCAACGTCAGCGGTCATCCTGCGGCGAGCCTGCCGGCCGGGTTCACCCCGGACGGCTGCCCGGCCGGTCTCCAGTTGGTGGCCGGCCGGGGGAAGGACGCCGAACTGCTCGGCACGGCCCGCGCCCTGGAGCGCCACCTGCCCCGGTCTCAGCCGATCGGCTGACGGATCTCCGCCCGCACCTTCAGCGTCTCCTCGGCCGACTTCTCCAGGTCGATGTCCGCCGCGTCCTTCGTCACGTCGCCGGAACGCACCACGGCGACCATGGCGGCGGTGTTGCCGTCGCCCCAGGCGCACATGGGCATGTTGGCCGTCCCGCCGCCCTCCGTGTACGCCACGACCTGGCACTCCACCACGACGCCGGACCCGCCGGGCCTGAACTCCGTCGCCGGTACGACGACCTCGCCCCCGTCCGACTCGGCGGCCCCTTCGAGCATCTTGGTCCGCGCGAGCGCGGGACTGGCCAGGCTCCCGTACATGCCGGAGACCACCAGCATGTCACCGTCCTCGCCCGAGGTGTACTGCCCGATCGCCGCCTTCGGGTCCCGGATGCTCGGGTCGTAGGTGTCCTCGATCCCCTTGCCCTCCGTCTCCGACAGGTCCTGGCCGAGGGTGAACTCCTCCTCCAGCAGGGTCTTCGGCACCACCAGCTTGTGGGTGGCCTCGGGGAACGCCAGGTCCGCCCCCTTGCCGGCCAGCTCGAACCCCCCGAATCCGACGGCCGCGACGAGCGCGATCACCCCCACCACGATGCCGACGACGAGCCAGCCGCGGTTCTTCCGCGGCGGCTGCGGCGACATGCCCGGCTGCCCCCACGGGCCGGGAGCATGGGGCCCGGGGGCGTGGGGCCCGGCGGGGTACGGCTGCGGCGGGTAGGCGTACGCCGGCTGCGGCGCCTGGTACGGGCCGGGCGGGGGCTGCTGTCCGTACGGGGAGTGCTGCGGGGGAGGCGGCCCGTACGGACCCGGCGGCGGCTGCGGCGGCATGCTCATGCGCTCACGTTACGTCACCGAGGCGAACAGGAATTCGACGTACCTACGGACCAGCGGTACCGGGTCGGAGGACCCGGCCCGGCAGCGCCAGGAACCCCGGCGCTGCCGTCAGTTCAGCGGTTCCCTCCGCTGCCGCCACTCCGCGGGAGCGCCCTCCACCCCGGTCCGCGCCCCGACGACGCCGCCGGTGATCGCGCAGGTCGTGTCCACGTCCCCGAAGCCCTCGGCCGTGGACCACAGGGCTCCCTCCAGGTCGTCCGGGTGCCGGGCGGCCGTCCACAGCGCGAACGGCACCGTGTCGTCGGCCCTGATCCGCCGCCCGTTGCCCAGGAGATCGGCGGCCTTCCACGGCTCCGTGGCGAACGGCACCTCGGCGGCACGGAGCACTCCGTCCCGCACGAGGCCCTCCGGTGTCCGCCCGGCGACGGCCTCCAGCGTGAACTCCCCGCGTACGGAGAGCGCCGCGGCCACGGCGACCGCCACCGCGCCGGCGACGCCCTCCGGATGGGCGTGGGTGACGACCGCCGAGAGCGCGGCCTGTTCGGCGGCGTGGCCGAGGTCCGTGTGGAAGCGGGCCCCGAGCGGGGCGACCCGCATCGCCGCGCCGTTGCCGAGACTGCCCCCCTCGAAGAGCCCGGGTGCCAGAGTGCGCCAGTCGCCCGGCGAGGTCAGCAGCTCCGGGAGCAGGATGTGCATGCCGTGTCCGTAGCCACGGGCCTGGTCCGCGTCGAAGGCCTGGGCGTAGTACAGGGCGAGCCTGTCCTGTTCGACCTCCCCGTGTTCGTCCAGGACCCGTTGCAGGGCGAGCGCCAGCGCGGTGTCGTCGGTCCAGTGCCACACCGGCTCGTGCGGGGTCCGGCGCGCCCGGACCTCGGCGTACGCCTGCCGGGGTGGCCGGAAGAGCGGGAACCAGCGCTCACCGAAGGCGTCGCCGAGGGCGAGTGCTTCGAGGCTGCGGCGTGCGGCGGCACGGTCCCCCGTGACGGTGGTCGGGCTCATGCGGCCATCCTCATCCGGCGCCCCGTCGGCGTACACCCGTTTTCCGGGCGCGCTCAGCCCTGCGCGCCGCCCTCCGCTATCGCCTCGGCGACCTCCCCGACCCGCGCCTGCTCCTCCACGGCGAAGCGGTCCCGGTCCAGCTGCTCGGCGATCTCCTCGTCCTGGGCCATCAGCAGGTCCAGATTCGAGTCCCCCAGCTCGAACACACCCATGTCGACGTAGGCCTTCTGGAGCCGTTCGCCCCAGAGGCCGATGTCCTTGACGCAGGGGACGATCCGGCTGAACAGCAGCTTGCGGAAGAGCTGGAGGTACTCCGAGTGCTCGGAGAGGTCCTTGGCCTCCTGCTTGCCTATGCCGAAGTTCTCCAGCACCTCGACGCCGCTGAGGCGGTCGCGCATCAGGTAGCAGCCCTCGATGACGAACTCCTCGCGCTCGCGCAGTTCGGCGTCGCTCAGCTGCTTGTAGTAGTCGCGCAGGGCCATGCGCCCGAAGGCCACGTGCCGGGCCTCGTCCTGCATGACGTAGGCCAGGATCTGCTTGGGCAGCGGCCTGGTGGTGGTGTCGCGGATCATGCCGAACGCGGCGAGTGCCAGCCCTTCGATGAGGACCTGCATGCCGAGGTAGGGCATGTCCCAGCGGGAGTCTCGCAGGGTGTCACCGAGCAGCCCCTGGAGACTGTCGTTGACCGGGTAGAGCATCCCGACCTTCTCGTGCAGGAAGCGACCGTAGATCTCCGCGTGGCGCGCCTCGTCCATCGTCTGGGTCGCGGAGTAGAACTTCGCGTCCAGGTCGGGGACCGACTCCACGATCCGTGCGGCGCAGACCATGGCGCCCTGTTCACCGTGCAGGAACTGGCTGAACTGCCAGGAGGTGTAGTGCTTGCGCAGCTCGCCGCGGTCCCGCTCGGTCATCTTCGCCCAGTGCGGGGTGCCGTAGAGGGTGAGGGCCTCGTCCGGGGTGCCGAGCGGGTCGGCGGGATCGACCTCCAGGCTCCAGTCGATGCGCTTGTTGCCGTCCCACTGCTTGTCCTTGCCCTTCTGGTAGAGGGCGAGGAGGCGCTCGCGGCCGTCGTCGTAGTCCCAGTTGAACCGGGCCGCTCCGGAGGCGGGCACCTGCCATGTCGGGGCCGCGGGCGGGGTGATGTAGAGGTCGTGTGTCGACACGGACAGCTCCTTCGCCTGGCGAGGATCGTGCGATTCCGTGGTACTGACGTCAGTTGGCAGGTTCACACGTTGGTAGACGCGCGGTCAACAAGTCGTGCACAGGGGATTGACTGCCTTGCTGACAGGCAGTCTCATAATTCATGACCGGAAACCTGACCGCCGGTAACCCCTGTGCGAGGTGCCTTCAGCCATGACGACCGTGACCGACGAGGACATCCAGGCGCTGCGCGACGCGCTCGGCCCGCTCAAGGACCGCGAACAGGTCGCGGCCCGCCTGCTCGAGGCCTCGGCCAAGCACTCCTTCGATCCGGACACCGAGCTGGACTGGGATTCGCCGGCCGAGGACGGCAAGTGGTTCTGGCCACCGGAGCTGGTCTCCCTCTACGACACCCCGCTGTGGCGGAAGATGTCGGAGGACCAGCGGATGGAGCTGGCCCGGCACGAGGCGGCGTCGCTGGCCTCGCTCGGGATCTGGTTCGAGATCATCCTGATGCAGCTGCTCGTCCGGCACATCTACGACAAGTCCGTGACCAGCAAGCACGTCCGGTACGCCCTCACGGAGATAGCCGACGAGTGCCGGCACTCCATGATGTTCGCCCGCATGATCGAGTGGGGCGGGGCTCCCAGCTACCCGGTCCCCCGGCGCTACCACAACCTGGCGCGGGTGCTGAAGACCATCTCCACCACCCCGGGCTCCTTCGCCGCGACCCTGCTCGGCGAGGAGATCCTGGACTGGATGCAGCGGCTCACCTTCCCCGACGAGCGCGTCCAGTCGCTCGTGCGCGGAGTGACCCGCATCCATGTCGTCGAGGAGGCCCGGCACGTGCGCTACGCACGGGAGGAGCTGCGCCGCCAGATGGTCACCGCGCCGCACTGGGAGCGCCGGCTCACCCGGATCAACTGCGGGGAGGCGGCCCGCGTCTTCTCCGTCTGCTTCGTCAACCCGCAGGTCTACGACAACGTGGGCCTGGACCGGCACGAAGCCGTCGCGCAGGTGAAGGCGAGCGGCCACCGGGCGGAGGTCATGCAGACGGGGGCGAAGCGGCTCACCGACTTCTTCGACGACATCGGTGTGCTCAACGGGGTGGGACGCAGGCTGTGGAAGAGCTCGGGTCTGCTGGCCTGAAGCCGTCCCCGGCCGGGCGGCAGGGGGCGCCGGCACCTCGCGACGCCGCCCCCTGCGCGCCGGTCGGCCTTAGGCTTCGGGGTATGACCTCCGCACCCGCAGCACCGCCGGCCCGCGCGTACCGACGGCTCGGTGTCGAGGAGCGCCGCGCCCAACTGCTCGGCGCGGCACTCACGCTCTTCGCCCACCGGGCGCCGGACGACGTGTCCATCGACGAGGTGGCGGCCGCGGCCGGGGTGTCCCGCCCCCTGGTCTACCGCTACTTCCCCGGCGGCAGACAGCAGTTGTACGAGGCCGCCCTCGGATCGGCCGCCGAGCAGCTGACGCTCTGCTTCGCGGAACCCGCCGTCGGCCCGCCCACCGAGCGCGTGAGCCGGGTCCTGGACCGGTACCTCGGCTTCGTCGACCAGCACGACGCCGGGTTCAGCGCGCTGCTGCGCGGCGGAAGCGTGGCCGAGACCTCGCGGACGTCGACGATCGTGGACGGCGTGCGCCGGTCGGCCGCCGAGCAGATCCTGCTCCACCTCGGCCGGGGCGGCGGTCAGGGGCAGGAGCCCGCCGGGCCGCGCCTGCGGATGATGGTGCGCACCTGGATCGCGGCCGTGGAGGCGGCGTCCCTGATCTGGCTGGACGAGGGGAAGCGACCGGACGCCTCCGACCTGCGGGGCTGGCTGGTCGACCATCTGATGGCCCTGCTCGCGGCCACCGCCGCCTCGGACGAGGAGACGGGGACCGTGGTGGCGGAGCTGCTGGGCAAGGAGACCGCCGACGGCCCCGCCGGACGGCTGGCGACGCTGATCATCCCGGTGGCCGGCCGGGCCGCGCACCTGCTGCCGCCGGGCTGAGGGTCCCTGGGTCAGACTGGCCCGGTGAAAAGCGAGAACACGCCCTTCCGCGGCGGCCCCCTGGACGGCCGGGTCCTGCCCGTCCTGCTCGGACCGACCGGCCATCCGCCGAAGTGGTACGAGGTCCCGGTGCCGGACGCCGACGGTGGCCCCGCCACCGTGTACGCCTACCGGCGCGCCCCGGCCGGCCATTCGAAACGGCTCGGGCTCCAGCGCGGCTGGGTGTACGAGTACGCCCCCGACGGCCGGGAGCACTTCACCCCCAAGTGGCCCTGGACCAGGCGCCGCAGTGGGTCCTGAGCGTCATCAGGGCACGCGCCCGTAAGATCGGCGGTCAGGTGCCGAGGGCACGGTCACAAGGGGGGTGCGCCATGGAGGCGCTGCGTCAGGACGATCCACGCCGCTTCGGCCCGTACACCGCGCTGGCGCGCTTCCGCGAGAGTGCGAGCTCGGTGCACTACCTGGCCCGGGGCGCGGACGGCGACGATCTCGCCGTGGTGACCGCCGCACGCCCCGCCCTCGCCTCCGTACCCGCCTTCCGGCGCCGCTTCCGGTCCGAGGCCCGTACCGCCGAGCGTCTCGCCGGCGGCTGGGTGCAGCCTCCGCTCGCCGCGCCGGAGGACGACGCGCTGTGGACGGCGGCGGCCTACGTGCCCGCGGTGACGCTCGCCGAGGCGATCGGTCTCGCCGGTCCGCTGCCCGAGCGTGCCGTGCGGATAATCGGTGCCGGCCTGGCCGAGACCCTCTCCCGGGTGCACGCCACCGGGGCAGTGCTTCAGGGGCTGGCGCCGGAGACGGTGCTCCTGGCCGCGGACGGGCCCCGGCTCACCGCGTTCGGGCCCCTGGGGGCGGCGGCCTCCGCCGAGTCCCGGGAGAGCGGACAGCTGTCGGTGCGGCTGGGCTATCTCACCCCGGAGCAGGTGGAGGGCGAGGAGGCCGGCCCGGCGTCCGACCTGTTCGTCCTGGGCCTGCTGCTGGCGTACGCGGCGACCGGGACGACTCCGCTCGCCGACGGACCCGCCGACGAGGCGGCCGAGCGCATCGCGCACGGCTCGGCGGAACTGGGCTCGGTGCCGGACGAGTTGCGCGCGCTGATCGCGGGCTGCCTCGCGAAGGACCCGGACGACCGGCCCGGTGCGGGAGCGGTGGCGGCGGAGCTGGCGCTGGAGGGCGCGGCCGGCCTCGCCAAGGGCGGCTGGCTCCCCGGACCGCTGTCGGCCGCGGTGGCGGACCAGGCCGCCCGCGCGCGAGCCCTGGAGCCTCCGGCCGACCCGGTTCAGGAGCCTCCGGTGAACCCGGTCGAGGACGCGGTCCCCGCCGCCGAGGGGACGCCCACGGACGAAGTGCCCACGGACGGCGCCTCGACCGGCGGCGCGGTCACGGACGGGGCGCAGGGCTACGGGGACATCGGCGAGGACAGCCGGACGACGCGCTTCCTGGGAACCGGCGCACGCGTGCCGCAGTCCGACCGCGCGACGACCCAGCTCGCCCTCCCCCACGAAGCGACCGGCACCGCGCCCCCGCGCCCCGCCGCAGCCGCCCTGCCACCGGCACCCCAACCCGCACCCGCACCCGCACCCGCACAGCCGTACCCCTACGCGTACCCGGCTGCCACCACGCCCCCGGCACTGCCCGCGCCCGCCCCGCTCCCCCTGCCCGCCACCGCACCGGCCGCCGCGCCCCGCGCCGAGTCCGCGCCGGGCACCAGCCGGCGGGCGCTGCTCACCGCTGTCGCCGCCGGTGCGGCAGGGCTGGTCCTGGGCGGAGCCGCCGTCTCCGCCCTCGGGTCGGACGAGCCCGCCTCCGCCGCCGACGACAAACCGGCCGGCAGGACCGGCCCCACCGTCCCCGGCCGGGCCCCGGATCCCCGGTGGATCTACACCCACCCGGCCGCCTCGCCGGCTCCGCTCACCGCCGGCATCTGGCGGGACAGGCTGCTGGTACTGACGGACGAGACACGGGCGACCGCCGTCGACCTGCGGACCGGGCGGAAGATCTGGGAGCGTGCCGACGCCGCGGGCGCCCAGGCGGTCCTGGCGGCCGGCGACGGCCTGTGTTTCCTGGCGAGTCCGACCGAGTTCCTCTGGCTGTCGCCGAAGGACGGGCGGATCGAACACCGGGTGCGGTTCGTGGACCAGTTCACCGGCGTCCCGAACATGAAGGTGGGCACGCTCACCGGTCTGTCCGGATCCGTCCTCTGGTTCACCGGCTCCCACACCGTGACCGTGAAGGCGCCCAAGCCGAAGAAGGGCAAGAAGCCCGGCAAGGACACCCAGGCGGTCAAGGCGTACCTCTTCGCGTACGACATCGTCCGGCGCAAGGAGCTCTGGCGCGCCGCCGTCCCCGCGGGCCGTGCTCCCGGCACCCCGGTCCACCGCCTGACCGCCGTCAGGGACACCGACCTCGTCGTGCGCCAGGACGCCGGCACGCTCACCCCCGCCGATGCCGCGGCGGGCAAGGGCAAGGCGTCCTTCCGGTGCTTCGACCGCGCCACGGGAAAGCTGCTGTGGACCCGTCAGTTCGGCACCGTCACACCCACCGGCTCGGCGGTCGGTGACGAGGACGGACGGCTGTACGGCGCGGTGGGCGACGATCTGCAGGCGTTCGAGACCGGCACCGGAAAGCCGGTCTGGACCCTCAACGGCACGGCGGCGTCCGTCTTCGGCACCCCCGTCCCGGCGGGGGCGGTGCTCCACACCACCAACCGCAACCAGGAGGTCGCCGCCGTCGAGCGGGCGACCGGGAAGCTGCTCTGGCGGCGTTCCACCGAGGTTCCGCTCGGCGACTACGCCCCCGCCATCGCGCTCAGCGGCGGCGGAAAGACCCTGCTCGCCGCGGACGGCTCGCAGGTGACCGCGTTCGGCGCGGCGGACGGACGCCGGCTGTGGAAGTTCCAGGACAACGGGGCCCGGGACCCGAAGGGCGCCACCGTCACCGCGTGGTACCGGGTGCTGGCCGCCGGGAGGACGACGGTCGTCCAGAGGGAACGGGCCTTCTACGCCTTCCCCCTGGCGTGACGTCCGCGCGTCCTCCGTTCGGGGTGCGCCCTGGGCGGCGCGCGGGACGGTCCTTGCATCACCTCCGGCCGAGTGACCGGATGGTCGAGATCCGACCATTTGTGGGGTAGTCCGATTAATCGGCATCACCCCTGTCACCGGAGGTGATGTCGTGTCAGGAAGACTCGTACGTACCCTCTGCACGGCGGCGCTGGCCGCGGTCGTCGCCGCCTCCCCCGCCCTCGCCGAGCCTGCCGGACCCGGCCGCGGCACCACCGGGCCGCCGACGGGGCCGGGCCCCGCTCCGGCTGCCGGAGCGGCGCCGCAGAGCGTGGCGGGGCTGCTGAAGCAGTTGCAGACGCTCTACCGGACGGCCGAGGAGGCCGGCGAGCTCTACAACGGCACCGAGGAGGAGCTGAAGAAGCGTACGGCCGAGGCCGGGAGACTGCGGGCCGAGCTCGCCAGGGCCCGGACGGCACTGGACTCGGGCCGCCGTGACGCCGGGCGGCTGGCGCGTGACCAGTACCAGGGGCACACGGACTTCTCCGTCTATCTGCGCCTGCTGCTCGCCGATGACCCGGCGCGCGCCCTGGAGCAGACCCACGTCATCGAGCGGGCCCAAGCCGGCCGGTCGGCCGTGGTGGACCGGCTGACCGGCGCGGAGAAGCACGCCGAGAAACTGGCGGCCAGGTCCCGGACGGCGCAGGACCGGCAGCGGGCACTGGCCACGCAGCGGAAGAAGCAGCGCGACACCGTGGAGACCCGGCTGAAGGGCATCGAGGCGATGCTGGCCTCGCTGTCCGCGGAGCAACTCACGGCCCTGTCGGCACTGGAGCGGAAGAACGTCGGCGAGGCACAGGACGCGCTGACCGCCTCGGGGGCACTCAGCTCCGTCCGGCCGCCGTCCGAGGAGGGCGGCGAGGCAGTGCGGTTCGCGGTCGAGCAGATCGGCAAGCCGTACGTCTGGGGCGCCGAGGGGCCGGAATCCTACGACTGCTCCGGGCTCACCTCGCAGGCCTGGTCGGACGCGGGGCGGACGATTCCGCGGACGTCGCAGGAGCAGTGGCGGGAGCTGCCGAAGGTTCCGGTCGGCTCGCTGCGCCCCGGTGACCTGGTGGTCTACTTCCCGAAGGCGACGCACGTGGCGCTGTACATCGGCAACGGCCTCGTCGTGCAGGCTCCCAGGCCCGGGGCCTTGGTGAAGGTGTCCCCCCTCGCGTCCAACCCCCTGCTGGGCGCGGTCCGCCCGGATCCGGACAGCGAGCCGCTGAGCGCGTACACCCTGCCGGAGCTGCCCGACGACGCCACCTCGGGGTCGGACACGGGGTACGACGCCCCGGACGCATGAGAACCGGGCCGTCACATCCGTCCGTGTCTGCGTGACGGAGGTGACGGCCCGGTTCCTGAGCGCGTGGGTGTCAGCCCTGGGCGCCGGTGAGCGAGGCGAGGTACGCGTTCGTCTTCTCGGGCTCGAAGAAGAAGTTGTCGAAGTCCGCCGGGTTGTTGAACCCGTTGGCGAAGCGGTCGGCGGCCGGTTGGAGCTGACCGGAGGCACCGATCAGGTTCAGCACGTGCTCCGGCGGCGGCCCGAGCATCGCGTTCGTCCACTTCACGACGTGCTGCGTGTTCTCCCAGTGACGCTCGAAGGTGGCTTCCATCCACTCCTCGTCGAACGGACGGTCGCCGTGCTCGAGGATCGAGTGCAGGTAGGAGTGCGCGCACTTGGACGCGGTGTTGGAACCCTGGCCGGTGATCGGGTCGTTGGCGACGACCACGTCCCCGACGCCGAGGACCAGGCCACCGCCGGGCAGCCGACCGACGGGCTTGCGGACGGTCGGGGCGTAACGGCCCGCCAGTGTGGCGTTGGCGTCGGTCAGCTCGACCTTGGTGGCGCGCGCGTATTCCCACGGGGTGTACTGCTCCATGAGCTCCAACGTCCTGGCCAGGTGCTCCGACGGGTCCTTGATGCCCTGGAAGGCATCGAGGGGACCGCCGGGGATGCCCTCCCAGAACAGGATGTCCGCGCGGCCCGACGTCGTCAGGGTCGGCATGATGAAGAGCTCACCGACGCCCGGGACCAGGTTGCAGCGCACCGCGTCGAACTCGGGGTGCTCCGGGCGGGGGCCCAGACCGTGGACGTAGGCGACGGCCAGCGCGCGCTGCGGGGCATCGTACGGCGAACGGGAGGCGTCCCGGCCGAACATGGAGACCAGCTCGCCCTTGCCGGCGGAGACCATCACCAGGTCGTACGTACGGGAGAAGTAGTCCAGGTCGGAGACCGCGGCACCGTGGATGACGAGCTGCCCCCCGCGCTGGGCGAAGGTCTCCATCCAGCCGGCCATCTTCACGCGCTGGTCGACGGACTGGGCGAAGCCGTCCAGCTTGCCCACCCAGTCGATGACGCGCGAGGAGTCGGGCCCGGCGACCGAGACGCCGACACCCTCGATCTGCGGGGCCTGCGACTCCCAGAAGTTGAGCTGCAGGTCGCGCTCGTGCTGGAGGGCCGTGTGGAACATGCACTGCGTCGACATGACCCGGCCGGACCGGATCTCGTCCGCGGTGCGATTGGACATCAGGGTGACTTCGTACCCGTTGGACTGCAGTCCGAGGGCCAGCTGAAGACCGGACTGGCCGGCTCCGACTATGAGTATCTTCCGCATCGCGGTTCTCCGTTACGTGTACTGGGTGCGTCTGTCGTTACTCGGGGGCGACGTCGAGTGCGTGGCCCACCAGGGCGAGCAGCGACTCGACGACGGTGATCCTCTTACGCGCATCCATGATCACAACAGGCACGTGCGGAGCTATGGTCAGGGCCTCCCTGACATCGGCCTCCTCGAAACCGGGCGACCCCTCGAAGTGGTTGACCGCCACGATGTAGGGGAGGCCGCAGCTCTCGAAGTAGTCGAGCGCGGCGAAGCAGTCGGCGAGCCGCCGTGTGTCGGCCAGGACGACGGCACCGATCGCGCCGCGCACCAGGTCGTCCCACATGAACCAGAAGCGCTGCTGACCGGGGGTCCCGAAGACGTACAGGACGAGGTCGTCGTCGAGCGTGAGACGGCCGAAGTCCATCGCGACGGTCGTGGTGACCTTGTCGGGCGTGGCCGTGAGGTCGTCGGTCTCCTCGCTGGCCTGCGTCATCAGCGCTTCGGTCTGCAGCGGGGTTATCTCGGAGACCGAGCCGACGAACGTCGTCTTGCCCACGCCGAATCCGCCCGCGACCACGATCTTGGTGGCGATCGGCGCGCGCGTGTGGTCGAGCTGCCAGGACTGGACCGATTCCTCGGGCCGGTCCTGCGGACCCCGCTGACGTGGGGTGGAGAGCGGCGCCTCAGAGACGACGGAGTCCATTGAGCACCCTTTCGAGCAGCGCGCGGTCGGGCTGGCCGGTGCCGTGACCGGTCCCGTAGACGCGGATCTTTCCTTGGTCGGCCAAGTCGCTGAGCAGCACCCGCACGACACCGAGCGGCATCTTCAGCAGGGCCGAGATCTCCGCGACCGTACGCATGCGGCGGCAGAGTTCGACGATGGCGTGCAGCTCCGGCATGACCCGCGAGGCGAGGTTGCCGTTCGTGAGCTCGCGGCGCTCCTCGGGAGCGTCCAGCGCGGCCACGAACGTCTCGACGAGCAGGACGTGGCCGAAGCGGGTCCGGCCGCCGGTGAGGGAGTACGGACGGACCCGTGCGGCCTTGCGGTCGGCACCCCTGACGGGGAGTTTTCGTACGGGTTCAGCAGCTGACGTCACTGGGTGCTCTCCATCGATTTGCGCAGCTCACTGCGGAGTTCGGGGGTGAGTACGTGTCCGGCACGGCCGACGAAGAGCGCCATGTGGTAGGCGATGACACTCATGTCGCAGTCAGCGGTGGCGTGTACACCGAGCAGCGATCCGTCACTGATCGACATGACGAAGACGCTGCCCTCGTCCATCGCGACCATCGTCTGCTTGACGCCGCCGCCGTCCATCAGTTTGGCGGCGCCTATCGTGAGGGAACCGATGCCGGAGACGATGGTGGCGAGGTCGGCGCTGGAACCCCTGGGGCCCGTATGCCGTTCCGCCGTCCTGGCCGCCGCGAGACCGGGGTCCGAGGAGAGCAGCATCAGCCCGTCGGACGAGACGACGGTGACGGAATGGACCCCGGGCACCTCCTCCACGAGATTGCTCAGCAACCAGTGAAGATTCCGGGCCTCGGTGCTCAGCCCGAATGTGCTGGGCGCAGTCAACTGCGTGCCTCCTCGACTGTGTCCCCCGTCTCATCGATACGACCGTCGGTACGGTCGTGGTCGGTCTGTGCGCCGCTGTCGGCGATCTCGGCCTCGACATCGCGGCGGCCGTCCTTCGCGCCCTGGTGGAAGCCTCCGAGCCGGCGACGCAGGGCGTCCTTGTCCAGGCTGCCCTTCCGCTCGGTGACCGGGGCCGACGGAGCGGCGGCGATCCTGGGGGTGCGCTTGGGCAGCCCCTTGTCGGTGAGGCGCTCGGGCGAAGGCGCCGGGTCGGGCACCTCCTCGCCGATTCCGGTCAGCGGCTGCCGGGGGGCCGGAACGGCTTCGGCGGCCGGAGCGGGTGCCGTGGCGGGACTGGTGTCGGCGGCGCGCTCGTGGCGGTCGGGCCCGATGGCGTACGGGCTCGGCGCGTCCCTCTTCGCGTCCTTCTGCGCGTCCTTCTGCGTGGGGAGCCGGACCTGCATGGTGGTCTCGGCGTCGGGCTCCTCGTCGGCGGAGGGCGCGGGCGTGGCGGAAGGCGTTGGCGCGGCGGGGACCGCGGGCTCGGTGTCGGCCGTGGGCTCGGCGGGAGCCGGGACAGAGGCGGGCTCGGTCGCCACCGGCTGCGACGCGGCGGGCTCCGTGCCCGCCGCCTCCAGGGTCCGCTCCGCGGCCGCGATCAGCGGGTCCCCGGCGGCCAGGGCCGAACGGGGCGGCAACGCGTTGGAGTTGGCCTCGGCCACCGATCCCGGAAGGTTCAGGGCGGGCGCGTCCCCCGGCAGCGTGACGGGCGGCGGGGAGGCCGCCGGCGGCGCCTTGGGCAGCAGCGCCTGCGGAAGAACGACGACCGCGGTCACCCCGCTCCCCTTCTGTTCGCGCAGCTGCACTCGTACGCCGTGGCGGGCAGCCAGCAGCGAGGTCACCTGAAGACCCAGCCCGGCCCCGTCCGCGGCCTGTTCGCCCGCTTCGAAGGATGCCGGGTCGGCCAGCCTGGCATTGAGTTCGCCCATCCGGACCGCCGACATGCCGATGCCCTCGTCCTGCACGGAGAGCATCACCTCCCCGGTCTCCAGCAGCCAGCCGGAGAGCTCGACATGGGAGTCGGGCGGCGAGAAGGACGTCGCGTTCTCCAGGAGTTCGGCCACGAGGTGGCTCAGGTCGTCGGCGGCGAAGCCCGCGACCTGGGAGTGCGGCGGCAGCGACTGGATGGTGACCCGCTCGTACCGCTCGATCTCGCTGACCGCGGCGCGCAGTACGTCGACGAGCGGGATCGGGCCCGAGTGCCCCTGGTTGTGGTCGGTGCCGGCGAGGACCAGCATGTTCTCGCTGTGGCGCCGCATGACGGTGGCCATGTGGTCCAGCTTGAAGAGGGTCGCGAGGCGCTCGGGGTCCTGCTCGCGCTCCTCCAGTCCCTCGATGACGCCGAGCTGGCGCTCGACCAGGCCGAGGGTGCGCAGCGACAGGTTGACGAAGGTGTGGTGGACCGTGTTCCGCAGCCGCTCGAGCTGCCCGGAGAGCTCCGCCACCCTGACCTGGAGCTCGGCCCGCTGGAGCGTGAGGGCCTCGCGGCCCGCGACCAGTTCGTCCCGCTCGGTCTGCATGGTCCCGAGCCGGCCGGCGACGTCGTGGTGCAGGCCGTGCAGCTTTCCGTGCAGGGCGTTGATGGACCGTACGACCTGCGCGAACTCGTCGTTGCGCCCGGTGTAGCGGATCGGTTCGGCGGTCTCGGGTTCGGCGGCGATCCGGCCGGCCCCGATCCGCAGGACGGCGAGCGGCTGGGTGAGGGTGCGGGCGACGGCCGTGGAGACACCGACGGCGATCAGCAGGCAGCCGCCGAGCAGGGCGAGCCGGAGCTCCAGTGCGGTGACGTCGTCGTCGCGCAGCAGCTCCAGGCGCTTGACCTGCGCGGTGCCCAGCGCGGACTCGACGCCGCGCATGCGGTCGATCCGTGCGGAGAGCGCGGCCTCGACCTTTGCGGGGTCGGCCGCCCGGTCCTCGTCCGACAGCTCGGGGCGGTCGGTGAACCGGGTGAGGTACCTCTCCGCCCTGGTGACCTCGGGGCCGGTGACCGTGGAGGCCAGCCGGTCCCGGGCGGAGGGCCCGGCGGACTGGTCGAAGTCGGCGAGGGAGGCGAGTTCGCGTACCCGTGCCTGCTGGGCGGCGGCGCTCAGCTCGTCGCGGTTGCGGTCGTCCTCGCTGCCGCCCTCGTCCTGGCTCTGCACGGGCAGGCCGGTGAACGGGTCGATCTGCTGCTGCTGCGGCTTGGTGCCGGGCACGGCGAGCGCGGCCAGGAGCAGGCCCCTGGCGGCCGAGGCCTGTTCGACGGCGCCGCCGAGGGCGAGCGGGGCACGGGTGGCGTCGGCGGCCCGCGGCGGGGTCTTCTCGGCGAGTTCGTCCGCGAGGTCGTGGAGCTTCTCGATGACCTCGGAGTAGGCCTGGTAGGCCTCCATCGCCGAGCCCTTGCCGGTGAGGGCGGTCCGGCGGAGCGAGGGGATCGCGGCGAGGTCCCGGCGCAGGGCTGCGGGCGCCGCCTCCCGGATCTCGTCGACCTGCTGGTCGACACGGGCCGCGGGGCTCGACGTGCCGTCGTCGCCGTCGTTGGGGTCCTCGTCCTCACGCCCGCCCGCGATGTGGGCGGTGACCTCGTCGCGCTCGTCCGCGAGGGAGTGCGCGAGGGTGATCGCCTGCTGGTTCAGCTCGGCGAGCGTGACCAGCCGCTGGGACTCGTTGAGATCGGAGGACGCGCCGAGGGCCGCCGGGGCGCCCGCCGCGATGACGGTGATCCCCACGACGGCGACGCCGGCGACGAGCCGGCTGCGTACCCGCGCGGTCCGCTTGGCGGCACCCGCTGCCTGAGGCATCGCCCCGGACTCCTCGCGCGTGCTGTCCTTGCTCCGAGGCCGCTTCTTCTGCACCGGTGCTCGCAATCTTGACTCGTCCGCCCTTGAAGCAGAGGTGACGCGCAGTCACGTGAATGGGCACCCCGCCCTGGTGGGCACCGTACGGCTTCCGACCATTCCAGCGCATTTGGGAGGGGGGCCGCGCATCAACCGCTCCGCCACTCGAACGAGTGAACATCAATCCGGAGTTGGCGAACAAGTCTCCCCACGGACGCCGCCGGGCATGCATGGACCACCGGGTGGAACTTCGCGCCCGGCTTTGGCAGTATGCCCGCCCGCATATGCGGGGAGCCCCGGGTTCCGGGCCCGGGGCCATTCTGACCTGCTGGTACGGTCCAACCCCGGGATCGTGCAGGCTCCGTGAAGGCATCGTGCAGACTGGCTGGATGCGCATCGAACTCGCCACCGAGCCGGGCAGCCCCGAACGCCCCAACGAGGACTGGGTATCGGCCATCGCCCCTGCGGGCGGCCGGGGTGGCGCCCTCGTCCTGCTGGACGGCGTGACGCCGCCCGCGGGCGGCGACGGCTGTGTGCACTCGGTCCCGTGGTTCACGGCACGGCTCGGAGGCACTCTGGCCGAACTGTCCGCTTCGCGGAGGGATCTGACGCTCACCGAGATCCTCGCGGAGTCCATCCGGCGCACCGCCGACACGCATCGTTCCCTCTGTGACCTTTCTCACCCCCGCACGCCTCAGGCAACGGTGGTCCTGGCGCGTTGGGACGACGAGAGGGTCGAGCACCTGGTGCTGTCCGACTCGGCCCTTCTCGTCGAGGGCCCCGACGGCACGGTCGGACCGCTGCTCGACGACCGCCTCGACCGGCTGCCGCCCGGCTCCCTCGCCTCGGAGGAGATCGCGGACGCGCGCGTACGGAACAAGGAGGGCGGCTTCTTCACGGCCGCCGCGGACCCTTCGGCGGCGTCACGCGCGGTGACCGGCGAGACGCCCCGGACGGAGGTCCGCGCGCTGGCGGCGCTGACCGACGGGGCGAGCCGCTGGACGGAGAAGTTCGGGGAGGGCGACTGGAAGGCCGCCCTGAGGGTGCTGCGGAAGGAAGGGCCCCAGGGGCTGATCGACCGCGTCAGGGAACTGGAGCGCGCCGACACCGACCGCGTGTACCTGCGTCGCGGCAAGACGCACGACGACGCGACGGCGGCCCTCGTCGAGCTGTAGTCCCGCACCTCCAGGACGTGCGTCACTCCTCGGCGCGCTCGTTGAAGTGATGCAGCAGGCGGGCCAGTTCCGCGACCTCGGTCCGGTCCCAGCCCGCGAGCTTCCGGGCGTAGCGGCCTCGTCGCGCGTCGCGGACGCTGCGGAACCGGGCGAGGCCCTCGTCGGTGAGACGGACCAGCGAGGCACGGCCGTCCGCCGGGTCGGTCTCCCGTGCCACCAGGCCGAGACCCTCCAGGGCACGCAGCTGACGGCTCATGGTCGCCTTGCCCACCCCGAAGTAGGCGGCGAGATCCGTGGCCCGCTGACTCCCGGCCGACTCCAGCCGCACGAGGAGCCCGTAGGCCGCGGCTTCCAGATCCGGGTGGACCTCGCGGGCCATCTCCCCCGAGGTGGCCCGTGCGCGGCGCAGAAAGACAGCCAACTCACGCTCCAGCGCGAGGAACTCATGGTCCACCACGCTCCCGGCCATGAAGCCGGGCTCACCGTCGCTTCCGCTCCCGTGCACGTCAGCACCCCTCATACGCTTTCCCGCCGATGAAAGTTTCTTTCGGCTCCGGCCATCTCCGCAGCTGAGCCCAGTATTTCGCAGGCGCGGGCCTCCGGCGGCGGCCGGACCCCCTTCCGGGCCGCGGGTCAGCGTGCGGCTTCGTCGCCGGACCCGGGCGGCCGGCGACCACGACCACCCGAGCAGCGCACCCGACCGCGTGGGGCCCGGCGCCGCCGCACGCGTCCTCAGGCGTTGGCGAGTGCCACCAGGTGGCGAGCCCCTGGCCGTGGGGTTTCGACGCCACCCCGAACCCGCTATGCACTGCACGTATACACCCTATGTATAGTCACGACGTGCCGCACCGCCGGTGTGCGGCCGACCCACGGGGAGTGACGTGCTGTGCCTGCTGTGCCTGCTGTGCCTGCTGTGCCTGCTGTGCCCGGAAAGATGACGTCCATCGGCAGAGGGTTGACCGCCGCCCTGGTGACGGCCCTCACACTCACGCTCGGCGGTTGCTCGATGGAGACCACGGCTCCCGGATCCGCCCGCGCCGACGCCGCCTCCGACGCCAAGGGGGCGTTCGGACCGGTGGACTGCCGCAAGGCAAAGTGCATCGCGCTGACGTTCGACGCAGGACCCGCGGAGGACACCCCGCACCTCCTGGACGTCCTCAAGGAGAAGAAGGTGCCGGCCACGTTCTTCCTCCTGGGGAAGAACCACGTCCTGAAGCACCCGGAGACGGTGCGGCGCATCGCCGACGAGGGCCACGAGGTCGCCAACCACACCTGGTCGCACGAGATCCTGACGGGCAAGAAGCCCGACGAGATACGGGCCGAGCTGGAGAAGACCCAGCTCGCGATAGAGCGGATCACCGGGAAGAAGCCCCGGCTGATGCGTCCTCCGCAGGGCCGCACCGACGACACCGTCTCCGGGATCTGCGAGGAGCTCGGGCTCTCCCAGATCCTGTGGAGCGCGACCGCCAAGGACTACTCCACGAACGACTCCGCGCTGATCAGGCAGCGGATACTCGACCAGGCGGGCAAGGACGGGGTCATCCTGCTGCACGACATCTACAAGGGGACGGTACCCGCGGTGCCGGGCATCATCGACACGCTGAAGGAGCGGGGGTACACCTTCGTGACCGTCCCCCAGCTGATGGCCCCCGCGGAGCCGGAGCCCGGCACGGTCTACCGCCCCTGACCCGTCCCGGCACGCGGAACGGCCCGCCCTCCGGGGGGAGAGCGGGCCGTCCGTACCGGCCGCGGACGTGGAGCCACGTCCGTCACAGCGTGACGCCTACGCGGCGGCCGGGAGCCTGTCCCGCGCCCTGGCCGAGGCCGGGGCCAGTGCGATCTCCAGCACCTGGCGGACGTCGGTGACCGGGTGGACCTCCAGCTTGTCGAGGACCTCGGCCGGGACGTCGTCCAGGTCGGCCTCGTTGCGCTGGGGGATCACCACGGTGGTGATGCCCGCGCGGTGGGCGGCCAGCAGCTTCTGCTTCAGGCCACCGATCGGCAGCACCCGTCCGGTCAGCGACACCTCACCGGTCATCGCCACGTCCGTGCGGACCAGCCGCCCGGAGAGCAGCGAGGCCAGCGCGGTCGTCAGGGTGATACCCGCGCTCGGTCCGTCCTTCGGGACCGCGCCCGCCGGAAAGTGGATGTGCACGCCCCGGTCCTTGAGGTCCGCGACGGGAAGCTCCAGCTCCGCACCGTGCGAGCGCAGGAAGCTCAGCGCGATCTGCGCGGACTCCTTCATCACGTCGCCCAGTTGACCGGTCAGGGTCAGTCCGGACGCGCCGGTCTCCGGGTCGGCCAGCGACGCCTCGACGAACAGCACGTCGCCGCCCGCTCCCGTCACCGCGAGCCCGGTGGCCACGCCCGGCACCGCGGTGCGGCGCTCGGCCGGGTCCTGCGCGGACTCCGGCACGTGGTGCGGTCGTCCGATCAGACCCCGCAGGTCCTCCTCGGACACCGTGGACGGGAGTTCCCGCTCACCCAGTTCGTGCTGGGCCGCGACCTTGCGGAGCAGGCGTGCGACGGCCCGCTCCAGGTTCCGCACCCCGGCCTCCCGGGTGTACTCGCCCGCCAGCTTGCGCAGTGCGGACTCGTCCAGACCGACCTCGTCCTTCTCCAGACCCGCCCGCTCCAGCTGGCGCGGGAGCAGGTGGTCCCGGGCGATGACGACCTTCTCGTCCTCGGTGTAGCCGTCCAGGGTGACCAGCTCCATGCGGTCGAGCAGTGCCTCGGGGATGGATTCGAGGACGTTGGCCGTGGCCAGGAACACGACGTCGCTGAGGTCGAGCTCGACCTCCAGGTAGTGGTCCCGGAAGGTGTGGTTCTGCGCCGGGTCGAGCACTTCGAGCAGGGCGGCCGCGGGGTCGCCGCGGAAGTCCGAACCGACCTTGTCGATCTCGTCGAGCAGGACGACCGGGTTCATCGAACCGGCCTCCTTGATCGCCCGGACGATCCGCCCCGGGAGCGCGCCGACGTACGTGCGCCGGTGGCCCCGGATCTCCGCCTCGTCCCGGACGCCGCCGAGCGCGACCCGGACGAACTTGCGCCCCATGGCGTGCGCGACGCTCTCCCCGAGGGAGGTCTTCCCCACGCCGGGTGGGCCGACCAGTGCCAGCACCGCGCCGCCGCGCCGGCCTCCGACCACACCGAGCCCGCGGTCCGCACGGCGCTTGCGCACCGCGAGGTACTCGGTGATGCGCTCCTTCACGTCCTGCAGACCCGCGTGTTCCGCGTCGAGGACCTCCTGGGCGCCGCGGATGTCGTACGCGTCCTCGGTCCGCTCGGTCCAGGGGAGCTCCAGGACGGTGTCCAGCCACGTCCGGATCCAGGACCCCTCGGGGCTCTGGTCGGAGGCGCGCTCCAGCTTCTCGACCTCCTTGAGCGCGGCCTCACGGACGTGCGCGGGGAGATCGGCGGCCTCGACGCGCGTGCGGTAGTCGCCGGACTCGTCCTCCGGATCGCCGTTGAGCTCGGAGAGCTCCTTGCGTACGGCGTCGAGCTGGCGCCGCAGCAGGAATTCGCGCTGCTGCTTGTCGACGCCCTCCTGGACGTCCTTGGCGATGGACTCGGCGACGTCCTGCTCGGCGAGGTGCTCGCCGAGCCACTGGATGGCCAGCTTCAGACGGGCGACCGCGTCCGCGGTCTCCAGGAGCTGGACCTTCTGGGCCGTGGTGAGGAAGGGCGAGTAACCGGAATTGTCGGCAAGGGCGGAGATGTCATCGATCTGCTGGACCCGGTCCACGACCTGCCAGGCTCCGCGCTTCTTCAGCCAGCTGGTCGCGAGGGCCTTGTACTCCTTGGCCAGCTCGGTGACGGAGCCGGGCAGGGGGTCGGGCAGCGCTACGTCGACACGGGTGCCCTCCACCCACAGTGCGTTGCCGGGCCCGCTCGTCCCGGCGCCGATCCGCACCCGGTCACGGGCCCGGATCAGGGCGCCCGGATCGCCGTCCGACAGGCGTCCGACCTGCTCGACGGTGCCCAGGACACCGGTCCCGGTGTAATTCCCGTCGATGCGTGGGACGAGCAGCACCTCGGGCTTGCCGCCGCCGGGCCGTGCGACGGCCTGCGCCGCCTCCACGGCTGCGCGCACCTCCGCGTCCGACAGGTCGAGCGGCACCACCATTCCGGGCAGCACGACCTCGTCGTCCAGCGGCAGCACGGGCAGGTCGATCGGCGTGGACGCCTCGGACGCGTTGGACTCTGCAGTCATGATCTCCCCTTCGGCAGGCAAGTTGAGCTATGTGGACTCAATGCTTGTGAGCCTTGGGATGTTCCCCCGAGCCTGTTCGCTCTCAGCGATCGACCGCCCCGCCTGCGCGAATCCGGTGCCGCGGCGCCCTCCCCTGCCACGCGGCACCCTCCCGTGCAACAGCGCCCCGCCGGGCGCGGCCATTCCCGGCCGCGCCACGGACCGGAGCCACAGGCGGTCCCTCAGGACGGACCCCCTCGCGGGCCGCGCCGCGACCCGCGGGGCGGAAGGCCCTCCGGAGGGCGGCATTCCGGGAATTCGCTGGTCCGGAGGAGCGGGAGCGGGGAAGGATGGCCGCCGGGAACAGTCCCGCCCGAGACCGGAGACCGCGCCATGCCAGCCACAGAGGCCCACCGGCCCATCGTCCTCGACCGGCGCGAAGGGCCGTTCGGCGAAGTCGTCCTGCGCGAGCGTGGTGACGACTTCGAGATCATCGCCAACGGATGCTTCCTGATGGACACCTCCGACGGGCGCTCCGAACGGCTCCTCGTCGACGCGGCGCTCGCCGCCCTGCCCGCCGCGCGGCCGGCCCCGTCCGTACTGATCGGCGGGCTCGGCGTCGGGTTCTCACTGGTGCGCGCCGCCGACGAGCCGCGCTGGGGCCGGATCACGGTCGTCGAGCGGGAGCAGGCCGTCGTGGACTGGCACCTCGACGGGCCGCTCGGCCGGATCTCCGGGGCGGCGCTCGCCGATCCGCGGACCGCGATCCTCGGCGCGGATCTCGTCACCCACCTCCACACGACCACGGAGCGTTACGACGCCCTGTGCCTGGACATCGACAACGGCCCCGGCTGGACCGTCACCGAGGACAACGAGAGCCTCTATTCGCCCACCGGTCTCGCGGCCTGCCGGGCGCGCCTGACGCCGGGCGGAGTCCTCGCGGTGTGGTCCGCACAGCCGTCCGCCGACTTCGGGGAAGCTCTGCGGAATGCCGGATTCCACGCAGTAACGACCGAAGAAGTAGCCGTTGCCCGAGGTGTTCCGGACGTGGTCCATCTCGCACTCCGGAAGGACTGAACCCCCACCCGGTATGCACATCCCGGTCGCGCCACGGGCCGGGCCCCACAACTGCGCCGATCCGTCTCCTTTCCGCGGGTAACACCTTCACGACGGACAACACCCTGCGTAGCCGGGAGGCGTCCTCTGCCTCTACGCTGCTGACCGGCACAAGGGATCACCGACGAAATCCACAAGCGATAACCGTGCCTCCGGGGGAATGGCCTCCGCGAGAACGGGCAGGGGCGGGGCGATGGAACAGACACACACCACCCACAACGGCGTCGCGGCCACCCCCGGGGCTCAGCGCCGGGTGCTGGTGGTCGAGGACGACGCGACAATCGTCGACGCCATTTCCGCCCGGCTGCGGGCCGAGGGCTTTCTGGTGCAGACCGCACTGGACGGCCCCGCGGCCGTGGACGCGGCCGAGGCCTGGCAGCCCGACCTGATGGTGCTCGACATCATGCTTCCCGGCTTCGACGGCCTGGAGGTCTGCCGTCGTGTGCAGGCCCAGCGTCCCGTTCCGGTGCTGATGCTCACCGCACGCGACGACGAGACCGACATGCTGGTCGGACTCGGGGTCGGCGCCGACGACTACATGACCAAGCCGTTCTCCATGCGGGAACTGGCGGCGCGGGTCCACGTCCTGCTGCGCCGGGTCGAGCGGGCAGCACTGGCCGCCGTGACACCGCGCAGCGGCATCCTCCGTCTCGGCGAGCTGGAGATCGACCACGCGCAGCGCCGCGTCCGGGTTCGCGCCGACGACGTCCACCTCACCCCGACCGAGTTCGACCTGCTGGTCTGCCTGGCCAACACCCCGCGTGCGGTGCTGTCCCGGGAGCAGCTGCTGGCCGAGGTCTGGGACTGGGCGGACGCCTCCGGGACCCGTACGGTCGACAGCCACATCAAGGCTCTGCGCCGGAAGATCGGCGCCGAGCGGATCCGCACCGTGCACGGCGTCGGCTACGCCCTGGAGACACCCGCGCCATGACGCGGCCCGGCTCAGGACTGCGGCCTTTCTCGATCAAGGCCAAGCTGGGCACGCTGGTGGTGGTCTCCGTGTTCATCACGACCGGACTGCTGATCGTCGCTCTGCGGACCAGGACCGAATTCCGGTTCATCACGGTCTTCTCGGTGATCGCCACCCTGCTGATCACCCAGTTCGTGGCGCACGGTCTGACCGCGCCGCTGGACGAGATGCGCGCCGTGGCGCGGTCGATCTCGCACGGCGACTACACGAGACGGGTGAGCGGCGCCGGACGCCGTGACGAGCTCGGGGACCTCGCGCAGACGATCAACCGCATGGCGGACGATCTGGAGGCGGAGGACCGGCACCGCAAGGAGCTGGTGGCCAATGTCTCCCACGAGCTGCGCACACCGATCGCGGCGCTCAGAGCCGTCCTGGAGAACGTGGTGGACGGGGTGTCCGCCGCGGACCCCGAGACGATGCGCACGGCCCTGAAACAGACCGAGCGCCTCGGCAGGCTGGTGGAGACCCTGTTGGACCTCTCCCGGCTGGACAACGGCGTGGTGGCCATCAAGGCGCGCCGCTTCGAGGTGTGGCCGTACCTCTCGGGCGTGCTGAAGGAGGCGAATCTCGCCGCCTCGCAGCGCCGGCTCTCGTCCGGTTCGGGCAACCACTCCCGTACGGACGTCCATCTGCACCTCGACGTGTCGCCGCCCGAGCTGACGGCGCACGCGGACGCGGAACGCCTGCACCAGGTGGTCGCCAACCTCATCGACAACGCCGTCAAGCACAGTCCGCCGCACGGCCGGGTCACCGTGCTGGCGCGGCGCGGGGAGTATCCCGAGTCGCTGGAGCTGGAGGTCATCGACGAGGGGCCCGGCATCCCGGAGGCGGAGCGCCACCGGGTCTTCGAGCGCTTCAACCGCGGCCAGGCGCCGTCCCCGCACGGCCCCGGCAGCGACGGCGGCACGGGGCTCGGGCTCGCCATCGCCCGCTGGGCTGTGGATCTGCACGGCGGGCGCATCGGGGTGGCCGAATCCGCCCGAGGCTGCCGGATCCAGGTCACTCTTCCGGGTAAGCATCACCTGCACGGTTGACCCCGCGTTCGAAGCGGAGGGACCCGTTTCTCCCTCACGGCCAGGAAAGAGATACGGTCGAGGGGGCCGTACCACCGGCCTCGCGTACCCGAAGGGCAGCGGAACCCTGCTTGTTTCCCGCCATTTCATGCGCCGAAACCCGGCTTCCGATGTGATGTGCACGACGAAGACCGGCCCGGCCTGCACGTAACGGCTCGGGAGGCGTAGCCTTGATTTCCGCTGTCCATCACCTTGTGAAGCGGAAGAGGGCGGTTGCCGCCGTGTCGTCTCAGTCCCCCAGTAACTCGAGCATCTCGACCGATCAAGAAGCAGGCTCCGGGTCCAACCCCGCTGCTGCTTTCGGCCCCAATGAGTGGCTCGTCGACGAGATCTACCAGCAGTACCTCCAGGATCCGAATTCGGTCGACCGCGCCTGGTGGGACTTCTTCGCCGACTACAAGCCGGGCACGTCCGGCACGGCGGACAAGTCCGTCCCCGCACCTGCGGGAGCGGTGACCCCGGCCCCGGCCGCCACCACCGCGAACAACACCGCTCCGGCACAGGCCGCGGCGCAGGCTCCGGCCGCACCTGCCGCGGCCCCGGCCGCGGCAGCTCCCGCTCCCGCCGCTCCTGCGGCTCCCGCGAAGACTCCCGCAGCTCCCGCCGCTCCCGCGAAGGCGGCGCCCGCCAAGGCCGCACCGGCCCCCGCGAAGACGGACGCCCCGGCCGAGGCCCCTGCGGGCCCGGAGTTCGTGACGCTGCGCGGCCCCTCGGCCGCCGTCGCGAAGAACATGAACGCCTCCCTGGAGCTGCCGACGGCCACGTCGGTCCGCGCCGTGCCGGTGAAGCTGCTCTTCGACAACCGCATCGTCATCAACAACCACCTGAAGCGGGCCCGCGGCGGGAAGATCTCCTTCACGCACCTCATCGGGTACGCGATGGTGCAGGCCCTCAAGGCCATGCCGTCGATGAACAACTCCTTCACGGTCAAGGACGGCAAGCCGACCCTGGTCAAGCCGGAGCACGTCAACCTCGGTCTGGCCATCGACCTGGTGAAGCCGAACGGCGACCGCCAGCTCGTCGTCGCGGCCATCAAGAAGGCCGAGACGCTCAACTTCTTCGAGTTCTGGCAGGCGTACGAGGACATCGTCCGCCGTGCCCGCGTCGGCAAGCTCGGCATGGACGACTTCTCCGGAGTCACCGCCTCGCTGACCAACCCCGGCGGCATCGGCACCGTCCACTCGGTGCCCCGCCTGATGCCCGGACAGGGCCTCATCATGGGCGTCGGCGCGATGGACTACCCGGCGGAGTTCCAGGGCACCTCGCAGGACACCCTGAACAAGCTGGGCATCTCCAAGGTCATGACGCTGACCTCGACGTACGACCACCGGGTCATCCAGGGTGCGGCGTCCGGCGAGTTCCTGCGCGTGCTGTCCCAGCTCCTGCTCGGCGAGAACGAGTTCTACGACGAGATCTTCAAGGCGCTGCGCATCCCCTACGAGCCGGTCCGCTGGCTCAGGGACATCGACGCCTCGCACGACGACGACGTCACCAAGGCCGCGCGGGTCTTCGAGCTGATCCACTCCTACCGGGTCCGCGGTCACGTGATGGCCGACACCGACCCGCTGGAGTACCGCCAGCGCAAGCACCCCGACCTGGACATCACCGAGCACGGCCTCACCCTGTGGGACCTGGAGCGCGACTTCGCGGTCGGCGGTTTCGCCGGCAAGACGATGATGAAGCTCCGCGACATCCTCGGCGTCCTGCGTGAGTCGTACTGCCGCACCACCGGCATCGAGTTCATGCACATCCAGGAGCCGAAGGAGCGCAAGTGGCTCCAGGACCGGGTGGAGCGCCCGCGCCCGGCACCGGAGCGCGAGGAGCAGCTGCGGATCCTGCGCCGCCTCAACGCCGCCGAGGCGTTCGAGACGTTCCTGCAGACCAAGTACGTCGGCCAGAAGCGGTTCTCGCTGGAGGGCGGCGAGTCCGTCATCCCGCTGCTCGACGCGGTCATCGACTCCGCCGCCGAGGCCCGCCTCGACGAGGTCGTCATCGGCATGGCCCACCGCGGCCGTCTGAACGTCCTGGCGAACATCGTCGGCAAGTCGTACGCGCAGATCTTCCGGGAGTTCGAGGGCAACCTCGACCCGCGGTCGATGCACGGCTCCGGCGACGTCAAGTACCACCTGGGCGCCGAGGGAACCTTCACCGGTCTGGACGGCGAGCAGATCAAGGTCTCGCTGGCCGCCAACCCCTCGCACCTGGAGGCCGTCGACCCGGTCCTCGAGGGCATCGCACGCGCCAAGCAGGACATCATCAACAAGGGCGGCACGGACTTCACGGTCCTGCCCGTCGCGCTCCACGGCGACGCGGCCTTCGCGGGCCAGGGCGTCGTCGCCGAGACGCTGAACATGTCGCAGCTGCGCGGCTACCGCACCGGCGGCACCGTGCACGTGGTGATCAACAACCAGGTCGGCTTCACCGCCGCCCCGGAGTCCTCGCGCTCCTCGATGTACGCCACGGACGTGGCACGCATGATCGAGGCGCCGATCATCCACGTCAACGGCGACGACCCGGAGGCCGTGGTCCGCGTCGCGCGGCTCGCGTTCGAGTACCGGCAGACGTTCAACAAGGACGTCGTCATCGACCTCATCTGCTACCGCCGCCGCGGTCACAACGAGGGCGACAACCCGGAGTTCACCAACCCGCAGATGTACACCCTGATCGACAAGAAGCGCTCGGTGCGCAAGCTCTACACCGAGTCCCTCATCGGTCGCGGCGACATCACGCTGGAAGAGGCCGAGCAGGCGCTCCAGGACTTCCAGGGCCAGCTGGAGAAGGTGTTCGCGGAGGTCCGCGAGGCCACCTCGGCGCCGTCCCAGCCGCATGTCCCGGACGTGCAGGCGGAGTTCCCGGTCGCGGTGAACACCTCGGTGTCCTCGGAGGTCGTCAAGCTGATCGCCGAGTCCCAGGTCAACATCCCCGACGGGATCACCGTCCACCCGCGCCTGATGCCGCAGATGCAGCGCCGCGCGGCCTCGGTGGAGAACGGCACGATCGACTGGGGCATGGGCGAGACCCTCGCCATCGGTTCGCTGCTGATGGAGGGCACCCCGGTCCGGCTCGCCGGCCAGGACACCCGCCGCGGCACGTTCGGCCAGCGTCACGCCGTGCTCGTCGACCAGAAGACCGGCGAGGACTACACCCCGCTGCTCTACCTCTCCGACGACCAGGCCCGTTACAACGTCTACGACTCGCTGCTCAGCGAGTACGCGGCGATGGGCTTCGAGTACGGCTACTCGCTGGCCCGTCCGGAGTCCCTGGTGATCTGGGAGGCCCAGTTCGGCGACTTCGTCAACGGCGCCCAGACCGTCGTGGACGAGTTCATCTCCTCGGCCGAGCAGAAGTGGGGCCAGACGTCCGGCGTCACCCTGCTCCTCCCGCACGGCTACGAGGGCCAGGGCCCGGACCACTCGTCCGCCCGCCCTGAGCGCTTCCTGCAGATGTGCGCGCAGGACAACATGACGGTCGCGATGCCGACCCTCCCGTCGAACTACTTCCACCTCCTGCGGTGGCAGGTGCACAACCCGCACCACAAGCCGCTGATCGTCTTCACCCCGAAGTCGATGCTGCGCCTCAAGGCCGCCGCGTCGAAGGCCGAGGAGTTCACCACCGGCGGCTTCCGCCCGGTGATCGGCGACGAGACGGTCAAGGCAGAAGCGGTCCGCAAGGTCGTCTTCGTCTCCGGCAAGCTCTACTACGACCTTGACGCCGAGCGCGAGAAGCGTGGCGACACGGAGACGGCGATCATCCGTCTGGAGCGTCTGTACCCCCTGCCGGGTGCCGAGATCCAGGCAGAGATCGCCAAGTACCCGAACGCCGAGAAGTACCTCTGGGCGCAGGAGGAGCCGGCGAACCAGGGTGCGTGGCCGTTCATCGCGCTCAACCTGATCGACCACCTGGACCTGGCCGTCGGCGCCGATGTGCCGCACGGTGAGCGCCTGCGCCGCATCTCGCGTCCGCACGGCTCGTCCCCGGCGGTCGGCTCGGCCAAGCGCCACCAGGCCGAGCAGGCCCAGCTGGTCGCCGAGGTCTTCGAGGCCTGATCAGCGGCTGTACGCCACCGGAGGGCCCGGCCCCGCGAGATGCTCGCGGGGCCGGGCCCTCCGGCTTTCCGGCCTCGTTATTCTGGTCCCATGTACTTCACTGACCGTGGCATCGAGGAACTGGAGAAGCGGCGCGGCGAGGAAGAGGTCACTTTCGAGTGGCTCGCCGAGCAGCTGCGTACGTTCGTCGACCTCAACCCCGACTTCGAGGTGCCCGTCGAGCGCCTCGCCACCTGGCTGGCCCGGCTGGACGACGAGGACGAGGACGAGTAGTCACCTTCCGGGAGTTGCTCCGCCCGCACCCCTGAAGTGGTTGTACGCGAGCCCGAGCACGCCCTGCACGAGAAGGACCAGGCCCGCCGCGATCCAGCCGCCGCTGCGCCGGCGCGCTCCCCACAGAGTGAGCGGAAGCCCTGCGGCGACCTGGGCCGAGGCCGCCGCACGAGCCCTCGGACCGAACACCCAGGGGCCGAGGCTGCCGCTCTCGACCGCGTCGAGTTCCACGCGTACGGCATCGCGCCAGCCGGCCCACTCGATCTGTTCCGCCCGCGGGAGGACCCGGGCGACCGAGCGCAGCCGGTCGGCGGGCTCGCCGGGCGTGAGGCCGGGGGGCAGTTCCACCCCTGCCCGGGTGAGCACGGCGAGAAGTCCGCGCAGCCGGGCGTCGGCGTCCGCCGCCGGGTCCGCCCGGGTCAGCTCCTCCAGCGCCTGGACGTCCAGGACGGGGTCGAGGCCGAGCCGGACGGCAGACGTCCGCATGGCTTCCTCCTCGGCGGCCGGGGTGCCGTCGGCAAGCCAGATGTAGCCGACGGGGCGGCGGAATCCGGAGGCCAGGGTGTACCCGGACCGGTCGCCGTCCCACCACAGTGCGAGCACCGGCCAGGTCGAGCCCACCGCGAGTGCGGTGGCCCAGCCGCCGACGACACGGTCGACGGGTTCCGTGCCCCCGTCCGCCGTGCTCCCCTCGCCCGCCGTTCCCGCACCGCCCTCCCGGCCGTACTTCCGCCAGGGCTTCCCCTCGGGGACGAGCACGCTCCAGCCGTCCCCGGCGGGCACGAGCAGCATGCGCTCCTGCAGCAGATGGGCCACGGGCCGTACGGTCTCGGGGTCGGCCCGGCACAGCAGCAGGGCGCCCACGGATGTCGCGGTCATGTCCCACACGCTAGGGCACTTTGCACCTTGATGAGCGATTTGATCTGCTCACTCATGGCCGCACGGGCGCACTTTCGACTCTCCCTTGACTTCTCCGATCCGCGATATATCGTGTTCTTGAGAAGACGCGATATATTGCGTCACGCCACCCAGCGGGAGGTCAGATCCATGCCCGAGACGACGTGGTCCGTCGCCGAGCCCCGGAGGCTCACCTTCGACGAGCCGGTGACAGCAGTCGCCGTGCGCATCGTCGACGGTGCGATCAATGTCGTCGGCACGGACGAACCGGGCGCCCGGCTGGAGGTGTCCGCGATCGACGGGCCACCGCTGATCGTGGCCCTTCGGGACGGCACCCTCACCGTCACCTATGAGGACCTGCCCTGGCAGGGGCTCCGTACCTGGCTCGATCAACGCCGTCCGCGCCGCAGCGCCGTGGTCTCCCTCGTCGTGCCCGCGGGCGCGACGGTGGAGGTAGGCGCGGTCGGGGCCGAGGCGGTCGTCTCGGGAATCCGGGGGCGCACCGAGCTGAGGGGCGTCTCGGGCGACAGCACCCTGGTAGGACTCTCCGGAGCTGTCCGGGCCGAGACCGTGTCCGGCAGTCTGGAGGCCCAGGCCGTGACCGGCGGCCTTCACTTCCAGTCCGTGTCGGGCGATCTGACGGTCGTCGAGGGCGCCGGCACCTCGGTTCGCGCGGAGTCCGTCACCGGCCACATGGTGCTCGATCTCGACACCTCGCCGAAGCCCACGGACATCAGGCTGACCTCGGTGTCCGGGGAGATCGCCATCCGGCTGCCGCACCCGGCGGACGCGAAGGTCGAGGCGAACACCGCCGGCGGCACCCTCTCCAGCGCCTTCGAGGACCTGCGTGTGCACGGTCAGTGGGGCGCCAAGAAGATCACCGGGACTCTGGGAGCGGGCACGGGGAAGCTGAAGGCGACCACCGTCTCGGGTTCGATCGCCCTGCTGCGCCGTCCCCCCGCCCAGGACAACACCCACGATGCCGAGCCGACCGGAAAGGTGCTCTGACATGGCCCCCGTATTCGCCCACGGCCGCCTCCGCCTCTACCTCCTCAAGCTGCTGGACGAGGCCCCGCGCCATGGGTACGAGGTGATCCGCCTCCTGGAGGAGCGATTCCAGGGGCTGTACGCGCCGTCGGCCGGCACCGTGTACCCCCGGCTGGCCAAGCTCGAGGCCGAAGGCCTGGTCACCCACGCCACCGAGGGCGGCCGCAAGGTCTACTCCATCACCGATGCCGGACGTGCCGAGCTGGCCGGCCGGGGCGGCGAGCTGGCCGACCTGGAGCTGGAGATCCGGGAGTCCGTCTCCGAGCTCGCCGCCGAGATCCGTGAGGACGTGCGGGGCGCGGCGGGCCAGCTCCGCAGCGAGATGCGTGCCGCGGCCTCCGAGTCCCGCCACACCTCTTCCGGCGCCAGGAGCGGCTGGGATCCCGGCTTCGGGGAGAAGGAGGCCTGGCACACGGCGAAGGAGGAGCTGCGCAAGGCCAAGCAGGAGTGGAAGGAGCAGGCCCGCAGGGCGAAGGACGAGTCCCGCAAGGCCCGTGAGGACGCCGAGCAGGCCCGCCGTCAGGCCCGGGAGGCGCACGAGAAGGCGCGGGAGCAGATGCAGAACGCCGCGCGCCAGGTCCAGGAGCACTTCGCGCGGGGCGACTGGCCCGCAGGTGTGCGCGACGGACTGGCAGAGATCACCGGCCAGCTCGGTGGCTTCGCCAGGACCGGCACCTGGCCCTCGTACAGCCGGCCGGCACCCGAGGAGCCGGACATCGAGTGGGCGGCCGACACCACCGGCACCGGCGATCCGGCCCGCGACCTGGACCGCCTGCTGGACCGATTCCGTGACGACATCCGAGACGCGGCCCGGGACCGCGGTGTCACCGAGGCCCAGCTCACGGAGGCCCGCAGCCACTTGGCCGCGGCCGCAACCCGGATCGATTCGCTGCTGCAGCGTGCCTCCGGTGAGGCAAAGGACGCTTCCGGCACGTCCTGACCCGCAGGTGTAAGCGCCGCGCCGGCCGGACGCCTCCGGCCGGCGCGGGGCGGTCCGGCGGGCCCGGGACCGGCCGGCACGGCACGGTGGGGCACGGCCCGGCGAGGTGGGGCGCGGTCAGCTCGCCCGGGCCTGTCCCTTGCCCTCGTCCCCGTACAGCGCGCGTTCCACCGTCGCGTAGGTCGCTCCGTGTTCGGCGAGAACGTCGGCGACGACGCCGGGGCAGGCGGTCAGGGCCAACAGCAGGTGCTCCTCCCCGATGAAGCGGTCGCGTCGGCCAAGGGCGACGCGCAAGGACTTCTCCAGGGTGCTCTTGGCGCCACTCGTGAAGGGGCGGCGCCCGGTCCGCCACCGGCGGTTCCCCAGGGCGCCCGCCAGCACCCCTTCGCCATGGGCGTCCTCGACCCGGGCCACGATCTCGCTGACATCGATGCCGATGCCCGCGAGAGCCTCGGTGTCGGCTCTGGTGAGTCCGCCTCGGCGGCGGGCCTCCACCAGCGCCGTCTCCATGGAGGCGCGCCGGTCGGCAAGCCCCAGGGCAGCTACGGCGAAGGAGGCCCGGCTGCCCTCCTGGTCCAGCAGGGAGAGCAGCAGGTGCTCCTCCGTGACCGAGTCCGCCCCGGACCGCTCCGCATGGGTCACCGCGCCGGTCACGACGGCCCGGGCACCTTTGGTGAATCGCTCGAACATCAATGCCTCCCGTACTTCTTGTGCACGGCCTGCCTGCTGACGCCCAGCTCGGCAGCGATCTCCTGCCACGACCACCCCTGGACACGGGCGCTTCTCACCTGGACGGCTTCGAGTTGTTCGAGCAGACGCCGCAGTGCCGCGACGGCCCGCAGCCCGACTCGCGGGTCGTGGTCACCGGCGCGTGCGGCGAGATCCGTTGCTTCGGTCATGCCGTCAACTTACGTTGACACCAGAACTGTGTCAACCGTCATTGACACAGTCGGTGGCGAGGCGGGCGTGGCGCTCCACGTCGTACCGGACGTCCCCGTAGCGGAGCTTCTCCCGGTCGACGCCCTCCGGGACGGAGCCGGCCCCGCACGGCCACGGCGCAGGACGCTGGGTTGTTCGTCCTGTGTCCGAGCTCCAGCCGGTGTCGTGGACATGATTCACCGACGCCACGGCCACGTGTCCCAGAGGGGCTCCGTCCCGGACGACGGCCCAGGCGTAGGCCTTGCCGCCGGCCCGTTCGGCCTCCCGCTCCGCGATCCACTCCAGCGCCTCGGCGGTGGTCGTCACCGACCGGCCCGCCTGCCGCGCCATCTCCAGGGACGAGAAGGCGCGGAGTGCCGCCCCGGCGTCGGTGGACCGCCAGGGCCTCAGCAGCAGGCCGTCGGGTGCCGACAGCTCCCCCGGCGCTTTCATCAGAGGGTCAGGACGATCTTTCCGAACAGGTCTCCGGCGGCGAGCCGCTCGAAGCCTTCGCGGGCGCGGTCCAGTGGCAGCGTCTCGTCGATGACGGGCCGCACACCGGTGGCCGCGCAGAACGACAGCAGGTCTTCCAGTTCGTCCTTGGAACCCATCGTCGAGCCGACGATCTTGAGCTCCAGGAAGAAGATGCGGGTCAGTTCGGCGTGCGAGGGCCGGTCGCCGCTGGTGGCGCCCGAGATGACCAGGGTGCCGCCGGGCCGCAGCGACTTGACCGAGTGGGACCAGGTCGCGGCACCGACGGTCTCGATGACGGCGTCGACGCGCTGCGGCAGCCGCGCGCCCGGCTCGTAGGCCTCGAGGGCGCCCAGCTCGACGGCCCGCTTGCGCTTGGCCTCGTCACGGCTGGTGGCGAACATCCGCAGCCCGGCGGCCTTGCCGAGCACGATCGCGGCGGTGGCCACACCGCCGCCGGCGCCCTGCACGAGGACGGAGTCGCCGGGTCGCACCCCCGCGTTGGTGAACAGCATCCGGTAGGCCGTCAGCCAGGCGGTCGGCAGACAGGCGGCCTGCTCGAAGGTGAGCTCCTTCGGCTTGGGCAGCACGTTCCAGCTGGGAACGGTCACCTGCTCCGCGAAGGTGCCCTGATAGCGCTCGGTGAGGATGGAGCGCGGCTCGTCCGGGCCGACACCGTGCCCCGTCTGGCCGATGACGGAGTGCAGGACGACCTCGTTGCCGTCCTGGTCGACACCCGCCGCGTCGCAGCCGAGGATCATGGGCAGCTTGTCCTCGGCCAGGCCGACGCCTCGCAGGGACCAGAGGTCGTGGTGGTTGAGAGAGGCGGCCCTCACCCGGACGGTGGTCCACCCGGACCGCGCCTCGGGCGCCGGGCGTTCGCCCAGTTCGAGTCCGTCGAGGGGCCGGTCACGGTCGATGCGGGCTGCGTAGGCGGCGAACATGGCCACGACGATAGGCCGTGACCCGCCGTGACGTAACCGTTCGAAGGTGTGACACACGCCCCAGCTCACCGGTGGGTGAGAGGACGCCCGGCGCGGAACGGCCCGTCGGCCACCGGACGGAGGTCCGGGAGTGGCCGACGGGCCGGGGCACCGCTGTCACTTCAGGAAGGGGCGCCCCGCGAGCCCGCAGGGGCCCGGCTGCGAGGAGCCCCGTCCGGGGTCAGCGCCTTGCGACACCCTCGGCGCGGGCCGCGGCGGCCACCGCCGCGGTGACGGCGGGAGCGACCCGCTCGTCGAACGGCGAGGGGATCACGTAGTCCGCGGCCAGCTCGTCACCGACGACGTCCGCCAGCGCGTTCGCCGCGGCGATCTTCATGCCCTCGGTGATCCGGGAGGCCCGCACCTGCAGCGCGCCCGCGAAGATACCGGGGAACGCCAGCACGTTGTTGATCTGGTTCGGGTAGTCCGACCGCCCGGTCGCCACCACGGCCGCGTACTTGTGCGCGACGTCGGGGTGGACCTCGGGGTTCGGGTTGGCCATGGCGAACACGAACGCACCGGGCGCCATCGAGGCCACGGCCGGCTCCGGGACCGTACCGCCGGAGACTCCGATGAAGACGTCGGCGCCGGCCAGCGCCGTCTCCAGCGAACCGGTGATGCCCGCCCGGTTCGTGATCTCCGCCAGTTCGCGCTTGACGTCCGTGAGGTCGTCGCGGTCGCCGCTGACGATGCCCTTGCGGTCGGCCACGGCGACGTCGCCGATGCCGGCCTCCAGCAGGAACTTCGCGATGGCCACGCCTGCCGCACCGGCACCGGAGATGACGGCGCGCAGGTCACCGAGCGTCCGGCCGGACAGCTTCGCCGCGTTGCGCAGGGCCGCGAGGGTCACGACGGCGGTGCCGTGCTGGTCGTCGTGGAAGACGGGGATGTCGAGACGCTCCTGGAGCTTCCGCTCGATCTCGAAGCACCGGGGCGCCGAGATGTCCTCCAGGTTGACCCCGCCGAAGGAGGGCGCGAGGCGCACGACGGTGTCGACGATCTCGTCCGCGTCGGTCGTGGCGAGCGCGATCGGCACCGCGTCGACCCCGCCGAACTGCTTGAAGAGAATCGCTTTGCCCTCCATCACCGGGAGGGAGGCCTCGGGACCGATGTCCCCCAGGCCGAGGACGGCGGTGCCGTCCGTCACGACGGCCACGACCTGTGACTTCCAGGTGTAGTCGTGGACGAGCTCGGGATGCTCGGCGATGGCGCTGCACACCTTGGCCACGCCGGGCGTGTACGCGAGGGACAGGTCGTCCTTGTCACGGATCGGGACGGTGGCCTGCACGGCCATCTTCCCGCCGCGGTGGAGGGCGAAGGCCGGATCGAAGGGCTCGTCCGCGCCGATGGGTCCGGCCGTCCCGGCCGTGCCGTGCGTCTTGCTGTCGCTGCGAGGATTGACGATCTCCGCTGCCATTGTGTTGACCCCTTAAGTCTTCATCAGTTGAGGGTGGCCACTCCTGGTTGAGGAGGGGTGGGCGGGCACCGCGTACGTTCCCGGCACTGAGCGGTTGGCCCGCTCCGGCAGGGGAGACACGTACGCGCGGGCGCGCCGCACACGCGCCCTGAGCCCCGGATGAGGGGTGTAAAGGTCTTTCTTACCGGACGGACCGGGCCTCTTACGAGTCGGTATCGACTCGGTGACATGACTCATAGCCGAATATCTGGACAAGTCCACTAAGGGCTACAAAGGCCGTCCGTAGGTCGAGACGCACCGGAGATTCTCCGGAGGAGCGCTGACTTTCCAGCAGATGGTCCGGCCTTGCAGTACCGGCCCGCTGAGCTTCGGGGGTCACCCGTTACCCGATTTTGACATGCCCGGCCCCCTGATCGGGTGAGTCCGAATGGCAAGATGCCCTAATCACACAAGGTGGCGACACCCGAAGGTGCGTGCGTACCCACCTGACCAGCATTCCCTCACCGCCGGAGGATTCCGATCATGACCGCAAGCATTCTCTGTCGTTCGACCGCGAAGTCCCGGATTGCGGCGGTCTGCGCAGTCGCGGTCGCCGGCACCCTGCTGCTGACCGCCTGTGGCGACCAGACCGACAGCGGTTCGACGAAGACCGGTGGCGACACCGCTTCCAAGAACAGCGCGCCGCTCTTCGGCAAGCTGCCCGAGAAGTACCAGAAGGCCGGTGTCATCAAGGTCGGCACGAATGCCGAGTACGCCCCGATGGAATCCGTCGAGAACGGCAAGATCGTCGGTGTCGACCCGGACCTCGCCGAGGCCCTCGGCAAGCAGCTGGGCGTGAAGTTCGAATTCACCTCCGGTTCCTTCGACGGCCTGATCACCGCACTGAACACCGGCCGCCACGACATCGCCATGTCGTCCATCACGGACAACCCGCAGCGTCAGCAGGGCCTGGACGACAACGGCAAGAAGCTCGGCAAGGGCGTCGACTTCGTCGACTACTTCCTGGCCGGTACCGCCGTCTACACCAAGAAGGGCAACCCCGAGGGCATCAAGTCCATCGAGGACCTCTGCGGCAGGAGCGCGGCCGTCCAGCGCGGCACCACGTACGAGAAGGCCCTGAAGAAGCAGTCGAAGACCTGCACGGACGGCGGCGAGAAGGCCATCGACATCCAGTCCTTCGAGAACGACACCGAGGCCCAGACCCGCGTGAAGTCGGGCGGCGCCGTCGCCGGTGTCAACGACTACCCGGTCGCCCTCGACCTGGCCCGCAAGGCCAACGGCGGCAAGGACTTCGAGGTCGTCGGCGAGCAGGTCGACGCCGGCCCGTTCGGCATCGCGGTGAACAAGGACAACACCGAGCTGCGCGACGCCCTGAAGGAAGCCGTGGACGCGATCATCGCCGACGGCTCCTACAAGAAGGTGCTCGACAAGTGGGGTGCCGGCACCGGCGCGATCGACAAGGCCGTCGTCAACGGCGGCAAGTGACCCGCGCACCATCGAAGGGCAGTCACCATGACTGACAAGATCGACAAGGTGCCCGGCGGCCCATCGGTCGCCGCCGCACCCGTCTCCAAGGCGACCACCGTCGCACCGGAGGCCATCAAGGCGATACCCGTCCGGCACTTCGGCCGCTGGATCAGCGGCGTGGTCGTGGTCGCACTCCTGGCCGCCCTGGTCTACGCCTTCTCCCAGGGCGACATCCAGTGGCAGGCCGTCCAGGACAAGCTGTTCGACGACACCGTTCTCGCGGGAGCGGGCCGCACACTGATGATCAGTGTGCTCGCCATGGTCCTCGGTGTGGTCCTGGGTGTGGTGCTCGCCGTCATGCGGCTCTCCAGGAACCCGGTGACCAGCTGGGTCGCCTGGCTGTACATCT
The DNA here is from genome assembly GCF_042667905.1 of Streptomyces sp. NPDC057287. Classification (NCBI taxonomy): domain Bacteria; kingdom Bacillati; phylum Actinomycetota; class Actinomycetes; order Kitasatosporales; family Streptomycetaceae; genus Streptomyces; species Streptomyces sp. NPDC057287. The sequence goes on along the minus strand of NZ_JBHUYV010000003.1, from coordinate 81,881 downwards.
GGTTCTTCCGCGGCACTCCGGTCTACGTGCAGCTGCTGCTCTGGTTCAACCTGGCCCTGATCTTCCCGGTCCTCAACATCCCGTTCGTCTACAAGGACGAGATGACCGATGTGATGACGCCGTTCATGTGCGCCCTGCTGGGCCTCGCGCTCAACGAGGCCGCCTACATGGCGGAGATCGTCCGGGCGGGCATCCAGTCGGTGGACGAGGGCCAGACCGAGGCTTCGCACGCACTCGGCATGACCCAGGCGAAGACCATGCGCCGGGTGGTGCTGCCGCAGGCGCTGCGCGTCATCATCCCGCCGACCGGCAACGAGTTCATCAACATGCTGAAGACCTCGTCCCTGGTCTACGCGGTGACCTACAACGAGCTGCTGCGCTCCACGTCGCAGATCGGGTCGACCTCGTACGCGGTGATGGAGATGCTCTTCGTCGCGTCCATCTGGTACATCGTCATGACCAGCGTGTTCAGCGTGGGCCAGTACTACCTGGAGCGCCGCTACGCCAGGGGCACACTGCGGAGCCTGCCGCTGACCCCCTTCCAGCGCGCCAAGCTCGCCCTCACCTCCTTCAGCAACCGTCCCTCGGGGGGTGTTTCCGCATGACCGCCATGGTGAAGGCCGAGGGTGTACACAAGTCCTTCGGCGCCGCGCACATCCTCAAGGGCATCGACCTGGAGGTCGCCCCGCGTGAGGTCTTCTGCCTGATCGGACCGTCCGGTTCCGGCAAGTCGACGTTCCTGCGGTGCATCAACCACCTCGAGCAGATCAACGCCGGCCGGCTGTACGTCGACGGCGACCTGGTCGGCTACCGCCAGAAGGGCGACAAGCTCTACGAGCTCAGGGACAGCGAGGTCGCGCTGAAGCGCCGGGACATCGGCATGGTCTTCCAGCGCTTCAACCTGTTCCCGCACATGACGGCCATCGAGAACGTCATGGAGGCGCCGATCCAGGTCAAGGGCGAGGCCAAGGCCGTCGCCCGGGCCCGCGCGGAGCGGCTGCTGGACCGGGTGGGCCTGTCCGACAAGGCGAAGAACTATCCGTCCCAGCTCTCCGGCGGCCAGCAGCAGCGCGTGGCGATCGCGCGCGCCCTGGCCATGGAGCCGAAGCTGATGCTCTTCGACGAGCCCACCTCGGCGCTCGACCCGGAGCTGGTCGGCGACGTCCTGGACGTCATGCGCGGACTGGCCGAGGACGGCATGACGATGATCGTCGTCACCCACGAGATGGGCTTCGCCCGTGAGGTCGGCGACGCGCTGGTCTTCATGGACGACGGCGTGGTGGTCGAGTCCGGCCACCCGCGCGACGTCCTGACGAATCCGCAGCACGACCGGACGAAGTCCTTCCTGTCCAAGGTGCTGTAAGCGGCCGAGGACGCGGAAGAGGGCGGTGCGGCCTCCGGGCCGCACCGCCCTCTCGCGTGTCCGCTATCCCTTCGGCAGCAGCTCGGGCCGCAGCAGCAGGTCGCGCAGCTCCTTCCGGCCGAGCGGCGGCGCCTCGAGCAGCGGCCCCTGGGACCGCTCGCCGAGATAGCCCGTGCTGGACCGCGCGGCCAGCACCGAACCGTCCTTCAGCGTCAGCCGGCCGACGATCTCACGCCCCCACCGGGGTGTGCCCCCGTCCCCGTAATCCATCGAGTCGCCCCAGGTCGTCAGGGTGCTGCCGTCCGGCAGCTCCTCACGGACACAGTCCGAGCGGGGTGGTTCCGCGCCCCGGGTCACGCAGAGGTCGCGCTGCCCGGTCCCGCCGCCGAGCTTCTTGACCACAGCGGCGTGTTCCATGAGGTGCAGGACGAGGTAGCCGGCCCCTTCGCCCCGCCGGACGAGGTACTCCCCGTCCAGCGGCCCCACGTACGTCGTCCTCGCCTGCTCCGGCGTCGCCCCCTTGATCAGAACGGCCAGTGACACCTGCTCGACGCGGCCCACGCCCGACGGCAGCAGCGCGGCCAGGCGTTCCGCCTTTCCCTCTGAGCCGGTCTCCCCCTCCGGTGCGGCGGCCACGGCGGCGTGTCCCGTCCTGGGTCCGTCCGCGGAGCCGGGCAGCGCGACCGCACCGGTGACGACGACCGCGAGCGCGGCCGCCGACACCGCGGCCCTTCGCCTGAACCTCACCCTGGCGGCTCGCGCGTACACCGCCTCGGTCGAGCCCGTGGAGCGCCCCGCGGGCCCGGCGGCCCGCTCCAGCAGTTCGTGCACGTCGTTCATACGAGTTCCTCCGCCATGTCCGCAGCCATCCCGACGCGCAGCGCCGCCAGCCCCCGAGCCGTGTGGCTCTTGACCGTGTTCTCCCGCATCCCGAGCAGCTCGGCCGTGGCCTCGACACTCAGGTCCTCCCAGTAGCGCAGCACCAGAACCGCCCGCTGCCTTGCCGTCAGCCGGGCCAGCGCGGCCCGGACCATCAGGCCGGTGTCCGAATCGGCCTGGTCGCCCGCGTGGTCGGGCAGATCGGCGTACGGGCGCTCACGCCGCCAGAAGCGTCGGCGCGCGGCGATGTGGGTGTTGACCAGGGTCTTGCGTGCGTACGCCTCGATGTTGTCGAGCCGTCCGTGCCTCCTGCCTCCGAGCACGACCTTGACCAGGGTCGTCTGGACCAGGTCCTCGGCCTCGTGCCGGTCTCCGCACAGCAGATAGGCGCTGCGGAACAGTGCCGTGCGTCTGCCCTCCACGAACGCGTGCAGCGCGGCGTCGTCGTCGATCCGCGTCATCGGCGCCCCCTCCCGGGTCCGCGGATGCGGACCGTCTCACCCTTCCAGTGCGTCGGGAGGGGCGACAGGTTGCGGCTGCCGGCGGAAACAGGAAGAGGGGCGGCCGGAGCCGCCCCTCTTCCTGTTTCCGCGCGCCCTACTTCACGGCGAGCACCAAGCTGTCCGACGGCGAGGCCCAGACGGCCCGTGCCTCACCGAAGCCGGCCTCGCGGAGGGTGCGGGCGTGCCAGTCGGCGGACGGCATGTCGCCGTCCGCGTGCTCGCCGTAGATCTCGTAGCGCTCGGCGGTGGGTGCCGCGAGGACCGGGTCCTTCGCCGCCAGGGCCCACCACTCCCGCCAGTCCACGGCCCCTTCGGCCTTGGCACGGTCCATGGCCGCGTGCCGGTGGGCACGTTCGGCGGCGTTGATGCGGGGGGTGCCCGTGTCGATCATGTGGTCCGCGTTCATGAAGACCCCGCCGTCCCTGACCACTCCGCCGATCTGCCGGTACAGAGCTGCGAGCGGTTCGCTGTGCAGCCAGTGCAGGGCGGTGGCGGTGAGCACGGCGTCGTAGGAGGTGTGGGGCAGCCGCCCGGTCCAGGCGGCGTCCTTCAGGTCGGCGGTCACGAAGGTGACCCGGTCGTCGCCCTCGAAGGTGCCGCGCGCGATGGCGAGCAGCGCGGGGTCCAGGTCGACGCCGGTGCTGGTGGCGTTGGGGAACCGCTTGAGGAGCCGGTCCGTGATACTGCCCGTACCGCACGCGAGGTCGAGCACTCTCGGTTCGGGCCCCACCACGGCCTCGACCATGTCCAGCATCACCCGGAACCGCTCCTCGCGGTCCGGCATGTACCACTCCTGCTGCCGGTCCCAGCTCTCCTGCCAGGACTGCCAGTCGGTGCCCGTCGCCGTCACTCGAACCTCCACCTGTACACGCATTCGTAAGACCTGTTAGCCACGACCACCTATTACACTGGTCGGCACACCGACCATAGACCCACGCCGTAAGGACTACAAGTGGAATTGGCCTATTACTCGGACTACGCCGTGCGTCTGGTCAACACCGAGGAGCCGGCCCGCGGCAAGGACTCGCTCACCACGGTCGCGGCCGTCCGCGAGCTGTTCGGCGCCAACGCGCAGGCGGCCCGCCGCGCGACGGACGCGGACGTGACCCGCTTCCGGTCCGTGCGGGCCCGGCTGCGCGCGGTGTTCGAGGCGGCCGACGACGGCGACGAGACCCTCGGGGTCGACCTGCTCAACTCACTGCTGCTGGAGTTCCCCGTGAGCCCGCAGATCTCCGGGCACGACACCAGGGACGAGGACGGCAAGCCGGACTGGCACATGCACCTCGCCGACCATCCGTCGAACGCGACGGCGGGCTTCGCCGCGATCGCGGCGATGGGCCTGGCCTTCCACCTCACCTCGCACGGTGTGGACCGCCTCGGCCTCTGCGAGGCCGCACCGTGCCGCAACGCCTACCTCGACACCTCCACCAACCGCTCGCGGCGCTACTGCTCGGACCGCTGCGCGACCCGGGCCAACGTCGCCGCCTACCGGGCCCGCAAGCGCCTGGAGACGGAGCGCTCCGCCGACACGCGGCGGACCGCGGACACCGCCCAGCCCAGCAGCCCGAGCACCGACCGCTGATCCTTCCTCAGCGGCCGGTAGCGGGCCCGCACACGGGCCAGCACGAGCTCCTCGGGCACCGCCCCGTAGTCCGTGCTGTCCCCGCCCGCGTACGCGTTGTCCCCCAGCACCCACCAGCCGCCGCCGCGTCGCTCGGCCGCCCGCTTGACGACCAGCAGGTCCTGCTGGAACGGGTGACGCAGGATCACCACGTCCCCCGGGCGCACCTGCGCCCCGCGCTGCACGAGCAGCCAGTCGCCGTGGTAGAGCGTGGGCACCATCGACGGCCCCGTCACCTCCACCACCTGGAACGACCTGCGCTCCGCCTCCCCGCTCCATGGCTCCTGCGCCGGTTCCGGCATCTGTGGCACCTCCCGGTCAATCCTCCAGCACACGGCTGCGCGCACCGCTCCGTATTTTCGGCCACCGGTCCCATCCTCACCCTGGACTTTTGGCCTAAGCCCCAGGGGGCAGCCGCAAAAAGCAGCTTCCTACGGAGTAATGTCCCACCTGAGAAGACGATCACGAGGAAGGACAGCTCCATGCTTTCCCGCCTGTTTGCCCCCAAGGTGAAGGTCAGCGCTCACTGCGACCTGCCCTGCGGCGTGTACGACCCGGCCCAGGCCCGCATCGAGGCGGAGTCCGTCAAGGCCGTCCAGGAGAAGTACCAGGCCAACGAGGACGCGGACTTCCGCACGCGCGCCGTTCTGATCAAGGAACAGCGTGCCGAGCTCGCGAAGCACCACGTCTCGGTGCTCTGGAGCGACTACTTCAAGCCCCCGCACTTCGAGAAGTACCCGGAGCTGCACCAGCTGGTCAACGACACCCTGAAGGCGCTCTCCGCGGCCAAGGGCTCGAACGACCCGGCCACGGGCCAGAAGGCTCTGGACCTGATCGCCCAGATCGACAAGATCTTCTGGGAGACCAAGAAGGCCTGATCCAAGGCCGGGCCGGCCGACCGGGATCACACCGGCCGCGTCGCCCGATCTGCCCGCACCCGGCCCGTCGGCCGCCGTTCACGGCGGCCTCGCGGACCGGGTGCGGGCTTTTCGCGGCCGGGCCGTCGGGGCACGCGGGCTCGGCACGCGGGCTCGGCACGCGGGCTCGCAACTCCCCGGCACCCGCCGGGATCAGGAGCCCGCCAGCAGGTGCCGGTAGCTCTCCGGGTTCTCCTGGAGGTAGACGGCGAGGCTCCGGGCCGGGCGGCCCGTGAGCGTGGGTACGGCGTCCGAGACCTTCTCCAGCTCACCGGCTGCGATCGCCTCGTACGACGTGACCCAGCCGGCCACTTCCCACTCCTCGGCGCCGTAGTGGGCGCGTGAGGCCCAGGCCTCCTCCCTGGTCTCGGGGACGTACCGGACCGCGCGTCCCGTGCGGCGGCTCAGCTCGTCCGCCGCCTCCGCCAGGGTGAACGCCTCGGGGCCCGTGAGGTCGTACGTCTCGCCGTCGTGGCGGGTCCCCTCGTCCAGCAGGACGGCTGACGCCGAGTCCGCGATGTCCTCGTGGGAAACGGCCGAGACCCGCCCCTCGCCACCGGGTCCGCGCAGGATGCCGTCGGCGCCCGTCATGGCGGGGAGCGCAGCCTGGTACCAGCTGTCACGCAGGAAGGTGTGGCGCACGCCGGTCATCCGGATGTGCGCTTCGGTGTGCCAGTGGTCACGGGCGAACGTGAACGTGGCGTCCGGTGCCGCCCCGAGGAACGACACGTAGACGATGCGCTCGACGCCCGCCGCGAGGGCGGCGTCCACGGCCGTGGTGTGCTCCAGCACCCGGCCCGGGCTCTCGTGAGCCGAGACGAGGAACAGGGTGTGCGCACCGTCGAGGGCACGGCGCACGGCCTCCCCGTCCCCGTACGGTGCGGGGGGCGCGGCGACCGTGCCGGGCAGCCGGGGGAGCCGGGAAGGATCCCTCCCGAGGAGACGCACCGGGACTCCGGTCCGGGCCAGCCGTGCGGCCACCCGGCCGCCGACCGCCCCGCTCGCACCCGTGACCGCGACGAGAGGGCTGATCACCGGGCCCCGCCCTTCTCGTGCGCCGTCCGCGCGGCGTGTGCCGCCCAGGTGCGCACCTCCACGACCGCGTCCGCCGGCAGCGGCCCGTAGAGGTGCGGAAACTCCTCACCCCCGGGCTCCATGGCTTCGTACCGCACGGGCGACGGGAGCCGTCCGGCGTCGATGACCAGCACCACCAGGCCCTCGCGCTCGGATCCGTACAACGCCCGTGCGACGGAAGGGAGCTGATGGGGCAGCGAGCAGTGGATGAACCCCTCCTCCCGCAGGGTGCGCCCCCGGGTGGACATCTCGTACGTCCCCGCTCGGCGGGCGGCCTCCCACAGGGGCTGTTCGGTGAGGTGCAGCAGCTCTTGGGTCATCCGGCCACGCTAAGGGTTCCCGGTCGACGCGAGGAGCTTCGCCTCGGCCAGCGCGTCGAGACCGGGCGCCGGCCGGTCGGGCCGCTGCGGGGCGGTGCCCCCCAGACCGCGCAGCCAGGCCCACGTGTCGGCGACGGTCTCGCCGACGGGTCTGCACCGCAGCCCGGCGGCGTGCGCCTTGGTGACGTCGCCCTGGTGCAGCGTGTCGTAGAGCTCTCCGGCGGGCAGCCAGACCGGCAGGTCGGTCCACGGCTCGACACCCGCCGCGAGGAGCACCCCGGGGTCGGTCCAGCGCAGCCGGGCCCGTGAGCCGGTGACGCGGACACAGGCGTCCAGGAGCTCCCCCATCGTCGTGTGCCCCGGGTGGCTCACCGTGTTGTACGCCCCTGACAGGCCGTCCGCAGCGGCCTCCAGCAGCCAGTCCGCCAGGTCACGGGCGTCGATGTACTGGAGTGCCGCATCCGGTGGCCCGGGCGCGAGCACGTCCCCGCCCCGGGCCGTCCGGCCCAGCCACCACGGCAGACGGCCGATGTTCTCCCCGGGGCCGAGGATCAGACCGGCACGGGCCAGCAGCACCCGGGCTCCGAACGCTTCCTGTGCCGCGAGCTCCCCGCCGCGTTTGGCCAGTGCGTACGGGACGTCGGGGCCGGCGTCGGGAGAGGCTCCGGACACGAGCGGACCGTCCTCGTCGAGCCCGGCGGGGGTGGGGTGCTCGTACACGGATCTGCTGGAGACATAGCTGAAGTGCCCGGCTCTGCCCGACAGCAGCCGGGCGGCGTCCCGCACGGCCGAGGGGGCGCCGCTCCAGGTGTCGACCACCAGGTCCCAGGTGCCGTCGGCCAGCTCCGCGAGGCCCTCCTCACCCGCCGTGCGGTCACCGGTCAGCGTCCGCACCCCGGCAGGTGCCGGGTGGCGGCCGCGGTGGAAGACGGTGACCTCCCATCCGCGCCGGAGAGCCGCGTCGGTGACCGCGCGTCCCACGAATTCCGTACCGCCCAGCATCAGGAGCCTCATGCGGTGGTCCTGCCCGTCGGCGCGGGGGGAGGAAACAGGGCCTCGCTCTCGGCAGAACGGGGAACTTCTCCGCTCAGGACGTGTGCGCGAGAGGACTGCTGTGGCGCAGCAGCCACCGGTGGTACTGCTCCGCCCGCCGTGCCGCGTCGCGGTAGGCCGCTTCCAGCTCCTCGTACACGGCGTCCGTGTCCGCACCCGGCCGGGAGACCAGCAGCAGCCGCACCGCCAGCGGGTCGCCGCGCAGTGGGCGGATCGCCATGTCGTCGCGCGGGCCCGAGGTCGGCTGGCAGGGGGCGACCGCCTCCCCGAGGACGACGAGGGAGGCCGCCGTGAGGTAGTCGCCGTGCAGGACGGGCGGATCGAGACCGGCGGCGCCGAGAACACGGCGGACCCCGTCCCACTCACCGTCCACCGAGGGGTCGACCATCCACCGGTCGCCCGCCAGCTCGTCGAGGTCCACCACGGCCCGTCCGGCCGCCGGATGGTCCCGGGCCAGGGAGATGAACTGCGGTTCCCGTTCGACGAGTACGCGCTGGATCAGTCCGTCCGGGACGGCGAGCGGGCAGCCCTCCACCTCGTGCACGAAGGCCACGTCGAGCCGCCCGGCCGCCACCGCGGCGAGCAGCGACCGTGCCGAGACGTCCACGCGGAGCGAGATGTCGGTGCCGGGCAGCCTCACCCGCAGACCGCGCAGCCAGCCGCCGATGACCCGGCTCGCCGTCGACCCGATCCGAAGGCGGGGGCCGCCGGCCCTGGCGGCCTCGGCCTCCGCCAGCGCGGCCCCCACCAGGGCGGACATGCCGTCAACCAGGGGGCGTGCCCGGCTGAGGACGGCACGGCCCAGGAGGGTCGGCCGGCAGCCCGTCCTCTCCCGGCGGAACAGCTCCGCTCCCATCGTCCTCTCGATCCGCTGGAGCTGGGTGGTGAGGGAGGGCTGGCTGACGCCCAGCCTCCGGGCCGCCTGGTGCAGGCTCCCCGTGTCCGCGATGGCGCAGAGCGCCCTGAGGTGTCTCACCTCGAGCTCCATGACGGGAGCGTATGGCTGTTCGCACGTCGAGCACCAGACGTCCCAACCCCACCAAAGGGGGACGGTTCAGGGGGTGTCGGGGCGACCGGCACCTGCTGAATCCGTGCGCTTCCTGTCCGGGTGATAGGGGGGCGCTATCGCGGGTTGACATCATCCGCCGAGAGCCTGCCGGCCCGAGACTCTGTCCGTACCCCCCAGCCGTTCCCCGTCCGGCCCCCGGGCCGGGTTCTTCGGACAGGTAGGAGACACCCCCCATGAGACACATCAGGACAGCTGTCATCTCGGCCGTGGCCGGTCTCGGTCTCGCCGCCGCTCTGGGCACCGCACCCGCCGTCTCGGCCGCCCCGGCTCCCGCGTCCACCGTGGACACCGCGCAGGCCGGCTTCGCCGCGTACGCCGGCTCGAGCGAGAACGCCGCCGCGAACAAGGCCTTCTTCGACGCCGTCATGAAGTCCGTGGCCGAGAAGCGGGCCGCGAACCCGGGCGCCCAGGCGGTGACCGTGGTCTACAGCACCACCAACGCCCCCAGCTTCCGCAGCCAGATAGCGAGCAGCGCGAGCATCTGGAACAGCTCGGTCTCCAACGTCAAGCTGCAGCAGGGCTCCAACGCGGACTTCGCCTACTACGAGGGCAACGACTCCCGGGGCTCGTACGCGAGCACGAACGGGCACGGCAGCGGCTACATCTTCCTCGACTACGCCCAGAACCGGCAGTACAACTCGACCCGCGTCACCGCCCACGAGACGGGGCACGTGCTCGGGCTGCCCGACCACTACACGGGACCGTGCAGCGAGCTCATGTCCGGCGGCGGCCCCGGCACGTCCTGCACGAACGCCTACCCGAACGCCACCGAACGCTCGAGGGTGAACTCCCTCTGGCAGAACGGCCTGGCAGCCGCTCTCGCCCGCGCCTCCTCCTGACACCCGGCACCACGTACCGAGGGGGCCGTTCCGCCTGCGCGGAGCGGCCCTCTCGGGGTGACGGGAGCCCGTCAGGCGAGCTCCAGGGGGAAAGCGCCGCGATGTCCGGTGCCGGCGCCGTGCGCAGGCCGCGGTTCGAACTCCCGGCAGCTCCAGATCTCCTGGACGAATCCGGTGCGCCGGTCCCACAGGCCGGCGACGTCGTCCCCGCCCTCCACGTCGCGGTAGGCGTCCTTGGCCCCGCGGAAACAGGCGAGCCCGCCCGAGAGACCGCGGACCGGAGCGGGGAAGTAGTCGGAGAAGGCGCAGGCTATGCAGGTCTGCAGGTGCATGTCCGGCGGCAGGATCCGCTGGATCGTGGCCAGTGCGGCGGCGAAGTCGCCCTCGGCACGGTTGGACTCGTACACCGCTCCGTCCAGATGGAGGGCGAGATACAGATCCGGGTCCGCCCTGCGCAGGGACAGCAGGCAGCTGAGTGTGGCCTGGCGGACCGTACCGGACACGAGGACCGGAAGCGGGAGGTCCCACTCCAGGACGCAGTCGTCGAGCACGCCGTCGACCAGGTCGAACAGGCCCTCCTGGACCGGCGTACCCGCCACGGGGCCCAGGCCGTCGAAGCTCTCGCCCTCGAAGTCCGTGCCCCGCACGCGGATACGGAGTTGCTGTCCGTCCGTGGTGAGAATGACGGCTTCGGAACCGTGACGGTCCCGGTACCAGCCTGCCCACGACTCATCTGTCATGAGCAGGGACTGTAGTCCGTGCCCCCCGGCCCTCCCGGGGCACCCTCCCCTTCCGGGGCCCGATCGGCCGGGTTCCGCTCATCCGCCCTGGGGCTCACGCCACATGGGCCACATCGGCGGACCCCCGGGAAGGTCGACGGTCCGACCCGTGAAGGAGAAGCCGAGCCGCTCGTAGAGAGCGCGGCTACGCGCGCTGCTCGCCTCCAGATAGGCGGGAGTCCCCTCCCGGTCGCACCGCTCCAGGACCTCCCTCATCAGCGCCTCGCCCAGCCCCTCCCCCTGACGCTCCGGAGAGACACCGATCATCAACAGGTACTCGTGCGCCCGGTCGTGGGGGTGCACGGCGCCCGTCAGCCTCCCCACCAGCTCGGCCCTCTCGTTGCCGGGATCCGCCGTCTCCCTCATGAGGGCCGGGGTGTCGTCGTCCTCCTCCGGCGCGCCCGCCGGCACGGAGAGCCAGAGGGCCGTGGCCGTGCCGTCCTCCAGCAGGTCGATCCGGCCTCCTTCCAGCGTGATGTCGGCGAAGACGCCGAGGAACTTCCCGTGGACCGCGCGCCGGTGGTCCTCGTCCGGGAAGACCCAGCTGCTCACCGGATCGTCGTGGAACGCCTCGTCCAGGATCCGTACGACCTGGTCCCTGTCCCGCTCGTCCGCCTGTCGCACGCGTACGCCCATGACCGGCCCCGCCCCTTCGTCCCGTGGTGCTGGTGGGTGAGATCCCAACCGGCTTACGGAATCCTAGAGTTGGGTCCGGGGCCGGGCGCGGGCGGTCCGGTTCAGTGGGTTCTTCGGGTGACGAATTCGGCCAGCGCCAGCAGGTCTCCGGCAGCGTCCGGCGCCGGGACGGCGCGGGACAGATGGTGGACGGCCCTCGCCATCCGGTCCGCGGCCGCGGTCTGGGCCCAGTCCCGGCCGCCGGCCCGGTCGACGGCGTCGGCGGCGCTCCCCACTTCTCCCGGGGTGTTCATGGCGCCCCGGTAGAGCGCGGCGAGCTCGACGGCGGCCGGGGTGTCCGAGGTGAGTGCCGCGACCACCGGAAGGGACTTCTTGTGGGCGGTCAGGTCCGCCCCGACCGGTTTGCCCGTGCGGGCCGTGTCGCCCCAGATGCCGATCAGGTCGTCGATGAGCTGGAAGGCGAGGCCCGCCTCCCGTCCGAAACCGTCCATGGCGCGGACCTCCCGCTCACCCGCTCCCGCGTAGAGCGCCCCCAGGGCACAGGCACAGCCGAGCAGGGCGCCCGTCTTGGCCATGGCCATGGCGAGGCATTCGTCCAGTGTGACCTCCTCGGGCCCGCGCTCCTCCAGGGCGCAGTCGGCCTGCTGTCCGGCGCAGAGCTCGATGACGCAGGTGGAGAGCCTGACCGCGGCCTGCGCGGACGCGGGGTGCGGGTCGTCCGCCAGAATCCGCAGGGCGAGGGAGGACATCGCGTCCCCTGCGATCACGGCGTCCGGCACCCCGAACACCGCCCAGGCCGTGGGCCGGTGACGCCGGGTGGTGTCCTCGTCGATGACGTCGTCGTGGAGCAGGGTGAAGTTGTGCGCGAGCTCTACGGCGACGGCCGCCCGCATCGCTGCCTCCGGGTCGCCTCCCAGGGCACGGGCGGCGGCCAGGACGAGCGCCGGCCTGATGGCTTTGCCGGCCTGCCCGGAGGCCGGTGTGCCGTCGGCGTTCTGCCAGCCGAAGTGGTACATGGCGACCCGGCGTATCGCCCCGGGCAGCGTTTCGACGGCGGCGCGGAGGTGCGGGTCGACGGCGGTGCGGGTGTACTCCAGCAGCGCGGCGGCCTTGTGCCCCTCCATCGCGGCATCCGTACTGGTCATGGTCACGGTCACTCCTTCCGGGCGCCACGGGGCACCGTGTTCGCGGCCTCGGCTGCCGGAGCCCGGGCGGTGTCCGCCCGGGCCCGGTGAGCGTCACCGCCAGCGGCTCACCTCCACGTTCTCCAGGACGCCGAGGGCGTCGGGCACCAGCACGGCGGCGGAGTAGTACGCCGTCACGAGGTACGAGATGATCGCCTGCTCGTCGATGCCCATGAAGCGGACCGAGAGGCTCGGCTCGATCTCGTCCGGGATACCGCTCTGCTGGAGCCCGATGACCCCCTGCTCCTCCTCACCGGTCCTCATGCAGATGATGGAGGTGGTGCGGGCGTCGGTGACCGGGATCTTGTTGCACGGGAAGATCGGCACACCGCGCCAGGAGGCCACACGGTCCCCCCCGATCTCGACGGTCTCCGGCACGAGGCCCCGCTTGCTGCACTCACGGCCGAACGCGGCGATGGCCCGCGGATGGGCGAGGAACAGCTTCGATCCGCGCCGGCGCGACAGGAGCTCGTCCATGTCGTCGGGGCCGGGCGCCCCGTCGTGGGGCTGGAGCCGCTGCCCGTAGTCGCAGTTGTTGAGCAGCCCGAACTCCCGGTTGTTGATGAGCTCGTGCTCCTGGCGCTCGCGCAGCGCCTCGACCGTGAGCCGCAACTGCTGCTCGGTCTGGTTCATCGGCTGGTTGTAGAGGTCGGCCACCCTGCTGTGGACCTTCAGCACGGTCTGGGCGACGCTCAGTTCGTACTCCCGCGGCGCCGACTCGTAGTCGACGAAGGTGTGCGGGACGACGCTCTCCCCCACATGACCCGCCGAGAGGTCGATCTCCGCCTCGCCGTAGCGGTTGGTCCGCTGGTGCGGGATGGCGAGCAGCCCCGCGAGGTGGTCGCGGAGCGAGTCCGCGCGGGCCGCGAGGTTGAGCACGTCCGACCGGCGCAGGGTCAGCACCGTGCAGGCGGTCACCGCACGGGCCGTGTACTCCCAGTTCGCGTCTCCGTCGATCAGGACGTGGTCGCCGAAGTAGGCTCCGTCGGCGAGGACTCCGAGCACCGTCTCGGCACCGTACGGCCCGGTCCCGATCTTCTCGATCTTGCCGTGTGCCAGCAGATGGACGCGGTCCGCCGCGTCACCGGCCACGGCGAGCACCTCGCCGGCCGCGACATCACGCTGTTCGCACCGGCGCGCCAGCTCGGCCAGCACCTCCTCGTCACCGAAGTCGCGCAGAGCGGGAAGCTCGCCGAGCTCGGCGGGGATGACCGTGACCCGGTCACCGGTCTGGACGAAGGTCACCCTGCCGTCCCCGACCGAGTAGCTCAGCCTGCGGTTGACCCGGTAGGCGCCGCCCTGCACCTGCACCCACGGCAGCATGCGCAGCAGCCACCGCGAGGTGATCTCCTGCATCTGCGGGGCGGACTTGGTCGTCGTCGCGAGGTTCCGCGCAGCCGCTGTGCCGAGACTCTGCTGCGGCGGCGGCTGCGTGTCGCGAACCTCTTCACCAACGGACATCCGACATCCTCTCGATCATGGGCTGACCTGCGAGAAGCACACTTCCAGCCCGAGGACACCGAGCGCTATTACACAAAAGAGTGTGACTAATCGGGCTTGGGACGGGAACGTTGCCCGCATCCGGGCTCCCGCATCCGGTTCGGCACAAACCGTGCGAAGTTGTTGCGGACGCAAGGCGGCCGGGCCCATGGACCTAGGCCTTCAGCCCGCTCCGGATCCCGGACCTCCGCCCGTTACGGCGCCGGAGACCGCCGCATAGCGTGCTCGTCATGGATACGACAGGCACCCTCGACGAGGCACTCCAGCGGTTGCACGTCTCCGGTCCCGAACGCCTCGGCCGGCTCACCAACCACGCGCCGATGGCCGTCGAGGCACTCGCCGCCAACGGCCGGGCGGAGGCCGTGCACCGCTGGCTCGACGTGTACGCGTCCCGGCTCGAGGAGTTCCCGGCCGTCGTGGAGCCGGTGACGGAGGCGGACTGGCGTTCCGCGCTGGGCGATCCGCGCCGCGCCGCCGACTGGATCGGCCACTTCGGCCGGGAGATCGACGAGCGCCCCTGGCGCCACGTGCTCGCCCAGTGGTGGCCCCGCCTTCTGCCCGGCATGTACGGCGGATCGACGCACCCCGTGATCCGCGTGGGCCACGCCGTGCGCACGCTGCTGGCCGGGGAGAGCACCGGGCCGCGGCTGAACGAGCTGGCGCACGGCCTCGGTTACTGGGCGGCCCGCCACCGGCCTGTCACCGGGCTCACCCCCGTGGCGGGTGCCGACAGCGCCGGCTCGGCCCTCGACGCGGTACGGCCCATCACCGAGCGGGAGGGCGGCTTCCCCGCCCGGCTCGGCCGCGTCACGAGTGTGCCGGTGTGGGCTGCCTCGGTCACGGACCCGGACGAGGCGCGCCGCCGTCTCACCGAGCTGGTGGGGGCTGCGACCCACCGGTACGCAACGCACGGCCACGGCGACGAGACGATGCTGGTGCACGCGGCGACCGCGCCCAACGCCGTCCTGCGGACGCTCCCCGCGCTCCCGCGCGCCCTGTGGGTGCCGAGCCTCCGGGCCGCCTGGACCGCCTCCGCCGCGGTCACCGCCATGTACGCGCCCGACGCTCCGGTGGCCTGGGTCCCGCCGGGCACGGTCACGCCCGAAGAGGTCTTCGAGCAGGCCCTGGCACACGGCGACGAGCACGTCATCAAGCTGACCGACACGGCCCTCGACGTCGGCGACGAGCAGGCGCTCGCGGCGGCCCTGCGGGCCATCGAGCTCAGCGAGCCCCTGCGGTAGGGCGGTCAGCCCGACAGCGGGGCACCCGACACGACGACCTTGCCCGGGTTGAGAATGCCGTGCGGGTCCAGGGCCGCCTTGACCGCTCGCTGCATGGCGAGGTTGACGGGACCCACCTCACGGCCCATTCCGCCCATCTTCAGCAGGCCCACCCCGTGTTCACCGGTGACGGTGCCGCCGAAGGAGATCGCCGCGTCGAGGATGTCCTCGAAGGCGAGCTGTGCGCGGGCGCGGGCGGCGTCGTCCCCCGGTTCGGTGATGATCAGGGGGTGGAGGTTGCCGTCCCCGGCGTGCGCGATGTTGGCGATCAGGACATCGTGTTCGCCCGCGATCTCCTCGACACGCGCCAGCATCTGCGGGACGCGGGACCGCGGCACGACCACGTCCTCGGTGAGCACCGGCCCCAGCCGCTCCAGGGCCGGATAGGCGAGGCGGCGGGCCTGGAAGAGGGCATCCGCCTCCGCCTGGTCGGTGGAGACCTCGGCCCAGGCGGCTCCCGCCTCCGCGAAGCAGGCCCGCATGGCCTCGGCCTCGGCGTCACCCGCGGCGCCCGGGGTGTCCACGCGGCCGAGGAGGATCGCGTCCGCGTCCGCCGACAGCCCCATGTTCTTCCACTCGTCGACGGCCTTCAGACAGTGCTTGTCGAGGAGCTCGAGGGCGGAGGGCACGATGCCCGCGGCGGTCACCCGGCTCACCGCGTCTCCGGCCGCGACGACCGAGTCGAAGAAACCCGCCACCGTGCGCTCGACGGGGCGTGCGCCACGCAGCTTCACGGTGATCTCGGTGATCACACCGAGGGTGCCCTCGGATCCGACGAACAGCCCGCACAGGTCGTACCCGGCGACACCCTTCGCGGTCCGCCGGCCCATCCGCACGACCTCGCCGAGGCCGTTGACGGCCTCCAGCCCGATCACGTAGTCACGGGTGACGCCGTACTTGACGCAGCACATGCCGCCCGCGTTGGTCGCGGTGTTGCCGCCGATGGTCGACCAGGGCGAGCTCGCCGGGTCCGGCGGGTACCAGAGGCCTTCGGCGGCGCAGGCGGCGCGCAGGTCGTCGTTGACGACGCCCGGCTGCACGACGGCGAGGCGCTCCACCGGGTCGATGCGCAGAATCCGGTTCATGTCCTCGAACGAGAGGATGACGGCGCCGTCCACCGCGTTGGCCCCGCCCGACAGCCCCGTACCGGCGCCACGCGGGATCACCGGGATCCGGTGCCCGACGCAGTACGCCACGACGGCCCGCACCTCGTCCGTGTCCTGGGGTCGCACGACGGCGAGGGGCAGCCCCGCCGGGGCCCACTCCGCCTCGTCGTGCGCATACCGGCCCAGGCTGTCCGGGTCGGTGATGACCTTGCTCGCCGGTATCCCGTCGGCTGCGTTCGGCTTCGGCACGGCCGCTGACCACCTCTCTCACGCCACGCGCGCCCCGCATCGGTCACGGAGCCGCTCCCTCCATCATGGCCCCCCCTCGGACCGAGGACAGCCACCCTAAGTTGCATCTCTCATGCAACTTACCTACGCTGCGGCCATGCGGCTGACCCGATTCACCGATGTGGCCCTGCGGGTACTGATGCGCCTGACCGTCACGGCGGAGGACGAGGACCCGCCGACCACCCGCGAGGTGGCGGCCACCATGCAGGTGCCGTACACCCATGCGGCGAAGGTGGTCGCCCGCCTCCAGCACCTCGGCCTGATCGAAGCGCGACGCGGCCGGGGCGGGGGGCTCTCCCTCACCACCGCCGGACGGTCGGCGTCGATCGGCCACCTGGTCAGGCAGCTGGAAGGGCCGGGCGAGGTCGTCGACTGCGAGGGCACCACCCCGTGCCCCCTGCGCTCCGCCTGCCGGCTCCGCTCCGCCCTGCGTCGGGCCGAGGAGGCCTTCTACACCTCGCTCGACCCGCTCACCGTCGGCGATCTGGTCTCGTCCCCCACCGGCCCGCTGCTGCTCGGGATCAGCCGAGGCCGGCCCGCCCCCGACTGATCCACCCTCGGCCCGGCGCCGCTCGTTCCAGGCGTCCACCACCGGGTCGCGCTCGGCCAAAAATATGCATCTCATATGCTGATTAAAGGCTGGTCGTCTGCGGCCCGCCCTCACAACCGAGGAGTCAACCGATGCTCTCCGAAACGTCGACCGCCACCGTCCGAGCCACGCTGCCCGCCGTGGGGGCGGCCGTCGGGGACATCGCGGACCTCTTCTACCGGAAGCTGTTCGACGCCCACCCGGAGCTCCTCCGGGACCTGTTCAACCGGGGCAACCAGGCTTCCGGCACACAGCGCCGGGCGCTCGCCGGCTCCATCGCCGCCTTCGCCACGCACCTGGTCGAACACCCCGGCACCCGGCCCGACGTGATGCTGGGCCGCATCGCCAACAAGCACGCCTCACTGGGCATCACCGCCCCGCAGTACGCGATCGTCCACACCCACCTCTTCGCCGCGATCGCCGAGGTGCTCGGCGACGCCGTCACCCCCGAGGTCGCCGCGGCCTGGGACGAGGTCTACTGGCTGATGGCCAACGCCCTGATCGCGATCGAGGAGCGGCTCCACGCGCAGCGGGACGTGACGGCGGGCGACGTATGGCACGAGTGGACGGTGGCCTCCCGCACCGAGGACACCCCCGACGTCGTCACCTTCCGGATCACCCCCGCCGACGGCGCGCCGGCACCCGCCTTCCGGCCGGGCCAGTACGTCTCCGTCCAGGTGGAACTCCCCGACGGCGCCCGCCAGATACGCCAGTACAGCCTCACCGGGGCGCCCGGCCCGGGCCCGCGCTCCTTCTCGGTCAAGCGGGTACGGGGCGCGGAGGGCCCGGAGGGCGAGGTCTCCGCCCACCTGCACGCGCGGCTGCGCGCGGGCGACCGGCTGCGCGTCTCGGCACCCTACGGCGACCTGGTGCTCGACGCCTCCGAAGCCCCGCTGCTCCTCGCCTCGGCCGGTATCGGCTGCACCCCGATCCTGTCGATGCTGGAGCACCTGGCCGAGGTGGGGCACCCCTCGCCCGTCACCGTGGTGCACGGCGACAGGTCACCCGCCGACCACGCGCTGCGCGCCCGCCACGAGGCGCTCGCCGGTGAACTCCCCGGCGGCTCGTCCCACTTCTGGTACGAGGCCCCGGAGCCCGGACACCCCGCCGAGCGCACCGGGAGGGTCGACCTGGACGGACTGGAGGTCGCACCGGGCACCCGGGCCTACCTCTGCGGCCCGCTGCCCTTCATGCGCGCCGTCCGCACCCAGCTCCTGGACCGGGGTGTCGCTCCCGCCGACGTCCACTACGAGGTGTTCGGCCCCGATCTCTGGCTCGCCCAGGACTGAACACGACCCGCCGTGGCCACGTACGAAGTGTCCGGATCGAATCGCACACCACACGAACAGCGCCCGAACAGGTTTGCCGGAGCCTCCTGTTCCGGTACAAGCGCTGTACGGACACACGCTCCACCCGTAACGAAGGAGTTGGCCATGTCCTCACCGATGTCCGCGAGCAGCTTCCTCAAGGCCCTGAAGGACGAAGGACTCACCGTCGTCCAGGTGGGCGGCTGGCGTACGCACAACCGCAACCACAAAGGCCCCTGGGGGCCCGTGCACGGGGTGATGCTCCACCACACCGTCACGAAGGGCACCGCCCGCACCGTCGAGATCTGCCGGGACGGCTACTCGGGCCTGCCGGGCCCGCTCTGCCACGGTGTGATCGCCAAGGACGGCAGGGTCCACCTGGTCGGCTACGGCCGCGCCAACCACGCCGGTCTGGGCGACGACGACGTCCTGCGCGCCGTCATCGCCGAGACGCGCCTGCCATCGGACAACGAGTCCAACACCGACGGCAACCGGCACTTCTACGGCTTCGAGTGCGAGAACCTCGGCGACGGCAAGGACCCCTGGCCCGCCGTACAGCTGGAGGCCATCGAGAAGGCCGCGGCAGCGGTCTGCCGCTTCCACGGCTGGGACGCCCCCTCGGTCATCGGGCACCGGGAATGGCAGCCCGGCAAGGTCGACCCCCGCGGCTTCTCGATGACGGGCATGCGCAACCGGATCCACGACCGGCTGAAGTAGGGCGGTACGGGCGGCACACAATGAAGGCATGGACGACGACGCGCTCGACCTCTCCCGGCTGCAGCCGGTGCTCCCCTCACCCCTGCAGCCGGCCGAGGACGAGCGCTTCGCGCGGCACGGCCTGACGCTGCTGCTCAAGCGCGACGACCTGATCCACCCGGACCTCCCGGGCAACAAGTGGCGCAAGCTCGCCCCCAACCTCCGGGCAGCCGCCGGCCGTCCGGTGCTGACCTTCGGCGGGGCCTACTCGAACCACCTCAGGGCCACGGCGGCCGCCGGCCGGCTGCTGGGCTTTCCCACCGTCGGTGTCGTACGGGGCGACGAGCTGGCCCACCGCCCGCTGAACCCCTCCCTGGCGAGGTGCGCGGCCGACGGCATGCGCCTCCACTTCGTGGACCGCGCGACCTACCGCGCGAAGACCTCTCCCGACGTCCTGGAAGGCCTGCTGAGCCTCTTCGGGGACTGCGTGGTGGTCCCGGAGGGCGGCAGCAACGCGCTCGCCGCACAGGGCTGCACAGAGCTCGGCGGCGAACTGCGCGGGCGGGCCGGGACCGTGGCGGTCGCCTGCGGCACCGGCGGCACCCTGGCGGGGCTGGCCGCAGGGCTCGGCCGGGGTCAGCGTGCGCTGGGCGTCCCCGTCCTGCGCGGCGGCTTCCTGGGGGAGGCGGTGCGCGACCTCCAGCGGGAGGCGTTCGGCGGTCCGGCCGGGGAGTGGTCGCTGGACGAGCGCTTCCACTTCGGCGGGTACGCCCGCACGACCCCCGGGCTGCACGCCTTCGCCGACGACTTCGAGGACCGGCACGGCCTGCCGGTCGAGCGGCTCTACGTGGCCAAACTGCTGTACGGGCTGACCGTCCTGGCCGGGGAGGGCGCCTTCGCCCCCGGGTCCACGGTCGTCGCGGTCGTCACGGGGCGTCCCGAGCCGGCCGCGGACCACCGTCACGCACCGTCCGACTCCCGGTAGGCGGCGGCCTCCTCCAGGTCCAGCCGCCGCAGGAGGGCACGCAGCATCTCGTCGTCGATCCGCCGCTCGTCCCTGAGGCGCACGAAGACCCCGCGCTCGGCGGCGATCATGTCCCGCGCCAGCCGCCGGTAGGTGTCGTCCACCGACTCCCCGGTGACCGGATTGGGCGCGCCGAGCCTTTCCCACACGGCGTTGCGACGCCGTTCCATGACGGCCCTCAGCCGTTGGGTGAGGGGGTCGGGGAGCTCGTTGCGCGGGTCTGCCAGCAGCGCCTCCAGCCGCTCGTCGGCCGCCGTCGACGCCTCGCTCTGCGCCTGTGCCTCCGCCAGGGTCTCGGCGCGTTCGCTGCGCCCCGGGAGCTTCAGCACGCGCACCAGGAGGGGCAGGCTGAGCCCCTGGACGACCAGTGTCCCGATGACGGTCGTGAACGTCAGGAACAGCACCAGGTTGCGTGCGGGGAAGTCCTCCCCGCCGTGCGTGTCCATGGGGATGGAGAACGCGATGGCCAGGGAGACGACGCCCCTCATCCCGGCCCAGCCGACGATCAGGGTCGAGTTCCACGGGGGCACGCCCTCGCGCTCCCTGATCCGCCTGGAGAGCCGGGGTGGCAGGTAGGTCGCCGGGTACACCCAGACGAAGCGCACGACCACCACGGCCACGAACACGAGGACGGCGTAGCCGAGGGCCTCGGCCACGCCGTACGCGCCCAGTCCTCTGAGCACGAAGGGCAGCTGCAGCCCGATGAGCGCGAAGACGGCGGACTCCAGGACGAACGCGACCATCTTCCAGACGGCCGCCTCCTGGAGGCGCGTCGCGAAGTCGACCTGCCAGGAGCGGTGCCCCAGGTAGAGGGCGACGACGACCACGGCGAGCACCCCGGAGGCATGCACCCGCTCCGCCGCCGCGTAGGCGACGAAGGGGATCAGCAGCGACAGGGTGTTCTGGAGCAGCGCCTCCTTGAGGTGGGTGCGCAGCCAGTGCAGCGGCACCATCAACAGCAGACCGACCGCGACGCCTCCGACCGACGCGAGCAGGAATTCGCCGGCCCCCGCGCCCCAGCTCATGCCCTCGCCGACGGCGGCGGCGACAGCCACCTTGAAGGCGGTGATCGCGGTGGCGTCGTTCACCAGGGACTCGCCCTGGAGGATCGTGGTCACCCGTCCGGGCAGGCCGACCCTGCGGGCGATCGCGGCGGCCGTGACCGCGTCGGGCGGGGCGACCACCGCGCCGAGCACCAGGGCGGCGGTGAGGGGCAGGTCCGGCACCAGGAGATAGGCGAGCCATCCCACGGCTACCGTCGCGAACAGCACGTACCCGACGGAGAGGAGCGCGACCGGCCTCAGATTGGCCCGCAGGTCGAGGTACGAGCTGTCGACCGCCGCCGTGTACAGCAACGGCGGGAGCAGCAGGGGCAGCACGACGTGCGCGTCCAGCGTGTAGGTCGGCACCCCAGGCAGGTACGAGGCCAGCAGGCCGGCTGCGACCAGCAGCAGGGGTGCGGGGACCGGGGTACGGCGCGCGGCCCCCGCGACCGCCGCGCTGGCCGCGATGAGCGCCACCAGCGGCAATGCGTCCATCTCACTGTCCTCACATCCGACGTAACGTGGCCATCATGAGTGAGTGCGCCCACGTATCCGAATTGCCGCGCCCCGAGCCCGCCCCGCTCCACGACACCTGTCCGGAGTGCCTGGCGGCGGGCACCCACCCCGTGCAGCTGCGTCTCTGCCTCGTCTGCGGGCATGTCGGGTGCTGCGATTCCTCGCGCCTGAAGCACGCCACCGCGCACTACCGGGAGACCGGGCATCCGGTGATGCGCAGCTTCGAATGCGCGGAGAGCTGGCGCTGGTGCTTCGCGGACGGTTCGATCGTCTGACGCCTGGGTACGTCAAACCGGCGCCGGTTCTTCGCAATTGACCGCCGCAGACCTCTAGCCACTGTGTGTACTCATATGCCTACCATGAGTAACGGTGGGGTTGCGGTCTCGGCGACACGGCATCATGGGTCGCGACAGCGTCGCCGAACCACAGAACCGGCGACGGTCCGCATGGCCCCGGGCGTTCGTCCCGGAGCCTCGAACGAGTTTGTGCCACCTTGGAGGTGAGGGTGTCCCAGATCGCAGGCGAGCCCGGGAACCAGGACTTCGTAGAGGTCCGGCTGCCCGCTGCGGGTGCCTACCTGTCGGTGCTGCGTACGGCCACGGCCGGTCTCGCAGCGCGCTTGGACTTCACTCTCGACGAGATCGAGGATCTCCGTATCGCGGTCGACGAGGCCTGCGCGATCCTGCTCCAGCAGGCCGTGCCGGGTTCCGTCCTCAGCTGCGTGTTCCGCCTCGTCGGCGATTCCCTCGAGGTGACCGTCTCGGCCCCCACGACGGACGGCCGCGCCCCGGAACGCGACACCTTCGCGTGGACGGTGCTCTCCGCACTGGCCGGCAAGGTCGACTCCACGGTCGCCGACGACCGTACGGTCAGCATCAGCCTCTACAAACAGCGCGGCGCGGGACCCGGGCCGGCGTGAGCGACGGGAACGGGGACGGTCCTGTGCGTGACGAGACGATCCGGCCGGGGGCGGTGCGCCCAGCGGCCCTCCCGGAACAGCAGGCCCGGCCGCATCCGGAAGGCGGACCGGACGGTGCGGACGGTGCGCAGGACCGTCCGGTCGCGGCAGAGCAGTCGCAGGCGGAGCGGGCGGGCCAGATGAGCGAACACAGGCACCACGATCCACACGACCGCAGCGGGGCGCGGGCGCTCTTCATCGAGCTCCGGGAGCTTCCCGACGGCTCGGCGGAGAAGGCCGAGCTGCGCAACAGGCTGGTGCGCATGCACCTGCCGCTCGTGGAGCACCTGGCCCGCAGGTTCCGTAACCGCGGGGAGCCGCTGGACGA
Organism: Streptomyces sp. NPDC057287; assembly: GCF_042667905.1. Taxonomy (NCBI): domain Bacteria; kingdom Bacillati; phylum Actinomycetota; class Actinomycetes; order Kitasatosporales; family Streptomycetaceae; genus Streptomyces; species Streptomyces sp. NPDC057287. The sequence goes on along the minus strand of NZ_JBHUYV010000003.1, from coordinate 59,009 downwards.
CCTGACCCAGGTCGCCACGATCGGCCTGATCAAGTCGGTGGACCGGTTCGACCCGGACCGCGGCGTCGAGTTCTCGACGTACGCGACCCCCACGGTCGTCGGCGAGATCAAGCGCCACTTCCGGGACAAGGGCTGGGCGGTACGGGTGCCCCGGCGCCTCCAGGAGCTGCGGCTGTCGCTGACCACGGCCACCGCCGAGCTCTCCCAGCAGCACGGCCGCTCCCCCACCGTGCACGAGCTCGCGGAGCGCCTGGGCATCTCCGAGGAGGAGGTGCTGGAGGGGCTGGAATCGGCCAATGCCTACAGCACGCTCTCACTGGACGTCCCGGACACGGACGACGAGTCCCCGGCGGTCGCGGACACGCTGGGCTCCGAGGACGAGGCACTGGAGGGCGTCGAGTACCGCGAGTCGCTCAAGCCCCTGCTGGAGGACCTCCCGCCGCGCGAGAAGCGGATCCTGCTGCTGCGCTTCTTCGGCAACATGACCCAGTCGCAGATCGCGCAGGAGGTCGGCATCTCCCAGATGCACGTCTCCCGGCTCCTCGCCCGCACGCTCGCACAGCTGCGCGAGCGGTTGCTCGTCGAGGAGTAGCCGGCCGGAAGGAGTCCCCCGGAGCGGCCCGGCCCGGACGCGGGTCGGGCGTCGGGGGTCGCCGGCCCGGACACGGGTCAGGCGTCGGGGGTCGTCCGCGGCCCCCGACGGATGCCCAGCGCCTTCGTGGTGGCGGGGTCGAGCACCAGGACGAGCGCCGTCACGGCGACCGCGGCGAGGACGATGCCGGCGGGGATCAGCGCACCCTGGGCCCGCAGCAGCGTCCAGGCCACCGGCAGCGCCATGAGCTGGGTGATGAGTGCGGGGCCACGGCTCCAGCTGCGCCGCCGCAGCAGCCCGCGGGCGGCGAACAGCGGGATCAGGCCGAGCGCCACCAGCGTCAGACCGCCCATCTCGGCCTGCTGGATGTCGTCGGGGCTCCCGAAGAGCCCGATGGCCAGCATGTAGATCCCGCCGATGGCGAGCGCCGCGCCCTCGAGCGCGTTGAGTGCGGCCAGGGCGGCGATCCGGCCCGGCTTCTCCGCGCCGGCCGAGGACGACGGAGAGGGCGTGTTCTGCTGAGTGCTCACGTCTTTCAGATTCGCATCCCGGCCGCCCGATCGGAAAGCCGGGGCCGCGCCGGACGCACCACAGCCGGGCGGTCACGCTCCGTGACCACCCGTGGACCCCGTGGATCAGGACTTCAGGGCGGCACCCCGGCGTAGGTACTCTGGCGGACATGCGCGCACTCCTCGTGGTCAACCCAGCTGCCACCACTACCAGTGCGCGGACCCGTGACGTCCTGATCCACGCCCTGGCCAGCGAGATGAAGATCGAGGCCGTGACCACGGAGTACCGCGGGCACGCCCGGGACCTGGGGCGACGGGCCGCCGACTCCGACGACATCGACCTGGTGGTCGCCCTGGGGGGCGACGGCACGGTCAACGAGGTGGTCAACGGGCTGCTGCACAACGGTCCCGACCCGGAGGGCCTGCCGAGCCTCGCCGTGGTCCCCGGCGGGTCCACCAACGTGTTCGCCCGGGCCCTGGGCATCCCCAACGACGCCGTCGAGGCGACGGGCGCCATCCTGGACGCCCTCGCCGACCGCAGCGAGCGCACGGTGGGCCTGGGCCTGGCGGCCGGCACCCCGGGCACGGCGGACGAGGCCGTTCCGGGGCGCTGGTTCACCTTCTGCGCGGGGCTCGGTTTCGACGCGGGCGTCATCGGCAGAGTCGAACAGAAGCGCGAGCGGGGCAAGCGGTCGACCCACGCCCTGTACGTGCGCCAGGTGCTCCGGCAGTTCATGGACGACCCGCACCGGCGCAACGGCCTGATCACCCTCGATGTGCCCGGTCAGGCCCCGGTCACGGACCTCGCGCTGTCGATAATCTGCAACACCGCACCCTGGACCTACCTGGGGAACCGTCCGATATACGCCTCCCCGAAGGCCTCCTTCGACAGCGCCCTGGACGTCCTCGCCCTCAAGCGCCTCTCCACCCCCGCCGTGACCCGGTACGCCACTCAGCTGCTCACTTCGAGCCCCGAGAAGGGCCCGCACGGCAAGCACGCCGTCTCCCTGCACGACCTGACGGACTTCACCTTGCATTCAAAGGCGCCACTGCCCTTCCAGATGGACGGCGACCACCTGGGACTGCGTACAAGCGTGACGTTCACAGGCGTACGCCGTGCACTGCGTGTGATTGTGTGAGTGGAAGGGGCCAAAGTCCTTTAACTCGAACGTTTGGGCTGGCCCCCACCCCTTAGAAGTACGGCTGTGACCTAGTCGACACCGAGGAATCAAAAAAAAGTTTCCAGAAGGGGTTGTATCCGCAGCCGAGGTTTGCGAATCTCTACATGGCGATCGGGACGGCCCGCAACATCGGCCTCCACTGAGAGCCAGAACCCCTCCTCACAACAACAGGACCACATCCAGTCCATCTGGGCGTCGGACCTTCGTCTGCGGGGGGATTCGTGAAAGCGTTCACATTCACAAGCACCAGCATGTAATACCAAGGAGAGGTAGCAGCCATGGACTGGCGTCACAACGCCGTTTGTCGTGAGGAAGACCCCGAGCTGTTCTTCCCCATCGGCAACACCGGTCCTGCGCTGCTGCAGATCGAGGAAGCCAAGGCCGTCTGCCGTCGCTGCCCCGTCATGGAGCAGTGCCTGCAGTGGGCGCTCGAGTCCGGCCAGGACTCCGGCGTCTGGGGTGGCCTCAGCGAGGACGAGCGCCGCGCAATGAAGCGCCGTGCCGCTCGCAACCGGGCGCGTAACGCCAGCGCCTGACCGACGCCCCCCGCACGACGAGCCTCAGCCCGGCGGCGCGTACAGAGCGTACGCACAGCCCCGCCTTCGAGTCGCAGCGCGCAGTACCCCCGAAGCGCATCGCACCGTGAGCACCACGCAGTGGGCCCGGACCGTTACCACGGTCCGGGCCCACTGCTTTTGCGCGGCGACGACGGCGACAGCCGCGCCGCCGTTACTGCTTGTCGTTCTGCACGGGGATGTCGAGCACCACCTGTGTGCCGCGTTCCGGGGCCGGGACCATGCCGAAGGTGCCGCCGAGCTCGCCCTCGACCAGTGTCCGTACGATCTGGAGGCCCAGATTGCCGGCCCGCTGAGGATCGAACCCCTCGGGCAGCCCGCGCCCGTCGTCCGTCACGGTGATGAGCAGCCGTCCTTCGGCGGGTGAGCCGCCGCGCACCGCTGACACCTCCACGGTGCCGCGTTCGGCCACGGTGAACGCGTGTTCCAGCGCGTTCTGCAGTACCTCGGTGAGCACCATCGAGAGCGGGGTGGCCACCTCCGCGTCGAGAATCCCGAAGCGTCCCGTGCGGCGGCAGGTGACCTTTCCGGGCGAGATCTCGGCGACCATCGCGATCACCCGGTCGGCGATCTCGTCGAACTCGACCCGCTCGTCCAGATTCTGGGACAGCGTCTCATGCACGATCGCGATCGAACCGACGCGCCGCACCGCCTCGTTGAGGGCCTCACGACCCCGCTCCGAGTCCATCCGGCGCGCCTGGAGGCGCAACAGGGCGGCCACCGTCTGCAGGTTGTTCTTCACTCGGTGGTGGATCTCCCGGATGGTGGCGTCCTTCGTGATCAATTCCCTTTCACGGCGGCGCAGTTCCGTGACGTCGCGGAGCAGCACCAGCGACCCGATGCGGACCCCCTTGGGCTTGAGCGGGATCGCGCGCAGCTGGATGACCCCGCCGGCGCCCTCGACCTCGAACTCCCGGGGGGCGTACCCGCTCGCCACCTTGACGAGGGCCTCGTCCACCGGGCCGCGCGACGGGGCGAGTTCGGCGGTCGTCGCGCCGAGGTTGTGGCCGACGAGGTCCGAGGCGAGGCCGAGCCGGTGGTAGGCGGAGAGGCCGTTGGGGCTGGCGTACTGCACGACCCCGTCGGCGTCGAGCCTGATCAGCCCGTCCCCCACGCGCGGCGACGCGTCCATGTCGACCTGCTGGCCGGGGAAGGGGAAGGACCCGGCGGCGATCATCTGGGCCAGGTCGGAGGCGGACTGGAGGTAGGTGAGCTCCAGCCTGGAGGGCGTGCGCACGGTGAGGAGGTTGGTGTTGCGGGCGATGACCCCGAGGATCCGCCCCTCCCTCCGCACGGGGATCGACTCGACCCGGACGGGCACCTCCTCACGCCACTCCGGGTCCCCCTCGCGCACGATGCGGCCCTCGTCGAGGGCGGCGTCCAGAAGCGGCCGGCGGCCGCGCGGCACGAGGTGGCCGACCATGTCGTCCTGGTAGGAGGTCGGGCCGGTGTTGGGCCGCATCTGGGCCACGGAGACGTAGCGCGTCCCGTCGCGGGTGGGGACCCACAGGACGAGGTCGGCGAAGGACAGATCGGAGAGCAGCTGCCACTCCGAGACCAGCAGATGGAGCCACTCGAGGTCGGTGTCACTCAGGGCTGTGTGCTGGCGGACCAGATCGTTCATGGAGGGCACACGTGCGAGCGTACCCGTGGAGACGAAGTGGTTCCGAACCGATCGGCCCGCGGATACGTGACACTGTGAGGGGGGGCGCTCCCGGACGGGAGATTGTCCGCGCCCATGGATGGACACGACCTATTGGTCTAGTCCACAATGCACCACGTAGGGACACGAGGGTCAGGACCCGTCCCTGCGCGACAGACCTCCGCTCTCCCCGCACAGGAGAGCGGACCGAGGCACCCGGCGCTCTCTGCCCTGACTGCGCCGGTGCCTCCAGTGGCCGGAGGCACCGCACACCGCCGGCCAGGTAGCTCCGGGCTGCGGTGCCGGACGGGCTGAGGGTCCCGTCCCGGCGCCGCGGCCCGCGGGTGTTTCTGGGGGCTCCGCCCCTCGCGGACAGGACCTCCGCCGACAGGGCGACAAGCGATGACGCCCCCGCGAACGGTTCACCTCCGGTCCGTCCCGTTCTGCTAGATTGGGGCCCTAGATTGGTCTATACCACATGACGCCACTCTCCAGATCGGCAGGCACAGCGTGGAAGTTGTCATCGTCCCGGACGCCACGGCAGGCGGCGAGCTCATCGCGGAGGCGATCGCGGCCCTGCTGAGCCGCAAGCCCGACGCCCTGCTCGGCGTCGCCACGGGCTCGACCCCGCTGCCCATCTACCAGGCACTGGCGGCGAAGGTCCGCTCCGGCGCCGTGGACGCCTCGCGCGCCCGCATCTGCCAGCTCGACGAGTACGTCGGGCTGCCCGCCGGCCACCCCGAGTCCTACCGCTCGGTCGTGCTGCGCGAGGTCATCGAGCCGCTCGGCCTGTCCCAGGCGTCCTTCATGGGCCCGGACGGCGCCGCCGAGGACATCCAGGCCGCCTGCGAGGCGTACGACAAGGCGCTCGCCGCGGCCGGCGGGGTGGACCTCCAGCTGCTCGGCATCGGCACCGACGGGCACATCGGCTTCAACGAGCCGTGCTCCTCGCTCGCCTCCCGCACCCGGATCAAGACGCTCACCGAGCAGACCCGGATCGACAACGCGCGCTTCTTCGACGACGACATCGAGCAGGTGCCGCGCCACGTCATCACCCAGGGGATCGGGACGATCCTGGAGTCCCGCCACCCGGTCCTGCTGGCCACGGGCGAGGGCAAGGCCGACGCCGTGGCCCAGACCGTCGAGGGCCCCATCGCCTCGATCGTGCCGGCGTCGGCACTGCAGCTGCACCCGCACGCCACGGTCGTGGTCGACGAGGCGGCGGCGTCGAAGCTGAAGCTGGCGGACTACTTCCGTGCCACGTACGCGGCGAAGCCGCGCTGGCAGGGCCTGTAGAGCTCCCCGTACGCAGAAGGGCCGGGCACCAGTGAGACGGCCCGGCCCTTCTGCGTCATGCCTTCGGGGCTCAGGCCCCCGTGCCCGTGATCGCCTCCGCCGCCGCGACCCCGCACACCCGCGCGGCGCCGTGCGTGACGATGTGCAGCGCGCCCCTGGGCGGCGCCTCGGGCAGGCCCATCTCGACCACGACCGTGTCGGGACGGGCGGCCAGCACGGCGTCCAGCGCCTCGCTCATCCACGCGTGGCGGTGGGCGTCGCGGACGACGGCGACGATGCGCCGGTCCCCCGCGGCCCGCAGCACCTCGGCGGCGGGCGACGTGCTCCCGCTGCTGTAGGTGCCCGTCTCCGTGCCGGGCAGTACCCGCGACAGCTCGGCCGCGACGCCCCACGGGGTCTCGTCGCCGACCGCGATGTTGGCGACCGGGGTGAACGCAGCGACGTACGCGGGCTCGCTCAGCGGCGCGGCGGTGCCCGTGACCCTCACGGCCCGGCGGGCCGCGACCAGTCCGACACCGGCTCCGGCGCCGGGCGCGGTCCCCTCCTGCATGTCCGCGCCCGGCTCCGGGGCAGCCCCCCTGGCCCTCTGCGTCCAGGACGCGAGGGCCCGTACACGTGCGGCCGCGTCGGCCAGCCGCTCCTCGGGCAGTTCACCGGTCCGCACCGCCGTCACCAGCGCGTCGCGCAGCCGCAGCACGGTGTCCTCGTCGGCCAGCCCGCCGCCGACGCAGATGGCGTCGGCGCCCGCGGCGATAGCGAGGACGGACCCGCGCTCGATGCCGTACGTGCCGGCGATGGCGTCCATCTCCATGCCGTCGGTGACGATCAGCCCGTCGTAGCCCATCTCCTCGCGCAGCAGACCGGTGAGGATCTGCGGGCTCAGGGTCGCGGGCCGGGTCGGGTCGAGTGCGGGGAGCAGGATATGGGCGCTCATCACTGATTTGGAACCCGCTGCGATGGCCGCCCGGAAAGGCACCAGCTCACGGGCGTGCAGAGTGTCCAGATCCACGTCGATGCGGGGCAGCGAGTGGTGCGAGTCGACCGCGGTGTCGCCGTGTCCGGGGAAGTGCTTGGTGCAGGCGGCGACGCCGGCGGCCTGGAGCCCCTCCACGTACGCGGCCGTGTGGCGGGCGACGAGGGCGGTGTCGGCCCCGAAGGACCGTACGCCGATGACCGGGTTGCCCGGATTGGAGTTGACGTCCGCGGACGGCGCCCAGTTGAGGTTGACCCCGCACTCGGCCAGCCGGCGGCCGAGCTCCCGGGCGACGGACCTGGTCAGGTCCACGTCGTCGACGGAGCCGAGGGCGAGGTTGCCGGGGAACGAGGAGCCGTTGCGGACCTCGAGCCGGGTGACGTCGCCGCCCTCCTCGTCGATCGCGACGAGCACGTCGTCCCGCTCGGCGCGCAGGCGGGCGGTGAGCGCGGCGAGCTGCTCGGGAGAGTGGATGTTCCGGCCGAACAGCCCGACGGAGGCGAGGCCTTCGCCGACCCTGCGCAGGAGCCAGTCGGGGGCGCTCGTGCCGGTGAAGCCCGGCTGCAGGACGGCGAGCGCGTCGCGGGTGACGGTGTCCGTGGTGGATACGAGGGTGGTCATGGGGCTGCGTTATCCCTTCACGGCGCCGGAGGTGAGCCCCGTAGCCATCTTCCCCTGGATGATCATGAAGAAGATGACGACCGGGATCGAGATGAGAGTGGAGGCCGCCATCAGGGCGCCGTAGTCCGTTCCGCGCTCCGTGGTGAAGGTCATCAGCCACACGTTGAGCGTGTACTTGGAGTTGTCGTTGATCAGGATGTACGCGAAGAGGTACTCGTTCCACGCGTTGACCAGCGCGAAGATCGACGCCGCCGCGAGTCCCGGCGCCAGGAGCGGGAAGATGACCCGGCGGAAGGCTCCCATGCGGGTGCAGCCGTCCACCATCGCGGACTCCTCCAGCTCCACCGGGATGTTGATCACGAACCCGCGGATCATGATGGTCGCGAACGGCAGCGTGGACACCAGGTAGACGACGATGAGCCCCCAGTACTCGTCGATGCCTCCCAGCGCGTTGAGCTGGAGGTAGATCGGGATCAGCATCGCGGTCGGCGGCAGCATCTGGACCAGGATCATGATCATCATCAGCGCCTTCCGTCCGAAGAAGCGGAAGCGTCCGATGGCGAGCGCCGCGAGGGTCGCGATGATCATGCCGCCGACGACGGCGGTGACCGAGACGATGAGGCTCGACTGGATCGCCGTGGCGAAGTTGTCCTGCTTCACCGCGCGCGCGAAGTTGTCGAAGGTGAGGGAGGACGGCCACAGCGTCTGGTCGTAGGACCGGATCTCGTGGTTGGGGCGCAGCGAACTGACGATCAGCCAGTAGACCGGGAAGGCCATGAGCGCGGCCGTGACCAGCGCCAGGACGTTGTAGCCGAGGCGGTGCCTCTTGCGGTCGGGCCTCAGGACCTGGGCCGGCGCGTTCGTGGTCGTGGAGGCGCTCATTCGACCTCTCCCGTCTTGATCAGCTGGCGCAGGTAGTACACGGCGACACCCGAGAGCATCAGGACGGTGATCAGAGCGATCGCGCTGCCCTGGCTGAACGAGGTGGACTCGAACGCCTTGGAGAAGGAGTAGAGGCCGAGGGTCTCGTAGTCGGGCTCGGGCTTGTTGCCGCGCAGCAGCCAGATCTGGCCGAACACGTTGAAGTCCCAGATGACCGAGAGCGTGGCGACCATCGTGAAGACCGGCTTGATGACGGGCCAGGTCACGTAGCGGTAGACGCCGTACGCCGTGGCCCCGTCGAGGGCGGCGGCCTCCTCCAGCTCCTTGGGGACCTGGGTGAGGGCCGCGTACATCGTGATCACGACGAACGGGATGGCGCCCCAGACGACCAGGAGCGTGATGATGCCGAAGCCCTGCCAGGGGTCGAGGAACCAGTTGTGGCCGAGCCACCGGTCCTCGTTGCCCGTGATGTCGGCGAGCAGGGTGTTGATCAGGCCGTAGTCGGAGTCGGAGAGCCAGCGGAAGACCGACGCGGCGACCATCAGCGGCATGGACCAGGCGGCGATCAGCGCCACCGTGAGGACGATGCGCACCCAGGTGGAGACCCGGAGCATCATCAGGGCGATCAGCAGGCCGATGCCCATCGTCAGCACGACGCAGATGGTCATGAAGACGACGGTCCGGCCGACGACCGCCCAGAAGTCCGGGTCGCCGAGGATGTTGGTGAACTGCTCGAAGCCGACCCACGGGGTCTCGCCGTTGCCCCAGAGCGCCGCCCGTCCCAGGTCCTGGAAGGACATGATCACGGTCTTGATCAGCGGGTAGACGTAGACGGCGGCGATCGCCAGGATCGCCGGCAGGATCAGGAGATAGGGAAGCAGCTCCCCCTTCTTCCGCTGTCTCTTCGGGCGCGGCCCGGCGGCTTCCTGCGGGGAGGGCGAGGTCCCGGTCTTCTCCGGGGCACGCGGTACGGGGACCGGTGGACCGGCGGCCTTGGTGTCGGCAGCAGTCACGTGACTGACCTTCCATCGGGATTCCCGGGGTCTCTACCCGGGGATCACGGCGTTCTCAACCTAAGAAAGGGACGGGGGCCCGGTGTTCGCCGGGCCCCCGCCTGGAGAGCCGAAGCTCGTGACTACTTGTTGATCAGCTCGTTGATCTTGTCGTCGGCCTTCTTGGCGGCGTCGGCCACCGAGGTGCCCTTGAGGATCTCCAGGAGCATGTTCTCCAGGACCTCCTCCTTCTCGATGGAGGTCCAGCCCGGCGCGATCGGCGTGAACCAGGCGTCCGGCACGGCGTTGGCGACGGCGGCCGTCTCCGGCTTGGACTTGAGCGGCTCGAGCTGCTTCTCGTTGTTCGGGAGGATGTTCTTGGAGGTGAGCACCTCCTGCGACTTCTCGCTGGTGAAGAGCGAGACCCACTCCTCACCCAGGTCGGTGACCTTGGACTTCGCGGTCACCGCGAGGTCGGAGCCGCCGATGAACGACGGGAGCGCCTTGCCCTCCGGGCCCGGCATGCCGGCCGTTCCGATCTTGCCCTCGAGCTTCGGGTTGCCGTTGTTGGCACCGTCGACGACCGAGCCGGCCTCCCAGCCGTTGCCGTAGATCAGGGCCGTCTTCTCGTTGGCCATGACGTTGGCGTGGTCCTGCTCGTCCTTGGTCTGGTCTGCCTTGTTGTACTTCTTGACCAGGTTGACGAAGTGCTCGATGCCCTTCTGGGACTCGGAGGAGGAGAGGTTGCCCTTCCACTCCTTCGCGCCCTCGTCGTACTCGGCGATGGAGCCGCCGTAGCCCGCGACGTAGGACATGGCCGCGTACCAGTAACGGCCCGGCAGGTAGAGGGACGAGAAGCGCTTGTCCTTCTTGTTGTACTCCGCCGAGACCTTGTCGAGCGCGGTGAGCAGCTCGTCCTCGGTCTGCGGGAGGACATCGCTGCCCGTGCCCTTCTTGAGCATGTCCTTGTTGTAGATCGCGACACGGGCGCCCGCGTAGTAGGGCACGCAGAACTGCTTGCCCTCGAAGGTGCAGGTGTCCTTCAGACCCTTGATCCAGGTGTCCGAGTTGTCGTACTTCTTGGGGTCGATCTCGGCCAGGGCGCCGTTGAGGATGTACTGCATCGTCTCGGTGTTGCCGAGCTCGACGACGTCCGGGAACTTGTCGCCACCGAGGGCCGTGTCGAGCTTCTTGGCCTTGTCCGCCCACTGCTGGTACTGGACGTTGACCTTCACCTTGGGGTACTTCTTCTTGAACTGCGCGTTGACGTCCTTGACCAGTTCCGGCCAGGTGCTCTGCGCGTCGACCATGAGCCAGACCGTCAGGCTCTCGGTGCGGTCCTTCGGGTCCTTCGAGGCGTTGTCATTACTGTCCCCACCACACGCCGCGATTCCGGTCATCATCGCTGCGACGCCTACTGCCGCAATGAGCTTGCGCTTCATGCCACACCCTCCTCAGGGATACCAGCAACCCCCCGCCCACCGCGAAGACGTACGCCGGCGCTACCTGTGGGGCTGGGACCTGGTCTTTAATGGTTTAGACCAGTACCGGGAGCTTGGCCTAGACCTTTAGGGGTGTCAAGGGTGTATAAGAAGTGCACTCGCGTCCGTTATCGGACCGACACCTGAGGGAGGGCGACGAGCCGTGACCGGACCGTGCCACCATGTGAGCCGCGACAGACGGAGGAGCCGGTGACGGCAGCAACGCAGCAGTCGGGAAGGCGGGCCATGGGTGCCGACGGGGGCAGCAGTACGGGCGAGGCCGGTGCGGGTACGCGCACGGCACGCGTCCCGAAGTACTACCGGCTCAAGCGCCATCTCCTCGAAATGACGGACACCATGCCGCCCGGCACCCCGGTGCCGCCCGAGCGGACCCTGGCCGCGGAGTTCGACACCTCGCGCACCACGGTGCGCCAGGCCCTCCAGGAGCTGGTGGTCGAGGGCCGGCTGGAACGCATCCAGGGCAAGGGCACCTTCGTCGCCAAGCCGAAGGTCTCCCAGGCCCTGCAACTCACCTCGTACACCGAGGACATGCGCGCCCAGGGCCTGGAACCCGCCTCCCAGCTGCTGGACATCGGCTACGTCACGGCGGACGACACGCTCGCCGGGCTGCTGGACATCACGGCGGGCGGGCGGGTGCTGCGGATCGAACGGCTCCGGCTCGCCAGCGGCGAACCGATGGCCATCGAGACCACGCACCTGTCGGCCAAGCGCTTCCCCGCGCTGCGCCGTTCGCTGGTGAAGTACACCTCGCTCTACACCGCCCTGGCGGAGGTGTACGACGTCCGGCTCGCCGAGGCCGAGGAGACCATCGAGACCTCGCTCGCCACGCCGCGCGAGGCGGGGCTGCTCGGCACGGACGTGGGCCTCCCGATGCTCATGCTGTCCCGGCACTCGATCGACGGACACGGCGAACCGGTGGAGTGGGTGCGCTCGGTGTACCGGGGCGACCGGTACAAGTTCGTGGCCCGCCTGAAGCGTCCCACCGACTGAGACGGCTACGGCCCGACGGCACGGCTGATCCCCCTGCGGACGCAGGGGGATCAGTCATTTCGGGCGACACCGGACCGTTGCAGGACCGCAATGCGGACGGGGGGTGACGGTGGCCGGGGCTCTCGCTTAGATTTCCTGCGCATTACACCAGGTGATCAGCGAGGGGACGGAGTCGCCACATGCCAGAAGAAACCGATGCGAACCCACCAACAGCACCGACGGTGACACCCGCCAGGGTGGTCATCGCGCTCTGCCTGATCGCCCCGTTCGTGGCGATGCTCTGGGTGAGCTCGTACGCGAAGGTCGAACCCACCTTCATCGGCATCCCGTTCTTCTACTGGTACCAGATGCTCTGGGTGCTCATCTCGACCGCACTGACCATGATCGCGTACAAGCTGTGGCAGCGTGACCAGCGCGCGCGCAAGGGAGGTGCGTCCGCATGAAGGACGGCGTCAACGGCGTAGCACTCACCGTATTCATCTTCTTCTTCCTGGCCGTCACGGTCATCGGCTTCATGGCCGCGCGCTGGCGCAAAGCCGAGAACGAGGCCAGCCTCGACGAATGGGGCCTCGGCGGAAGGTCGTTCGGCACCTGGGTCACCTGGTTCCTGCTCGGCGGCGACCTCTACACGGCGTACACCTTCGTCGCCGTCCCCGCAGCGATCTACGCGGCGGGCGCGGCCGGATTCTTCGCCGTCCCGTACACGATCCTCGTCTACCCGCTGATCTTCACCTTCCTGCCGCGCCTGTGGTCGGTCTCGCACAAGCACGGCTACGTCACCACCTCGGACTTCGTCCGGGGCCGCTTCGGCTCGAAGGGGCTCTCGCTGGCGGTCGCCCTCACCGGCATCCTCGCCACGATGCCGTACATCGCGCTCCAGCTGGTCGGCATCCAGGCCGTGCTGGACGTCATGGGCGTCGGCGGCGGCGAGAACACGCACTGGTTCATCAAGGACCTGCCACTGCTGATCGCGTTCGCCGTCCTCGCCGCGTACACGTACTCCTCGGGGCTGCGCGCGCCGGCGCTGATCGCGTTCGTCAAGGACGGTCTGATCTACCTGGTCATCGCCGTGGCGATCATCTACATCCCGATCAAGCTCGGCGGCTTCGACGACATCTTCGCCAAGGCGGGTGAGGCGTTCGCCCAGCCCAACCCGGCGACCGGCCAGCCGCGCGGCGCGCTGGTCCCGGGGGACATGGGCCAGTGGGGCTACGCCACCCTGGCTCTGGGCTCGGCACTGGCCCTCTTCATGTACCCGCACTCGATCACGGCGACGCTCTCCAGCCGCAGCCGTGAGGTGATCCGGCGCAACACCACGATCCTGCCGCTGTACTCGCTGATGCTGGGCCTGCTGGCCCTGCTCGGGTTCATGGCGATCGCCGCCGGGATCAAGGTGGACAACGGCCAGCTCGCGATCCCCCAGCTGTTCGAGACCATGTTCCCCGACTGGTTCGCGGGCGTGGCCTTCGCAGCGATCGGCATCGGTGCCCTCGTGCCGGCCGCGATCATGTCGATCGCCGCGGCGAACCTGTTCACCCGCAACATCTACAAGGACTTCATCAAGCCCGACGCCACCCCGGCCCAGGAGACCAAGGTCTCCAAGCTGGTCTCGCTGCTGGTCAAGGTCGGCGCACTCGCCTTCGTCCTCACCATGGACAAGACGGTCGCGATCAACTTCCAGCTGCTGGGCGGCATCTGGATCCTCCAGACGATGCCGGCCCTGGTGGGCGGCCTGTTCACCCGGTGGTTCCACCGCTGGGCCCTGATCGCGGGCTGGGCGGTCGGCATGATCTACGGCACGGTGGCCGCGTACGGCGTCGCCAGCCCGACCCAGAAGCACTTCGGCGGATCGTCGAAGGAGATCCCGGGCATCGGCGAGATCGGCTACATCGGTCTCACCGCGATCGTGCTGAACATCGTCGTCGTGGTCGTGGGGACCTTCGTCCTCAACGCGCTGAAGGCCCCGGTCGGCATCGACGAGACCTCGCCCTCCGACTACACGGCGGACGTCGGCGAGCCCGGCGTCAAGGCCACGCTCCCGCCGGCCACGGTGGGTGCGCCGGGCGACGACGAACCGCTGCAACGGGTGTAGACCCCCGCGACGTCCGTCCCGGCGGGGTCCGCCCCGCCGGGACGTGCACGTGCGGGAGCCGAAGGACGCCCCCGTGGAAAGCGCGTGCGCCCGGCCCACGGGCCGGGGCAGACTGACGCCCATGGATGCCTCGATCAGACCGGTCCGCGCCGGCGAGCACGAAGCCCTGGGCGAGATGACCGCCCAGGCGTATCTCGGCGACGGGCTGCTGGACTTCGGCGCCGACGACCCCTATCTGGAACAGCTCCGCGCCGTCGGGCGCCGGGCCGCCGAGGCCCTGGTGCTGGTCGCGGCGGACTCCGACGGCGAACTGCTGGGCGGGGTGACGTACGTCGCGCCCGGGAGCCCGTGGGCGGACATCGCCGGGGAGGACGAAGCGGAGTTCCGGATGCTGGCCGTGTCCGCGAAGGCACGCGGCCGCGGTGCGGGTGAGGCGCTCGTACGGGCCTGTGTCGACCGCGCACGTGCCGCCGGAGGGCTCTCAGGGATCGTCCTGTCGACCCAGTCGTCCATGGAGGCGGCCCACCGGATCTACCGCCGCCTCGGCTTCGTACGGACCCCGGAGCGGGACTGGAGCCCTCTGCCGGGCCTCACCCTCCTGACGTTCCGCCTGGCCTTCTGACCCGTCACGACACTACATGTGGGGGCTGCCGCAACTGGCGGCCCCCACATGTATGCTCGACCTCGCTGTCGCCGCAGGGGAATCCGGTGCGAATCCGGAACTGTCCCGCAACGGTGTGACCGGTGCGCTTTCGCGCACCGCGGAGTCCGAAGACCTGTCGACAGTGCGTCCGGCTCGACCGAACCGGACGCAGAGACGTCCGGGCCCCGCGGAGGGCCGGTGGACGCCGCGCGCACCGTGCCGCCCTCCCCCGGGTGTCACGTGTCCGGCTGCCCCGCTCCCGCAGGCCCCTGAGCCGAGCGAGGAACAGCCCCAGTGACCATCGCGCCAGCCGACCCGGTTTCAGCCGCGGAATCCGAGAGCCTCACGACCGACGCGCCGGGGACCGCACTGCTGCGGACCCTGACCCGTCTCACCGCCGATCTGCCCGACACCGACCCCGGACGGGTCGCGGCCGCCGCGTTGCGCGGCCGGAGCGCGCGGGCGGACGAGGCCGAGCTGCGCTCGCTGGCCACCGAGGCCGCCGCGGGTCTGATCTCCGAGGACCCTGCGTACTCCAGGCTCGCGGCCCGGCTGCTCACCCTGGCCATCGCGGACGAGGCCGCCGGACAGGGCGCCGTCTCCTTCTCGGCATCGGTCGCCGTGGGACACCGCGAGGGCCTGATCGCGGACCGCACGGCGGAGTTCGTCACGCGGCACTCCGCCGCTCTCGACGCCCTGGTCGGCCAGGCGCTCGCCGACGGCGCCGACGACCGCTTCGGCTACTTCGGGCTGCGGACGCTGCACAGCAGGTACCTGCTGCGCCACCCGATCACCCGGGAGGTCGTCGAGACCCCGCAGCACTTCATGCTGCGGGTCGCCGCCGGTCTCGCCGAGGACACCTCCGAGCGCGCCCTGGGCGAAGTCGCGGCGCTGTACGGCCTGATGAACCGGCTCGACTACCTGCCGTCCTCCCCCACCCTCTTCAACTCCGGCACCCGGCACCCGCAGATGTCCTCCTGCTACCTGCTGGACTCCCCTCTGGACGAGCTCGACTCGATCTACGACCGCTACCACCAGGTGGCGCGCCTCTCCAAGCACGCCGGCGGCATCGGGCTCTCCTACTCCCGGATCCGCGCCCGGGGTTCACTCATCCGGGGGACCAACGGCCACTCCAACGGCATCGTCCCGTTCCTGAAGACGCTGGACGCCTCGGTCGCGGCGGTCAACCAGGGAGGCCGGCGCAAGGGGGCCGCCGCCGTCTACCTGGAGACCTGGCACGCGGACATCGAGGAGTTCCTGGAGCTGCGCGACAACACCGGTGAGGACCAGCGGCGTACGCACAACCTCAACCTCGCGCACTGGATCCCGGACGAGTTCATGCGCCGCGTGGACGCGGACACCGAGTGGTCGCTGTTCTCCCCGGCGGACACCCCCGAGCTGGTGGACCTGTGGGGTGACGAGTTCGACGCGGCCTACCGCGCCGCCGAGGCCAGGGGGCTGGCCCGCAAGTCCATGCCGGCGCGCGAGCTGTACGGCCGGATGATGCGCACGCTCGCGCAGACCGGGCAGGGCTGGATGACGTTCAAGGACGCCTCCAACCGCACGGCCAACCAGACCGCCGAGCCGGGCCGAGTCGTGCACTCCTCGAACCTCTGCACCGAGATCCTGGAGGTCACCGACGACGGCGAGACGGCCGTCTGCAACCTCGGGTCGGTCAACCTCGGCGCGTTCGTCGCCGGCGGTTCGATCGACTGGGAGCGGCTGGACGCCACCGTCCGCACGGCGGTGACCTTCCTCGACCGCGTCGTGGACATCAACTTCTACCCGACCGAGCAGGCCGGGCGCTCCAACGCCCGCTGGCGCCCGGTGGGCCTGGGCGCCATGGGCCTCCAGGACGTCTTCTTCCAGCTGCGCCTGCCCTTCGACTCCCCCGAGGCCCGCGCGCTGTCCACGAAGATCTCCGAGCGCATCATGCTCGCCGCGTACGAGGCCTCCTGCGGCCTGGCGGAGCGCCCCCAGGCACCTTCGACAGGCTCCGGTGCAGGGGGGACCCCCACGGGCCCGCTGCCCGCCTGGTCCGAGACCCGCGCCGCCCGCGGCGTGCTGCACCCGGACCACTACGACACCGAGCTGAACTGGCCGGAGCGCTGGGAGGCGCTGCGCGCCCGGGTCGCGAAGAGCGGGATGCGCAACTCGCTGCTGCTCGCCATCGCGCCGACGGCGACGATCGCCTCGATCGCCGGGGTGTACGAGTGCATCGAGCCGCAGGTCTCCAACCTCTTCAAGCGCGAGACGCTCAGCGGCGAGTTCCTCCAGGTCAACGCCTACCTCGTGGACGAGCTGAAGAAGCTCGGCGTGTGGGACGCCCGCACCCGCGAGGCGCTGCGCGAGGCGAGCGGCTCGGTGCAGGACTTCGCCTGGATCCCCGAGGACGTGCGCGCGCTGTACCGCACCGCGTGGGAGATCCCGCAGCGCGGTCTGATCGACATGGCGGCGGCCCGTACGCCGTTCCTCGACCAGAGCCAGTCGCTGAACCTGTTCCTGGAGACGCCGACGATCGGCAAGCTCTCCTCGATGTACGCGTACGCCTGGAAGCAGGGGCTGAAGACGACGTACTACCTGCGCTCGCGCCCGGCGACCCGGATCGCCCGCGCGGCGTCCGGGACGGCCGCCGTGACCGCCCCGATTCCCGTGCAGCAGGCTTCCGCCCCCGACGCCGACGCGATCGCCTGCTCCCTCGAAAACCCCGAGTCCTGCGAGGCCTGCCAGTAATGAGCACCACCGAGAACAAGAACCTGCTCGACCCGGGCTTCGAACTGACCCTGCGCCCCATGCGCTACCCGGACTTCTACGAGCGGTACCGGGACGCGATCAAGAACACCTGGACGGTGGAGGAGGTCGATCTCCACTCCGACGTCTCCGACCTCGCCAAGCTCTCGCCCGGTGAGCAGCACATGATCGGCCGGCTGGTCGCCTTCTTCGCGACGGGCGACTCGATCGTCTCCAACAACCTGGTGCTGACGCTCTACAAGCACATCAACTCGCCCGAGGCGCGGCTCTACCTCTCGCGCCAGCTGTTCGAGGAGGCCGTGCACGTCCAGTTCTACCTGACGCTCCTCGACACCTATCTGCCCGACCCGGCGGACCGTGCGGCGGCGTTCGACGCGGTCGAGGAGATCCCCTCGATCCGCGAGAAGGCCCAGTTCTGCTTCCGCTGGATGGACTCGGTCGAGAAGATCGAGCGGCTGGAGACGAAGGCCGACCGCCGGCGCTTCCTGCTCAACCTGATCTGCTTCGCCGCGTGCATCGAGGGGCTGTTCTTCTACGGCGCCTTCGCCTACGTCTACTGGTTCCGCTCGCGCGGTCTGCTGCACGGCCTCGCCACGGGCACGAACTGGGTGTTCCGTGACGAGACGATGCACATGAACTTCGCCTTCGAGGTCGTGGACACCGTCCGCAAGGAGGAGCCGGACCTCTTCGACGACGCGCTCCGGCAGCAGGTCACCGACATGCTGAAGGAGGCCGTCGAGGCGGAGCTGCAGTTCGGCCGGGACCTGTGCGGCGAGGGCCTGCCCGGCATGAACACCGAGTCGATGCGCCAGTACCTGGAGTGCGTCGCGGACCAGCGGCTCATCCGTCTCGGCTTCCCGGCGCTCTACGGTTCCGAGAACCCGTTCTCGTTCATGGAGCTCCAGGGGGTGCAGGAGCTGACGAACTTCTTCGAGCGCCGGCCCTCCGCGTACCAGGTGGCGGTGGAGGGGTCCGTCGGCTTCGACGACGACTTCTAGACCCTCGCCCACGACCTGAGGTGGGGGCGCCGCGCGGCCGGGACCGGGCGCGCGGCGCCGGCCGTTTCCGGGGGTGCCGTCTCCCGGCCGCGTTGCGCCTCCCGCAGCGCGCGGTCGATGCGGCGCTCCCGGGCGAACCCGACGAGGGCGGGCAGCAGGACGAGAGCGAAAAGTGCGGATATGGCCAGGTAGCTCAGGAATGTGTTCATGTCTCTACTGTCGTCCGTGCGAACGGATTCCGGTAGTGGCAGGACTGTCACACACCCTCGAATTACTGCCACACTGACGTCATGCTGAAGAATGTCGCCGTCCTGCTGCTCGACGAGATCCACCCCTTCGAACTCGGCGTCGTGTGCGAGGTGTTCGGCCTCGACCGCTCCGAGGACGGGCTGCCCGTCTACGACTTCGCGGTCGTCTCGGCGGAGGGTCCGGTCCTGCGGACACACGCCGGGTTCTCCATCAGCACCCCCCACGGGCTGGACCGCCTGGAGGAGGCCGACCTCATCGCCGTACCCGCGGGAAGCCATTACATCGACCGGGAGTACCCGGAGGAGGTCCTCGACGCCCTGCGGCGGGCCGTGGAGCGGGGTGCGCGGGTGCTGAGCGTGTGCTCCGGCGCCTTCGTCCTCGGCGCGGCCGGACTGCTGGACGGCCGCCGCTGCACCACGCACTGGCGGCACTCCGACGAGCTGGCCCGCCGCTTCCCGAGGGCCTGCGTGGAGCCGGACGTGCTCTACGTGGACGAGGGCTCGGTCATCACCTCTGCGGGCACGGCCGCGGGCATCGACGCCGCCCTGCACCTGGTCCGCCAGGCGCACGGACCGGCCGTGGCGAACGCCATCGCACGCCGCATGGTGGTCCCCCCGCACCGGGACGGCGGCCAGGCGCAGTACATCAAGCGCCCGCTGCCGCGCACCCCGTGCGACACGGTCGGCGACACGCTGGCCTGGATGGAGCGCCACCTCGACGAGGAGATGACCGTCGAACAGCTGGCCGCCCAGACCCACATGTCGCCCCGGACCTTCGCCCGGCGCTTCCAGCAGGAGACCGGCACCACTCCCTACCGCTGGCTGCTCCGGCAGCGCGTACTGCTGGCGCAGCACCTGCTGGAGACCTCGGAGGAGACCATGGACACGATCGCGGGACAGACCGGCTTCGGGAACGCGGCGGCGCTGCGCCATCAGTTCGTACGGTCGCTGGGGACGACCCCGAACGCCTACCGCCGCACCTTCCGGGGGCCGTCCGACCTGACCGAGGTCGCCTGACCGGACGGACCCGCCGGGGTGCTCACGCGGTCACTCCGGCGGGCCGGACCACCGCGTCCCTGCGGTCAGATGCCGCACTGCGAGGCCGACCAGAAGTGGCTGGGCCCCTGGTTCACATGGATGTGGTCGCTGTGACCGGCGTACCCGGGGCCGAGGATCCCGTTGAATCCGTGGTTGCGGGCCTGCTGCGCGATGGTGCACAGCGAGTGCGGGCCGGATCCGAGATCGACGGCGTCACCGTACAGATGACGGCTGTTCGTGGCTCCGCCGACCGCCGAATTGCAGGAGGTGGACCGGAAACCGCTGGTGACCCGCAGGGACTGGTCGCCCAGCGCGTGCCGCAGGGCCTCCAGCTTCCACATGCTGCTCAGCGCGTTGGCCTTGGCCGTGCCCGCGGCGACCGCTCCGCCCGCCCAGGTGCTGTTGCACTTGTTGAGCTCGGGATAGGTGAAGTGGACGGGCGTGCAGTCGTCGTCCTGGAGCGCGTAGAGCTTGGCCTGCGTGGCCGGGCCGGCGACGCCGTCCGCGGCGAGGCCGTAGGCGGACTGGAAGCGCTTGACCGCGGCCGTCGTGGCGGGGCCGTACGAGCCGTCGACGGCCAGCACCGAGTTGTATCCCGGATAGCCGGACACCCTGATCTGGAGCTGGGTGACATCGTTGCCGGTGGCGCCCGGGGACAGCGTGCGCGTCCACGTGTAACAGCCGTCGGCCTGCGCGGTGCCCGCGGTGACGACGGCCCCGCCGATCGCGAAAGCCATGGTCATGACAAGGCCGAGCAGCAGATGTGCGGTACGTCTGAGCATGGGATCTCCCTGCACGGTGAGGCGTAGAGGCGAGGTGTGGGGACGAGCCTGGCGGACGGGTCGACGCGCGTCAACCACGCCCCGGAGAACGCCGGTCGACGAAATCCCGACGCGACGCACCGCGCCGCACCGCACCGCACCGCACCGCACCGGGCACGGGAAAGGGCCCCGCCCTCGGCGAGGCCCTCCGTCCGTACGCGGATCAGTCGTTCGGGACGACCTCGTAGCGCGGGGTGCCCTCCGCCATCTGGTTCAGCGCGTCCTTGCGGTCCCGCTTCGACAGCCGGTCGATGTACAGGTAGCCGTACAGGTGGTCCGTCTCGTGCTGGAGGCAGCGCGCGAAGTAGCCGCTGCCCCGCACCTTCACCGCGTTGCCCCGGGCGTCCTGACCGCGCACGACCGCGTAGTCGGGACGCGCGAGCGCGGCGTACGCCGTGGGCACGGACAGGCAGCCCTCGTTGGAGTCGTCGAGGTTGCGCTGCTCCGGTGCGAGGTCCTCCAGCACCGGGTTGCAGATGGCGCCGACGTGCCGCACCCCGTCGTCGTCCGGGCAGTCGTAGACGAAGACCTTGCGGTTCACACCGATCTGGTTGGCGGCCAGGCCCACGCCCTCCGCCGTCCGCTGGCTGGCGAACATGTCGTCGATCAGCTGCGCGAGCTCGTCGTCGAACTCCGTGACGTCACTGCACTCCTTGTGCAGGACCGGGTTGCCGACCACCGTGATGGGGCGGGAGGTGCCGCGCTCGCGGTGCGCCGCCTCGCGCGCCTCGCAGTCCTCGGTGTCCACGAGGAATCCCTCGTCGTCCACACCGGCCTGCTGGTCCGTCTCCTGCTGCGACATGTCCGCCGTACGCCTTCCTGCAACCTGAACCCGTGAGTACCCGCACCCGCATCGGTGCCCGTACAGCCTACGGGCACCGGTCAGCAGACTTCTTCCAGATCCCGCCACTCGCGGCTGTCCGGACTGTCCGCCACCCAGCCGTCCAGCAGTCCGCGCACCAGCCCGGCGGGGGCCGCTATGCCGCACTCGCGCTCCGGCACCCACAGGTCACCGGCGGTGCGGTGGCCGAGGGGGCCCGGGTGGCCGGGCTCACTGTGGTCGTGCGGGTCCAGGTGCTCGCCGTCGCCCTCGTCGCTCTCCATCCGGCTCTCCGAACAGGCACGGCAGAGAAGCCGCACGGAGGACGACCAGTCCTCGGCGGCGAATCCCGCGTCGGAGGCGAGCCGCTCCAGCGCGTCCCGGTCGGCCTCGGTCGCGGCCTCCAGGAGCACCACCCAGGTCGGCACGGGGGACGGCGCCCACAGCTCGATCTCGTCGAAGACCGGGTACGACGGCCCGGCCGCCGTGACCCGCTCGCCGTTCGGCACCCCGTCGTGCAGCACGACCTCGCCCCAGCGCCGCCCCGAGGACGGCAGCGGGATCGACAGCACTTCCATCCGCGCCGGATCGAGCCTGCGCCCCCAGACGACCTCGGCCTCGCCCTCCGGAGAGAGCCTCACGGCCGCGCTGCCCAGCTCCATGCCCGTGGGCTCGCTGTTCGCCGCCGCGTTGTGCTGGCCGCTGCCCGGCACCCTCAGCCCGTACGCCTGCCAGGCACGGCGCGCCAGCGGCCAGTCCTGGAGCGCGGTGGCCGCGATCCCGACGTTCCACCAGTCCGGGGCGCCGGACTCACGGTCCAGCAGGGCGACGGCGCGCAGGCCCGCGGCCCTCGCCTGTTCCCAGTCGTGGCGGAACTTGTGCAGCAGCGCCAGGTTGAACCAGGACTCGGAGAGCCAGGGCTCCAGGTCCGCCGCGCGCGTCAGCAGGGCCCCCGCGTCCTCGTACCGGCCGTCGCCGATCAGCGTGAACGCGCGGTCCGTGGCCTGCCGCCAAGAGGCGGACGGCCGATGCCGTACCTTCCCGAAGATCCTCACGATTCCCGCCTGTCCCGACTGGACACCCTCGTTTTCCGCTCTCCTTCGCATCCAACCATGCCCGGCCGGACGCCCGCTCATTACCCATGGGTTACCCAGCCCCGACCGGGGCCGGACCGCCCCGCGCCAGGACCCTGGCCAGTGCTTCGACCACCTGCGGCTGGTAGTCGCGGCCGGTGCCGAGCCTGAGCTGCTCCAGCGCCCCCAGGGACCCTTTGACGCCTTCCCCGCACAGGTCGTCGTACGCGTTGACCGCGCGGACGATCCTGGCGGCGGTCTGTTGTTCCCGGTACGGATCGGCCTGCTGCTCCACCACCGCGGCGACCGCGGGATCCACGCCCGTCTGACGGACCACGGCCCCTCCCAGCAGTGCGATCCGGCGCTGCTCGGCGGCCGGGAGGACGGCGGTCGCCCCGTCGGCGACCGGATCGACCAGCGAGAGCTGGCCGATGTCGTGCATCAGCGCCGCGTACTCCAGCACGGTCAGCTCGGGGCCGGCCAGCCCCAGCTCCCGCCCGACGGCCGTCGAGAGCTCGGCCACCCTGCGGGCATGGCCGTGCGGGGTGTAGCCCGCGATCTCCGTGGCCCTGGCCAGCGACGCGATGGTCTGCCGGTACGTCGTACGCACAGCGGCGTACCGGCGGAACGACACCTGGGTGAGCAGCAGCGGTACGCACAGGACGGGCAGCGCCCAGAGCCCCGCGACGGCGACCCCGAGCGCCATGACGGCGCCGGTCGCGCAGACGGCGGAGCCGATGCCGCTGAGCGCGCGGAGCTCGTCGCGCAGCTGCGGGCCGTACGGGCGGGACGTCCCCGCCGTGAGCGCCGCGAGGACGGCGTCACACAGTGCGGTGAGCACCAGCAGCAGGAGCAGGAACAGAGCGAAGTACGGCCCCTCGCCGAACCAGCGCTCCGAACGGCCCGAATGGTGGAGAGGCTGGAAGCACACGGCCGCGAAGGCCACGGCCAGGACGCGGCGGGCCGCCTGGTCGGGCCCGGGGCCGCTGCCGCGCGCCATGTGGGGCACGGAGGCCAGCAGCTGCGCCGCGACGACGACGGTGACCACCTGGAGGACACCGTGCGTCGTGTCCTGCCCCGCGCTCCGCCCGAGCAGTGCGTACGCGAGCGCTCCGGCCGCCCCCAGGGGCGCGGGCTCCCGCTCACCGGGCACGGAGCCCCAGCGGGCCAGCTCACCGGTGGCGACCAGGACTCCGAAGGCGAGGGCGTGGCCGGGTTCGACGACGCCGTTCCACAGGGTGTGCCCGAGCGCGACGAGCGCGAGGAGCAGCGCGGCGCCGCGGACCGCGAGGACGGCCGGTGACGGGTGGGGCGGGGTCACCGGGGCTGTCCCGGCCGGTCCGGGGACCCGGTTGCGGGCGGACGCGCCCCCGCCCGCTGCCGCGGCAGGCCGGCCGGCTCCTCGTCCGAGGTGACCGTATTGGCTTCGGCGGACCACCCGTGGCGGTCCAGTGCCCGCGCGAGCGCCCGCACCACGCGCGGGTCGAACTGACTCCCGGCGCAGCGCCTCAGCTCCTCCACGGCCGCCGGGACGGGCCTTCCCCGGCGGTAGGAGCGCGTCGACGTCATCGCGTCGAAGGCGTCCGCGACGGCGACGACCCGGGCGAACTCGGGGATCCGGTCGCCGGCGAGGCCGTACGGATAGCCACTGCCGTCGAGCCGCTCGTGGTGGTGCAGGATCGCGGCGCGCGCCTCGTCCAGGAAGCCGATGCCCCGGACGATCTCGTGCCCGTACTCCGGGTGCAGCTCGATGACGCGGCGCTCCTCGGGGGTGAGCGGCCCTTCCTTGCGCAGGACCCGCGTCGGGACGCCGAGCTTCCCGACGTCGTGCAGGATGCCGGCGAAGCGGAGCGCCTCCATCCGGCTCTCCTCCATCCCGAGTTCACGGGCGATCAGCTCGGAGGCGCGCCCCACCCGCTCGCTGTGTCCACGGGTGTAGCCGTCCTTGATGTCGACCGCCTGGACGAGCGCCCTGATGGTGGCGCGGTGGGCGGCGTGCCGGCGGTGGTACTGCGCGAACACCCAGCAGGAGATGTACATCGGCAGCAGGACGACCAGAGCGGACAGCGGCCCGTAGGAGCTGCGCCACAGGACGGCCATCATCAGCCCGGCGAGCGCGTGCACCAGGTGGGGGCCCACGGAGCGGGCCGGCAGCCCCCGCCAGGCGTGCCTGACGGCCACGCGCTCGGCCGTGACGAGGACGGAGCCGTCCAGCGCGGCCAGGACGAGGCCGAAGACGAGCGCGGTCGCACAGGCCGGGAGCAGGGCGTACGGGAGGCGGGGGACGCCCCCGTCCACGGGGCCGCCGAGCGTGGCGGGGCCGCCCAGGAGCGCGTAGACCCACGAGGCGCCCCCGACGGTCAGGGCGAGCTGGGCGGCCCGCCAGATGCGGCGGGCCGTCGCGGGGGGCTGCTCCACCCGGCTCGCGAGTGCGCCGGGTACGGCGACGAGGACGGCGGCGGACGGCGGCAGCAGGAAGGCCGCGGTGAGCAGCAGGGGGAAGAACGATCCGGCACCGACCGGGACGGAGCCGCCGAGGACACGGCAGCGGCCGGGGAGTTCACAGGCGAGGTGGAGCGCTGCCAGGAGGCCGAGTGTGCCCCACGGTGTGGCAGCCCCCGGGGAGAGCGCGGGAAGCGCGCAGAGTACGGCGCAGACCGCCGTGCAGAAGATGTGGACGCGCGCCGCCCCCGGTGTGCCCCTCACCCGTACCGCCCGCCCCCAGCCTGGTCGATGGAGGCGCCAGGCTAGCGACGTGGGGGTCGGTCAGGGCACGAACGGGCCGGATTAGCACATTCGGGTGACACGACCGGGGTTGGGAGGAGCGACCGAGGGGTTCAGTACTCGACGGACGACCGGGCGCCCACGGTCACTCGCCGGACGGCCGGGTACAGGTGGTCACTCGGCGGCGGCGGCCGGACGGTCGGCGCCGCCCATGGCCACGTCCTGCTCGGGCACGGACTGCCCCGAACGGATCAGGTCGATCCGTCCCATCACCTTCGAGCGCAGGTCCGCGGGGACGTCGTCCTGTCCGCAGCAGCGCTTGACCAGCTTCTTCACGGCCTGCTCCAGGCCGTACTTCTCGAGGCACGGTGAGCACTCCTCGAAGTGCACCTCGAACTTCGTGCAGTCGCCCTCGGGCATCTCATGGTCGAGGAACTCGTAGAGATGATCGAGAACCTCTGAGCAGTCCGTCTCGTGCGGCTCTCCGCAGCTCATGAGGCCGAGCCTTTCCTGTCGTCCGACTCACCGGCTCCGGCCGGGACGAGCCCGCGCTCACGCGCGTAGTCCTCGAGCATGCCGCGCAGCTGGCGGCGTCCCCGGTGCAGCCGGGACATGACCGTACCGATGGGTGTCCCCATGATGTCCGCGATCTCCTTGTAGGCAAAGCCCTCTACATCGGCGAGATACACGGCGATGCGGAACTCTTCGGGGATCGACTGCAGCGCGGACTTCACGTCGGAGTCCGGCAGGTGGTCGAGCGCCTGGGACTCCGCCGAGCGCAGCCCCGTCGACATGTGCGACTCCGCACGTGCCAGCTGCCAGTCCTCGATCTCCTCGGCGGCGCTCCGCTGCGGTTCGCGCTGCTTCTTGCGGTACGAGTTGATGAAGGTGTTGGTGAGGATGCGGTACATCCACGCCTTGAGGTTCGTACCCTCGCGGAACTGATGGAAGGAGCCGTACGCCTTGGCGTACGTCTCCTGGACCAGGTCCTCGGCGTCCGCGGGGTTGCGCGTCATGCGCAGCGCGGCCGAGTACATCTGGTCGAGATATCCGAGGGCGTCCCGCTCGAAACGCGCGTTGCGCTCGGCAGTCGTCTCCTGCGCACGGCCGTCGTCGGTCCCTGTGTCGGTCCCAGTGACCGGACCCACCTCCTCCAACGATGTCGCGGAACCGAAACCGGACCCGCTCGCCTCGGAGAATAGTCGACCTTGCTTCCGCGCGGGCTGTCGATCGGCTCCGCCCGGGGCGCGCGCCGGAGTGCTCTTGGCCGCGTGAAGCACCGTCCACTCCAGCTCTGCGGCGTTCGAGCGGCTCGGGCAGATGGTCGAACCCATGCGACGGACTCCCTCTCCACGTACGACGTTGTTGTACCGACACCAGCCACAACAGACGCCCCGCACGGCGCATTCCCGGGCCTTCCGAGGTGCTCAGGAGCGTGGGAGGGGCGACCTCGTCAGGAGAGGCCGTCCAGCCACTCGGACACCGCGCCGGTGAGGGTGTCCAACGCCTGATCCTGGGTCAGCGGCGCCTTCTTCGGGACGGCGAAGCCATGGTCCGCGTACGGCACCTCCACCAGTCCGTGCTTCCCCGGGGGGAACTCCTCGGGGCGCCCGAAGGGGTCGCGGCCGCCCTGCACCACGAGGGTGGGGACGCCCGCGCCGAGCAGTTCGTCCGCCCGCGACTTCTCCGGCTTTCCCGGCGGGTGCAGGGGGAAGCTCAGGGCGAGCACGGCGCGGGCACCGAGCTCCGCCGCCGTGCGGCAGGCCACCCGCGCGCCCGCGCTGCGCCCCCCGGCGACGACCGGCAGGCCCGGTGCCGCCAGCACGGGCCAGAGGCCGCGCCAGCCGGTGTCCAGCGTCCGGGGCGCCGGTGCGAGCTTCTTTCCGGCCACCCGCCACGGCTGCTCCACCAGGGCCACGGTCACCCCGCGGCCCGGCAGCACCGCGGCCAGGGCCCGGAGGTCCCGGGCCTCGATGCCGCCCCCGGCGCCGTGGCCGACGGCGAGCACCAGGCGGGGCGCATTCGCGGGGAACCAGGTGACCCTGGCCTCTCCGGCGTCGGTGGCGGCGCTCTCGGTCTTCTGCGTTGTCCCTGTCGTACGGCTCACAGCACCATCCTGCCGGGTCAGAAGAGCGTGCCGACCTCCGGCGCGGCGAGCTCCTCCAGGAGTTCCGGGCCGTTGTTGCGCACGTTGCTGACGGCGGTGGCCACCGGGTAGGCCCGCATCAGCCCGCCGGGCGGCGGCTCCAGCAGGGCCTTGAGCTCCTCGGCGTCGGTGCGCGAGGGGTCGAGCCAGTCGTCCCAGCGGTCCGGGGTCAGCATCAGCGGCATCCGGGGGTGGATCTCGGACAGCGAGGCCGGCCCCTCGGCGGGGGCCACGGCGAGCGGGGCCGTCTCCGCCTCGGTGGTGATCACCGAGCAGGTGACCCACCAGGCCTGCGGATGGTCGTCGGGGAGCGTCCGGTCGCGCCAGAACTCGTACAGGCCGGCCATCGCGAAGACGGAGCCGTCGGCGGGGGTCACGAAGTACGGCTGCTTGCGCGGCCGCTTCTTCCTGCCCTTCTCCTCCAGCTGCCGCTCGTCGGCGCCGGTGACCCACTCGTAGTAGCCGTCGGCGGGCAGGATGCAGCGCCTGGACACGAAGGGGCGGCGGAAGGACGGCTTCTCGTGAACCGTCTCCGCGCGGGCGTTGATCATGCGGGCGCCGCCCTCCGGCGACTTCGACCAGGACGGCACGAGCCCCCACTTCAGGGCACGCAGCTGGCGAACCGGCCGCTGATCGTCCGCGTCCTTCACAGGACGGTCCAGCACCGCGTAGACCTCCTTGGTGGGCGCGACGTTCCAGTCGGGCTCCAAGGTCTCCGCGGGTTCCCACTTCTCCACACCGAAGAGCCCGGTCAGATCCTCCGGCCGCCGACTCGCTGCATACCGTCCGCACATAAGTGCCAGACTGCCACGACCCGCCGCCCGAGTGGACGCCGATCCCTCAAGCACTCCAAGGAGCCGCCCCACCATGGACAGCACCGAACTGGGAGATCTGTGGGATCGCGTCTTCGGGACCCAGCCCGCCCCCGAGCAGTGGCTGGTGGTCGTCACGGCCACGGCGGCGCTCGTCGCGGTGGTCCCGAATCTCATATGGCGGCTCTCCCGCAACGCGATCACCATCGCGCACGAGGGGGGCCACGGGCTGATCGCCCTGCTCACCGGGCGGCAGCTCTCCGGCATCCGGCTGCACTCGGACACCAGCGGCCTCACGGTCAGCCGCGGCAAGCCCACCGGCATCGGCATGATCCTCACGGCGGCGGCCGGCTACACGGCGCCGCCGCTGCTCGGTCTGGGCGGCGCCTGGCTGCTGACCAACGGCAGGATCACGCTGCTCCTGTGGCTGGCGACCGCGCTGCTGGCGGTGATGCTGGTGATGATCCGCAATCTGTACGGGGCGCTGACGGTCATCCTCACGGGAGCGACCTTCCTGCTGGTGTCCTGGCTGACCTCCGCCGACGTCCAGTCGGCGTTCGCGTACACCGTGGTCTGGTTCCTGCTGCTCGGCGGCGTACGCCCGGCGTTCGAGCTGCAGTCCAAGCGCCGGTACGGCGGAGCCCCCGACTCCGACGCCGACCAGCTCGCCCGGCTGACACACGCGCCGGCCGCGATCTGGCTCTTCCTCTTCCACGCGGTGTCGCTCTGCTCGCTGATCGGCGGCGGGCGCTGGCTCCTCGGGCTGTGAGGGCGCGGAGTGGGAGACTGCCCTTACCACCCTTGTATTACGCCCCGATTTCCTCCCTTTTGCTCAGGATCTGGGTTTGCGCTGAGCCACTAAAGTGAGGGGCATGACCGAAAGTTCCGTGCACCCCGCCCTCTGGCCCGCCCCCCTTGCGACCGGGGCCGTCGACGCGACCGTCACCGTGCCCGGATCGAAGTCGGTCACCAACCGCGCTCTCGTCCTCGCCTCGCTGTCCTCCGAGCCCGGGTGGCTGCGCCGCCCGCTCCGCAGCCGCGACACCCTGCTGATGGCCCAGGCGCTCCGCGCGATGGGCGTCGGTATCGAGGAGGGCGTCGGCCCGGACGGCTCGGGCGAGGCCTGGCGCGTCATCCCCGCCGGCCTGCACGGCCCGGCCCGGGTGGACGTCGGCAACGCGGGGACCGTGATGCGCTTCCTGCCTCCCGTGGCCTGCCTCGCGGACGGCCCCGTCCACTTCGACGGGGACCCGCGGTCGTACGAGCGTCCGCTGCACGGCGTGATCGGAGCCCTGAAGGCCCTGGGAGCCCGGATCGACGACGACGGCCGCGGGACGCTGCCGCTGACCGTGCACGGCGCGGGCGCGCTGGACGGCGGCCCGGTGTCCATCGACGCCTCGTCGTCCTCCCAGTTCGTCTCGGCACTGCTGCTGTCCGCGCCCCGGTTCAACCAGGGCGTGGAGGTACGCCACACCGGCTCGGCCCTGCCGTCCATGCCCCACATCCGGATGACCGTCGACATGCTGCGTTCCGTGGGCGCCCAGGTCGACGAGCCGGAGTCGGGCGGTGAGCCCGACGTCTGGCGGGTCTCCCCCTCCGCCCTGCTCGGCCGCGACCTGACCGTCGAGCCGGACCTCTCCAACGCCCAGCCGTTCCTGGCGGCCGCCCTGGTGACCGGCGGCCGCGTCACCGTCCCCGACTGGCCGTCGCGGACCACCCAGCCGGGTGACGCGCTGCGCGAGATCTTCACCGCAATGGGTGGCGCGTGCGAGCTCACCGACCGCGGTCTCACCTTCACCGGCTCCGGCAAGGTCCACGGCATCGACGTCGACCTGAGCGAGGTGGGTGAGCTGACGCCGGGCATCGCGGCCCTCGCCGCGCTCGCCGACTCCCCGTCCACCCTGAGCGGCGTCGCGCACCTGCGGCTGCACGAGACGGACAGGCTGGCGGCGCTCACCAAGGAGATCAACGGCCTCGGCGGCGACGTCACGGAGACGGCCGACGGCCTGCGGATCAACCCCCGCCCGCTGCACGCCGGCACCTTCCACACGTACGACGACCACCGGATGGCGACCGCGGGCGCGATCATCGGCCTCGCCGTGGCCGGGGTGGAGATCGAGAACGTCGCCACGACGGCCAAGACCCTGCCGGACTTCCCGGAGATGTGGACCGGCATGCTCGGGGAACCCTCCGGCGCCGTCGGCGTCTCACCCGGAGCGCTCGGCGCCGCGCCGGCGAGGCGCGGGGCCTGAGGACATGCGCCGCTACGGGAAGAACCCCGACGAGGACGACATCCGCGTCCGCCCCAACCCCAAGGGCAACCGGCCCCGGACCCACACCCGCCCCAAGCACGAGGACGCCGAGGACGGCATGGTCCTCACCGTCGACCGGGGCAGGCTGACCTGCCTGGTCGAGGACCGTGCGGTGGTGGCCATGAAGGCGCGCGAGCTGGGCCGCAAGGCCGCCGTGGTGGGCGACCGGGTCTCGCTGGTGGGTGACCTGTCCGGCGACAAGGACACCCTGGCGCGCATCGTGCGGATCGGGCCGCGCACCTCGGTGCTCCGCCGCACGGCGGACGACGACGACCCGTTCGAGCGGGTGGTCGTCGCCAACGCCGACCAGCTGGCCATCGTCACGGCGCTCGCCGACCCGGAACCACGTCCGCGCATGATCGACCGATGCCTGGTGGCCGCGTACGACGGCGGGCTCACCCCCCTCCTGGTGCTGACCAAGTCCGACCTTGCCTCCGCCGACAAGCTCCTGGAGGCGTACACCCCGCTGGGTGTGCCCTACATCGTGACCAGCCGCGAGGAGCTGGAGAACGGCGACGCGGCCGACCGGGTGCGCGAGCTCCTGAACGACCGGGTGACCGCGTTCGTCGGTCACTCCGGGGTCGGCAAGACGACTCTGGTCAACGCACTGGTGCCGAAGGACCGGCGGCGTACGACCGGGGTCGTCAACGCCGTCACCGGCCGAGGGAGGCACACCACCACGTCGGCGCTCGCGCTGCCGCTGCCCGACGGGCGCGGCTGGGTGGTCGACACTCCGGGCGTGCGGTCGTTCGGGCTGCACCACGTCGACCCCTCGCGGGTCATCAACGCCTTCCCCGATCTTCAGCCGGGCACGGAGAACTGCCCGCGCGGCTGCACGCACGACAGCCAGGAGCCGGAGTGCGCCCTGGACGCCTGGGTCACGGAGGGCCACGCCGATCCGGCGCGGCTCGACTCCCTGCGGAGGCTTCTGTCGACCCGGGAGCGGCGCGAGGGCGACTGAGGGCGACGCCGGGCCGTGCGACGCGCGCGTTAGCGGTCCGCACCTGCCGGTAAGGGCATAATCGCGTCGAGTGGGACGAAGCGTCACCTACGTGGGAGGCACCTGACGATGGCGTGGTTGCTGGTCGTGGTCGCCGGACTGCTCGAGACCGGCTTCGCCGTGTGCCTGAAGCTCTCGCACGGATTCACCCGTCTCTGGCCGACGGTCGCGTTCTGCGCGTTCGCCCTGGGCAGCTTCGGCCTGCTCACCCTGGCCCTCAAGAAGCTCGACGTCGGACCCGCGTACGCCGTGTGGACGGGCATCGGGGCGGCGGGGACGGCGATCTACGGGATGATCTTCCTCGACGACGTGGTCTCCACGCTCAAGCTGGTGTCGATCTCGCTGGTGATCGTCGGCGTGATCGGTCTGCAGCTGTCCGGTTCGGCGCAGTGAGCCTCGGCGTCCGCCGGCACCAGCGCGTAGGAGAGGGCGAGTCTCAGCGCGATCTCGCAGGCCAGCTCCAGCTCCTCGGTTCCGCGCGGCGCGGCACCGCGCCCCAGTGCGGCGACGGCCCGGTCCCGGACGAGCGTGAGCAGCTCGGCGGGCGTGGGAAGCGCCGCGCCGGCAGTGGGAAGGGATCCCGGCCCGGGTAGGTGGTCGCCCCAGACCCCTGTGAGCAGCGCCTTGACGAGGGCGTTCGCTCGGGCCGCCCCGACCGTCCAGCGGGCCAGCTCCGCCGGCCCCTCCCCCTTGACCCGGTCGGCGCCGAGCGCCTCCTCCACGCCGGCCAGATACCCGTCCGCCGCCCGCCGGACCAGCGCGCGGGCCAGCCCGGCCTTGCTGCCGAACTCGTTGTAGAGGGTCTGCCGCGAGACTCCGGCCGCCGCCGCCACGTCGACCATGCGCACGGACGTCCAGGGCAGCGTGGAGAGCGCCGAGTGCGCGGAGTCCAGCAGTGCTTCTCGCGCCGATGGCATCGTCGCCTCCCACGCCGGGGACCTGCGATTCAGAGTTGACGCGCCCGGGGGCACTGTCAAGGGTCCGCGCACCGCGGGACGGCCGCCCCGCACGGGGCCGTGTAGCCCGGGCGGGTGGCTGTGGATACTGTGACGGCATGCCCGATTACCACGATGATCTGCGCCTGGCCCACGTCCTGGCGGACGCCGCCGACGCGGCGACGATGGACCGGTTCAAGGCCCTGGACCTCAAGGTCGAGACCAAGCCGGACATGACTCCGGTGAGCGAGGCCGACAAACACGCGGAGGAGCTGATCCGCGGGCACCTGCACCGGGCACGTCCACGCGACGCGATCCTCGGCGAGGAGTACGGGATCGAGGGCACGGGTCCGCGGCGCTGGGTCATCGACCCGATCGACGGCACCAAGAACTACGTACGGGGTGTCCCCGTCTGGGCGACGCTGATCTCGTTGATGGAGGCGGGTGAGGACGGCTTCCAGCCGGTGGTCGGCGTGGTGTCGGCCCCCGCGCTCAGCCGCCGCTGGTGGGCGGCGAAGGGCGCCGGCGCCTTCTCGGGCCGCAGCCTGACGTCCGCGACCCGGCTGCACGTGTCGAAGGTCGAGCGGATCGCGGACTCCTCGTTCGCGTACGCCTCGATGACCGGCTGGGAGGAGCAGGGCCGGCTCGACGGTTTCATGGACCTGACGCGCGCCTGCTGGCGCACCCGCGGCTACGGGGACTTCTGGCCGTACATGATGGTCGCCGAGGGCTCGGTGGACATCTGTGCGGAGCCGGAGCTCTCCCTCTGGGACATGGCGGCGAACGCGATCATCGTCCAGGAGGCGGGCGGGCGGTTCACCAGCCTGGACGGCGTCTCCGGCCCGGGCGGCGGCAACGCGGCGGCGTCCAACGGCCTGTTGCACCACGAGCTGCTCGGCTATCTCAACCAGCGCTACTGACGCTTCCGCACACCCGGCCCACGCCTTCCGTCGCTCCCGGCCCCCTCGGGGCCGCGGAAGCCTCTCCCGGGCGGGCCGACTGCCGGGCCCCTTGTTGAGTTCCCCCCGAGGTGCCACTCTGAGAGTCCCCCCACTTGTGAACTTGTGAATCGGCTCACGAAGGCCGGTCGGCACAGGTCACTCCTCCGAGGAGGTGGCTCTCTCCATGCTCGTCCGTGACGCCATGAGCACACTGGTCCTGACCATCGGCCCGGCCCATACGCTCCGTCAGGCGGCCCGGCTGATGTCGGCCCGTCGTATCGGGGCAGCTGTCGTCCACGACCCGGACACCTGCGGTCTCGGCATCATCACCGAGCGCGACATTCTCGACGCCCTCGGCGCCGGCCTGGACCCCGACGTCGAGACCGCGTCCACCCACACCACCACCGACGTGGTCTTCGCCTCTCCCGCCTGGACACTGGAGGAGGCCGCGGAGGCCATGACGCACGGCGGCTTCCGGCATCTGATCGTGCTGGACGGCGACGGGCCGGTCGGCATCGTCTCGGTGCGCGACATCATCAGGTGCTGGGCGCCGTCCAGGAGGCAGGCCGCGGGCGTGACCGCCTGACGACGGCGCCCCGACCCGGCCCGCACACACCTGCGGGCCGACCCCCCCTGACCGTCCAGGGGAATCCGGCCCGCCTCCGACGGCAAGCGCCCGTTCTAGCCGCGCAGGGCCTGGACCGCGACTTCCAGCCGCTTGCCGAAGTCTCCGTCGGCCTGACGGAAGTTGGCGATCGCCCGCTCGGCGATGTCCTCGCGCGAGACCTTGGCGATGAATCCGGCGAGATTGCCGGTCAGCCGGGCCTTCTCGTCCTCCGACATCAGCCGGTAGAGGTTGCCGGCCTGCACGAAGTCGTCGTCCTCGGCGTGGGACGGCGTCTCGTGGTTGCCCGCGACGCCCGCGACGGGAACGGGCTGCCAGAGCGGACGGTCCGTCTGCGCTGGACCGCCGAAGCTGTTCGGCTCGTAGTTCTTCGTGCCCTTGTGGCGGCCGTCGTACAGGTGGCCGTCACGGCTGTTGGTGCGTGCTTCCGTGGCGTGCGGACGGTTCACCGGCAGGTGGTCGGCGTTGATGCCGACGCGGTAGCGGTGCGCGTCTCCGTACGCGAACAGACGGCCCTGGAGCATCTTGTCCGGGGACGGGCCGATGCCGGGCACGAAGTGCGCCGGGCTGAAGATCGACTGCTCGACCTCGGCGAAGACGTTCTCGGGGTTGCGGTTGAGCTCCAGCCTGCCGATCTCGACCGGCGGGTAGTCGGCGTGCGGCCAGACCTTGGTCAGGTCGAACGGGTTGAAGCGGTACGTGGCCGCCTCCGCCGCCGGCATGATCTGGACCTGCACCGTCCAGGACGGGAAGTCGCCGCGCTCGATGGACTCGCGCAGGTCGCGCTGGTGGCTGTCCGGGTCCACCCCGGACAGGCGCACGGCCTCCTCGGTGGTGAGGTTCTCGATGCCCTGGTCGGTCTTGAAGTGGTACTTGACCCAGAAGACCTCGCCGGCCTCGTTGTTCCACTGGAACGTGTGCGAGCCGAAGCCGTCCATGTGGCGGTACGAGGCCGGGATGCCTCGGTCACCGAACAGCCAGGTCACCTGGTGGGTGGACTCGGGCGACAGCCCCCAGAAGTCCCAGACGTTGTCCGCCTCCTGCGAGCCGGTGTACGGGTCGCGCTTCTGGGTGTGGATGAAGTCGGGGAACTTGATGGCGTCCCTGATGAAGAACACCGGGGTGTTGTTGCCGACGAGGTCGTAGTTGCCCTCTTCGGTGTAGAACTTCAGCGCCCAGCCGCGGGGGTCCCTGGCCGCGTCGGCGGAGCCGAGGTTGCCCGCCACGGTGGAGAAGCGCAGGAAGGTCTCGGTCTGCTTGCCGACCTCCGACAGGAAGTTCGCCCGGGTCCACCGCGAGACGTCCCGGGTCAGCGTGAAGGTGCCGTACGCGCCCGCACCGCGGGCGTGCACGACGCGCTCCGGGATGCGTTCGCGGTTGAAGTGGGCGAGCTTCTCGAGAAGCGCCTGGTCCTGGACGAGGACCGGTCCGCCCGGGCCGGCGGTCTCGCTGTTCTGGTTGTCGGCCACCGGAGCGCCGGCCTCCGTCGTGAGCGGTCCCTGAGTCACGCGCGCCTCCTGCGTCATGTCCTGCACGGCGTCGCGCCCTGTGCAGGCTGTTTACGGCCGCAGCCTGTCCTTGGCCAATTCATCACCGATCCTACATTGGACTTTGTCCAAGTCAATCAAGCATCTAAAGTCACACCTACTCGGGACTCGGCCGATCCACTGTTAGGCTGACCCCATGAGTGACCTCCTGGAACGACTTCGTGGACGCGGCTGGCGCATGACGGCACAGCGGCGCGTGGTGGCCGAGGTTCTCGAGGGGGACCATGTGCACCTGACGGCGGACGAGGTCCACGCCAGGGCCGTCGAGCGGCTCCCCGAGATCTCCCGCGCCACCGTGTACAACACCCTCGGCGAGATGGTGTCCCTCGGAGAGGTCATCGAGGTCTCCACCGACCGCCGCGCGAAGCGCTACGACCCCAACGCCCACCGGCCCCACCACCACCTGGTGTGCGCGCGCTGCGGAGCGATCCGGGACGTGCACCCGTCGGGCAACCCCCTGGCGGACCTGCCGGCCGACGAGCGTTTCGGCTTCACCGTCTCGAACGTCGAGGTGACCTACCGGGGCATCTGCCCGAACTGCGCCGCCACGGCCTGAGGGCGCTCCGGCCGCCCGCCCGTCCCGACGGGCGCTCTTTGCGGGGGCATACGACAGAGGCCCGGATCCTTGGAAGGATCCGGGCCTCTGTCTTTCAGTAGCGGGGACAGGATTTGAACCTGCGACCTCTGGGTTATGAGCCCAGCGAGCTACCGAGCTGCTCCACCCCGCGTCGTTGTGAGTGCAACAGTACGGCACTCTCACCGGCCGGAGCAAATTCGTTCCCCGGACGCCTGTGCGCGGTCCGGCGGCCGGTCGTCACGCGGTCAGCTCCTGGTGCAGCGCCTCCAGCAGCCGCGCGGCCCGCTCCGTCACCTCCGCCGGCCCCAGCTCGACTGCCCGGGCGCACCAGCGCTGCCCCTCGGCGAGCTCGCCCCGCCGCGCCGCGAGCAGCGCGAGGCGCAGCGCCGCCCGGCCGTGACCGTCGTTGGCCGCGCGACTCCACCACAGGGCGGCCTCGCGCTCGCTGCCCTCACGGGCGAGCAGCAGGCCGAGGTTGAAGGCCCCGTTGCGGCTGCCGGACTCGGCTGCCTCGCGGTACCAGCGGGCGGCGCTCGCCATGTCGCCCCGCGCGGCCGCGAGCATCCCCGCCCTGACCTGCGCGCGGCGGTGGCCCTGCTCGGCCGCCCTCTCGTACCACTCCTCGCACTCGGTCCTCTCCGGCATCGGCTCTCCCAGCGCGGGCGGACCGGGGGCGGGCTGGCGCAGGTCGAGGACGCCGGCCAGCCGGAAGGCGGCCTCCGCACTGCCGCCGCCGGCGGCGCACCGGAGATGGCGCTCGGCCTCCTGCTCCTCGCCGTCCCTCAGCAGGGCCATGCCGACCTGGAGCGCGGCATCGGTGTGCCCGGCCGCCGCCGCCCGCTGGTACCAGCCGAGCGCCGTCCGGTCCTCGTCCCGCCCGGCGTGCAGGATGCCGAGATTGAAGGCGGCGTCCACGCTCCCCGCCTCGGCCGCCTTGGAGAACCAGGGCTCGGCCCCCGTCGCGTCCCCCGCCTGGAGCAGCAGCACGGCCAGCGCGTTCGCCGCCTCGCGGTGCCCCGCGTAGGCGGCCCGGCGGTACCACTGCTCGGCCTGGGGGATCCGGTCCTGGGCGGCGCAGAGCAGGCCGAGGTTGTACGCGCCGTTGACGTCCCCGGCGTCCATCGCGGCGCGGTACCACCGCTCGGCGGTCTGCTGCTCGCCCCTGGCTGCGTGCAGCGCGCCGAGAGCGTTGGCGGCATTGCCGTCGCCGTCCTGGGCGGCGCGAAGCCACCAGACGGCCGCGCTCTCCTCGTCACCGGCGTCGCGCAGCAGGAAGCCGAGGGCGCAGGCCGCGCGGGCTTCGCCGTCCTTGGCCGCGGTGAGGTACCAGCGGCCGGCCTCCTTCAGCTCTCCGCGCTGTTCGAGGATCGCGCCGAGATGCAGGGCGGCGCGGCGGTGACCGCGCGCGGCGGCCTGGCGGTACCACTGCTCGGCCTCGCCGACCCGTCCGGAATCGGGGCCGGCGACGGGGCTGTCGCGCTTCGCGGACGTACCGGTGTCCAGCACCCGGCGGCCTTCGCCCACGACGCGGCCCATGCCGAAGGCGTCGTGCGCGTCGCCGACCGCGTTGCGCTCGATCGTCCGCGCCAGGCGGTACGCCGCCTCCCGGTGCCCCTGTTCCGCGGCCGCGCGGAGCCAGCGCTCGGCGCCCGCGTCACCGCGGTGCTCCAGCAGATCGGCCAGGGCGTACGCGCCCAGCGCGTGGCCCTGCTCGGCGGACTGGCACAGCCAGTACTCGGCGCCGGGCTCGTCCCCGCGCTCGCGGAAGTGGCGCCCGAGGGCGTGCGCGGCGGCGGCGGAGCCGGCGACGGCGGCGATGCGCCACCACCCGGCCGCCTCGTCCGCGTATCCCCTCTGATGGAGAAGCACACCGAGGTTGTTCGCGGCGGCACGGTCCCCCTCGGCCGTGGCGGCGCGCAGATAGGTCTCGGCGCCGTCCAGGTCCCCGCGGCGCAGCAGGAGCGCGCCCAGAACGCTCATCGACGCCGTGTCACCGGCCTCCGCGGCGCGCCGGTGGCCGGCCTCGGTCTCGTCGGCGTGGTCCGTGCTGTCGGTGGCGTCGGTGTTCTCGGCGGTGCCCCTCCCCGGGATGGAGTCGACGGCCTCGACGCCGTCGGTCGCTTCGGCGAGTTCCGCGGTGACGGGGGTGGCCTCACGAACACCGTCGGCGGTGTCAGCGGTCCCGGCCCGGGCAGCGGCGAAGGCCGCATCTGCCACGTTTTCCGTCGTCCGGCCGCGTCGCTGCACAAACCGCCCTGTCTCCAACAGAGTTGCCCTGTCCCCCATAAATACCATCGTCGCACCACCTGTAACCCGCGTACACCTGGTATACCGCGGCCAGTGAGGTCACTTCAGCGTTTTGTCGACATGCCCACAGAGAGACAAGTCAAACACGACTGAGCCCAACGCGTGCCCCGCGAACCGCACTTCACTCGGACAACTTGAAAAAACGCGTCATGGCACGACGAAGGCCCGGATCCCAAAGGATCCGGGCCTTCACCTTTCAGTAGCGGGGACAGGATTTGAACCTGCGACCTCTGGGTTATGAGCCCAGCGAGCTACCGAGCTGCTCCACCCCGCGTCGTTGTGTTCAAACCGTACCACGACGCGGGGTGGACCTTTCTCAGCTGCCCTGATCGTCGCCCGCGGGCTTCTCGGCGCCCTCGGTCCCCGAGGTGCCCCCGGACTTGGGCTGGGCCGCGGCGGCCCGCTCAAGGGCGTCCTGCAGGTCCGCCTGGGCCTTGCCGTAGGCCTCCCAGTCCTGCTCCTTGAGAGCGGCCTCGCCGTCCGTGTACGCCTTCTGGGCGTCCGCGATCGCCTTCTTCAGAGCCGCGTCCCCGGTGGCCGGCGGCTCCGTGGTGTCACCCGGTGGCTCCGTCGGTGGCGTGGTCGGGTCGGAACCCTCGACCCCGAAGACCGCGTTGAGCGCCTCCCCGAGACTGTTCTCGAAGACGATCTTCGACCCGTACGAGGCGGCCACCTTGCGCAGCAGCGGATAGTTCTGCGTGCCACCGCGCGTGTAGACCGGTTCGATGTAGAGGAAGCCCCCGTCGAGCGGCACCGTCAGCAGGTTGCCGTACTCGATGTCCGAGTCGGTGCCCTTGAGGTTTCTCACGAACTCGGCGACGTCGTCGTTGCCGTTGAGCTCGCTCTGTACCTGGCCGGGGCCCTTCACGGTGGTGGTGACTCTCAGCAGTCTTATCGTGCCGTAGTCCTTGCCGGCCGCGTCCGCGTCCACCGCCATGAACGCCCCGAGGTTGGGCCGTCCTCTCGGGGTGAACGTCGTGGTCAGCGAGAACTTCTGCGTGTCCTGGCCCGGCATCTTCATGCTCAGGTAGTACGGCGGGACGGCCCCGGGCTCCTTGTTGGTGGGGTCGTCCGGCACCTGCCAGGCGTCACTGCCGCTGTAGAACTGCGCGGGATCCTCGACGTGGTAGCGCGTGAGGAGCTCCCGCTGGACCTTGAACAGGTCCTGCGGGTACCGCAGGTGGTCCATCAGGTCCTGCGGGATGTCGCCCCGGGACTTCACGGTCCCGGGGAAGGCCTTGCGCCACGTCTTGAGCACCGGGTCCTCGGTGTCCCACTCGTAGAGCGTGACCTTGCCGGTGTACGCGTCGACGGTGGCCTTCACCGAGTTGCGGATGTAGTTGACCTGGTTCTGCTGGGCGACGACGGCGCGCTGGTTGGTCGTCAGCGAGTCGGCCGTGGTGTCACCGAGCGTCGTACGCGAGGCGTACGGATAGCCGTTGGTCGTGGTGTACGCGTCGACGACCCACTGGATGCGCTTTCCGACGACCGCCGGATAGGCGTCGCCGTCGATGGTCAGCCAGGGGGCGACCGCCTCGACACGCTCCTTGGGTGTCCGGTTGTACAGGATGCGCGATCCCTCGCCGATGGCCCCGGAGTACAGGATCTGCGGCTCACTCATGGACACCGCGTAGGCGGCGCGGTTGAAGGCGTTGGAGAGACTGACCCCGCTGTCGCCCTTGTAGCTGGTGGTCTTCTCGCCGTCCTCCTCGTAGTCGAGCTCCTTCTGGGGCCCGCCGACGATGGAGTACTGCTCGGTCTTCTCGCCGTAGTAGATCCGCTGCTCGTACTCCCCCAGCTCGCCGGTGGTCGGCAGGCCGGACTCCGTGAAGTCCGGGGAACCCGCCGGGTTGGTGCCCGTCGTGGTGCCCCGGGCCGCGATGGCGCCGTAGCCGTGGGTGTACGTGAAGTGGTCGTTGATCCAGTTCCGCTTGGGAAGGCCGTCGAGGTTGAGCTCGCGCAGGCCGATGACGGTGTCCTGCTCCTTGCCGTCCTCACCCTTGTAGCGGTCCACGTCCAGCGTCCTGGGGAACTGGTAGTAGTTCCTCCGCTGCTGGAGCTGCTGGAAGGCCGGGGAGACGACGTTCGGGTCCATCACCCGGTAGCTCGCGGCCTCGCCCGCGGATGCCCGGAGCTTGGCTTCGTCCGTCGTCGTGCTCTTGCCGGAGTAGTCGTCCACCTGCGCGTCGTCGATGTCGTAGGCATCACGTGTCGCGTCGATGTTCTTCCGGATGAACGGCGCTTCCTTGGCCTGCTCGTTGGGCTGGACCTGGAACTTCTGCACGATCGCCGGATAGAGGCCGCCGATCAGGATCGCCGACAGCACCATCAGGCCGAAGCCGATCACCGGCAGCTGCCAGGTGCGCCGCCACAGCGTCGCGAAGAAGAGCACGGCACAGATCACGGCGATGCAGAACAGGATCGTCTTCGCCGGCAGATAGGCGTTGGCGTCGACGTACCGCAGGCCCGTCCAGTTGTCCGTGGCCTTGAAGTCACTGGACTTCACGGCCAGGCCGTACCGGTCGAGCCAGTACGCCACGGCCTTCAGCGCCACGAAGACGCCGAGCAGCACGGAGAGATGGCCCGTGGCCGCACCCGTGGCCCGCGCGCCGGGGCTGGTGACCCGCAGCCCGCCGTAGAGGTAGTGGGTCACCGCCGCCGCGATCAGCGACAGCACCACGGCGGCGAAGCCGAACCCGAGCAGGAAGCGATACCACGGCAGGTCGAAGGCGTAGAAGGAGACGTCCAGCTTGAACTGGGGGTCCTTCTGCCCGAACGACACGCCGTTGACGTACATCAGCCAGGTGCGCCACTGGCCCGACGCGGAGGCGCCGGCGATCAGCCCGACGAGGGCGGTGACCGCGAGCAGCACCCACTTCTTGTACGGGGCGACGCTCATCCTGTAGCGGTCCAGGCTCTGCTGCTCCAGCGACATCGCGCTCAGCGGCGGCCGGAGCCGGTGCGCCAGCCAGATGTTCACACCGATGGCCACGGCCATCAGCAGTCCGAAGACGAGGAACAGCCCGATCTTGGTCCACAGAGTGGTGGTGAAGACGGAGGAAAACGCGACCGACCTGTACCAGAGCCAGTCCGTCCAGAACCCGGCGAACATGACGAAGGCCATGGCGAGGACCGCCAGGACACCCAATGTCATGAGCAGGGTCCGGACGCGCCGGGACGGGCGGCCGACTCTGATCCGTGGCCCGGTCGGGCCTCCGCCGCGGTCCGGCATCTGGAAAGCCAACGTGCGCACCTCGAAGTTCGCGGTCGTGTGAAGCAGGCCCAGCGATCGTAGAGCCCACCTATGCAACTTACTGAGGCTTTACCTAGTTCCCGTTCCCGGGGCCGAAGGAGGCAGGATGTTGGGCATGCCCAACGTTTCTCCCTCAGGCCCTCCGATGGCCGCCAGCCCACTCACCGTCGCCGTCCTCGAGATCGACGCCTATGCAGCAGGTCTCGGCTGGGACCAGCCGGCCCGGCTCTTCGCCCTGGTCGACACAGCCCGGCTGCGTGCCCACGAGCCGGGCCTCGCCGCCCAGCTCGGGCTCGACGACACCCCGTCCAAGACCGCCGCCCTCACCCCTGTCGAGCAGGAGGAGCTTCCTGCCGGCACCGCGCTGGACGAGTTCCTCGCCACGATCGCGTGGCCCGACGCCGTGGTCGGCTGCGCCATGACCGTGGAACGGATGATGCTGCCGCCTTCCGCGGAGGCTTCCGTACCGGACGGCCTGACCGACGCCCAGCTGACCAAGTGGGTCTCCGAGCACCCGGACAGGCAGGAGGTCCGGATGACGGTGGCGGTGCTGCGGGACGGGGCCCGGGACTCCGCCGTGCGCCTGCGGGAGAAGGACTCCCCGA
Source organism: Streptomyces sp. NPDC057287 (assembly GCF_042667905.1). NCBI lineage: Bacteria > Bacillati > Actinomycetota > Actinomycetes > Kitasatosporales > Streptomycetaceae > Streptomyces > Streptomyces sp. NPDC057287. Next base: position 16,986 of record NZ_JBHUYV010000003.1, on the reverse strand, counting down.
CCGAGGTCCTGACCGGTGCGGGGCTGGTCCCGGGGCTGGCCGAGGCGCTCGCCGCCACCTTCGAGTCCTGACCCCTCCGGCGGGGGCCGGCCTCAGCCCGTCGAGCAGCTCGGCAGGCCGGCCGTGTCCCCCGTGCGGATCTTCTCCAGGGCCTTCTTGGCGTCGTCGAGGGTCTTCACCCTCACCAGGGTGAGGCCGCCCGGGGTGTCGGACGCCGCGGCGGCGCAGTTGTCGTCCGGGGTCAGGAAGTACCTGGCGCCCGCCTCGCGCGCGCCGACCAGCTTCATGTTGATGCCGCCGATCGGGCCGACCTTGCCCTCGTCGTCGATGGTGCCTGTGCCCGCGATGAACTTGCCGCCCGTCAGCTTTCCGGGCGTCAGCTTGTCGATGATGCCCAGCGAGAACATCAGGCCGGCGCTCGGGCCGCCGACGTCGGCGAGCTTGATGTCGATCTCGAACGGGAACGTGTGGTCCGTCCCTGCCTGGATCCCGACGATCGCCCGGTCCTCCTCCGAGGGGTTCGAGGGGTCCTCGGGCGCCTTCCGCGTGGTGAGGGTGATGTTCTTGGAGCCCTTGGGCTCCTTGCCCGCCTTCTCGGCCGCGGCCGCCGTCTTGGCGGGGACGACCGTGAAGACGACGTCCTCGCCGGGCTCGTGCTTCGTGACGAGCTTCGCGACGTCCTCCGGCTGCTCGACCGCCGTGCCGTCGACGGCCTTGATCACATCGCCCGCGTGCAGCACACCCTCGGCGGCGCTGTCCTTCACGACGGTGGAGACGACCACACGGGAGGTGACGGGGATCTTCAGCTCCTCCAGGGCGGCGACCTTGGCGCTCTCCTGGGACAGGCTGAACTCCTCGGCGTTCTCCTGCGTCGACTCCTCCTCGGTCTTGCCGTCCGGGTAGAGGGTGTCGTGCGGTACGACCACGCTGTCGTGGGCCAGCCAGCCGTAGACGGCCTCGACGATGTTCATGTCGTAGTCCGCGCCGGTGACCCGCACCGTGGTCATGTTGAGGTTCCCGGATGTCGGGTACGTCTTGTGCCCGCTGATGTGCAGCACCGGCTCGCCTCGCGCGTCGCCGAGCGTGTTGACGGTCGGACCGGGAGACATCTCCGAGTACGGCACGCGGATCAGCACACCCGCGCAGAGCAGCGCGATCAGGATGAGCGTGGAGGCGAGCATCGTCGCGGTGCGGCGTGGCATGGAACGACAGTACGGGAACGGCCTGTCAGTGCACCGTCGGGGCCGGTCCGTACGGGGCGGACGGCCCAGTGGGCCCGGCTGCCGGGCGGAGGGGCGTCGCGGGTTCGCTCAACGCGGGATGCGCCCGGCGGAGCGATGCGGAATTGGCAACCGCGTACGGTCGCGGAGTCTCAGACCGCCTCGGAACCGGAGTGCGACTTCTCCATCGCTTCACGGAACCTGGCGTAGCCGGCGAGCTCGGTGACATCGCCGGTCGTTCGATTGCGGGCTGCCCACCCTCCCCATATCGCTGCGCCAAGAGCAGCTATAAGTGGAATCAACAGCCAAGCGAGTGCTGCCATCACGACCTCCCTACCCCATGAGCGACCGCAACTGACGATCAGAAGATTAGCCAGCTGCAGGACCAACGCTCACGGCAGGGGTGCGGTTACGCAAATCGGGGCTGATGCCCCCGGGGCGGTTTGCGCTCAGCAGGCGCCGACCCACTCCTCCGTGCCGTCGGAGAAACGCTGGTGCTTCCAGATCGGGACCTCGTGCTTGAGGTCGTCGATCAGCTTGCGGCAGGCGTCGAAGGCCTCACCCCGATGGGCGCAGGACACGGCGACGACCACGGCCAGATCGCCGACCTCCAGTTCACCCACCCGGTGGACGGCGGCCAGCGCCCGCACCGGGAACTCCGCCGTCACCTTCTCGGCAACCCTGCGGAGCTCGTCGGCGGCCGTCGGATGGCAGGAGTATCCGAGGGAGCCGACGTCCTGTCCGTCGTCGTGGTTGCGCACCGTGCCGACGAAGAGCGCCATGCCTCCCGCGGCCTCGTCCCCCACCGCGCGGAAGATCTCGTCGACGGAGAGCGGTGTGTCGCGGATGTCCAGGAGCCGGATGGGGTCCTGGGCAGCCTGCTCGCCGGGGTGGTCGTGGGTGCGTGCCATGGGGCCATCGTGCCGCACGGCACCGGCATCGCGGAATAGCGCTTTCGACCGGTGGCGTGCCGGCCCGCTTGGAGCCTCCTACCAGGCACGTCCGCGGTGCCCGCCCCGGGGCGCGCCCCCGGGCAGGTCTGCGGGCCGCTGTCCGACGTCGACGGACCGCTGTCCGCGGGCCGCCAGCCGCCCGCCGTCCGCGCGCCGCCGTCCGACGCCGGCCTAGAAACGGCGGCGTGCCTTGCGGGCCCGCCGGACGAGCGCCGCCGTGCCGAGGAGTGCGACGGTCGCACCCGCCGCGCCCGCCGCGGTGGCGTCCTTGCGGCCGAGCCGCCGTCCGGCGACCGTGTGGCGGCCCTCCACCTCTTCCAGGAGCGCTGCCAGGACCTCCTCGTTGGTCCAACGGGGGCGCCATCCCGCGTCGTGCAGCCGGCTCACGCTGACCACCCAGGGGTGCATGGTGTAGGCGAGGTCGCCCGCGGGCGACGGTGTGAGACCGATCCGGTGCAGCCGGGCGGCGGCGCCGAGGGCGACGGCGGAAGGCAGCTCCATGCGCCGCACCCCGGAGAGCTCCTCCACCTCCTCCTGTTCGAGCCAGCCGTCGCAGCCCACCGCGAACTCACCGTCGATCTTCTCGAGAGCCGCGTACTCCAGGGCGCTCACCAGGTCGTCCACGTGACAGAACTGCCAGGCAGGCCGCGACCCGGCGACGACCAGGAGCCTGGGGGACTCGAAGTACCGGGTGAGCGCCGTGTCCGTGCCGCCGACCAGGACCGTGGGGCGCACCACGGTGACGTCGAGACCGGGGTGGGCGCGGGGGGCCCGGCGGCCGAGCCTCTCGATCTCCAGCAGGTCGCCGACCCCGGTGGCCTCCGCCGTGGCCCGCAGCTCGGCGTCCTCGGACAGGGGGATGTCGTTGTCGGGCAGAGCGCCGTAGACCATCGCCGAGGTGCACAGCACGACCCGGTGGACGCCCACGGCCGCCGCCGCCGTCAGCACGGTCTGGGTACCGCGCACGTTGTACGCGGTACGGGCGGCGGGGTCGGTCTCCAGGTCGAGATCGAGCGCCATGTGCACGACGACGTCCGCGCCGCGCAGTTTCTCCGCGATGGCGGGGTCCCGCACGTCGAGGATGTGCCACGTCGCCTCGGAGACGTCTCCCCGGCGCTCGTCGATGGCGATGACCTGCTTGATCGCGTCCGATGCGGCGAGGTGTGCGGTGAGCAGCTCACCGATACCGGTCGCGGCACCTGTGACCGCGACCACGGGGCCGCGGCTTCGGGAGAGATTTTTCGTGGGCTTGCTTTCGGGCGAGGGGTCGGCCAGGTTTCGCGCTGCGCGAACCTGCGGATCTGGGGAACTCACCGGGCGTCTCCAGCGGTTGTCTTCAGTACGTACCCGAATGACGCGTACGTACCAGGTGGCGTCCATCCTGCCGCAGGCCGGGAGCCGGCGGAGCACTGAGGCCCCGAGCGGCCTTTGGTGTCTACGCTGGATGGTGATGTCGGGCAGTCGCCGTCGGTTCGAGCCGGCGGCCCTACGAGCCGAGGAAACCCGTGAGTGACACCCCATTCGGATTCGGCCTTCCGCCGGAGGAGCCGGAAGACGGCGACGAAGGCAAGAAGAAGGACCCCACCGGTGGTGGGCAGGGCTCGGGCGGGCCGGCGAACCCGTTCGCCTTCGGGCCCGGCGCGGGCGGGGACAACCCGTTCGCCGCGATGTTCGGCTCGATGAACCCGAACGACCTGGGTGCGGCCTTCCAGCAGCTCGGCCAGATGCTGAGCTACGAGGGCGGTCCGGTCAACTGGGACATGGCCAAGCAGATCGCCCGCCAGACGGTGTCGCAGGGCACCACGGACGGCAGCAAGGACGCGAGTGTCGGGCCTGCGGAGCGGTCCTCCGTCGACGAGGCGCTGCGTCTCGCCGACCTCTGGCTGGACGGCGTGACGTCGCTGCCCTCGGGTTCCGTCTCGACGGTGGCCTGGAGCCGCGCCGAGTGGGTCGAGGCCTCGCTCCCCGCGTGGCAGCAGTTGGTGGACCCGGTGGCCGAGCGTGTCGGCCTGGCCATGGGCGACGTCCTGCCCGAGGAGATGCAGGCCATGGCGGGCCCGCTGATCGGCATGATGCGGTCGATGGGCGGCGCCATGTTCGGCCAGCAGATCGGGCAGGCCGTGGGCGTGCTCGCCGGCGAGGTCGTCGGCTCGACCGACATCGGCCTCCCGCTGGCGCCCGCCGGCAAAGCCGCGCTGCTTCCTCTGAACGTCGAGCGGTTCGGCAAGGACCTGAGCGTGCCGCAGGACGAGGTGCGGCTCTACCTGGCGCTGCGCGAGGCGGCCCACCAGCGGCTCTTCGCACATGTCCCGTGGCTGCGCTCGCATCTGTTCGGCGCGGTCGAGGCCTATGCGCGTGGCATCAAGGTCGACACCAGCAAGCTCGAGGACGTCGTCGGTCAGTTCGATCCGTCGCAGCCCGAGCAGCTGCAGGACGCGCTTCAGCAGGGCATGTTCCAGCCCGAGGACACGCCGGAGCAGAAGGCGTCGCTGGCACGTCTGGAGACCGCCCTCGCCCTCGTCGAGGGCTGGGTGGACGCCGTGGTGCACGAGGCCGCGAAGTCCCGGCTGACCTCGGCGGACGCGCTGCGCGAGACCATGCGCAGGCGCCGTGCCTCCGGCGGTCCCGCCGAGCAGACCTTCGCCACGCTCATCGGGCTCCAGCTGCGTCCGCGCAGGCTGCGGGACGCCTCCCGGCTCTGGGCCTCGCTCACGGACGCCCGGGGTGTCGACGGCCGTGACGGCCTGTGGGAGCACCCGGACATGCTGCCGACCGCCCAGGACCTGGACGACCCCGACGGCTTCGTCCACCACGAGCAGCTGGACTTCTCCGAGCTGGACAAGATGCTCGGCGAGGCCGCAAAGGGACCCCGGAAGCCGGGGGCCGAGGGCGAGGGCAAGAGCGGGGACGAGGGCCAGAGCGGCGGGCCCGACGACGGCCCGAAGAGCGACGGCCCCAAGAACGACGGCAAGGACGACACAGGTCAGTGAGCCTGCACGACGACGCTGTTTCGGTCCTCGAAGGCTACGACGAGCCGGACCCACAGCAGAAGGAGCTGCGCGGGACCTACCTGGACCATCTGGCCGGGCACCCCGACGGCATGTGGAAGGCGTGCGGGGCCGGGCACCTGACGGCCAGCGCGCTGGTGATCGACCCGGAGCGCGGCAGGGTCCTGCTGACGCTGCACAGGAAGCTGCGGATGTGGCTGCAGATGGGCGGGCACTGCGAGCCCCAGGACACCACCCTGGCGGCGGCGGCCCGGCGTGAGGCGACGGAGGAGTCGGGGATCACCGGGCTCGTCCTGCTGCCCGGCGGACCGGTGCGGCTGGACCGGCATCCCATCCCGGGGCCCTGTCACTGGCACCTCGACGTGCAGTACGCGGCGATGGCGTCGGCCGGGGCGGTGGAGCGGATCAGCGACGAGTCCCTCGATCTGCGCTGGTTCCCGTACGACGAGGTGGCCGGGGTGGCGGACGCCTCGGTCGTCCGACTGCTGGAGCGCACCCGCGCACGGCTGGGGCACGGCCGCTAGACAGCGGTGAGGGGCGGTTCCCGCGGGAACCGCCCCTCACCGCTGATGACCGCCGGAGCGTGGCGGCTCAGTTCCAGGCGTTGTTCTGGTTCTGGCCGTGCGCGCCGTGCTGGCCCACGCCGAACTGGGCCGCGGCCCCCTGACCGATCTGGGTGTTCTGCGGAGGCAGCACCTCACTCGGCTGGACGAGGGCGAAGCCCTGGCCCAGGAAACTCAGCTCCCAGCCCTCCCCCGTGTTGCCACGGCGCCGGAAGACGCCCGAGGAGTGGGTCTGGGCCTGCATCTGGACCCGTAGCCCGCTGGACCAGGCCACGATCGCGTCGGCGTCCACATTGACGTACTTGTCCGGGGTGACCTGCATCATCAGCGGCTGGCCGGAGGTCATCAGGGCGACCTTGCCGTTCCCGGAGATGTTGAGCTGGTACTTGCCGGTGCCGGAGATCCCGTACTGGCTGTCCACCGCGATGACCTCGGTGTGCAGTGAGGAGTCCAGCGCGAGAACGTAGGCACTGTCGACCGTCATGCCCTCGTGGTCGACATCGACCACGTGGATGTACTGGGCGAGGTTGGCCAGGTAGACCGTGCCCTGACCGGAACAGCGCATCAGGTCGAGGCCTTCGCCCGTGTTCCTGCGGGCACGGCGCTGGCCCTGCGACTGGTACTCGCCGTCGAACTCCATCAGCCCCTGATAGGCGACCATGGCGCCCTTTCGGGCGAGGACGTCGTCGTGGCCCGTCAGCGAGACCCGCAGGAGCTGCGGGTTCTGGACGGTGTAGCGGTCCTGGGACTGCTGTTCGGTGTGGCTGAAAAGCGGACTCTGCATGATGTGTTCCTCCCCCGCTCAGTTCCGGACCCGCAGGCGGTCGGCACTGTCCTCGCTCGGCTGGACGACGACGATGCCCTCCCCGGAGAAGGCCATCTGGTACGCCTCTCCGCTGCCCCGGCCGATGAGCGAGCTCGCCTTGAAGCTGCGCTTGCCCTTCACCTTGAGGTTCGGGGACCACGCGACGAGGGCGTCGGGGTCGACGTACGTCTCGTCCTCGCCCCGGCCGCAGTCGACGACGATCGGCGTGCCGCGCGAGGTGATGGCGACCCATCCCGTGCCCTGGATCTGGACGTTCCACAGGCCCTGGCCGGCGAACTTGGCCAGCCCCTTGACCCGCTCCACACCCCAGGTGAGGTGGCCGTCGAAGGCCAGGAGGTTGGTGCCGTTGACCGAGAGCGAGTCGTTGGCGAGGTTGATGACCACCACGTCGGCGCCGTAGTCGGCCAGGTAGAGCAGTCCGTCGCCTGCGCACTTCATGAGGGGGGCGCCCTCACCGGTGATCCACTGGGAGGCGATCTGACGGACGGCGGGCGGGTTGGGTTCGTACTGGATGAAGCCCTCGTAGGCCACCATCGAGCCGGTGCGCGCGTAGAGGTCCTGGCCGGTGGCCATGGCGACCTTGAGCATCGTGCGGCCGTGGTTCTCCATACGGGCCGTGACGGGGGTCGGGGCGAAGCCCGCGAGTTGCTGATTCATGACGGGCTCCCTCAGACCTCGTAGGGCTGGACGACGATGAAGTTCCCGGGCGCTCCCCGGAACTGGAGGTTCACGGTCTCCCCGCTGTGCCCCGGGTACGCGTTGCGGCGCAGCCGGACCTGGCTGGAGAGGATCACCTGGGACGCGGCCGACCAGGCCACCACGGCGTTGCAGTCGGCGAAGGTGGTCGGGGTGACCGGAAGGACGACCGGCACGCCGTGGGTCTTCACGACGACGGTGCCGGTGCCCTGGAACTGCATGGTGAAGAGAGCGCCGCCGGGGATGCCGTGCCCCTCGATCCTCCGGACCTCGTACTGCAAGGACTCGTCGAACGCGAGGACGCTCTCGGCGGAGACGCAGATGCCGTCGCCCTGCAGCTCGATGGGGTGCAGATGTGCCCCTTCCTCGGCGAGGAAGACCTGGCCGCGGCCGGTACAGCGCATCAGCTGCATTTCCTGGCCGGTGGCGTTGCCGACCATACGGCCGGCGAAACCGGCACCCTTGTAACCGAAGTCGACCTTGCCCTGGTACATCACCATGCTGCCCTGACGGGCCAGCACCGGCGTACCGCCCATCGTGAGGTCGACACGCATGAGCTGCTGGTTCTGCGAGGTCCAGCGCTGTCCCGTGGCCGCTTCCTTGTACGGCTGGAGTGCGGCATGGAGGCCTGCGCCACCCGCCGGGACACCCTGGGGGACGCCGGGCGGCATGCCGGGCTGCATACCCGGGGGCTGCTGGCCGAACTGCGGAGGTTGCTGGCCGAAAGGCGGGGCCGCCGGAGGCTGCTGGCCGAAAGGCGGGGCCATCGGCGCGGAGCCCTGCCCCGGGACCTGTCCGAACTGCGGCTGCTGGGGCGGCTGTCCGTACGGGGCGGGGGCCTGAGGCGCCGGTGCCATGGGTGCCGCGATGGTCGGCGCGGCGTGCATGGGCTGCTGCGGCGCCGGCGCCGGCGGAGCGCCGAAGACAGGTGCCGGCTGCGGCGGCTGGGGAGCGGCAGGAGCTCCGAAGGCAGGAGGCGCGGATGCCTGGGCGGGGGGCGCGAACGAGGGGGCGGCACCCTGCGCGGGCGCGGCGGGGGCCTCCTCGGCGACCTCGCCGCCGAAGTTCTTGAGCAGTGCGTCGAGTCCGCCGTCGAAGCCCTGGCCGACCGCGGCGAACCGCCAGACGTCCTTCAGATAGAAGTCGCCGAGCATGACCGCGCGCTCGGTGGTGAACTCGGAACCGGTGAAGGCGTACTTCACCACCTCCTCGCCTCCCGCGACGATCCGGATATATCCGGGACCGACCTGCGACATCTGCCCGGCACCGTCGAGAGTCGCGGTGAAGGACAGCTTGTGGATGTTCGCCGGAATGCGGTCGAGGGTGACGCGGAACGATTCGGTGTCACCTGCCTGGGCACCGAGAAGCTGAATGGACTCCTCAGGCGATTTCGGCTGGTTGAAGAAGATGAAATACCGGTCGTCGGAGAGCTGCTCGTTGGCGTCGAGACCGAAGCAGCTGATGTCGAACGTCAGGCCGGGGCCTGCGATCTGCACACCTACGTACAGATCCGTCCCTGACGTGAGATCACTGATCTTGGCCTTGTGGCCGCGTTGAAATTCCCTGGCCATGCGTAACGACCGTCCCCCATCCCGAAGGTGAATGCTCGCGTCAGGCTAACCGCAAACCACGACAATGAGCCAAGCCGGTACAGACCCGGTACAGAATCGGCAAGGTCACTCTTCGCGAGCGCCCGGAAGGTGCGGAAGCCGCTCGGCGGCCACGACCCCTTCGAGATAGCCACGCGCGCGCTCGGTGCGGGAGTACGTCTCCAGCAGTCGCCAGAAACGGGGTCCGTGGCCCGGGACCAGCAGATGCGCCAGCTCGTGGAGAAGGACGTAGTCCACGACGTACTCCGGCATGCCCTGCAGCCGGTGCGACAGCCGGATGCTGCCCTCGGCCGGGGTGCAGGAGCCCCAACGGGTGTTCTGGTTGGTCACCCATCGCACGGAGGCGGGCCGCGCCCGGCCCCCCAGATACTGGCCGGAGAGCCTCTCCGCCCGGTCCACGAGCTCGCTGTCACCGATGACACGCTTGCTCTCCTGCGCGGCGAGCTTGTCGAGCATCACACCGACCCAGCGCTGCTCCTCGGCCTCCGACATCCGGGCCGGGATGAGCACGATGGTGCGATCACCCTCACGGTACGCGGACACCGTCCTGCTGCGCCGGGCGCTCCTGCGGACCTCGACCGCGCCCGTCACCGACGCGCTGGGCTGACGGATGGCTGCGCTGCGCTGCGTGCGTTCGGCGCTGCGCGCGGGGGTCTCCCCGGCGAGACCGGGAGAGGAGTCGGCGGGCACGCCACGACGTTACCCGCTGGTGGCGGGGGAAGTCGCGCCTCCTCGACGGTTCAACGTTGATCCACTTCTCGGCTTGCACCATTTGAACGACTAATGCCCCTGCCTGTGGATAACTTTCGGCCCGTTCCGCCGCAACGTTGCATTCTGGCAACGGATCCCGACACCGACCTGGGAGAAGTCATGCATCCGATGCTGAAGCCCGCACTCCGCCGGGCCTGGCGTGGACGGAACACCGTGCAATTCGGTGTGACACCCGCGCACGCGGTGACGCTGGGGCCGATGGATATCGCGACCGGCAGCTTTCTGGAACTGCTCGACGGAACGCGCGGACTTCCCCTGCTCCGGGAAGAGGCCCGCGCTCTGGATCTGTCGGACCGTCACGTGGACATTCTCGTATCGCGCCTCATGGAAGCCGGCCTGCTGGACGATCCGGATGCCGGCGGCCCGGAGGCGGACGCCTTACGGCGACGGGCCGAGACGCTCGAGCGGCAGCGGCCCGACGCCGCGGCCCTCTCCGTCGTCCATCCGGCGCCGGGCAGCGCGCTGCGCAGACTCGCGGCCCGACGCGCGATGCGGGTGCAGGTGCGCGGGGCGGGCAGGGTCGGCGCGGCCATCGCCGCGGTGCTGTCCGGATCGGGGGTGGGGCATGTCGAGGTGCTCGACGGGGGCCGCACCGAACCCTGGGACGTGGCTCCCGGCGGACTCCCGGCTTCATCGGTCGGCGAGCGCCGGGACACGGCGGCCCGGCAGCTGGTGCGCAGGTCCGCCGCCGGCGGCCCGCCACGACCGGACCGTACGGACGCGGCCCCGCCGTCCGGCCCGCCCGCGCTGTCCCTGATCGTCGTGGCACCCAGGGACGGCCTCTCGGTCTACGCCCCTGATCCGGACACCGCCGCGCCGTGGATCTCTTCGGGCACACCGCACCTCTACGCGGGAGTGATCGAAGCCACCGGGGTGGTCGGCCCGCTGGTGCTGCCCGGAGGTACCGGCTGCGCCGGCTGCCTGGCGCTGCGCCGTGCGGAGGCGGATCCCCAGTGGCCACGGATGCTCGCACAGTGGAGGTCCGGACGACGCTCGTGCGTGCAGGCCTGTGACCTGGGCCTGGCGGCATCGGTGGCCGGCCTCGCCGCGGCCCATGCGCTGTCCTTCCTCGACGGCGAGCTCCCGGCCGCCACCGGGGCACGATGGGAGGCCGCCATGCCGCTGCTGGACTGGCGGTCGGAGCGACTGGAGCCACATCCCGACTGCGCCTGCGGCGCCGCCGGGCACACTGAGGCGGAGCTCACCTCCGCGGCCGGCGCCGCGCAGGACACAATGGCCGGGTGACCGCCGACGGAGCGGAGCCGGAGTTCACGCGTCACGGCAGTCTGGGAACTGGAGGGGCACATGTCTGATCTTCCCCGGAAGGCGGTCACCCGTACCGCGAAGCTGGCAGCTCTGCCGCTCGGCTTCGCCGGCCGTGCCACTTGGGGTCTGGGCAAGCGGATCGGCGGAAGGTCCGCCGAGCTGGTGGCCCGTGAGGTCCAGCAGCGCACGGCGGATCAGCTCTTCAAGGTGCTCGGCGAATTGAAGGGCGGTGCGATGAAGCTCGGTCAGGCGCTGTCCGTATTCGAGTCCGCGCTTCCCGAGGACGTCGCGGGCCCCTACCGGGCGGCGCTGACCAAGCTCCAGGAGGCTGCGCCCCCCATGCCGACCCGCACCGTCCACGGGGTGCTGGCGGAGCGGCTCGGAGAGGACTGGCGGGAGCTGTTCACCGAGTTCGAGGACCGGCCCTCCGCCGCGGCCTCGATCGGGCAGGTCCACCGTGCCGTGTGGCACGACGGACGCGCTGTCGCCGTGAAGGTGCAGTATCCGGGCGCCGGTGAGGCGTTGCTGTCGGACCTCACACAGCTCAGCCGCTTCGCACGGCTGCTCGGCCCGTTGGTTCCCGGTATGGACATCAAGCCACTCATCACGGAGCTGCGCGACCGGGTGTCCGAGGAGCTGGACTACGAGCTCGAGGCCCGCTCCCAGCAGGAGCACGCGGCGGAGTTCGAGGACGACCCGGACGTGGTGATCCCGGGAGTGGTGCACCAGTCCGAGCAGGTGCTGGTGACGGAGTGGATCGACGGCATGCCTCTGTCCCAGGTGATCGCCGACGGCACGACGGAACAGCGGGACCGGGCGGGCCAGCTCCTGTCGCGCTTCCTCTTCTCCGGGCCCGCGCGCACCGGCCTGCTGCACGCGGACCCCCATCCGGGCAACTTCCGGCTGCTGCCCCCGGAAGGCGCGACCGCCGGGGACGCCGGCACGTCCGACGGGGACCCCGGTCCGTGGCGCCTGGGCGTACTGGACTTCGGCACGGTGGACCGGCTTCCGGGCGGCCTGCCGCAGACCATCGGCGACGCTCTGCGGATGACCCTGGACGGCGACGCCGAGGCCGTCTACGCGATGCTTCGCGAGGCGGGCTTCGTCAAGGAGTCGGTCGACCTCGAACCGGACGCGGTGCTCGACTACCTGCTCCCCATCATCGAGCCGGCGCAGGCCGACGAGTTCACCTTCAGCCGCTCCTGGCTGCGCAGCCAGGCCGCCCGGATCGCCGATCCGCGCTCCCCGGCACACCAGTTGGGCAAGCAGCTGAATCTGCCTCCGTCGTACCTGCTGATACACCGTGTCACGCTGAGCACGATCGGAGTGCTGTGCCAGCTGGGAGCGACCGTCAGGTTGCGGGACGAACTGGAGTCCTGGCTCCCCGGGTTCGTCCTCGCGGGCGGAGAGGAGCCCGACGCGGAGCAGGGGACCGACGGCGGCACCGGCAGCGCCGAGGAGGGTGCGGCAGTCGAGGTGTAGGGCCACCTCCCCTTCCGCCCGGGGCCACCCGGGGTCAGTGAAGGGCAACCCGGGTCACCACCAGACGGAGTCCAGACGGCTCTCGATCGCCCTGATGTGCAGGCGGGCGCAGTCGTCGCAGAAGTACAGGCGCCTGCCGTCCTCCATGGCGCAGAGCCAGGTCGGAGGCGGGGTGCCCGATTCCGCGGTGGTGCCGCAGCGGGCGCACGCCACATGGCCGACGGCCTGCTCCCCGGGGTGATGAGTCTCCTCGTCCACCTCGCGACGATAACGCCGCGGGCCGGACGGCGCCCACCGCAACGCACCGCGGGGCCGGCCTGTTCGGGCCGGCCCCGCGGATGGGGAGGTGGCTGCCTGAGGGGCGGAGCGGTCGCCCGGCAGCCGTACTGCTGATGGAGCTGTCAGTGCCTCAGTGCATGACGGCCATGGCGAGCGCGCGGCGGGCGCGCATCGAGGCACGCTCCGCACGGCGCTGCATCCGCCGGGCGGACACCAGGCGTGCCGCCTGTCGTCCCTCCTCGGCCTCTCTCATGCGGTCGTGCATATGCGCACGGGCCAGGGCTTCTGGGATGAGTTGCATTTCGCGGGTCCTGTTCTGACGCGAGTCGTTCGCGCCGATGATGGTGACGTTCGGGGTCGCGGAGCCGACGGGCTCACGCGTGGTGGCGGTGGTGGTGGTCATTGGTGCCTGATTTCGGGGGTCATGAGTCCGGGGACGGTCGATGGTTCCGATGTGCTTCGTTCGTGTGGGGGCCATGGCCCCCAGGCCGGCGGTCACGCTGCGACCGGGTTCTTGCGCGGACGGCCACGCGGACGCTTGCGGGCCACGACGACGCCCTGGACGAAGAGCTCGCCGCCCCAGACGCCCCACGGCTCGCGCCGCTCCTTGGCACCGGCGAGGCAGGCCTCGACCAGCGGACAGGTCCGGCAGAGGGACTTGGCGTACTCGACATCGGCCGGCGACTCCGCGAAGAAGACCTCCGGGTCGTAGGAACGGCAGGGGACGGGTACGCCGAGGTTCTCGATGGCGTCGTCGAGCGCGGTGAGCGTGGTGAGGGGGGTCAAGGTGGAGTCCTCCGTGAGGCCGGGCGGGGAGATCGTGTCGGAAGGCGGTACGGACGGGGCGTGCGTCTCGAGTTGCACGGTGGCGTTGTCCTCGTCTGGTCGTGCCGGCCTGCTGGCCGGTTGGCGGCTGGTACCAGGTCCTGCTGTCCCGAGGCTCCTTCGTCTCGTCTCATCCGTTCGGACAAAACAAAAGGGCCGCGGATCCCGAGTGGGATTCCGCGGCCCTGAAGGCGCCGGCCTGATTCTCATCAGGCTGGATCACTCCAGGGTTCAGGCCCACGGAAGGCCCACATCGTGTGGTGGTGCTGCGTCGTCTGCTTCTTGGCTCCGGCACCGGCTGCGGCTGCCGCAAAGGCATAGGCCGAGGCCTGTCCCTTCACTACGGCTGCTTCCGGTGCCTCGGTCGGTCGCTCATTGCGCTCTCGCACGGGCAGGCTCGCCAGGGACAGCGGGCTGACCATGGAGCTGCCGGACGCACCGGTGCCACGAAGCGAGAGCTCCGAAGAGCGGGCGAGGCCGAGCGAGCAGGTGGAGACGACCGACGGATCGGTCATTTTGATGGTGTTGATGATGCTGATCACGACAATCGCCTCCTCTCGGCGTCTCGGGGGACCGGCCGGGGCCGGTCCTGCGGTATTCGGATAAGTACAGCACGGATTCAGGGCTTCAGAGAAGAAGTCGCTGTTCCCGTGGTTAAGAACCTATGGTGACGACTGCTGCGGGCGCAAACTATTTTTTCGACGAGTTTTTCTCACACGTCGCCGTCGCCCTCCTCCTGCTCCTGACGCACCGTCCGGCCTGCGCAGATGTCCAGCACGTCGGCCCCGAACCTGGTCAGCTTCCGGTTGCCGACGCCGGCGATGACGACGAGCTCACCCTCGCTGCCCGGCGCGGCTTCCGCGATCGCCATCAACGTCTTGTCGGTGAAGACGCAGTAGGCGGGCTGGCTGATCTCCTTCGCCCGGTCCGCGCGCCACTCGCGCAGCCGCTCGAACAGCCCTTCGTCCATGTCCGAGGGGCAGTCCTCGCAGCGCATCAGCTTCATCTCACCGGCTTCGGTGAGCGTCCTGCCGCAGACCCTGCACCGCACCGGGCCCCGTCGCGCGGGCCGTGCGGGCTTCTCCGTGCCGACGCCCACCGCGCCCGCCCGTGATCCCCGGTCGATGCCTCCGCCGCCTCCGGTTACGCCCCGTGGGCCGAGCGCCGCCGAGCCCGGCCGCAGTCCGTTGAGGAAGCGGGTCGCCCTGCGGTTCCCGCGCCCGCCGGGCGACCGGGACAGGGCCCAGGACAGCGAGAGGTGGAAGCGGGCCCGGGTGACACCGACGTACAGCAGCCTGCGCTCCTCCTCGACCTGTTCGTCCGTCTTGGCGTAGGCGATCGGCATCATGCCCTCGGTGAGTCCGACGAGGAACGCGGCGTCCCACTCCAGGCCCTTCGCCGAGTGCAGCGAGGCCAGGGTGACGCCCTGGACCGTGGGTGCGTGCTGGGCGGCGGCACGCTCGTCGAGCTCGGCCACGAGAGCGGAGAGCGTCGCTCCCGGCCTGGCCTGTTCGAAGTCCTCCGCCAGTCGCACCAGGGCGGCCAGGGACTCCCAGCGGTCCCGCACCGCCCCCGAGCCGGCGGGCGGCTTGGAGGTCCACCCCTTGGTGGAGAGCACCGCCCGCACCTCGGAGGGCAGGTCGTCGGCCCCGTCGAGCAGCGAGTCGTTGCCCCCCGCGCGGGCGGCGCCGCGCAGGGCGACGCCCGCCTCCCGCACCTCTGGCCGGTCGAAGAAGCGCTCGGCGCCGCGCAGCTGGTAGGGCACACCCGCGTCCGCGAGGGCCTGCTCGTAGACCTCGGACTGGGAGTTGACCCGGTACAGCACGGCGATCTCACCGGCGGGAACCCCGGCGGCGATCAGGTCCCGGATCCGCCGTGCGGTGCCCTCGGCCTCCGCGGGCTCGTCCGTGTACTCGGTGTAGACGGGCTCGGGGCCCTTGTCACGCTGCGAGACCAGCTCCAGGCGGTGCTCGGCCGCCTTGCCCCGGGCCTGGCTCAGCAGGCCGTTGGCCAGGTGGACGACCTGGGGGGTGGAGCGGTAGTCCCGCACCAGCTTGACCACCGTCGCGTCCGGATGGCGGGTGCGGAAGTTCAGAAGGTGGTCGGGGGTGGCCCCGGTGAAGGAGTAGATCGTCTGACCGGCGTCGCCGACCACGCAGAGATCGTCCCGGTCACCCAGCCAGAGGTCGAGGAGACGCTGCTGGAGCGGGCTGACGTCCTGGTACTCGTCGACGACGAAGTGCTGGTACTGGCGGCGCACATGATCGGCGATGTCGTGCCGGTCCTGGAGGATGCCGACGGTCAGCAGCAGCACGTCCTCGAAGTCGATCACCGACCGGTCGCGCTTCAGCTGCTCGTACATCGCGTAGATCTGCGAGAGCTCCGCCGGGTCGCGCGGGGCGTCCCGCTGGGTCTTCGATACGGCGGCCGGGTAGTCGGCGGGCACGGTCTGGGTGACCTTCGCCCACTCGATCTCACTGGTCGCGTCCCGGAGCTCGTTGCGGTCGAGCCGGATCCCGCAGCGGGCCGCGGCCTCGGCGACCAGCTGGACCTTGCGCTCCACCAGGCGCGGGAGCTCCCCACCGACTGCTTTCGGCCAGAAGTACTGGAGCTGGCGCAGCGCGGCGGAGTGGAAGGTGCGGGCCTGGACACCGGTCGCTCCGAGCTGGCGGAGCCTGCCCCGCATCTCCCCGGCCGCCCGGTTGGTGAAGGTGACGGCGAGCACGGTCGTCGGCTGGAGGATCCCGGCACGCACTCCGTAGGCGATGCGGTGCGTGATCGCCCGCGTCTTGCCCGTACCGGCTCCGGCCAGCACGCACACGGGTCCGCCGAGGGCCGTCGCGACCTCGCGCTGTTCGGGGTCGAGCCCGTCGAGCACGGCGTCCGGGGAGTCGGGGACCTGTGGGAAGAGGGTGGAATGCGTTGCTGCTGTCACCCTGCCATGCTGCCAGGTCGCGAGGGGCCGCCGAGGCCGTTGTCCACAGGGGCCGCCGTTTGTCGTACCGGCGGGGCGGGCGTCGTCCCCCTGTGGGGGCCGGGGCCGGGAATGGTGGTCGGGTCCCGGACGTTCCCTCCATGCGGGACGCGGACGTACTCGTCCCGTCCTCACGGCGAGACTTCCCAGCGGGACACACCAGCGGGACCTACGAGACAAGGGAGCACCGACGAGATGCCGGGCACTGTGACGATGTACAGCACCACGTGGTGCGGCTACTGCCGCCGGCTCAAGGGCCAGATGGATCGCGAGGGCATCGCGTACACCGAGGTCAACATCGAGCACGACCCGGATTCGGCAGCGTTCGTCGAGAAGGCGAATGGCGGAAACCAGACGGTTCCGACCGTGCTCTTCCCCGACGGTTCGACGCTGACCAACCCCTCCCTGGCCCAGGTCAAGCAGAAGATCGGTGCCTGACCGGCCCCGTGCACGACGAAGGCCCCCCCCCCGGCGGGGGGCGTCGGCGGGGACCGGGGGGCGGTCAGCCCCGCA
>NZ_JBHUYV010000002.1:651717-699038 GCF_042667905.1 Streptomyces sp. NPDC057287 | reverse complement strand
CTCCAGTCCGAAGACGGGCGCCGACGGCTATCTGGAGGTCGGCTTCACCGGTGGCGCGGGAACCCTCGCCGCCGGCGCGTCGACGGGCGAGCTCCAGCTGCGGCTCAACAAGAGCGACTGGTCCAACTTCAACGAGAGCGACGACTACAGCCGCGCCGATAACACCTCGTACGCGGACTCCTCGAAGGTCGCGGCGTATGTCGCCGGGACCCTCGCCTGGGGGGTCGCGCCATGACCGGCCGGGTGTTCCCGGCACTGGCCGGAGCGGCGGCGGCGCTCGTGCTCGCCGCGGCGTCGATGCTCACCGGTGCCTCGACCGCCTCGGCGGCTCCGGTCACCGACTGCACGCCGTGGGGAACCACGGAATTGCAGGGCGGGGAGTACCTCTACCAGCAGAACGAGTGGAACTCCGCGACCGAGCAGTGCGTCGAGGTGAATCCTGACACGGGAGCCTGGAGCGTCACGAAGTCCTCGTTCTCCCTCCCGACGAACGGCGCCCCGGCCACGTACCCCTCCAGCTACAAGGGCTGTCACTGGGGCCTCTGCACGTCGGACAGCGGGCTGCCGCTGCGGGTGGACGAGCTGGGCAGCGTGCGCACCGACTGGTCGACCACCCAGGTCGGCTCAGGCGCGTACAACGTGTCGATGGACATCTGGTTCAACTCGGCGCCGGTCACCGACGACCAGCCCGACGGCACCGAGCTGATGATCTGGATGAACCATCGCGGCGGCGTCCAGCCGATCGGGTCCCGCACCGCCACGGTGCAGCTCGACGGCCGGACCTGGGACGTCTGGACCGGCCCCGGAGCCTCGGGCTGGAAGGTCGTCTCGTACGTGCTCCAGGGCGGTGCCACCGAGCTCACCGACTTCAGCGTGAAGGGACTGATCGACGACGGCGTCGGCCGCGGATCGATCAGCCCCGCTCACTACCTGATCGACGCGGAGGCCGGCTTCGAGATCTGGCAGGGCGGTCAGGGGCTCGGGATGAAGGAGTTCTCCTTCGAGGCGAGCGCGGAGCCCGACGGCGGCGGGCCCGACACCCGGGCGCCGACAGTACCGGAGGGCGTGGCCGTGACCGGCACGACCGACAGCTCGGTGTCGCTCTCCTGGGCCCCGGCGACGGACGACACAGCCGTCAGCGGGTACGACGTCTACCGAGACGGAGGGAAGGTGGGCACCACTGTGTCCGCCTCGTTCACCGACACCGGGCTCTCCGCCTCCTCCGCGCACAGCTACACGGTGCGGGCCAGGGACGCGGCGGGGAACATCTCCCCGGCATCCGCGGCGGTCACCGCGACCACCTCTTCGGGAGGCGGTGAACCGGCCGGCGTCATCAAGGCGCAGTACAAGAACAACGACTCCTCGCCGGGCGACAACCAGATCAGGCCCGGTCTCCAGCTGGTCAACACCGGCACGGCGAAGGTCGATCTGAGCAAGGTCACGCTGCGCTACTGGTTCAGCGGCGAGTCCGGAGCGGCCTCGTACGGCACGGCGTGCGACTACGCGGTGATCGGCTGCGGAAGCGTCACCCACCGGGTGGTGTCCGCCGGTTCCGGCAAGCCGGGCGCGGACCACTACCTGGAGGTCGGCTTCACCGGCGGCAGCCTGGCCGCCGGCGCCTCCACTGGTGAGATGCAGCTCCGGCTCAACAAGTCCGACTGGTCCGCCTTCAACGAGACCGACGACTACAGCAGGGCCACCGCCACGACCTTCGCCGACACCTCGAAGATCGCCGTGTACGTCAACGGCGCCCGGGTGGCGGGCACCGCACCGTGACCGGGCCCTGACCGCCCAGGCCACCCGTCGCACTCCCGATGGCGGGATACCCATCCGCCCCGCGGTACCCGCCATCGGGCCGACACCACCGTCCTCACCGACACACCGCAGGGCCCCGTCCCAGCCGACGGCGGCCCGACGGGAGCAGCGAGCCCCGACCGGGCAGCGCTCCCGGCAACACCCCCACGAACCCGTCTGCGGGGAGCACCCGCAGGCGTACGAGAGGAGCACGGAGCCGCAATGAGCAGCAGAGGCACCATCATGCACGGGCTACGCCGGAGGCTGGCCGCAGTCTCCGCCCTGGCCATGGGCGCGGCGCTGGCCGTCGCCATCCCCTCCCCCGCCTCGGCGGCGGCACGGGTCGACAACCCTTACGTGGGCGCCACGGCATACGTGAACCCCGACTGGTCCGCCAAGGCGGCGGCCGAACCGGGCGGCGCCGCCATCGCCGACACGCCGGCCTTCGTCTGGATGGACCGCATCGCGGCCATCGAGGGCTCGGCCACCGCCATGAGCCTGCGCGAGCACCTGGACACCGCGCTGGACCAGGGTGCGAATCTGTTCCAGGTCGTCATCTACGACCTGCCGGGTCGCGACTGCGCGGCGCTGGCGTCCAACGGTGAGCTCGGCCCCACCGAGCTCGGCCGCTACAAGAGCGAGTACATCGACCCGATTTCCGACATCCTTGCCGACCCGGCATACGCGAACCTGCGCATCGTCACGATCATCGAGCCCGACTCGCTGCCCAACATCGTCACCAACGCGGGCGGCACCGCGGGTTCGACCGACGCCTGCGCGACGATGAAGGCGAACGGCAACTACGAGAAGGGTGTCGGCTACGCGCTGCACACCCTGGGTGCCATTCCCAACGTCTACAACTACGTCGACGCGGCGCACCACGGCTGGCTGGGCTGGGACAGCAACATGGGCCCGGCCGCCAAGGAGTTCAAGAAGGCCGCCACGTCCGAGGGCGCCACGGTCGCCGACGTCTCGGGCTTCATCGTCAACACGGCCAACTACTCGGCTCTCAAGGAGCCGAACTTCAAGGTCACCGACTCGGTGAACGGCACCACGGTGCGCCAGTCCAAGTGGATCGACTGGAACTACTACGTCGATGAGCTGTCGTTCGCCCAGGCGCTGCGTACCCTGCTGGTGAGCGAGGGCTTCAACTCCAACATCGGCATGCTGATCGACACGGCCCGCAACGGCTGGGGCGGCTCCGCGCGGCCCACCGCCGCCGGTCCCCTGACCAGTGTGGACACCTATGTCAACGGCGGCCGGGTCGACCGGCGCATCCACGCCGGCAACTGGTGCAACCAGACCGGCGCAGGTATCGGTGAGCGGCCCACCACCGCCCCGGAGCCCGGCATCGACGCGTACGTCTGGGCCAAGCCCCCGGGCGAGTCGGACGGCAACAGCGCCCCCGTCGAGAACGACGAGGGCAAGGGCTTCGACCGGATGTGCGACCCCACGTACACCGGTAACGGCCGCAACGGCAACAGCATGTCCGGCGCCCTGCCGAACTCCCCGCTCGCGGGCCACTGGTTCTCCGCGCAGTTCCAGGAGCTCGTGCGCAACGCCTACCCGGCGATCGACGGCAGCGGTGGCGGTGGGGACGACGACACCCAGGCGCCGTCCGCCCCGACGGGCGTGACGGCGACGGCGAAGACCAGCAGCAGCGTCTCGCTGTCCTGGACGGCGTCGACCGACAACACCGGCGTGACCGGCTACGACGTGTTCCGCAACGGGGTGAAGGTGGGGTCCGCCACCACGACCTCGTACACCGACTCCGGTCTGACGGACTCGACCGCCTACAGCTACACGGTCAAGGCCAGGGACGCTGCCGGTAACGTCTCGGCGGCCTCCGGCACCCTCTCGGCCACCACGTCCGCGGGCGGCGGCACCGGGACGGGCGCACTCAAGGTCCAGTACAAGAACACCGATTCCTCCGCCACCGACAACCAGATCCGCATGGCCCTCCAGCTGGTCAACACCGGCAGCACCGCGGTGAACCTGTCCACGGTGAAGCTGCGCTACTGGTTCACCCCCGAGGCCGGGGCCTCCACCTTCGGTACCTCGTGCGACTACGCGGTCATCGGCTGCGGGACCCTGACCCACGGTGTGAAGACGGCCGGTTCGGCAGCCGGTGCCAGCCACTACCTGGAGGTGGGCTTCGGCAGCGGCACCCTGGCCGCCGGCGCCTCCACCGGTGAGATTCAGCTCCGGCTCAACAAGAGTGACTGGTCCAACTTCAACGAGGCGGACGACTACAGCCGTTCGACCAGCACGACCCTCGCCGACTCGGTGAAGATCGGTGCGTACGTGACCGGCGCGCTCTCCTGGGGCACCGCCCCCTGATCCTTCCGCCCTCTCCCCCGCCGCCGCACTGACACGGTGACGGGTCCAGGACCGGGATCTCACGCGACCCGCCCCCTGCCGGACAACCGGCAGGGGGCGGTGTCGTGTTGCCCGGCACGAGGGGCGTATGACACGTGGTGTCCGCAGCGGCCGTGACCTCGCCGTCCGACTCCACGGTGCGTCCGCCGCGCCTCGTTCCGCATCGTGGCCGACACACTCGGGCCCGGACCTGCCGAGCTCGGTTGCCGGGCGGCGCAAGGGGACCGGGCCGGTCGCGATGTGACCGCGGAAGAGTTGCCCGCAGCGACATGTGAGTAACATCGGGGGCCCACCCCCACTCACCTACGGAAAACGAGGGCCTCATGTCAGAAGTCGCTACACCTTCCACCGTCACGGCCGGCTACGCGCAGAAGGTCACGGAGGACCTGGCCGTCACCAAGAGCGAGCAGGAGCGGGTGCGTGCCGAGCTGACTCGTCTGCAGGGCGAGCTCCGCCAGCTCGAGGAGAGCGAGCAGGTCCTGGTGAAGATGCAGGTCGTTCTCGCTGATGCCGGTGAATCGCCGTCAGAGCAGAGCAAGGGCGGGAAGAAGACTTCGGTGCCTGCGGCGCGCCGTGCGAAGAGCGTGTCGGCACAGCAGAAGGTGGCGCGTAAGGCCAAGCCCACGAAGGCGGGCAGTGAGACCCCCGCAGGGAAGAGCGTCCCGGCCAAGGGGACGGGCGAGGAAACCTGGGCCGCGCTGGCCAGCAGCTACCTGGCCGGGCAGAGCGAGCCGAAGTCCGCCGCCGAGGTCTCCGCCGCACTGACCGAGGCCCACCCGCAGCGCAAGGTGCAGGCGACGGTCGTGCGCAACGCCCTGGAACAAGGGGTTGCCCGCGGCCTCCTGGAGCGCTCCAAGCAGGGCCGCTCGGTGTACTACACGCCTGTCGACTCGACTGCCTCCGCCGAGCCCGCTGCTTCCGCTCAGTAGGGTCGTGGAGGAACCGCCGGTTCGGGACGTGGTGGTGCGCTGCAGAGTGACCGGCTGGGGGCCCGACAGGTGGAGCAGCCCTGGTTGATGGTCTCCGTGCGTCGATGCCGACGGCCGGGAGCGTACGTGGTGTGGCGCCGGTCCGGTGCCTCGAACCACGAGATCTGCGGAAGCAGCCGGCCGTCGGCACCGTCGCCGACGCAATCCACCACCGTGTCGCCGATACGGCACTCCTCGAATATGTGACCGGTCAGCCGGTCGAACTCGACGGAGTGGACGCTCCATGGCGGACTCCACCACTTCGGCAGCCCCGCATTCCAGGCGTCACGTCGAACTCGCCCGCCGTCTCCCTGTCCACCCGCGGCCTCCCCGGTCCAGAGTGTCCTCCAGCCAGTCGAAGACGACTTCGCAATGCTGCTGCGGAGCCATCGGCGAGCAGTGCAGTTGAGCACCGGTTGCCGCGTGCATCAGCCGGTACTCCTTGCGGGTGCGCAACAGCTCGAAGAACTCGCGCGGCTGTCCCGGGTAGAACAGCTCGTCCTCGTAGTCGAGGACCAGCGTGGGACAGGCGATTCGGCCCACGACGCGGGTGATGTCGAGCGCTTTGATGCGCTGGGCCGGGGTCCAGAAGTCGGTGAAGAGCCGGCCCTGGCGGGCCGCGAGCATCGCCGGAATCGCCCGGTCAGTGCGATCCGGCGGGCGTCGACATCCTTGCGATGCTCCAGCCAGTCCACGAGCGGCGAGACGACCTGCTCCCAGCGCGGGCTGAAGACCAGCTGGTCGACGTAGAGCAGCTGGCCCTGACCGGGGCCGTCGTAGACGAGTGCGTACCAGCCACGGGCGAGCGCGGCGGAGACTCCGTAGGTCCACATGTCGACGTTCGGGCCGTCGCTGCCGTTCGTGAGGATGGCGGTCGGTCGCGCCCTGCCCGAGTCGTCGGGGCGGAAGAACCGGACGGGAATCGAGGCGCCGCCCTGGTAGGGCACCTTGGCGGTGATGCGGCGGGCGTACACAGACGGGCGGACGTGTCCCACGCCTGGCGCCCCGCCGGATAGAGCTTCTCCTCGTCGCCCGGGGTGTCCGAACCGAGTACGAAGAACAGCGACTGTCCGAAGTACCGAGCGGCGCGCAGCGATGAGGCGCGCCGGGTCTGCCGATGAGGTGAGAGGGTGGCCGTCAGGCGTTCGCCCCAGCGACGGAACTCCGCCGTGCAGGTCTGCTCACTCGCCCCGGCGGTATTGATGGCGTTGACGACGGTCAGCACTTCTCCGACCTCGGACGCACCGAAGCCCGCGCCGCCGAGCGCGAGCAGCGCGTTGAAGTTGAGGCCCGGATCCGTGAACAGCTGCATGGCGCCGGGAGTCGGCGACGCGTCGGGCGCCGGAATCGGGGCGGCCGCGCCGGCAGCACGACCCGTCGCGGACGCCGGTGCCGATCCCGCCGACGCGGCCGGCGCCGCGAACAGCAGGGCCGCGCCCGCCCCGGCGGCGAGCCCTGCGAGCGCGCCCCGTCGAGTGGGCGCCTGCGCACGGTGTGTCGATTCGTTCGTCAGGCGCCCAAACGTAGGAGCAAGCCGCGCCCGGGCACGGTCCGCCACTCCGGCTTTCCCCCGAACGGCCCCTGCCCACGGCAGTGCTGGGCGCGGCACCCGGACGGTACGGGGCGACGCCAAAGGCGTGTGGCTGGATGCTGCCGGTCCGGTTCGATCCGGGCGGGACACCCTGGCAGTGCCTTGTCCGCCGAGTGATCCTTGCCCGACCGGGTCAGCCGCCGTACATCGCCACGCGGTACAGCGCGGCGAGCGCGGCGTCGATGGCATGGGGCTGCGGCGTGCCGGAGGAATCGAGCTTGTTCCACCTCTGCGTGTTCACGGCGACCGACATCTGCCGCTCGCCGTCGGCACGGATCATGGACAGCGCACCGCCGCCCCAGACCGTTCCTCCATGACCCCAGAAGGTGGGCCGGCCGGGGACCTCCATCGGGTGCAGGCCGAGGCCGTACTCGATCACCCGTCCTTCCTGGCTGACGACCGGCACGGTGCGCCGCATCTCCGCCAGCGATGACGGACTGACGATCTCTCCGGCCAGCAGCATGCCGAAGAAACGGTTGAGGTCGTGCACGGTCGATATCAGCGAAGCCGACGGTCCCACCCATGACATGTCGTAGACGCTGTAGTCACGCGGCGGGTCGATCATGCCGAACCACGCCTCGTAGAGTCGTGAGTGCGGCCCGTCGATGTCGGGTCCGGTGGGCAGTTCGGTGTTCCGGAGCCCGGCGCGCTCGATGACGTTCCGGGTGATGTACTGCTCGGCCGTGGTGGAGGTCACCTGTTCCAGCAGTTCGCAGAGGAGCAGGTAGTTGGTGTTGGAGTACACCCCCGGAGTGCCACCCGGGGCCCCGACGGCAGGTGCGCCGACCCCCATCCCGATCAGTTCGGTGGACTGGAACCGCGTGAATCTGTGGTCGTCCAGGCTCTGGGGCCCCGTGTCCGCGAGGACGGGAAACGCTTTGAGGGAGGGATAGGCGTACGGGAGGTACTCGGCGAGGCCGCTGGTGTGGTTGATCAGCATCCGGACCGTGATCGCCTCACCGCGTTCTCCCGGGACCAGGCTCGGAAGGTACCGGCCGATCGGTGTGTCGAGACCGATTCTGCCCTTCTCGACCTGCTGAAGAACCGCCGCTGCGGTGAAGGTCTTGGTGATGCTGCCGACGCGGTGCCGCATGTCGGCGGTCACCGGGCGGCCGGTGGCGACATCGGCGACCCCGGCGGCGGCGCTCCAGACCTGGTCGCCGTCACGCACCTCGGCGAACAGGCCGGGCACCCCGGCGCGGTGGACGTCCTCGAGGGCGGCGGTCAGCACCGCGGGATCCAGGTGGTCACTCATCATGTGCGTCCTCTCGTATTGCCCGGGACGAGCTCCACATCGGTCGCCCGGACCGAGCCAACAGGGCCGTGCAGCAGGGCGACCCGCATGTTGCCGGGTCTCGCGCCACGCTCATGCACTCATTATGCACGCAGTGCGTGCAACAGCAAGTGCATGCGCTAGACTGCGACCCCTCGAGAGGAGTTGGGATGACGGGCAGAAGGCGCTGGTCGACCGAGGAGATCCTGGATGCGGCAGCGGAGCTGCTGCGCACGAGCGATACCGAGTCCTTCAGCGTGCGCAAGCTCGCCGCGACCCTCGGGACCGACTCCTCCAGCTTCTACCGGCACTTCCGCAGCAAGACGGAGCTCCTGCGGGCGGTCGCCGATCGGATCCTCGTGGCCGCCATGGACGACTACCACCCGGAGGGCGACTGGAAGCAGCGCATCACGGGCCTCGCCCTGCGCGTGCGGGAGGCCTTCGGCCGGCAGCCCCAACTCGCCGCGGTCTGGGGACGTTACGCGTCGAGCGGTACCGGATCCCGGCTGGTCATGGAAGAAGTGCTGCAGGCCCTGCGAGCGTCGGGACTCCCCGACGAGGAGATCCCGGCGCGCTACCACCGGATCGCGGTCCTCCTCGCCGCGTTGATCGCATCCGAGGCCGGCGTCGGCACCATGGCCCCCAAGGAGCAGGAACAGGGCATGGAGCTGTTCCGCGTCGCGGTACTGGGCGCCGACCCGGCACGCTTCCCCGCCCTGGCCCACTTCGCACGCGACGTCCGCCCCCTCGGAGTGGACCGCCGCGCCGCGTTCGAAGAGATCCTCGCCGCGCAGCTCGCCCACATCGAGGCCGGGATCAGCTCGAGTTAGCCGGCCCGGCTCGTGAGCCGCGCGAGACGGACGCCGCACAGCGCAACGGCAACTCGGCATCCGTTGCCGCGGTGGGCGGACGGGCCGAATCCCCATCCGGCGACGTGACGCGGGCAGCGGACTCGTGAGCTCAGGTCCGGGTCCGGTCTGCGGTGATGGCGATGGTGGCGTAGTGCATGCTGAAGCTGCCCCCGTGGTCGTCGATGACGCGCCCGAGTCCGTCGAGAAGTTCGGCGAGGCCTCCACCAGGGATGCGGTTGTGGCCGCCCATGGTGGGTACTTGGTCGAGCCACGCCTCTCGCGTGATCGTGGTTCGCCAGTCGAAACGGAGCCGCTCAGGGGCGGTGAACGCCTCTGTGCCACGGATTCCCTCGGTGGCGTTCGCCGTGATGGGGTCGAAGCCGCCGAGTGCCGGCGACGCCCAGGGTGTGAACGGCAGACGTGTGTCCACCGAGCGGTAGACGTCGGCGAACGCCGAGGCGATCCGAGGGTCGGGGTCCCCGACGTTCCAGAACAGAGCGAGCCGTCCGCCGGGCCTCAGCAGGCTCGCGGCCTTCGCCGCTCCTGCTACGGGATCGATCCAATGCCAGGTCTGGCCGGCGGTCACCGCGTCGAAGAGCCTCCCGCCCGACTTCCAGTCCTCGAGGCGGGACACCTCGACCTCGAACCCGCGGGAACGGGCCAGCTCGGCCATACGCGGATCGGCCTCGACCCCGAAGACGTCTGCTCCAGCTTCACGGAAGGGCAGCGCGGAGATACCGGTGCCGATCCCGACATCGAGGACACGACGGCCGGGCAACCCCGCCAGGACGGCATCCGCCAAACGCCGCGGGTAGCGCGGCCGGGCACGGTCGTAGCGGTCCGCGTCGGCGCCGAAGGACTCAGCGATCCGGCGGTGTCGGTGCGGGGTGTCGTCGGGCGGGGGCGACGGTAGAGTGACCATGCGCCCACCCTAAATGGGCAAGCGCCCATTCACCGAGCTTCGGGAGAATCCGTGCCGACGGGAGTCGCACTACGTGATGCGAGAGCACAGCTGTTCGCCGCGGCAGAGCGCGTGCTCATGCTCGACGGTGCGGGCGGGCTGACGAGCCGTGCGGTCACCGACCAGGCCGGCGTCGCCAAGGGCGTACTGCACCGCCACTTCTCCGACTTCGACGGCTTCCTCGCCGAGCTGGTCCGCGACCGAATCGCCCTGCTCGAGCAGGAGGGCTCCCGGCTCGAGGAAAGGGTGGGGGAGGCCGACGTGGTCTCCAACCTGGCCGGTGCGCTCTCGCACATCCTCACCCCGACCGCTCTCGGGCTGATCGCCCTGATCAGCTCCCGTGACGGCCTGCGGATCCGGCTGCGCGAAACCACCCCCCGCGGCGTCCCGATCTTCACGGAAGCCGCCGCGATGCTCTCGTCCTATCTGGCCGCCGAGCGCCGCATCGGTCGGCTGGCGCCGCGGGCCGACACCGACATGCTCGCTTTCACCCTGGTCGGCACCGGGCACCTGCTGTTCGCGGGCGAACTCGGCGCCCTGCCGGATGCCGGCGCAGTCGAGGACGTCGTCGCCTCCATCGTCGTCGGCGCCGAACCTTCACCGCACGGCTGAGCTCGGCGCCCTGCCGGCCCTCTCCCTGATGGTGTCCCGGACTCCAGCGCTTCGCCCGTCCGGACGGAGCTGCCTACTCGTTCGCGCGCTGTCCGGCCCACAGCCGCGGGCCGCACTTGACTTCGAGGGCACTCGAATTCGTAGCGTGCCCTCATGAGCGGAAACACCACACCCCAGCACAGGATCGGTTCGGGCTTCGGTGCCCGGAGCACGGCCGACGACGTCCTCGCGGGCATCGACCTCACCGGTCGGCTCGCCATGGTGACCGGCGGCTACTCAGGCATCGGCGCCGAAACCACACGCGCGCTGACGAAGGCCGGCGCCCGTGTCGTGGTACCGGCCCGCCGGGTTGGCGCGGCGCAGGAGAATCTGGCCGGGCTCGACGGCGTCGAGGTGGACGAACTGGATCTCGGCGACCTCGACAGCGTGCGCGCCTTCGCCGAACGGTTCGTCGCCTCGGGCCGAGCCCTGGACATCCTCATCGACAGCGCGGGGATCATGGCCTGCCCCGAGACCCGGGTCGGGCCGGGCTGGGAGGCCCAGTTCGCCACCAACCACCTCGGTCACTTCGCCCTCGTCAACCACCTCTGGCCGGCGATCGAGCCGGGCGGTGCCCGTGTCGTCTCGGTCTCCTCGACCGGCCACCATGCCGGCCCCATGCGCTGGGACGACGTCCACTGGCGCCACGGCTACGACAAGTGGGAGGCGTACGGTCAGGCCAAGACGGCGAACGCACTGTTCGCGGTGCAACTCGACCGCCTCGGCCGCGAGCGCGGGGTGCGGGCCTTCTCGCTGCACCCCGGCGGCATCCTCACTCCCCTGCAACGGCACCTGCCGAAGCAGGAGATGGTCGACCGGGGCTGGATCGACGGGGACGGCAATCTCCTCCACCCCGAGTGGTTCAAGACACCGCAGCAGGGGGCGGCCACGCAGGTGTGGGCAGCGACCTCCCCCCAGCTGAACGGCCTGGGCGGCGTGTACCTCGAGGACTGCGACATCGCCGAGCCCGCCTCGGAGGACGACTCCCGGTCCGGCGTCAAGGCATGGGCCACGGACCCGGAGCAGGCCGCCCGCCTGTGGACGCTGTCCGCCGAACTGACCGGGGTGGATGCCTTCGCCGCCTGAGAGGCCCCTCGCGGACCCCTGGCCCCGCACCGGCCTCCTCCTGGTCCGGCCGCGCGCCGATGGTGTGGCGCCACCCGATGCGCGCGTCCCCCGTCGGCCGTCCGGCCGCCACGAACGTGTCGGTGGCCGTAGGATCCGTGCGTGTCGGGTACGGGGACCGCGGGCGGTGCGGGCTCGCGGGAGCACGGCAACCGCGTGCGGGATCCAGCCGTTGGACCGGTGGTCCGTACTCCTCGGCGGTCCGGTCGAAGAGGGGATCGTATGGCGTTTCAGGAGCATGTGGAACGGCTTGCCGACGAGACCGTGCGTGGGTTTCCGGCAGGAGGCGGGATATACGCGGTGACGTTCCGGATCGACAGCGTCGATCAGGATGCGCGATATCCGTACGTGGCGATCGGCTACACGACCGAGGCCGACGCTGCGGAGTCGGCGCTGAGGACGTCGGACGCGTGGGAGGGGCGCTGGAGTTACGCGTTCTTCCCGGAGACGGGGCTCGAAGGGGTGCGCACCGTCGGACGTGATCCGGAGGGCGCGGAGTCGCACAGGCTGGAGGCGGAGTCCAGGGGGCTCCGGTACGAGGACGAGGACGACGAGCCGGACGACGACCGTGACGAGCAGTTGGTCGAGTGGTTCTACGAGGTGTGCGTCGGAGCGGCTCGGCATCTCCACGAGAGCGGCCGGATCGTGGAGGTGCTGGGGCGGCCGGTCCCGGTGGTCCTGTACGACATGTTCGAGCCGGACGCGATGTTCGAGCTGACTTCGGCTGCGAACCCGGCGGAGCTGGTCACAGGATTCATGACCGCGTGAGACCGGACGTGTCCGTGCACGCGTGCCTGCGGGGTGCCCGATGCACCGGGCTCACGCTGGGGCGTGGTGGCCGTGAGAGCCCCGCAGCTCCTCCGGTCCACGGTGGCCGGTGATCCTTTGACCGCCTCCAGGGGACTCCTCGGCCGGGCCTCCCGAGGCCCGGAGCAGGTTGCCGATGGGCAGCTGGATCCGCGGCAGCCGTGCCGGACCGCCCTCCGGCGGAAGCCTCGGGGCGGACCGCCGCGGACCTGCGGTCCGTACGGCCTGGGCGATTGGCGGGAACTGGCTGCTGAGCAATCAGCAAGCCGGAGGGCCCTGTTGCGCGCGGACACATTGCCCGTACCCTCCCACCAGCCGCCGGAGTGTGCAGGTCCGTGCCATCGGAGGGAGCTTCCGTTCTCCAGGTGTACGGCGTGGTGTCACGGGCCCACCCCCGGCCGGTACCCCGGGACCGCTGTCCTTGGGGCGCCCCTGACACTCCCCCACCACTCCAGAGGTCGTCACCCATGACAGAGCTCGACCGCCGCAGGTTCCTGCAGATCGCCGGAGGCACAGCGGCCCTCGCGATGCTCAACGAGAGCATCGCGCGGGCCGCCGCCATACCGGCGCAGGGCAGCACCGGAACGATCCAGGACATCGAGCACATCGTCGTCCTGATGCAGGAGAACCGTTCCTTCGATCACTACTTCGGGACGATGAAGGGCGTGCGGGGCTTCGGAGACCCCAGGCCGCTGCTCCAGGACAACGGCACGTCCGTCTTCCACCAGTCGGACGGGACGAAGGACGTCCTCCCCTTCAACCCGAAGGTGGCCGACCTCGGGATGCAGTTCCTGGAGGGGCTGGACCACGACTGGGCCGGCGGCCTTCAGGCCTACAACAGTGGTAAGTACGACAAGTGGGTGCCGGCCAAAACGGCCACGACCATGTCGTACATGACGCGGAACGACATCCCGTTCCACTACGCCCTCGCCGACGCATTCACCGTGTGCGACGCCTACCACTGCTCCTTCATCGGAGCCACCGACCCCAATCGCTACTACCTCTGGTCGGGCCACACCGGCAACGACGGCAAGGGCGGCGGCCCGGTCCTCGGCAACCAGGAGGCCGGCTACAGCTGGAAGACCTACCCCGAGCGGCTGCAGTCGGCCGGGGTCTCGTGGAAGGTCTACCAGGACATCGGCGACGGCCTGAACGCCGCCGGATCCTGGGGCTGGATCAACGACGCCTTCCGCGGCAACTACGGCGACAACTCCCTGCTCTACTTCAACAGCTTCCGGAACGCCCAGCCCGGCAGCGCCCTGTACGAGAGGGCCCGCACCGGTACCGACGTCAAGGCAGGGGGCACGTACTTCGACCGTCTGCGCGCGGACGTGACCGGCGGGACGCTCCCGAAGATCTCCTGGATCGCGGCACCCGAGGCCTTCAGCGAGCACGCGAACTGGCCCACCAACTTCGGCGCCTGGTACCTCTCACAGGTCCTGGACGCGCTGACGGCGAACCCGGCGGTGTGGGCGAAGGCCGCCCTCTTCATCACCTACGACGAGAACGACGGCTTCTTCGACCACGTGATCCCGCCGTACCCCCCGTCCTCCTCCGCCTGGGGCCTGTCCACGGCAGACGTGTCGAAGGACCTGTACGGGGGCGGCGGCGGATACGCGGCGGGACCCTACGGCCTCGGCCCCCGCGTGCCGATGATCGTGGTCTCGCCGTGGAGCAAGGGCGGCTACGTCTGCTCCGAGACCTTCGACCACACCTCGGTGATCCGGTTCATGGAGAAGCGTTTCGGAGTGCAGGAGCCCAACATCTCGCCGTGGCGCCGCGCCGTGTGCGGGGACCTGACCTCGGCCTTCGACTTCGCCCGCGCGGACACGGCACCCGCTGCGCTGCCCTCCACGGCCCGATACGTGCCGCCGGACAAGAACCGCCACCCGTCCTACCACCCCACCCCGCCGGCCACGGGCACGCTCCCGAAGCAGGAGGCGGGTACCAAGCCGACTCGCGCCCTCGGCTACAGCCCGTACGTGGACGGCCGGGCCACCGCCTCCACCGGGCAGTTCACCCTGACCTTCGCCGGCGGTCCCACTCTGGGCGCCCACTTCCACAGCGCCTCGGCCAACCGGACCGACGGCCCGTGGCCCTACACCGTCGAAGCGGGCAAGACCCTTTCGGACACCTGGAGCACCAACAGCTCCACCGGCAACCAGATCAACCTCACGGTCTGGGGCCCGAACGGTCTCCTGCGCACCTGGCGGGGCCCGGCGAAGAAGGCCGGACCCGAGGTCACCGCCCGCCACGTGGCGGCCGGCGGCAACCTGATGCTCAGCATGACCAACGCCGCCCCGGCCGCGGTCAATCTCACGGTGACCAACGCCTACGGTGGCGCGGCTCAGACCTTCAAGGTCAACCCCGGCGCGACGGTCTCCCACACGGTCGATCTGCGCACGACTGCCCGCTGGTACGACGTCAAGGTCGTCTCCGACGCCGATCCCACCTTCCTGCGCCGCTTCGCCGGTCACGTGGAGACCGGCGCCCCGGGCGTCTCGGACCCGGCGATCAGAACCGTCTGACGCGTTTCTCCGGAGGCGCCCCGCAGCCGTCGTTCCATGACCGGCAGGTCCTGGAACGACGGCTGCGGCATGCCCGCGGCCCGCCCGCAGTCGCGCCCGGTGTCCGGGACCCGGCGGTGACGGTCACCGCGGAGGCTCCGGTGCCGCGAACGCTACCCCGGACCTTCCCACTTCACGCATCCGTGCACAGTCGATTGATTGATTTTGTTCGTAACATGGTTCTTTCGAGCATCTATTGACATGTGACTGGCGCCACGGCCAGAGTCGTCCCCGCCAGTGCCGCCGGTCACGCATCGAGGAGTGTCTCGCCATGCCCGAAGTCCCTGCCGTCTCACGCCGCTTGCTACTCGGAGGAACACTGGCCACGGGAGCCGTCGCAGCCGGCCTCGGATCGACCACCGCTGCGACGGCGGCCGCGAGCACGGCTGCGGAGGCGGAGGGGACGGCCGCGCCCCCCGCCCGCCGCTCCGGTCAGAAGTCGATGATCAACGTGCCGTTCGAGCCGTACAGGACCGTTCGCGTCGGAGTGATCGGGCTGGGCAACCGGGGATCCGGCATGACCACGGGCTGGTCCGTCGTCCCCGGCTGCGTCGTCACCGCCGTCTGCGACATCCGCGCCGACCGCGCCAAGCGCACGGCTGACGGCCTGGTGGCCGCCGGCAAGCCCCGCCCCGCGGAGTACGGCGGGTCGGCCGAGGCCTTCGGCAAGATGCTGCGGCGTGACGACATCGACCTCGTCTACATCGCCACCCCGTGGGAATTCCACTACGAGCAGGGCAAGGCCGCTCTCCTCTCCGGGAAGCACGTCGTCGTCGAACTGCCCATCGCGACCGAAGTCCGCGAGCTGTGGGACCTGGTGGACACCTCGGAACGCACGCGCAAGAATCTGATGCTGTCCGAGAACTGCAGTTACGGCCGCAACGAACTGGCCATGCTCAAGATGGCGCACGAGGGCCTGTTCGGCGACGTCACGAACGGGCACGGCGGATATCTGCACGACCTGCGCGAGCTGCTCTTCTCCGACACGTACTACACCGACGCCTGGCGCAGGCTCTGGCACACCCGCAGCACCGCGTCCTTCTACGCCATGCACGGCCTGGCACCGATCGCCGCCGCCATGGACATCAACCGCGGCGACCGCATGACGACGCTGAAGGCCACCGCGACCGCACCGAAGGGACTCGCGGACTACCGGGAGCGCTTCATACCCAAGTCGCATCCCTCATGGCGCGAGACGTACATCAACGGCGACCTGGTGAGCTGTGCGATCGAGACGGCCAAGGGCAGGACCATCAGGGCCGAGCACGACGTGAGTTCGCCCCGCCCGTACAGCCGCATCAACACGCTCGCCGGCAGCCGCGGCATCTTCGAGGACTACGCCGGTACGTCGTCGACAGGCGGACGCATCTACGTCGAGCCGGACCACGGTGGCCACTCCTGGCGGGACTTCGACGCCTACCGCAAGGAGTTCGACCACTGGCTCTGGAAGAAGATCGGCGACGATGCCGCGAACAACGGCGGTCACGGCGGCATGGACTACGTCCTTCAGTGGCGCACGGTGCAGCTGATGCGCGCGGGGCTGGTGCCCGACATCGATGTGTACGACTCGGCCTCCTGGTGCGCACCGGTCCCTCTGAGTGTCATGTCCCTGGAGAACAAGGGGCGTCCGGTTCCTGTTCCGGACTTCACCCGCGGAAGCTGGGTCAACCTTCGCTCCGGCCTCGACTCCCGCAGCACGGACATGCCGCCGGTCTCCTGACCCGGTCGGCCCGCCCCGGCCACTCGGCGCATTCGGCGCTCCCGGCCAATCGGCCATTCAGCCATTCGGAGGAGCAGATGTTGAGATCAGCACAGCGGACCGCACTCAGAAGCCTGGCCGTGGCGGTCGCCACGGCCGGCGCGACCGTCCTCGCCCCCGCCCCGGCGGCGGTGGCCGCCGCCGAGGCCCCGGCGGCGGCCACCGAGGTCAGCATCTCCACCGTGGACCTGGAGGGTCCGGCCATCTCCACGGTGAAGGTCACCGTCAAGAACGCCGGTCCCCAACGGCTCCGTTCACTCAAGATCGCGTTCTCCGGGCCGACGGGCTGGGCCGTTCAGCCGTCCGTGCACAGCGTCGGCGGATCTCTCGCGGCCGGCAGGTCGGCCGATGCGACGTTCCGGATCCAGGTCCCCGAGAAACGCCCCGGCTTCGTCATCAGGACGTTCGGTGCGACCGCGACCTACCAGGGCGGCGACGGCCGGGGCACGGCCACCGGGACCCGCACCGAACGCTCCGGATCCCCGCTGGCGAGCCTGGCCGCGGCGTACAACAACGTCGCCGTCACCGACGAGTCCGCGACCGGTCCGGGAGACTACGACGGCGAGGGCAACAGCTTCTCCGCCCAGAAGCTCGCTGCGGTCGGCCTGACCCGCGGGGCGAAGGTCGAGGCCCTGGGCGCCGAGCTGACCTGGCCCGACGTGGCGGCGGGGACCGAGGACAACGTGGCGAGCGCGGGGCAGGCGGTGAAGCTCTCCGGGAAGGGCAGCAAGCTCGTCCTCCTCGGCTCGGGCGTCACGAGCGGCGCGACGGGGAACGTCACCGCGTACTACACCGACGGCACGGCCGACACCGGCACGTTCGGCTTTCCCAACTGGTCATTCGACCCGGCCGACGCACACGGCGCGACACTGGTGAAGTCGACGGACGGCCGCAACCGCCCTGACGGCTACGGCAACGCCACGGTGCAGTACCGGGTCTTCGCCCACTCGATCGCGCTCGACCCTGCCAAGACGGTCGAGTTCGTGGTCCTGCCCGCGAACGCCAACATCCACATCTTCGACATGGCGACAGCACCGTAGCCGCGTAGCACCCGGTGCGGGCGGCCCCGTCGCCTCCGGTCCAGAGGGCGGGACGGGGCAAGGTGTCGGGGCCGTTGTCGTCGAAGGAGCCTCCGGCCACGTGGACAGGGTCTCCAGCCGCGGATCGTCGGCCACGCCGAAGGGGCCGATCGATCCGCCCGGGATGGCCGCCGAAGGCAACCATCGAAGTGCCGTGGTCCCCGAACGACGCGCGGCGGGACAGCGCACTGGATCCGCCTGTCGCCGGTCGGCCGCCCCTACCGCCGCACCGGCGATGGCGGGTCCGGGTCCGGCCGTCGCGGATCACCGGGGGATGCCGCGCCGCCGCATCGCCCCTGCCGGCCCTCGTGCCCTCGGCCGCAGGCCGATCGAGGCTCTGCGCCCCCTCGGCGCTGAGTAACAGCCTTCCCGCGCCTCATTGACAGCGCTTTCCGGGGTGGGCGAGTATCCCTCCCGAACAGTCTTGACAACGTTGTCCTAGGCGGGAGACTTCATGCAACCGCAGGAGCACCAGGGCGGACTACCGCGACGGAAGCTGCTTCAGGCAGGCGCCGTCCTCGGTCTGGCAGCAGCCGGAATGGCCACCGCATCACCCGGCAACGCGGCTGCGCGTACTGCGGCCGGGCCGCCCGGCATCGAGTTCAGTGGTGCACAGGACGCGCTCCTCGCCGGCGCGTACCGGTCCGCGTGTCACAACCTGCTGGACATCAACACCGTCCCGTACGACGCGGCGGAGTACAACCAGACCGGCCTGATGACTGACGCGCCCGGGACGTTCATCCGGGCGGGCGGCGGATACGAGCAGCCATGGACCCGGGACGCGTCGGTCAACTCCTGGAACGCCGCCAGCCTCCTGACGCCGGACGTGGCACGCAACACCCTGTGGTCGGTGTGCAGACGGCGGGACGACGGCACGCTGATCGTGCAGCAGGACAACCAGTGGTGGGACCAGATCGTGTGGACGGTCGCGGCCCGGCACCACTACCTGGTCACCGGAGACCGCGAGTTCCTCACCGACGCGTACGAAGCCGCCGTCAACACCCTTCGCGCCGACCGGAAGCAGCACTACAACGAGGACTACGGGTTGTTCGAGGGCCCCGCGTTCCTCCAGGACGGCATCGCCGGCTACCCCGCCCCGCCCGCCGATCCGGACAACCCCTCCTCGTTCGTGCTCGACCATCCGGGCACGGACAGAATGATGTGCCTGTCCACCAACTGCCTCTTCCACGCCGGGTATCTGGCGTGTGCCGAGATGGCGGAGGAGACCGGCGACCGGCGCGCCGCAGGGGAGTTCCGGGCCGCTGCCGCCCGGCTGCGCACGGCCATCAACGCCCACCTCTGGCGACCCCGAGCCGGGACCTACGGCTACTTCATCCACGGTGCGGGTGAGCGGGCAGGCAGGCTGGAGACGTACCAGGAGGCCAACGGCCTCGCCTTCTCCGTGCTGTGCGGGGTGGCCTCGCCGAGCCAGGCACGTACGGTCCTGGACCGCACCCACCGGGAACCGCACGGCGTGGTCAACGTCTGGCCGCATTTCGACCGCTTCGACGACGCGCACCCCGGCCGCCACAACGCGATCGTATGGCCGATGACGGTCGGCATGTGGGGACACGCGGCAGCTGTCGGCGGCCGGACGGACCTGTTGGCCCGAGCGGTCACCGACATCGCTTCCCTGGAGCACCGGGACGGCCATTTCTGGGAGATCCACAACGCCCTCACCGGTGCGGTGGACGGTGGCTGGCAGAACGCGCGGCAGTGGGGGTCCGAGCCTGACCAGACCTGGTCGGCAACGGGCTATCTGCGCCTGATCCATCAGGGCGTGTTCGGCATCCGGCACGAGCGGGACGGAATCCGGTTCGCCCCGAACCTGCCGCATGGCTGGGGTCCCGTGACGCTGCACGACCTGTCGTACCGCGACATGACCCTGGACATCACGCTCACCGGCTCGGGCCGCAGGGTAGCCGCGTCCACCATCGACGGGCACCGCGGCACCACGGTCCCCGCCGGCCTCCGTGGGCGGCACCGGGTACGCATCGAACTGCGCTGACCCCTGGGGTGGGCGCCGGCCGTATCGCAGCTCGTCCGCGGCACGACGCGCGATGCGGCGGCGCCCGCCCAGTGGTGCACGACCCGTCCGGTGGAGAGGTCGGTGCCGGACGAACCGTGTGCCTCCTGTGCCCCCTTCGTGTGCACGGACGGAGTGCGGACGGGCCACGACGATCATGGTTGTTAGCCTGCTGCGATGACTGCGACCTTTGACGAAGCCGTCCGTGCCCGGCTGCAAGCCCCCAACATCTGGTACGTCGGCACCGTGTTCGCCGATGGCGCACCACAGGTCAGCCCGATGTGGGTGGATCTGGAAGGAGACGGGGAGCTGACCTTCAACACCTCGGTGGGCCGGGTGAAGGAGGAGAACCTGCGCGGCGACCCCCGCGTCTACCTCTCCCACGCGGACGCCGCCGACCCCTTCGACCGGGTGCAGATCAGTGGGGTGGTGGCGCGCTTCATCGAAGGCGAGGAAGCGCACACCCGAATGGACCGGCTGGCCCGCAAGTACCTGGGCAGCGAACGCTTCGAGTGGACCATGCCGGGTGAGCAACGGGTCGCGGTGGTCGTGCGCCCGGTCAAGGTCAGGCACATCGTCGGGGTGGAGCGGTTCCGGCCGGGCGGGCCCGTCCCCGCCCCCTGAACGGCGGAGCCGGGCGTCATCCTGCTCGGCGAACCGGCCGCCCGGGTGATGACCGGCGGCCTCCCGCGCCCGGTCGGTCAACTGCAGGACCGGGCGCGGCAGGCCGGGATCCTGATCGGTCTCGCACCCTCACCCGCATCGACGTAGGCGTCCGCAGGCGTGTCAGTGCCCTCGCGTACCGTGCGGTGCTAGGGCGTGGGGCCGTGACCCGCGCGGACGCGCGGGGAGAGCGGCATGAACGACCGTATCGAGTGGCCGGCCGAGCATGACATGGACGCCGCGCTGATCATCAGGACCGATTTCCACGATGAACAGGCGTGGTCGGCAGTGAAAGCGTCGCTGATGACGACCTGGGGCGAGGATGACGACGTCGAGCCGTACGTCCACATCGTCGATGACCCGCGCTGGACGGGATTCACACCTGCCCGGGCCCTCTCCGAGGCATCCGCGCACGCGGAAATCCGCGGCGTCGTCTACCTCGCGGACAGCGCTTCGATGCGGGGAACTCCTGTCACGTTGCTGGCGCTGTCTCTTCTGACCAGGAAGCAGTGCGAGGACGACGAGGAGTTCGAGGCCTACGGCGGTGACTTTCGCGTGGTGCCGTGCGGAGTGCACGAGATGAACGCGAATCTGATGATCGCCAACCTGGACTTCGGCGATTTCGCGGAGGCGGCCAGGGCCGATCCCGAAGGCGTCTTCCGAGGATTCACGGGCTGACGAGATCGGCCCCGCGTTCGGCGTCAACCGGCGAAGGACCATAGCTGACGGACCGTCCTCCTGGGACCAGCCACTGGATTGCGCCGTTCGCAGCGCGCTTTCTTCGAGGCGCGATCCCGAGGTCCCATAGAGTCGCCGCATGCGACGAGGGACAGAATTGGCGATGGCCGGGGTTGCGGCCCTGGCCTGGGGCGAATGGTTGAA
This sequence comes from Streptomyces sp. NPDC057287, assembly GCF_042667905.1. Lineage (NCBI taxonomy): Bacteria > Bacillati > Actinomycetota > Actinomycetes > Kitasatosporales > Streptomycetaceae > Streptomyces > Streptomyces sp. NPDC057287. The sequence goes on along the minus strand of NZ_JBHUYV010000002.1, from coordinate 677,662 downwards.
CTGGCGCTGGTCCCGAGCTCTCGTAGGGGAGAGGGAGGGCGTCGTCGAAGCTGTGGTCGTGCTCGGCTACCGCAACCCGCAAGCGTCGGCGAACGTCATCAACCGGTGGCGTGTCCGTGCCGGCATGCGCTCCATCGCTGCTGACGGCGCACACGAGACCCGAGTGATCTTCAGCGGCGGTACGACCAGTGAGAGCGCCTCGGAGGCCCGGATCATGGCTGACTACGCGTCGTCCGTACTGGGCTTCGACGGCACGATGATCCTCGAGGACCGAAGCACGACCACATGGGAGAACATCACGAACGTGATTCCGCTGCTGGAGGACGTCAGCCGGATCAAGATCGTCTCGCAGCCGGCTCACGCGCTCAAGGCGCGCGCCTACGTGCAGCGGCAGCGCCCTGACCTCGCCGAGAGGCTGGTGCGCGCCGATGACTACCGTCCTGGCGAGTGGTTGTTCGTCAAACCGGTGCTCGCTCTGTACGGGCTCTGGAAACTCCGAGGCCTCAGGGCGGGCGAACGGTAGGTCCCGCCGTGGACAGCCGCTGCTGCCTCGGCGGCGAGCACCGTGGATGACGAGGCGGGGCGGCCCCGGCCGGCCGTGGCCGCCCCGAAAGCCTCGTAGCCGAGGCAGGTCGGTCATCCCCTCATCTGCCAGGCGGCGACCTTCCCGGCAGGGGCTCATACCGGATTCGGCAGGTCGATCAGCGCGAGCTTGGCCGGATCGATCACGACCCTGATCCCGGTGATCCGGCCGTCGACGACGGTGAACGCGAGCACGGAGAGCGGGGTGCCGTCCTCGCGCCAGGAGATGATCCCCGGCAGGCCGTTGACGAGCACCGCCCGCCCCTGTGCGGCCGCACCGGCGGAGAGGTGCGCACCGGCTGCGACCTTGGTGGCGCCCAGGGTGACGACCACACCGGACGGGGTGTCGACGGTCAGTTTCACCTCGGGATCCAGGACCCGCAGCAACTCCTCGAAGTCGCCGTGGCGAGCCGCGGCCGTGAAGGCCTGGACCACCTCTCGCTGTTCTCGTCCGGCACCGGTCGGCCGCTCCGTCGTCTGCACCTTCCTGCGGGCGCGGCTGGCGAGCATCTTGGTGGCGGCCGTGGACTTTCCGAGGATCTGGCCGATCTCGGCGAACGGCACCGCGAACAGGTCGTGAAGCACGAACGCCAGTCGCTCGCTCGGTCCGAGCGACTCCAGGACCACGAGGAGCGCGAGCCCGACCGAGTCCGCGAGCACCGCGTCGTCCTCGGGAGCGGGGAGCTCGTCGAGCGTCACCTCGAGGCCGGACAGACCGTCGTCGTAGGGCGCCTCCGGGCGGGCCTGGCGTGAGCGCAGGACATCGAGGCTGATCCGGCCGACCACCGTGGTCAGCCATCCGGCGAGGTTGTGGATGGCCGCCGCGTCCTGGCGGGAGAGGCGCAGCCAAGCCTCCTGGACCACGTCCTCGGCGTCGGCGTGCGATCCGAGCATCCGGTGGGCGACTGCGCGCAGCCGGTCGCGCTGGGCCTCGAACGCCTGGGCTGTCGGGTCCGTCGGGCTGGTGTGTGACATCGTTGTTACCTTCCTCGGCTCTGCTCCGTCATGGGTGATGACGGGCCCGGAGGGGCGCAGGTAACCGATGAGGGAGCAAGACCGATGGAAGCACGTGTGAAGAGCCCGGCCCATCCCGACGTGACCACAGCGATCCAGCATCTCTACAAGGCGATTCACTCCGGGGGCGTGGACAGCCGCCTGCTGTCCCTGATCCACCTGCGCGCCAGCCAGATCAACGGTTGCAGCCCCTGCATCTTCGCCTCGGTGGAGGCGGCGAGGAAGGCCGGCGAGACGGAGGAGCGGCTGCACAACGTGGTCGCGTGGCGCGAGACCCCCTTCTACACCGATGAGGAGCGGGCTGCGCTCGCGCTGGCCGAGGCGGCCACCCGGCTCCAGGACGGCGCGCCTGGCGTGACCGACGAGATCTGGGACGCCGCCGCCGACCACTTCACCGAAGAGCAACTGGGCACGATCATCCTGGAGGTCGCGACGACCAACTTCTTCAACCGGATCAACCGTGCGGTCCGGGAGCAGGCCGGCAAGGCCTGGTGAGTGGACGGGCGCCATCCCCGGGAGACCGCGCCTCCCGTCCTGCAGGGGATGACGCCCACGCCGACCGGGCGCCAGGCATGGCACCGGGAGCCCGTGACGAAGACTCCCCCGTTGCTCGTCGGAGCCCTGTTCGCCCTTCCGGCCCCGGGCGGGCCCACCTCGGCGCTACCGTGGTGGACAACGCCAGATGACAGCCAGGAGCCCCGGATGAGCCACGAGCCGGCCACCTCGCCCGACCGCCAGCCGCTCGACGAGCACGCCGCCGAATCGGTGCGCGCGTACGCGGCCTCCGAGCGGGCCAAGGCAGACCTTCTTGCCTCGGTGCTGGAGGACATCGCCGCGAACGGCTACCCGGCTCCGGAGACAGGGGTGCCGTGGGAGACGGCCCGGGACGCGCACCTCGCCCGCCTGGCGGACGAGCAGCCCCGTGTCGCCTGAGCGCGGGGCGCGCCGCTCACGCGTCGTCACGGTGGAGCCCGCGCTCACGCAGCTGTCCAAGCTCACCGCCTCCGAGACGCACCGGCTGGACCGTGCGATCGTCGCGATCAGCGTCAATCCCCAGCTGGGCGCGACGGTGCCCGGCACTCTGCTGCGCGACTACACCGACGAGATCGACGGCGTCCGGATCATCTACTACGTGACCGCCCTGCAGACGATCACGATCGTCGCCTACGTGGAGGCGTAGCTCCCGTGGCTCCGTGCTCCCCGCCCACCGTGGGCAGGCGGGGAGCAGTGTCGCGGGTGGACGGGCGCCCCGGTCCCGTCCCCGGCGAAAGCGGGTGGGGGCAACCGTTCCGTACCCTGGGGGCATGCGTATGCGCCCCACTCTGAGCTGGACCCCTGCCGAGGACCTGCCGCCGGGCACCACGGATCTGGAGCCCCTCGCCGACGTACTGGGCACCGGCGGGGTGCTGGTGCTCAGCGGTGCGGGCATGTCCACGGAGTCGGGTATCCCCGACTATCGGGGCGAGGGCGGGAGCCTGAGCCGGCACACCCCGATGACCTACCAGGACTTCACCGCGGACGTTCAGGCCAGGCGACGGTACTGGGCGCGCAGCCACCTGGGCTGGCGTACCTTCGGCCGGGCCCGTCCGAACGCCGGGCACCGGGCCGTCGCCGCTTTCGAGCGGCACGGCCTGCTCTCGGGTGTGATCACCCAGAACGTGGACGGCCTGCACCAGGCCGCCGGCAGCACGGGCGCCGTGGAGCTCCACGGAAGCCTGGCCCGGGTCGTCTGCCTCTCCTGCGGCGCCTTCAGTCCCCGCCACGAACTCGCTCGGCGGCTGGAGGAGGCCAATGCGGGTTTCGCACCGGTGGCCGCCGCGATGAACCCTGACGGGGACGCCGATCTCACCGACGATCAGATCGGGGACTTCCACGTGGTGCCCTGCACGGTCTGTGGCGGCGTCCTCAAGCCGGACGTGGTGTTCTTCGGCGAGGCCGTGCCCCCGTCGCGGGTCGAGCTCTGCCGGCGCCTGGTCCGTGAGGCGGCCTCGCTGCTGGTCCTGGGATCCTCTCTGACGGTGATGTCCGGACTCAGGTTCGTGCGCCAGGCGGATGAGGCGGGAACCCCGGTGCTGATCGTCAACCGGGACCCCACCCGTGGTGACCGGCACGCCCTCACCCGGATCGCGCTCCCGCTGGGAACGGCACTCACCACGGTGGCCGGCCGGCTGGGTGTCCCCGTCGACGACGAGACGGCACGGGACGTTACCGGAGACCACCGATGACACGGTGGACACCATCGCGCCGGCCACCGGCACGGGCACCGCGACGACACCGCTCCGTGACTCCCGCCGGACCGTCGGCGTACCGTCCGACGCCTCCCGTCGCGCCTTCCGCCCGCTGACCCGCTCCGTGCGTTTCCTCGGCGCGGCTGTCGGCATGCCCGCTGCCGGTCAGGGGGCAAGGGTGCGGCGGAGTGCCGCGAGTCCGTCGCTGTAGATGGTGTGGAACAGCGCGATCGCCTCGTCGTCCGTGATCCCGTCAGGTGTGAAGGTTCCGCTCCACTCGACGCGGGACCAGGCCGTGTCCGGGTCCTGGTGCACGGCGATGGTGGAGAGGTAGCCGGTGACCGGGAACGGTGCCTGGAGTATGGAGTAGCTGTAGGTGCGGGCCCTGTTGTCGAAGGCCTCGAGGCGCTCGATGATCTGACCGCCTTCGTCGTTGACGAGGCTCCGGACACGGCCGCCCTCGCCGAGCTCGCTCGTGGGGATGTACGGCAGCCAGTCGGGCAGGGTGTCGAACCCCCCGATGAGCTGCCAGACACGGTCGGGCGGTACGGGGAGGCGGACGGATGCGGTGGTCGTGGCCATGGTGGGTCTCCTTGCGGGTCGGGGCGTGGTCAGTGCGTGCTCGGTACGGGTGCGTCGGGGGCGATCAGCTGCTCGTCGCGCAGCGCCGTCCAGAAGCCGTCCGGGATCCGTTCGCCGAGCGCGGCGACGTCCTCCGCGATACGGCTGGGCCTCGTGGCGCCGGGTATGACGGCTGCGGTGGCGCGGTGGGCCAGGGAGAACTGCAGTGCGGCGGCCTTGATGCCGACCCCGTGCCGTTCGGCGAGGGCCATGATGCGCTCCACCCTGTCGATGATCTCGGCGGGTGCGTCCTGGTACTCGAAGTGGCGTCCGCCGGCCAGGATCCCGGAGCTGTAGGGCCCGCCGACCACGATGTCGACGTTCTGCTCGGCGGCGGCGGGCAGCAGGCGCTGCAGGGCGCGGGTGTGGTCCAGGAGGGTGTAGCGGCCGGCGAGGAGGAAGGCGTCGGGCGTGGGCTCGTCGAGGCCGAGGGTGAGCTCGAGCGGTTCCACCCGGTTCACGCCCAGACCCCATGCCTTGATCACACCTTCGTCCCGCAGCTTCTCCAAGGTGCGGAAGGCACCGGTACGGGCCGTCTCGTACTGGGCGAGCCACTCGTCGCCGTAGAAGTCCTGCGCGACGTCGTGGACCCAGACGATGTCGAGGCGGTCGGTCTTCAACCGTACGAGGCTGTCCTCGATGGAGCGCATCGTCGCGTCGGCCGTGTAGTCGTTGACCATCTTGTTGGGGCGGCCGTGTTCGAAGAGGCCGCCCTTCTCACCGAGGTCACGGGTGGCGGGGTCTTCTGCCTCGTCCTGGATGACACGGCCGACCTTGGTGCTGAGGACGTAGGTGTCACGAGGGTGAGCGGCGAGGACCTCCCCCAGGCGGATCTCCGCGAGGCCGGCGCCGTAGAACGGCGCGGTGTCGAAGTAGCGGATGCCGTGGTCCCAGGCGGCCTCGACGGTGGCTGTCGCCTCCTCGTCGGGAATGTCGCGGAACATGTTGCCCAGGGGTGCGGTGCCGAAGCCGAGCGGTCCGGGCAGGAAGGGGGCGATGGCCATGAGGTTTCTCCTTGGCGAAGGCAGGGGGAAGGTGTCGGACGTCGCTTTCACGAGGATTGCGAAGTCTGTCGGGTGGACGTCTTCGAGGTTAGGATCAACACTTGAGACTGTCCAAGACTCGCTTGGACTGAGTTGAGTCCCCCGAGGTCTTACATGCTTGACCTGCGACAACTGCGCTACTTCATCGCCGTGGCAGAGACGGAACACGTCGGCCGGGCCGCGGAGGAGCTGCACATCTCCCAGTCGCCCCTCAGCCGTCAGATCGCCCAGCTGGAGAAGAACCTGGGCCTCACCCTTTTCGAGCGCACCCAGCAGCGCATCCGCCTGACCGCCGACGGGCGGATCTTCCTCACCGAGGCACGGGCACTGCTGCGGCACGCGGACCGGCTGGAGAACCTGGGCCGCCGCCTGGGGCGCGGAGAGGAAGGAGGGCTGTGCATCGGGTACGTCACCGACGCCATGCACACCGGTGTACTTCCGGCGGCGCTGCGCACGCTGCAGGAGGAGCGGCCGGGCATTCATGTGGCGCTCTACAGCCTGGCCCCGGAGGAACAGTTCGTGGGCCTGCGGCAGCGAAGCCTCGACATCGCCCTGGTTCAGCAGCCTCCCGCGGAGGACGATCCGGACCTGCTGGCGGCCCCGCTGCTGGAGGACCCACTGCTCCTCGCCCTGCCGGCCGGCCACGACCTCGCCGCCCGGGAAAGCATCACGGCACAGGATCTGGACGGGCTGCCATGGATCGCCGTCGACAGCTCACACGAGCCGGCCACCCGGGACGCGTTCGTCGCAGCCTGCGTGGCCTCGGGCTTCACGCCGGACATCCGCCTCGACGCGCCGGAACCCCTGACGGCCCTGGGACTGGTCGCATCGGGCCTGGGACTCGCACTCGTCCAGAAGAGCATGGTCCGCGGAACCACCGAAGGCGTCGAAATCCGTGAACTGCCCTGGCACCAGGCGTCGGTACACCTGTGGGCAGCCTGGCACCGCACCGACCTGCGGCCGGTGGTCGCATCATTCCGTGAAACGGTCCTGAGCCACCGCACGGAGTGACCCATGGCTGGTGGCAGCCGGGGTGGGGGCGTGCCCTCAACCGCATACGGCGCAGCCGCGCGGTCGGCGCCCGGCGCGGCGACCGTGCGGCCGTTGTCGGATTCAGCAGGCTCGCGACCTGTGCGGGACGTACGCGGTGACGGTCCATCGCCCGCCGTCCCCGCGCTCCAGTGTCGCTGTGGCCGCGTGGCGCAGCGGCTGATCTCCGGGGAGCGGTAGGGGCCAGCCCGTCGTGATGTCCAAGGGCTGCCACTTCGACAGGTCCACACAGTCCTCCACCGTGGCCCGCGGCGGCCCCGCCCCGGCATCGGCGAGGGACACCTCCGGCTCGTGGCCGAGATCGCCGCGGATCACCATGCCGTCCTTCTTCAGACGGGCCAGCTCTTCCTCGAACACGCTCAGGACCACGGGCGCCACATACCGCTCCAGATCGGTCCCGTCCGCCGACGCCACCCGGAACGCCTTCACCCGCTCCGACCACATCGCCCCGTACGCCTCCCGCACCGCCCCGGCCGCATCCGGGGAAGGACCCGACACTGACGGCGGCGGCGAGGGTACCGCCGCAGCACCCGCAGGTGCCTTCGCGTCCTCCGTGCCCCGGCCGCAGCCGGTGGTGACGGCACAACAGAGGAGAACCGCCCCGCACAGCGCCACCACGTCCGCTCCTGGCCACACCTGTCGATCCGACACTCTCAGGCTCCCCGTCACTCACAGTCCGACACCGGTCAACAAGCCAACGACCCTCGGACCACGACGTCACCGTGCCTCACCCGTCTCCCCCCGCATCCGTTGCACGGCGCGTGTCTCCGGCCTCCGCGTCTCAGGTGCGACGTGCGGGAACGCCGCTCCACGAGGATCGGTAAGGTCGCTGCCATGCATGGTGCGCGGGTGGTGCTGATCGGGGGAACGTCGAACGTCGGGAAGTCGACGGTGGCCCAGGGGGTGGCGGACAGGCTCGGATTCGAATGCCTGTCGACGGACGGCCTGGCCCGGCATCCGGGACGGCCCTGGAGAACGCCGGATCGGGAAGTGCCGGCGCATGTCGCCGAACACTACGCGTCGCTCACGGTCGACAAGCTGGTGACGTCCGTCCTCGACCACTACCAGCGGCTGTGGCCCCGCGTGGAACAACTGATCGCCGCACACGCGGAAGGCGGCGTCGGCAGGTCCGGGCTGGTCCTGGAGGGGTCTGCGCTCTGGCCCGTCAGCGTGGCGGAACTGACGGTCCCGCACACAGCCGCCGTCTGGCTGGTCGCGAACGATGATCTCCTGCGGGCCCGGATCCACACGGCCGGCCTGTACGAAGCATCGACGGACCAGGAGCGTCACCTGACGGACAAGTTCCTGGCCCGGTCCGAGCGGTACCAGGCATTGATGCTGGATGCCCTCGCCGGTCTGGACCTGGACCGCGTCGACGTGGGCGCCGGGCTGCCCGTCGCGGAGTTGGTCGACACGGTGCTCGCGACCGTGGAAGCGCAGGTCAAGGTGGGACGGTCGCCCGCCGGTTCGCCGAAGGACCGGTGAAGACTGTCCCACGAGGACGGGGCGGCCATGGGACGAGCCGTCGATCGAGGCGGGCGAACGGTGGTGGAACGGAACCGGGATCTGGAGCGGGACCTGGAGCGGGATCTGGACCGGCGGCCTCGTGCGCGGCACACAGCGACGGGTGACACCCCAGTGTGCACGGTGTTCCACGTCGGCCCGAGGCCAGGGGTTCCGGGGCCCGTCCAAGTTGAGAAGCGTGCAGAACACGCTCACCCACGAAGTCGGCATTCTCATCAACTCCCGGAGCTACACCTTCCGGGAACCGAGGTCACCCGCCTACAGATGGGTCGACCTCAAGCGCCTGCGGCTCCCCCCGGAGCCTGTCGGCGACGAGGATCTGCTCGCCGCGCTCATCGGGCATGAACAGTTCCGGGACGACTATGCCGGTGGCGGAGTGCTGCCGGAGGGCATCCGGCACGGCCCGTACTGGCTGCGGGCGGTCACCCCCGACGCGTACGAGGCCGTCGGCCGGGAGGAGAGCGGCAACTGAGCCCCGGCCCTATCGGGCCTCTCACCGGGTTGGCCCGAAAGGCAGATCGACGTGGCCGAACGGACGCTCGAGGCTCTGGTCCGTACCGGCACGAATTCCGTCACTCGAGAGGGTCAAATTCTGGACTCGCAGTAGCTGAGCCACATGTTCCTTCTGCGCTGTCGACGACGGTGGTGAGACCCTCCGGGCCGGTCATACTCATCGCCGCGCTCAAGACCGGCCGGAACCGGTCCCCCTGGCACTCCTCTCCGAGGTTCGAAGACGTGGGCCGGCGGCTCCACGGACGCCGGACACGGCCATCCCGCGACTCCACCCTCGTTCCTCGCCGGAGCGGCGGCCGACGTCACCGGCGTGGTCACGACTCCACCGGGATGGCCCATCCCTGCGCGAAGCGGTGCCGGGTCCGGTCGTCGGCCGGCAGGAACGTCTCCAGGTGCAGCCCTTCGAGTGCTGCGTCCGTGGCCGTACTGAGAGTGGCCGACGTGCTGAAGAATCGCAGCGGGTGGCCGTCGACGTCGATTTCGAGGGTGACCACCGGCCCCAGGAGGGGGCTGGCGGCGCCGGGGCTGCCGAGGTACCCGGCGATCTCCGCGGCGAGCTCGCGGTGGCGCCCGTCATGGCTCCGCTCGGCGCGGTGGCTCACCTGCCGCAGCAGATGGGTGCCCCACTCCTGGCGATTGCGGATCCGGCCTGCCAGCCCGTCCGGATGCAGACATACCCGGACCACGTTGACCGGCGGTTGCAGCAACTCCGGCGCACAGCCGGTCAGCAGTCGGTCGACGGCGGCATTGGCGTCGACGATGTCCCAGTGGTCGTCCAACAGCAGTGCGGGGTACGGCAGGTGGGCGTCGAGAAGAAGCCGCAGACCGTCCATCACCACGGAGATGGAAGCGTCGTCCAATGGACGATCCCGGTAGCGCGGTGCGTAACCCGCGGCCAGCAGCAGTCGGTTGCGCTCCCGCAGCGGCACATCCAGGCTGTCGGAGAGGTGCATGATCATCTCTGGGGTGGGGTGCGCCCTGCCGGTCTCGACCCGGCTGAGGTGCCGGGTGGACACCTGCGACCGGTTGGACAGCTCCTGCTGGCTGAACCGGCGCCGTTCGCGCCAGGTACGCAACAGCTGTCCGACCGGCGGGACTTCGAGTGCAACGCTCATGATCACGAGGGTATGGGCATCGTGACCGGACGACCATGACCTGTGAGGTCATGGATCGGCGGCCGGCCCCGGGCCAGGATTCTCGGCACCAACCGGTCGATCCGAGCGAAAGAAGCAGATGATCATGAAGCGCATCGTTCAGCAGTACCTGGCCACCTGGAACGCGACCGACGGCGAGCGGGCGGCGCTGATCTCCGAACACTGGTCGCCCGAGGTGACCTATACCGATCCGATGGCCGAGGTCTCCGGCCACGACGGGGTCTCCGCAGTCATCGACGGAGTCCACGCACAGTTTCCGGGGTTCGTGTTCACCCAGGTCGGTGAAGTGGACGCCCACCACAACCAGGTGCGCTTCCGCTGGGGGCTGGGCGCGGCGGGGGCCGAGCCGCTGGTGATCGGATTCGACGTGCTGGTGATGGACGAGTCGGGCCGGATCCTGGACGTGCGCGGCTTTCTGGACAGACTGCCTGCATGACGGAGCCGTAGCACCGTCCACCTCCATGGGGGAGAGCCGGACTGCCCGCCCGCCCGGGAGCCGGCCACCTCGGCTGCATCCGATGCAGGCGAGGGAGGCCGGCCGGACCACGGACGGGGAGGTCGCAGCCACCCGCTGAGACCTCCCCTCCGTCGCCAGGGCGGGTTCAGGAAGGCGCTCCGAGCGCGCTGGCGAGGAAGTGCGCCTCGTTACGCCCGAGGCGGGTCGCGATCACCGCTTCACCGCCGGTGATCGACTCGGCGACGCCGACCGAGACCAGCAGCCGGTCGTCACCCTGGACGAGCGCACCGGGCGGGGGCCCCGCACGCGGTTGGCCGAGCCGGGACGGCGTATGACCGGAGGGTGGTGGCACGCGCCGGCAAGCGGACCGTGTGCGTCCGGCATCGGTGGAAGGCATTCGTCGCAGGACGCGTCCGACGGTAGCGGGCACATCGGTGAGCGCGACCGCCGACCGCGCCGCGGGACCAGGGCTTAAACTCGGCTCGGCACGGATGGGGGCGGAAGAGATGACGGCCGAGGCAGTGCAGAGGTGGGGGTCCACCCTCGATTCTGTGGTGGTGTACGAGCAGGGGGCGCTCTGCCGCCGGCTGGCCCGGGGCTGCGCGCCGCCGGACGGCAGGGTGCGGGTGACGGGACTGCCCCGCTCCCTGGACCCGGGCTCGCTGAGGGCCCGGATCCTCGGCACCCCCGGAGTGCACGTCAGCGAGGCCCGGATGGAGATGGAGGCCGAGCCGACCGGCACTTCCGCGCCCGGCGGGTTGCGGGACGAGGTCGAGCGGCTGACAGACGAGCTCATGGCGGCGCGGTGCCGTCGGGACCACCTGGTCCACCTGATCGGTGAGGTCGGCGCTCTGCGTCCGGTACCGCCGGCACGCAGGCGCGACGATCCTCACCGTCGCACACCGGTCGACGCGTGGCTGGAGCTCGCCGGCTTCGTGGACGAGCGGATGGCAGGGCTGCACTCCCGTCTCGCCGAGGTGGAGGAGGTGCTGAGCCGGACGGAGCACGAGCTCGGTATCGCCGCGGACGAGCTCGCCCGCGCCTCCACCGACGCGCCCTCGGGGTACGTGGCGACCACGGTCTCGGCTCTTCTGACCATCGACACCTCCGGTGCCGGCACGGTGGAAGCGGAGTTGGAGCTCGAGCTGGAGTACGGGGTTCCGGGAGCCGTCTGGGCGCCGGCCTACCGCCTGACCTGCCGTCAAGGAGACAGCAGCGGGCGCCTGGAGCTGCGTGCCTCGGTCGCCCAGCGCACCGGTGAGGACTGGACCGGCGTGTCCGTCGGTCTGGCCACGGCCGACCTGCGGCGGGGAACCGAACTGCCGAAGCTCCGCTCGGTCCGCATCGGGCGCCGTCAGCCTGCCCCCGCCCCCTCAGGCTGGCGCGAGCCTCCGGCGGGTCTCGCCGGCCTCTTCACCGGATACGACACGGCCGGCGCCCGTCCCGCCTCGGGCGCGGCGGCCGCGGGGGCCACAGCCGCGGCGCCCGGAGGGTTCTCGCCACCGCCGCCCGCGCCGCAGGCCTACGGCGGGCCTCCCGTCCCTCCCCCGGCGCCGGGCGGAGCCTTCCCCGAGCCCTCCGCCGGTGCGCCGATGCCCGCGTCGCAGGTCCGTGCCCGTACGGGTGGGCGACGATCCGCCGAGAGCTCGTTCGCCGCGGCCCCTGCCCCGATGGCACCCGCAGCCCCCGGCGGAGCGGCACCGGCCCCATCGGCACCGGCAGCGCCGCCCGGTCCGCCGCGGCCGAGCGGCGCCGAGCTCGACTACACGGACCTCGTCCTGTGCGGCCCCGACGACCAGGGCGATCGCCGGGGAAGGCTGTTCCCCGGCTCCCCGTTCGACCCGGTCGCGGCCGAGTACCGCCGGCGGGCGGAGTCGGTGGCCGCGCTGCCGCTGCCCGGGCACGCCGTGCGGCCCCGCGAGTCGGCGGGATCCTTCGACCACCGCTTCGACACCGCCACCCGCGTGGACATACCGTCGGACGGCACCTGGCACACCGTCACCGTCGGTGAAACAGCCGTCGGCACGCACACCGAGTACGTCTGCGCACCGTCGGTGGAGCAGACCGTCTACGCGACGTCCGTGCTCTCCAACACCTCCGATCAGGCTCTGCTCGCGGGCCCGGTGGAAGTCACCGTCGACGACGACTTCCTGCTGACCGCGGCACTGCCCACGCTCGCCCCCGGCAGCGTCCGGCGGGTCGGGCTGGGACCTGCCGAGGGTGTCCAGGTCACCCGCCGGACGGACCTGCGCGAGTCCACGGCAGGTCTGCGCAACAACATCACCGTCCTGGAGCACCACGTACACATCGAGCTGGCCAACCGCCTCACCGGGCCCGTCACGGTAGAGGTCCGCGAGCGGGTGCCCGTCAGCTCCGAAACGGATGTCCGGATCGAGGAACGGGCCGGCTGGACCCCACCCGAGGACGGCACGGGGCCCGATCACCATGCCCCCGGCACCCGAGTCAAGCGGGTGGATCTGCCCGCCGGAGGCACCGTCGTGCTCGACGGCGGCTACGAGATCCGAATGCCGGCCGGCAAGGCCCTCGTCGGCGGCAACCGCAGGAGCTGAAAGACACCATGACCACAGCCTCGGAGCCGATCGCCCTACCCGTCACCGCCGTGACCTGCCTGGAGGATCGCGCGCACGTCGAGCGTGCCGTCGTACTCGACCTGGAGGCAGGGGTGCGGCGGCTGCGTCTCGGGCCGGTCAGCGCGCTCGCCGTCGACCGGACCCTCCATGCGGAGCTGACCGCTGATCACCCGGCAACGGTCCTCGATGTGCGCATCGTCCGCAGCTGGACCCCGCGAGGCCCGTCGTCGCAGGCCGATGACGGCTCGGCCCTGCGTCGGCGGACCCACACCCTCACGCGGGAGCAACTCGCCCTGGAGCGAAGGCGCGACCGGCTGCACGCCCGCCGTGACCTGCTCGGCGGCCTGGCAGCCGATCTGCTGCGGGAAGTGGCCGAGGGCGCCGGTTCGGGGGAGACCGACCGCTCGCGCTGGGCCGACGAGCTGGACCGGGTCGACGACGAGCGCGCGGAATGCGGCGAGCAACTGCGCTCCGTGGAGGCCCGGCTGTCCGCCCTCCACGACGAACTCGGGCAGCTCGAGCGCGCCCTTCACGACTGTGAGGAGGAGCCCGCCGAACTCGTCGGGCATGTCGAACTGACCGTGGAAGCCGCCGTCGCCGGACCGGCCGGCCTTCGCCTGAGCCACCTCGTCCCGTGTGCGCTGTGGCGGCCGGCCTACCGGGCCGTGCTCGACGGGGAATCCTTGTCGCTGGAGACCGACGCGATGGTCTGGCAGCGCACCGGCGAGGACTGGCGGGACGTGCAGCTGACGATGTCGACGGCACGGTCGGCGCTCGCCACCGATCCACCGCGCCTGGAGGAGGACAGGCTGACGCTCACGGACCGCACCCCGGCGGAGCGCCGCGCCGTCGACGTCGAGCTGCGCGAGGAGGAGATCCGGACTCTCGGCCCGGCTCCGGTCCTCGGTCTGCCGGGGGTGGACGACGGCGGCGAGGCAAGGGTCCTGCGGGCCCCGGCACGGGTGTCCGTATCGAGTGACGGCCGCGCCCACCGGGTCCCGCTCTCCGCGTTCACCACGACCGCGCACACCGAGTACGCCTGCTCGCCCGAGCTCTCCCCTCTGGTCACCCGGCTCGTCCGGTTCGACAACCTGGCCGGCCACGCGTTGCTCGCCGGGCCCGTGGACCTGGTCCGTTCCAGCGGTTTCGGCGGCCGCGGCACGCTGGAGTTCAGCGCTCCCGGCGCTCTTGTGGAGCTCGCCTTCGGCAGCTGCGACGACCACCGGGTGCTGCGGAACACCGAGGAGACGCGGGACACCGCCGGGATCACCCAGCGGACCGTCATCAACCGGACGGTCACCTTGCACCTGTCCCGGTTCTCCGCCCCCGGAGAGCAGGGCGACAGGGTCGTCACCGTCCGGGAGCGGCTCCCGGTCTCCGAAGTCGCGGCGGTGGAGATACGCCTGCGGAGGGAAGCCTGTTCACCGCCCCCCGACTCGGTCGACGCCGAAGGCATCGTCCGCTGGGACGTCGCTCTCGGGCCCGACGGCCACCGGACGCTCACCCTCGCCTACGAGCTCTCCGCGACCGCCAAGGTCACCGGGCTCTGAGATTCGCCGTCCCTGCCGGGCACCACCTGCCGCCGCCGTGACGGTGGGCGCCCCGGCGGGGTCGGACCGGCTCGCGGTCCAACAGCCCTGCCGGGGAGGGCGTAACTCCGGGAACGCTCCGTCTGCCCCGGTGAGGCAGACGGCACCGACGCCGGCGACGGGCACACCCGGCTACTTGCTCATGGGCGCCGGCCTGGGCAGCAGTTCCCCGTCGACGTACAGATCGACGCGCTCGTTGTAGAAAGCGACCATGCCGGCGATGCGGTCGACGTGGATCGTCGGGAAGTCGTACACCCAGGCGATGTCCTCGTGGGTGGCGGCCTCGCTGTCGAAGGACCAGTAGCCGCTTGTCGTGCCCTTGTACGGGCACCGGGTCACCGTGTCGGAGTGACGCAGCCCGGCCTCGTCCACATGCACACGGTCGAGGTAGTAGCGGGTCGGCAGTCCGGTCTCGAACAGCTTGACGCAGGTGGGCGCCTCCGCCAGCACGACTCCGTCGAGCTCCACGCGGACACTGCTGGAGGAACGCAGCGCGTCCACGCGGGCGTATGGGCTCCGGGGGTGGACGAAGACCGGCTCGTCCTCCTCGAACCAGGCGTCCAGCGCCTCCCACTCGAAGCGGACGGTGCCGTGCAGAGCCGCGGGAGCACCCTCGTCCCACACCCATGCCGCACCCTCGCGGACCTCCGGGCCGACCCTCAGCGTGTGGCGCCGCGCGGGTCCGGCCCCCCGCGGCTCCACGTGGCCGTCGTCGGTCAGCACGCCGTCGGCCAAGTCCTCGATCGGGATGCTGAACTGGGGGTAGGGGGGCCATTCCCACACGTACAGCGCACGCCGGGTGTCGAAGGCCACGCGACCTCCGATCGTCGCCCGGACGCGGCGCGGCACGGGCTCGACGTGCCCCACCGGGACGAGAAGGCTCGGGTACTGAACGCTTTCGTCCGCCATCGGTGGCCACCTCTGTTCGCTCGCACTCCGCGCGCCCGGTGCCTCCGGGACGCTTCGGGCACCATGCTCCCACCCCGAGGACGCGCCTTTTCTACCGGAATGCTACCTAATGCGCGATGGATCTCCATCGGTGCAACATGCGGCGTCCTGAACCGGGGTGACAGGCACTCAGGACTTTTCGGCCCCGGACGCCGTCCGGTGAGGCCGCTTGCGGGGCGACTGCCGTGACACCGAAGCCTCGATCCGGGCGAACTGATGCCGGAGGCTCGCCATCCACACCTCGAGGTCGACGGATACGTCCGCCGAGGAGCAGGTGTCCGGCACGGGCGCGAGGGACGGGGCGAAGGACGACGCGGAGGACGGGACGGAGGACGACTCAGCGCCTCGTCGGCCGCTGCCCACGAGCAGGGAGGCGATCCGGTCGGCTTCCGCCTCCAGACCTGTTGCGGCAGTCCGGACCCAGGTCGCGGCCGGGCCGGGAGGGCCGGTGCTCGGGCGGAGACCGAAGAGGGGCAGCCGGTGCGCGCCCTGGAGCACGTGGTTGGCGACGATGAGCACCGCATGCCAGTCGGGGTCGGCGCCCTGGGAGGTGGCCCCGGCCTCACTGCGGTACTGGGCGTACGCCGCCTCGGCAAGTCGCAACCGGTGCAGGCTCGGCAGTGTCTGCGGCAGGGCGGCCCGCGATCCGGGCCAAGGGGTCAGCAGCGCTTCCGCGGTCGGCGGTACCAGCGCACCGCAGGCGCGCAGCAGCGCGCCCATGGCGCGGCGGACCTCCCGCTCCGCCCCGGCCGGCCAGGCCAGGAGCCCGCACAACAGCCCGATGACGCTGCCGGTGGCGACATCGATCATCCGCGCCTCGGACAACCGCCAGGTGACCGGGGCCATCTGGGCGAACGCGGTGGCGACGACCAGGGTGAACAGCCCTTGGGTGTAGGCGATCCCCAACATCGGTCCCACGGAGAAGCCCACCAGCATCGCGGGAGCGAGGAGCGCGGCGTACGCGTCGGTGTGCGACCCGATCCCGGTCAGGAGCGCTCCCGCCACGAGGGCCCCGACCGCGTTGCCGGCCACCGCCCGGCGTACCGCCTGCCAGGTCGCGCCTACGGTCGTGCGCCCGAGGGTCAGGACGGCCAGCAGCACCCAGAAGCCGTGGTCGAGGTCGAGCGAACCGGCCACCAGCCGGGCGGCCGCCAGGCCGAGCGCGGTCCGCACGGCGTTCTGGAAGAGGACCGATCTGAAGGTCACGTTCCCGAGGGCGCGTCGTGCCCACAGCCTCGGTGTGGAGAGCTCCGCGTACCAGAACTGGTCGGCCGGGGCGGGCGGTTCCGCGGGCCTTCCGTTCGCGGCGACGTCGACGGCGACTTCCACGATCCGGGCCGATCCGGCCAGCGCCAGCACCCGTGACTGCCGTCGGAGCACGGCTGCCCGGAGAGTGGGACCGGCCGCCGCGGAGGCGGGATGCCCGGAGGCCGTACTCTCGCGTCGTCCCGTCTGGAAGTCCCGCATCGCCCGCTCCAGCTCTCCGGGCAGCGACGGCCGGCGGCCCGTACGCAGGGAACGCGCGCAGGAGTCGCACGTCTTCGCGACCCGGCGGAGGAGGGCGGCGGACGCGGGATCGGCGGACACCGGTGACGTCCCGGAAAGGCTCGCCAACTGCTCCAAGAGGTGCCTCGCGGCACGGCCGGCCTGTTCCAGCGCTCGATCCGTCCTGCCCGCACCGGCAGGACGTTCGGACGGCGGTACGCAGGAGAGACGCATGCTCGAACCCGCCTCGCGCAGGCGTTCCGTCGGCACCTCGTCGGTGGCGGCTGCGCGCGCTGCCGTGCCGAGCTCGGTGGCGAGCCGTTCCCGGTAGGAGGCGACGGACGGGTCGGGCAGCAGGACCTCGGCCGCAGCGAGGAGCAGCATCCCGGCGGCGAGTCCCCCGAGGCGCTCCCCCAGGGTCTCCGGTGCGTACGGCGGGAAGCAGGCGAGGATGTAGAAGAGCTGGAGGCCGGGAGCGACGGCGGCGGGTCGCGGGCCGGCCACGGCCGCGAAGGCGAGCAGGAACCCGATGACGAGCATGCCGCCGGTCGCCGCCCAGGTGTCCACCGCGACCAGTGTTCCCACGGCTGCGAGGGCCAGGGCCGGGGGCAGCGCGCGGAGGGTCACGGAGGCCTGCTGGCGACCCGATCCGGGGATGGCGGAGAGCAGGCCTACGGCGATGGGCGCGAAGAGCGCGTACAGAGCGGCGACCGGGAGATCGGCGGCGTACCTCAGCGTGTAGAAGCCTACGCTCGCCGCGACCGTCACCCGCAGGCTCCTGCGCAGGATCGCCGCCCGGCCGGTCCTTGTGCTCACCTCCGCGCACCCTGCGCAGGACGCTCCTCGGGCCGGGTCGCGGACGCCCGGGCACGGGCGCGCCGCGATTCCTCGTCGGCCGGTGGCGGCTGCGCGCCCATCTGCCGCTCACCTCTCGCTCGGCGAAGGCCCCGGGTCTGGTCCCGTTGCCTGCCGCCATTGTCGATCGATGCCGCCCCGCCCGCTCGCGGGGCTGGTCCCGTGGACGGCCGGCAGCCCGGCTCAGGAGGCGGCGCCCCGCTGCGCACGGCCCCGGCTCCCGGTCGACGAGGGGTCCTGGGCTCCCCCGCTGCCGGACTCCTTGTCAATATCCAGAATCCTGTTTACTGTTTGATTCGTGAACGACCTGGATGACCGCTTCCTCACCCGTAACGGCCTCGCCGCACGGCAGCTCGCCGCTCTGCTCCTGCACCACGAGCCGGAGACGCGCCTGCCCCGCGTGCGGGACTTCGCGGAACAGCTGGGCTGCGGCAACGGCACCGTCCAGGCAGCCCTTCAGCTGCTGGAGCAGTCCGGAGCGATCTCCACGACCGCGCGCGGCCACCTCGGCACGTTCCTCGTCCGTTCCGACCGCACCGTCCTGTGGCGGCTGTCCGGGCTGGGCACCCTGCTCGCGGCCATGCCGCTCCCATACTCCCGGCGTTACGAGGGCCTGGCGACGGGCTTGCGCGGCGCCTTCGAGGAGGCGGGCGCACCGTTCGCCGTCACGTTCATGCGCGGCGCGGGGGCCCGGACGGCGGCACTGCTGGAGGGCAAGGTCGATCTGGTCGTACTGTCGCGGTTCGCCGCCGACCAGCTGATCGCGGAGCATCCGGTGGAGCTGGTGGCGGACCTCGGCCCGGCCACCTACGTCGGCGCGCACGGCATGCTCGTGCGGCGCGGGACCGACCTGGACACACCCGGACTGCGGGTGGCCGTCGACCACACCTCCGAGGATCTGCGGATGCTCGTGGAACGGGTCTTCGCCGGCAGGCAGGACATCCGGTGGCGGGAGGCCTCTTACATGCAGTTGCGCGACCTGTTCGCCCGGGACGAGGTGGACGCGACCGTCTGGAACCTCGACGAGGCCCAGGACCGGATCGGGCTCGGTGTCGAGGTGCTTCCGCTCGGCGACGAGGTCACCCGGGAGCTGGCTCTGCGCAACTCCAGCGCCGCGGTGATCTGCCGGACCGAGGGGGCGAAGGCCCTGGCCGCGGTCCGCGCCTCGCTCGACCTGTCCCTGGTGACGCGGCTTCAGGGCGAGGTCCTGAGGGGAGAGCGCATCCCCTCGTACTGACCGGCGGGCGCGGTGACCGGAATCTCATATTTCCGGAGCGTCACCTGCCCTCAAAATACAGAATCCTGGTTACTGTTGTTTTCTGGAGGATCACCATGGACGACCAGCTCGCACTGCGGCTCCAGCTCTTCCGCGAAGGCGGTCAGGTCCGGCCGGAGGTGGCCGATTTCGTCACCTCCGAACTCGCCTTCCTGGAGGCCGAGGGGCTCACCGTCACCGAGGCGACGGCCGGGATGCTCACCAGCCATCTGATGATGGCGCTCGGCCGGCTGGTGGACGGAGAGCCGATCGACCAGTTCCTCACCGACGACCAGATCGCCGCGGAGCTGGCCGGGCATCCCGGTGCTGTCGCCCGCGCCCGCGCCGTCTCGGCCCGCGCCGAGAAGGAGCTGGGGTCCGCGCTCCCCGAGTCCGAGGTCAACTTCCTCGGCATGCACCTGGCCGTACTGGCCCAGCAGCCCGCTCCCCCACCCGCGTCCTGACCGGCCACAGCCGAAGGCACGGAGCCACCTCCGCGGGGACGACCCGTCGCGTGGACGAACCGACACAAGGAGAAGAACAGTCATGACGAAGATCCTCACGGGCGGAGTCGGCAAGGTCGAGGTCACCCGGGCCATCGGCGCGCTCGGCATCGACGCCCTCGACATCGTCCCGTCCAGCGACATGGACGCCGCGATGAAACTCCGGGTGGGCCAGGCCGACTACTACCTGGGCACCTGCCACACAGGCGCCGGCGCCTCCCTGGGTGTGCTCGTCGGCCTCATGGGCAGTGCCGCCTGCCACACCTTCGGGCGCGGTGTGCCCACGGAGGATGAGGTCACCACCCTGCTCGCCGACGGCAAGAAGGTCTTCGGGTTCTCGATGGACCAGATCGACACCATCGCCCCGCTCATGGCACGCGCCATCGCCGCCCGCGGCTGATCTCAGCCTCTTCGCATCATCCCGGGCACGAAGGAGTGACTCGTGAGCACCACACTCGCCGCCGGTACCAGCCTTGACTTCACGCTGGCCCAGCAGCTGACCGTGATAGCCCTCTGCGCGCTGACGGCCTACATCTCGCACATGGCCCTGGCCGTCTTCAACGACGGAGTACGCCCCTTCCTGCTGGACTTCATCCAGGGACGCACCACCCGCAGCGCGACGACAGCCGTCTCCTTCGGCCTCTCCGCGGGCTTCATCTTCGGGCTCGGTGCCCCGATGGCCCTGTCCACCGGTGTGCTGAACCCCTGGCTGGTCTTCCTGCCCACGGACATCCTCGGGATGCTGGCGCCCAAGAAGTGGCTCGCCCCGATCCTCGGCGCCGCCTGGGGCGCCGTGGTCGTCTTCGGTCTGAACGGCGCGAACAACGTCGCCCACGACCTCCCGGTCGACTTCCTGACCGCGATGCAGCAGATGTCGACGCCGATCCTCTTCCTCTTCACCCTGTTTCCGGTGCTCGCCATCACGAAGCAGTTCGGCCGCAAATGGGGCGGCATCGCGGGTGTCCTCGAACTGGCCCTCGTCGTCATGACGATGAAGCTGTGGCCCAACATGTTCGCGGGAGCACTGGCCATGGCGGTCGGTGTGCTGATGCTCATCGGACTGGCCGTCACCAAGGACGTCAGGCAGCGCCGGGCCGACCGTGCGGCGGGGATCACCGACGACGTCCTGCCGGACGACGACCCGATGGCGTCCCTCTTCAGCGCCAGCGCCGCCCGCCTGCGCACGTACCTCCCCCTGTTCATGGTGCTCGGCGCCGGAGTCTGTGTGCTCGCCCAGATGCACATATTCGGCGGTGGCGAGGCGACGAGCTTCCTGATCGCCAAGGGGCAGTACTCCGAGGCCGCCCAGGTCGACTTCTACCGGGTGTTCGGCTTCATCCCGCTGATCGCGACGACCGCGCTGGCTTCCGGCGCCTACGGAATCGCCGGGTTCACGCTGGTGTACCCCATCGGCTACCTGATGCCTAACCCCTTCGTGGCGGCGGTGGTCGGCGCCCTCGTGTTCGCCGCGGAGGTGCTGGCCCTCTCCTGGATCGGCAAGCTGCTCGGCAAGCTGCCCAGCGTCCGGGACTCCTCCGAGCATCTGCGCAGCGCCATCGGGGACACCCTCCAGCTGGCGATCCTCTTCGGGTCGCTGATGGCCGCCAACGCCATGGGCGGCGGGCTCGGGATCCTCGTCGTCGGCGGTCTCTACCTGCTGAACGAGGCGATGGGCCGGCCGGTCGTGAGGATGGCCGCCGCCCCGGCGGCCGTGATCGTCGGCGGAATCCTGCTGAACGTCCTGTACTGGCTCGACCTGTTCACCCCGGTCAAGGGCTGACCCCCACCGATCGGACCGGGCCGTACGCGAAAGAAGGACCCCCCACATGAACCGCCCCGCACCACACACCCTGCGCACCGTCACGGGAGATCTGCCCGTCGGTTCCGTAGGCGGCCCGGTCCTCGCCCACGAGCACCTCG
This sequence comes from Streptomyces sp. NPDC057287, assembly GCF_042667905.1. Taxonomy (NCBI): domain Bacteria; kingdom Bacillati; phylum Actinomycetota; class Actinomycetes; order Kitasatosporales; family Streptomycetaceae; genus Streptomyces; species Streptomyces sp. NPDC057287. The sequence continues at coordinate 656,330 of NZ_JBHUYV010000002.1, read as the reverse complement.
TCCTCGACCTGGACCGCCGGGGCGACGGCGCGGCCGTCCTCCACCCGGAACTCCACGCGGCAGCCGTGACCGCCGAGCTGGCCACGCTGCGGGTGGAGTCCGGGCTCGCCCTGGTCGTAGAACTGACCTGCCGGGGCATGGGGCGCGACATCGGTGCCCTGGCGAGGATCTCCCGTGACGCCCGGGTCGCCGTCGTCGCCGCGACCGGCTGGTACTACGAGCCGTTCCACACACCCGAGATCGACGCGGGGGATGTGGAACAGCTGACCGGCGTGCTCGTCCGCGAGATCGAGGGCGGCATCGACGGGACCGGCATCCGGCCGGGCGTCCTCGGCGAGATCGGCAGCCACGGCGACGTACCGACCCCATCCGAGGCGAAGGTGCTCCGGGCCGGTGCGCGGGCCGCGGTGCGCACGGGCCTCTCCGTCGCCACCCATGCGCAGCTCGGCCGTGGCGGCCTCGCCCAGCTGGAACTGCTCACCGGTGAAGGACTGCCCGCCCACCGGATCGGCATCGGCCACCAGGACCTCCTCGACGATCCGGGCGTCCACCGGGAACTCGCGGCCGAAGGGGCGTACGTCGCCTTCGACACCGTGGGCAAGACGTCCTACCAGGACGACCGCACCCGGCTCAGGCTGCTGCTCGCCCTCGTGGAAGCCGGACACGCGGACCGCGCCCTGCTCAGCTGCGACATCTCCCGCCACGGCTACCTCCTGGACGAGGGAGGCCAGGGCTACGGGCACCTCTTCCGGAGCTTCCTGCCCCGCCTCCGGGCGGCGGGCGCCGATGACGATCTGGTCGACCTGCTGACCCGCCGCAATCCACTGCGCTTCCTGACCGGCGCGAGCGAGGAGGACAACTGATATGAACCCCGTGCTTCCCCCCACCTTCCCGCTGGCAACCGTCGGCCTGGACGACGCCGTCGCGAAGCAGTTCCGGCTCCTGGAGGCCACCGCCGCCCACTTCGAGGGAGACCAGCTCTTCTCGGCCGACGCCGGAGTCGTCCCCGGTCTCGGCCGTCCGCGCACCACCGCGCGCGTCGAGGCCGTGCTCGCCGACTACTTCGGAGCCGAGGACGCCGCCTTCGTGCAGGGCGCGGGAACCGGCGCGATCCGGGCTGCCCTGAACGCCGCCGTGCGGGCGGGCGACCCTCTGCTGATCCACCGGGCCCCGGTCTACCGCAGCACCGAAGTCACCCTGCGCGGCATCGGGGTACGGACCGTCGAGGCCGACTTCAACGACCCCGCGGAGCTGCACGAGGCACTGGCTTCCGGGCAGTTCAGGTGGGCGTACGTCCAGCACACCAGACAGCGGCTCGCCGACTCCTACGATCCGGCCGAGGTCCTCGCGGCCTGCCGCGCCGCCAGGGTCCGCACCATCGTCGACGACAACTACGCGGTCATGCGCACCCCGTCCGCCGGGGTGGAGCTGGGAGCCGACGCCTCCTGCTTCTCGCTCTTCAAGCTGCACGGACCCGAGGGTGTCGGGCTGGTCGTCGGTGCCCGCGACCTCGTGACGCACATCCGCCGCGACAACTACTCCGGTGGCGGGCAGGTGCAGGGCCATCAGGCGCTCGACGCCCTGCGCGCGCTCACCCACGTCCCCGTCATGTGGTCCGTGCAGTCCCGCGTGGGCGCCGAGGTCGCGGAGCGTCTGGCGGCCGGGGAGGTGGACGGCGTGGCCGAGGTGCGCATCGCCAACGCCCAGGACCGCTGCCTGCTCGTCCGCCTGGACCGGCCGGTCGCCCGGGAACTGCCCGCGGTCGCCGCACGCTTCGGTGCCGCCCCCTACCCCGTCGGTTCGAACTCCCGCTACGAGATCGCCCCGCTCTTCTACCGCATGTCCAGCTCGGCGCTGGACGACTCCCCCGAGCTGGCCGACTGGACCGTCCGCATCAATCCGATGCGGGCCGGCGCCGACCTCGTCGTCGACATCCTGCGCGGGTCGCTCGCCGCCCTGGACGACCCTAAGGACGACTGACCGTGTTTCTCGACACCCTGCTCACCCGCAATCCCGGGCTCGTCGACGCCGCGGCCGCCCTGCACCGGAACGGCAGGATCCCGCCCGACACCTATGTGATGGACCTGGACGCCGTCGAAGCCAACGCCGCGCTGCTGGCGGCCGAGGCCGGACGCCTCGGCCTCGGCCTCTGGTTCGTCGTCAAGCAGCTGGGCCGCAACCCCGAGCTGATCCGGGCCATCGCCCGCCACATCCCCCGTTCCGCCGCCATCGACCCGGCCGAGGCCCGCACCCTGCACGCCGCCGGAGCACTGCCCGGCAACGTCGGCCACCTCGTCCAGATCCCCCGGCGCACCCTGCCCGAGGTCCTGGCGTGGCGCCCGGAGACCGTTACCGTCTTCGACCTGGCCAACGCCCGCGCCGTCTCCGACGCCGCGCGTGAACAGGGCTTCGTCCAGGACGTCCTGATCCGGATCGAAGGCGCCGACGGCTCCGTCTACCCGGGCCAGGAGGGCGGCGTTCCGCTCACCCGGCTGGACGGCTTCGCCGAGGCCGCCGAGTCCCTGGACGGTATCCGGATCGGAGGCGTCACCGCCTTCCCCTGCGTCCTGTGCGACCCGGAGACGGGTACACCGGCCGCCACCCCCAACTTCGGTCTGGCCCTCAAGGCCCGCGAGCTCCTCGTCTCGCGCGGGCACCACGGGCTCCGGCTCAGTGCGCCGAGCGCCACCTCGATGGCCTCCCTCCCCCTGCTCGCCGAACTCGGCGCCACCCACGGCGAACCGGGCCACGCCCTCACCGGCACCACCCCTCTGCACGCCGTCGATCCGACGCAGCCCGAGAAGCCCGCCTACGTGTATGTCAGCGAGGTCGCCCACACCCTCGACGACGGCCGCCCGGCGGTGTACGGCGGTGGGTTCTACGCCCGGTCCCGCATCCGCAGCGCTCTCCTGCCGCGCACGGGCACACGTCTGGGCGTGCGCGACGCTCCCGCCGAGAACATCGACTACTACAGGCTGCTCGACGCACCCGCCCGGGGTGCGGACGTGGTGATCGGCGACACCGCGCTGTTCGCCTTCCGTACCCAGATCTTCGTCACCCGTTCGAGCGTCGCCGTCGTCTCCGGACTCGCCTCCGGCTCCCCCCGGCTGAACGGCCTGTACGACGCCCAGGGCCGAGCCCTGTAAGGAGCACCTCATGGCCAAGACCGTCATCGTCGTCATCGACGGGTTCGGAGTCGGCGCCATGCCCGACGCGGGCACCCTGCGTCCCGGCGACCTCTCCGCCGACACCTGCGGGCATGTCCTCGACCACGCGCGCACAGCGTTCGGCCGGCCGCTTCGGCTGCCGGTGCTCGGGGCGCTGGGACTCGGGCTGGTCCATCCGCATCCGGACCTGGCACGCCGCACACATCTGCCCGTGGCCGCCGGCAGAGCTGCCCTCGGATATCCGGGCGCGGACACCTTCGCGGGCCATCAGACCATGATGGGCGCGGACTTCAGCCGGGTGACGGTGGCCCGGCTCGGCGATCACCTCGACGAGGTGACCGAGGCGCTGGAGGCCGCCGGACACCGGGTCGAAGCGGTCGACGGGAAGCCACCGCTCCTCGTCGACGGCGTGGTCCTGGTCCATGACAACCTGGAGGCAGACCCCGGGATCAACTGGAACGCGTCCGGCCGCCTCGACGACGTCCCCTTCGACGGGCCCGGCGGGATCGTCTCCATCGCCCGGACCGTACGAGCGGTCGCTCCGGTCGCCCGGGTCATCGCCGTCGGCGGCCACTCGGACGGCCCTCTCACCGGGTTCGTCCGCGCGGGGGACGGGGGAACCACGGGGCTCGACACCCCCGCCACCGGTTTCTACCGGAACGGCGGGCTCCAGGTGCAGCACCTGGGCGCCCCGCTCGATCACACCCGGCAGCTCCCCGGCCTGGCGGCCCGTGCCGGCATCCCGGTCACCCTGGTGGGCAAGGCCGCGGACATCCTGGCGTGCGAGACCGCGGAGCGTCACCCTGCCGTGGCAACCGCCGACGTCCTGGCCCACACCCTGGAAGCCGTGCGCACCGGAGGTGACGCACTCGTGGTCGCGAACGTGCAGGAGACGGATCTGGCGGGCCATCAACAGGACCCCGAACGGTACGGGCGCCTGCTGGAGCAGGCCGACGCCGGACTCGCCGGACTCGTCGCTTTGCTCACGGAACCCGGGGACCGGCTGATCGTCACCGGCGACCACGGCAACGACCCCACGATCGGCCACGCGAACCACACCCGGGAGTACGTGCCGGTCCTGATCCACCGGCCCGGCGCGGACGGCGTGGAACTGCTGCCGGACGCGCACAGCCTGGCCGACATCGGCGCGACGGCCGCGGCGGCACTGGCACTGGATCCTGAGGAGCTGGCCGGCGGCGCGCCTCTGCACGCGGGTCGCCGAGCGGCCTGATGTGGGCCGGCAGCCGTCCGGCCGACCGTTCCGGCCGGGCGGAACGTATACGGCGGGGGGGCGGGGCGGGGCTCCAGACCCGCCCCCCCCCCGCGCGACACCCCCGCCGGGCCGCCGCCCCGCGCCGTCTCGTTCCGCTCGCCGGCGCCCTACGTTTTCTTCCCTTCGGTTGTCGTCGGCAGCGACGCGGTGACGGACTTCCCGCAGGTCTACGC
>NZ_JBHUYV010000002.1:310968-651707 GCF_042667905.1 Streptomyces sp. NPDC057287 | reverse complement strand
CGGGGGGGGGCCCGGCTCTCGCCCCCCCCCCCCCCCCCCCGCCGGCTCGACACGCAGGCCGGCTCCCCCAGCTGCAGCTGAAGGGGAGACGGGCCTGGGCGCGCTGCGGACGATGGAACGGGATCAGCGGATCTCGGTGACCCGCTGCTCCTTCAGGGCCGCGCAGTTGGAGTTCTCCACCGAGACGTACACGTTGCTGATGTGGCCGCCCCAGCTCACGCAGTAGCCCTTGCCGTAGACGTAGCCGGGACCCGCGTACGACGTGAAGTTCCCGTCGTCACCGGCCCACGCGTCGGTGGCGGGCACGTAGATGTACGCCGACATGGGCTTCGCCGAACCGGGGTTGGCACGGATGGTCGCGACGCAGTTCTTGCCGTTGGCGGAGTTGTACGTCAGGTAGACGGTGCCCAGCGAGCCGACCGGCACGGAGTTCACGGTCTTGTAGGCCTTGCCGCAGACGCCCTGCGGTGTGACGTTCGGTGCGGCGGAGGCCGACGTGCTGAAGGCGGCCGTGCCGGCCACCGCCAGTGCGGTGGCCGCCCCGAGGGCCGCGACATTACGCGCGATTCTCATATTTCCCCCTTGTGTCCCTGAGAGCTGTTTGCTCCTGCTTGATGTGACCCTCGAGCGGCTCGGATGGTTGCACGGAAGTTACGCAGAGGTGCTGAACGATCACCCAGGTTCCCGATCTGCCGAGGATCCAGGGCTCGAACGATCGGGAACACAGCCGATGCGCACGGCGAGGGCCGGAATGCCGTGCACCGGCCGGTCGGAGGGCGGTTCGAACATCGGCCACTTTGCGGAACCTTTACCCGCATCGGCCCGTTGACAGGGTGAGCGCACGGGCTCGTGACCGACAACTCAGACGAAGACCGAGGTGACCTCAATGGCAGTGTGGGACCGGCTCAAGGATCAGGCCAGGACTCTGCAGCAGTCCCAGGGTGCGCGCGGGCCGGCCGCCGGGAGAAGCGGCGGACAGTCATCCGGAGGTGGCTCGCGCGCGCAGCTGGTCAGCACGCTGAAGTCACAGCTCGCCTCCCTCAAGACGGAGTTGAAGAGCGGCGGCTTCCGGGACGCGAGCATGGCGATGTGCGCGCTGGTCGCGGCCGCGGACGGGCGCGTGGACCCCGCCGAGCGTCAGCATGTGGAGTCGATGATCCTCACCAACGACGTCCTGCAGAACTTCCCGCCGGAGCAGTTGCGCCAGCGCTTCAACAAGCACGTGGACCAGCTGAGCCTCAACTTCCAGCAGGGCAAGGCGGACGCGCTGCAGGAGATCGTCAAGACGGCCAAGAAGCCGACCGAGGCGAGGGCGGTGCTCCAGACCGGCATCGTCGTCGCCGGTGCCGACGGCGACTTCTCCCAGGCCGAGCACATGATTCTCCGAGAGGCCTGCACGGCTCTGGGGCTGTCACCCGCGGAGTTCCAGCTCTGATCCGAGCGGACGGCCGGCCGCCCCTCACGGGGCCGCCGGACCCCCGGTGGCCGGCACGACCGGTTGCGCAACTCGTCGCACGCACAAGCAGGTCACGAGGGCGACGAGGGCGTCCTCGACTGTTGTCCCCGGTCCGCGGGGAGGGCGCAGGCCGGCGTACCGCCCGGCATCCGTTCGCGGTTGTTCGCAATGAGCCGGTACACGCCGTGCGCGATCCAGCGGAGGGGAGGCAGGGTGAGCAGTGCCCCCGGGACCGCCCAGCCCCGTCCCGCACTCAGCAACAGCTTGGCGACGGCCTGCGCTCCGCCGTGGACCTCTCCGACAGGGGTGATCCACAGCAGTTCGTGTTCTGCTCGCTCCCGGGTGGTGCCGAGGGAGTCGAGATCCACGAACTGCCACGGCGTGATCTCGCAGCGTGGCCGGACAGACCGTTCGGCGAACAGCACGCAGGACGTGCAGAATGCGCAGTCCCCGTCGTAGATGAGTACAGGTCGCGTCCGCATGTCCTCATCATGCCGCACCGACACCTCACCGGCGGACAGTGTCACCCTCGCACCTCATCGCCGCCGCGCGGCTCGAGATCGCCCAGGAGCCGGCCCCGAGGTTCTGCCGCGAGGACGCGGCACCGGCCCGGCCGCTTCGCCGCCCGGATGCGGCCAACGAGTCACGCAACGGTCGTCGCCAGTACGGCGGTCACGGACCGCGCCCCGGAGGACTCCTCCGACCCGCCACACCTGCCGCCACCGCAGGGGCCGTTCACGGTTGCCCTTTAGGTAAAACTCAGCTTAGGTTTACCTAACTTTTACGAACCGAGGCATGGGTCCCCAACGGTCCGAGCGCCGGAATCACCTGACCGCGCGCGTTCCAGCCGTGGATCCGAGAGCCTCGGGCAGCCGACCGACAGTGGACAGAGGGCGCGTTCCGACCCGCGCCCGATTACCGCGTGCGCCTCGACGAAGGCGCACGTCCAGGGAGAACAGCACACATGGCCTCGCTCAATCGCCGTGTCCGCCGCGCAGCCGCGACCGCAGTGGCGCTCGCTTTCGGCATCACACTCGCTCCGACCGGCACCGCCACGGCCGGTACCGGCATTCCGGACGGCTCGCATGTCACCTCTCTGCCGCTCGCACAGGGCCTCTACCAGTCGGCCTATTCCGAGCGCAACGACGTGCTCTGGGCCACCGCCTCCGTGGGTCAGCCCCCTGCACCGGTGACGGGATCGCAGTTGCTGCGGATCGATCCCGACACCCTGCGGGTGGAAGCGGCCTACACCCCTCCCACGAACGGCACGGTAGAAGCCGTCTACGGCATCGACGTGGACGACGAGCACAACACCGTCTGGGTCACCAACACACGGAACAACTCGGTCGCCGTCTACAGCCAGAGAACCGGCCGGCACATCGCCACCCGGCCGAACGTGAACCACTCCCGTGAGGTCGTCGTGGACGAGAAGCGCGACATCGTGTGGGCCAGCTCGTTCGGTGACGGCGCGCTCGTGGCCTTCGACAGCCACACCCTCGAGGAGGTCAGGCGCGTCACCGTCGAGGGGAGCGGACCGACAGGGCTGGCGGTGGACGAACGGACCGGGACGGTCTACGCCGCCGACCACACCAACAGCCGGATCATCGAGGTCGCTCCGGGTTCCAGGGCGCCACGCCTCATACCCACGGGCGGCGGACCGCTCTCGGTCGCACTCTCCGCCGACGGACGCACCGCCTACACCGCCGACCAGACCTCCGGAACCGTGTCGGTCGTCGATCTGCGAAAGGGTGCCGTCGCCAGGTCCGTCGCGACCGGCGAAGGGGCGAAGTCCGTAGCCGTCGATCCGTGTTCGGGCCGGGTCCTGGTCGCCAACCGGCTGGCCGGAAGCCTCTCGGTGGTCGACCCCCGCGCGGGAACCGTCGTGGAGACGGTCGCCACCGACGCGTACCCCAACCACGTCACGGTGGCCGGGGGCAGCACCGCCTTCGTCGTCGACAAGTCCGGCTCCGGTCCCTCCGGAGAGGACGGGCTCACGCGGATACGCCTGACTTCCGGAACTTCTCTCCGTCACGGCACGGCCGCGCCGCATCCGGGCTGCTGACCCGGCCCCGGTGCGGGCACCACGCCCGCACGGGACTGCTGACCACCACGCCCGCACGGTGGCGGGAACGCCTGACGCAGGGGAGCACCGCACGGCCCCCTGCGTCTCCCCGCCCACGGACCGGTAACTCCCCCGGCGACACGGCCCGGAAGGTGCCGGTCAACGGGAGCCTTCGCCCTACTGTGGACGAGTCGGAACGCCGACAGCCGCGCGTACCGCACCGACCGCCCGAGCCGTCCGCGCGACGGCCGGCGAGCGGCTCTGGAGCAGACCCCCTTCGGACTCGGAGAGCACCCCTAGTGCCCACCTCTCTCCCGCGCCGCCGAGCGCTCTCCGCGCTGGCCGGCCTCGCAGCCCTCCCACTCACCGCGTGCGAGAGGGCTGCCCCGCCGACTGCCGCACCCCCGGCTCCCACCGGGACAGCGCCCCCACGACCGGCGGAGGCGGCAGCCCGGGCGGGGCGCGCGTTCACGGACCTGGAGCGGAAGTTCGACGCCCGGCTGGGCGTGTTCGCTGTCGACACGGGGAGCGGCGGGACGGTCGTCCACCGTCCCGACGAGCGTTTCGCCTACGCCTCGACCTGCAAGGCGCTGCTGGTGGGCGCGCTGCTGGACAGGCACCCGGTACGGCGGCTCGACCGGCGTGTCCGGTACGGCGCCGGCGATCTCGTCGCCAACTCCCCGGTCACCGAGCAGCACGTGGGCACCGGCCTCACCCTGCGTGAGCTCTGCGACGCCGCCGTCCGCTACAGCGACAACGCAGCGGCCAATCTCCTCTTCCGGGAGCTCGGCGGCCCCCGGGGGCTGCAGGACGCGCTCGCCGCCCTCGGTGACCGCACCACCCGGTGCGACCGCTTCGAGACCGATCTCAGCGAAGCCGCGCCCGGCGACACCCGCGACACCAGCACGCCCCGCGCCCTGGCCACCGATCTGCGCGCCTATGCGCTCGGCGACGTCCTCGGCCCGGCCGAACGTGCCCTGCTGACCGACTGGCTCCGCCGGAACACCACCGGCGACGCGCTGATCCGTGCGGGTGCCCCGGCGGGCTGGCTGGTGGGCGACAAGACCGGTACCGGCGGCTACGGGACGCGCAACGACATCGCTGTCGTCAGGCCACCGGACGCCGCGCCCATCGTCCTCGCCGTGCTCTCCCGTCGGGACACCCGCGGAGCGAAGCCGTTGGACGCACTCGTCGCCAAAGCCGCACGCGTCACGTTCGCCGCCCTCGCCCGGGGCGCTCAGGGGCGGTAGCGCAGCGGATGGTCCGCGGGAACCTCGGTCAGGACGATGCGGTGCCCGTCCGGGTCGGCGATCCACATCTCGATCAGCCCCCACGGCTCCCGCAGGGGCGGACGCAGGACGCGCGCCCCGCGCTCCGCCACCTCCTCGTGCGCCGCCGCGCAGTCGTCGACCTGCATCCAGAGCTGCAGCGTCCCGGTCGGCGGGACATCCGAACGCCCCGAGACCTCGAGGAAGCCTCCGCCGAGGAAATACACCGTGCCCCGTTCGGGGCCCGTGCCGAACTCCCGGTAGACCGGCAATCCGAGCATCCGCCCGTAGAAGTCCCGTGAGACCTCCGGATCACCAGGCCTCAGCAATACCCTGCTGCTCAGTACATGCACCATGGTCCGACCCTACGCGGGCCGCCACGACGGAGCAGCGCTCCCCCACCCGTCCGGGAGTCCTGCGGCTCAGGACGCTTCCACCGCGGCCTTGATCCGCCGGCCGAACGCCGGGGCGTCCTTCCGCGCGGCGGCGACTGCGAGTCCGACAAGGAGCTTGCCCGCACGATGGCCCTCCAGGTCGTTGAAGATCCGCACCCTGGTTCGACCATCAGCCAAGGACTCGAGGTCGTAGCCACCTTCCCGTGCCGTGACGAGATTGGTCGACACTTCGTTCCAGCGGATGCGTGTCGGGGCGACGAGTTCGCTGATCCTGAATTCGCGCCGGGTCGTCATACCGGCGTCCTTGACCGTGCTGCGGAACACGGTGCCCACCGCTGTCGGACCGGACGGGGTCTTGGCGATGTCCTGGACACGCGGGCTGAACTTCCCGTCGTTCTCACCGTCCGCCAGGAAGGCGAACACCTCCGCGACGGGACGGTCGATGTCGACCGTCGCCTCGAACCGGGCCATGGGGGTCTCCTCTCGTACGACGGGCGCGGCACACGGCGCGGCACACCCGGGGTGACACTGCCTACCAGGATCCGCGCTCCCCGGCTCTTCGGCAGCCGGAAGGACACATCCGGCAGGCAATCGGGTGCCCAGGACAGCGGCCGGCCGGGGTGTCAGCCCCCACCACCCGCCGTCGTGAGCGGAGCGACGGAGCGGCCTTGCAGTCACCCAGCCGGACGGTTGGCGGCCGGCGACCGCCGGGGCCTCCCCTCCCGCTGGGCCTTGCAGTCACCCAGCCGGACGGTTGGCGGCCGGCGACCGCCGGGGCCTCCCCTCCCGCTTCCTTCCACCGGCCCACCACACACCCGACAGGGTCTGGTTCCGGGGTGACCTCTCGCGGGAGGGCTGCCCAAGCGCCGAGCGGAACAACGGAGTTCATACCGCCGGACGGCCACCGCCGCCCTCCCGCACGCGGTGCGCTCCTCGCGCCCGGGCTTCAGTGGGCGATGGAGTCGATCAGATCGCGTGCGCCCTGACGCAGCAGGGTGACGGCCACGGAGGTTCCGAGCGTGGCCGGGTCGAGCGGACCGGCCCACTCGTGCGCGTTGAGCACGGTCTTGCCGTCGGGGGTGAACACACAGGCGCGCAGCGAGAGGTCGCCGTTGCGATGGGCCGTGGCGTACCCGGCGATCGGGGAGTTGCAGTGGCCCTGGAGGACGTGGAGGAACATGCGCTCGGCCGTGGTCTCCCGGTACGTCCCCGGGTGATTGAGCGGGCTCACCGCGTCGATGGTCCCGGTGTCCCCCTCGCGGCACTGGAGGGCGAGGACGCCCGCGCCGATCGGGGGGCACATCCTCTCCGGGGAGAGGATGTCGCTGATCACGTCGGGGCGGCCGATGCGGTGGAGGCCCGCGACGGCCAGGAGGATCGCGTCCGCCTCTCCGGCAGCGAGCTTCGCGAGCCGCCGGTTGGCGTTGCCGCGGAACGGGATGCAGTTCAGATGAGGGTGCGAGGCCGCGAGTTGCGCGACCCGCCGTACGGAGGAGGTTCCGACGCGTGCACCGTCGGGAAGCTGGTCGAGCGTGAGCCCCTCCGGGTGGACCAGGGCGTCGCGGATGTCGTCGCGCTCGAGGAACGCGGCGAACATCGTGCCGGCGGGCAGCGGGCGGTCGGCGGGGATGTCCTTGACGCAGTGGACGGCAAGGTCCGCCTCCCCTGCGAGCAGAGCGGCGTCGACCTCCTTGGTGAAGGCTCCCTTGCCCTCGACCTGTGCGAGGTCGCCCATCCACTTGTCACCCGTCGTCCGGACGGGGACGACCTCGGTGACGGTGGCGGGATGGCGGGCCGCCAACTCGGTCCGGACGCGCTCGACCTGGGCGAGGGCCATGGGTGAGTCGCGCGAGACGATACGGATCAGCTCAGGGGCGGACATGGCACCCACGATAGACCGCCGGGCTCGCACAGTCGGCATACGACGCGGTCCCGCCCACCCGCTTCAGCACCGTCACGGCACCGGTTCCGGAGCATGGCTCTCTGTCGATTTCCAGCCGCATTGGAACGTCGCTCCGGGCAACCACACGGAGGTTCCACACTATCCCTTCAGCATGACAATCAGACCCCTACCAGCGCGAGTTGCCGCACAGCCGTCCCGGACCCACCACACCGGAACGGAGAGAGCGCGTGCCACACCGTGCGACCTTCAGCCGCATGTGGCCGAATCCGGCCCTGCGGTCCCGCCTCACTCCCCCGAGGACTGTCAGCTGCCCGGCGAGATCCCTAGCATGACTCCTCACGGACACCGACTTCACTCTCTCTGAACCGCGAGGGCTGGATGAGCAACGGGGACACCTCCATTCCGAAGAACATCGATGTGAACGTGCCGAGCGTCGCGCGGATGTACGACTACTACCTGGGCGGCAAGGACAACTATCCCGCCGACCGTGTCGCGTGCGAGCAGTTGCTGGAGGTCGTGCCGAGCACCAAGGTCCTGGCGGTGAACAACCGGCGGTTCCTTCGCCGCGTCGTGCACCACCTGGCGTCCGAGTACGGAATCCGCCAGTTCATCGACCACGGCTCCGGTCTGCCGACCCAGGACAATGTGCACCAGGTCGCGCAGTTGGTGGATCCCCGCGCCAGGGTCGTCTACATAGACAACGACCCCATCGTCCTGGCACACGGCAAGGCCATACTCGAGGAGAACGACAGGACCGCGGTCATCCAGGCGGACATGCGGGACACCGCCGGCATCTTCGGCCACCCGGAGGTGGAGCGGCTCATCGACTTCGACGAACCGGTGGCCGCGCTGTTCGTGTCCGTCATGCACTGCATCCCCGACGAGGACGACCCTGCGGGCCTGGTGCGCCGGGTCGCGGCTCACCTGGCTCCGGGTAGCTTCCTGGTGGTGTGTCAGCTGGTCAGCGAGGACGCCGCGACCCGCGACTTCGTCACGGAGTTCATGGCGAAGAGCACCGGGAACCAGTGGGGTCGGGTGCGCCGGCAGGAGGACGTCCACGGCTTCCTGGACGGCCTCGATGTCCTGGAACCGGGCCTGGTGGAGGTGTCGACCTGGCGTCCCGACTCGGATCTGGCGCCGAAGCAGACGACCCAGGAGTGGATCGAGTACGGCGGCGTCGGCCGCAAGTGGTGACGGGCCACCAGGGGGCGGGACAGGCAGAGGGGGCGGGCGGTCAGCTGTAGCGCTTGAGCGCTTCCCTGAGTATTCCCCTGCTCTCGACCGGACTCGGCGACTGCGCACTGAGCGAGTCCAGGATCCACCTGTACTCGTCCGTGCTCTCCTGCTTGTTCACTGACGTGGCGTTGGTCAGGTGCTCGATGTACGCGACATCGGGAAGCCCCTCCATGGCGAACCGCAGGTACGTGATGGCGTTGCCGGGAGACGTGTGGGCGGTCACCTCGAAGGGTGCCACCTGGACGATCACGTGGGGCAGCTCGGTCATCTGCAGCAGATGGGCGAGCTGCTCACCCATGACCCGGGCGCCGCCCGTCGGGCGCATCAGGACGGCCTCGTCCAGCAGCACCCAGAGCTTGGGCGCGTCGCGCCGCTTCAGCAACTCCTGCCGTCTGATCCGCAGTTCGACTCGGCGCCGGGTGAGCTCCTCCGATTCGAGGGCGTGGCCGGAACGCACCACCGCATGGGCGTAGTCGGCCGTCTGCAGAAGCCCCGGGACGTAGTGCCCCTCATACGTACGGATGGAGGCGGCGGCCTCCTCCAGGCCGACCAGGGGCTCGAACCAGTCCGGCAGCACATCGGCGTAGTTGCGCCACCACCCACGCTGCCCGGCCCTGCGCACGAGATCGATGAACTCGGCCGTCCTGGCGGCATCGGTCACGCCGTAGAGGGCGAGGAGGTCGACGGCGTCGCGCTCCTTGCACGGCGAATGCCCCGTCTCCATCCGGCTGATCTTGGCCGTCGAGCACCGGATGCGGTCCGCTGCGACGTCGGGAGTGATACCGGCTTCCCCCCGCATGCGTCGCAGCTGTGCACCCAGAACCAGGCGCAGTGCCGTGGGACTTGCCCCGGTGGCCGGGGTGAGCGTCGGCTTCGCTGACGGCTGGAGCTGTTCGATGCCGGGCATGCGGACTCCTGAGGACGGGCGTCTTGACGCCAGTGTGCCATCAGGAGCCCCACGCGGGCCCGGCCGATGCGGGAATGCCGTGCCTTTTCTGCTCGTTCCGGCCTGAGTTCAGCCGGTCATGATGTCGAAGTCGCCGTCCCTGACACCCGCCAGGAACGCGCGCACCTCGTCCCCGGTGTACACGAGGGCGGGCCCTTCGGGATGCCTGGAGTTGCGTACAGCCACGTCCCCGCCCGCCAGGAGCGCCATCTCGACGCAGTTTCCGCTGGGGTTGCTGTGATGGCTCTTCCTCCACTCCACGCCGGTCAGGGAGTCGGCGGGAACACCGTTGTCGATCTGCTGCATGCGTTCCATTCCTTGTCGTCGTGCTGAACCGTCCTGGCGTGCTGCCAGGGTCCGCGCCGGGTGAACAGATGTCCCCTGCTCACACCCCTGGGTGCAATTCCGGATGCAATTGCACCCAGGGACGGACGGCGGTGATACTAGTGGCCGTCCAGGATCCACGGCAGCACGAACCGGCCTTCGGCTAAGGGTGATTCAGCGCTCATGAACGCGGAGAGAGCACTACGTCACGGAGCGGCAGCCCCGGCGCCCGAACCTGCGGGTACACGTGCGGATCCGCACGAGGAGCTGGCCCTCGACCTCGGTATCGGGGCGCCCGGGTTCACCACGCGCGGAGTGAGCGCCGATCCCGACAGCCTGCGGCAGGCACGGGTGTTCGTCCGGGAGGCACTCGGGCGGTGGGGCCTGGCGTCCTGCGCGGACGATGTCGGCCTGGTCGTCGGCGAACTGGTGAGCAACGCGGTCTGCCACGGGCTTCGCTCCTCCGCCCAGCACGCCGGGCGGTGCACGGCGCGGCTCGGCCTCGCGTGCCAGGACGGGGAACTGGTCTGCGCGGTGAACGACCCCAGTCCCGACGTGCCCGTGGTGCGCCGGCCGGACGACTCCCTCGAGCGCGGTCGCGGCCTGCGCATCATCGACGCGATGAGCAGCTCGTGGGGATGGTCCCGGCCCACCGGGACGGGAAAGACCGTCTGGGCCCGGATTCCCGTCAGCCGGGCCCCCGCGTGCTACAGCCCGACCAGCGCGGTCCAGGCCTCCGCCAGGACCGCATGCCCGAGCGGGGTGGGGTGGACCCCGTCACCCGCGATGTACTCGGCGCCACCGGCGGCGCGTGCCGCCTGGTTGAGCAGGCCGTCCGCTGCCAGCAGCGTGGCGTCGAACTCCTCGGACAGCCGCCGCACCGTGTGAATCCTGGGGTCGAGGTCCTCACGCCACGCCCACTGCTCGTCCCGTACGGGCACGAGGAAGGGTTCGATCAGGATCAGCTGGGCGTCGAGCCGGTCCCGGACCTGCGTGAGGATCGCACGGTAGTCGTTCTCGTAGGCGCCTACCGAGGTGACGGCGCCGGAGTCGTAGCGGCGCCACGTGTCGTTCACGCCGATCATGATCGACACCACGTCCGGCTTGATGTCCATGGCGTCCTCACGCCAGCGAGCCCGCAGGTCCGAGACACCGTCCCCGCCGACGCCCCGGTTGACGAACGTGATGCCGGCGGCCGGCCGTGCGGACCGCACACGGTCGGCCGCCAGCCGGGCGTAGCCGTTGCCGAGAGGACTGTCCGGTTCCACGAGTCGGCCCACATCGGTGATGCTGTCGCCCTGGAACAGGACGGTTGCCGAGTCGCGCAGGCTGATGGTCACGCAGTGCTCCGTACGGTGAGGATCCAGAGGGACGCCGGAAATGATCCTGCCCACACAGCCGTCCGACATGATCCGGACCGATCCCGCGAGTGTCCGGCACCGCGTCGGGGCCAGGCCTAACGGGCAGCGGCCGGGGCGCGCACCGCACTGAAGTCCAGTGCGCTCTCCACCTCCAGCAGCGTCTCCTCCGCCACCCGTCGCACCTCGGCCGGAACGTCGCCCTGCTCCTCCACCAGACCGGCGTAGATCGGCGCGTCGGATGCCTCTGTGAAACTCACGTGAAACTGCCTATCGATCGGTTATGCCCGCCAATCAGCGGAAACGGGAGCCGAGTGTACGCGTTCCCTTCCAGCCACCGGCGGGCGGACCCGCAGACTGGGGGGGGGCGTGGGCGGCGGAAAACCGGTTGTCGGCACCGGTCGGCCACTGCGAGGCTGTCTCCGCCGAGGGGTGTAGCTCAGAGGCCAGAGCGCCGGTCTCCAAAACCGGATGCCGCAGGTTCGACTCCTGCCTCCCCTGCGTCACCGGTTCCCCACCCGTCGCCGGGTGGGGAACCCGGCCCGCTACTCGATGACGAGCTCGACCTCGATGTTGCCCCGCGTGGCCTTGGAGTAGGGGCAGTAGGCGTGCGTCGCCTCGACCAGACGCCGGCCGGTCTCCCCCTCGAGCGCCTCGGGCAGCTCGACACGCATGACGACCGCGAGGCCGAAACCCGTGTCGTCCTTGCCGATCGAGACCTCGGCCGTCACGGAGACGTCCTTCGTGTCGACCTTCATCTCGCGGGCGACCGCGCTCATCGCGCTGGCGAAGCACGCGGCGTATCCGGCGGCGAAGAGCTGCTCCGGATTGGTGCCCTCCCCGTTACCGCCCAGGGCCGGCGGAAGGGCGAGTGCGAGATCGATCTGTCCATCCGAACTCACTGCCCGGCCTTCACGGCCGTTCGCGGTGGCGGCAGCGGTGTACAGCGCGTCCATGGGGGACCTTCTCTCGTACGACGGTGACCGCGGACCGGCCACACCAAGAGAATTGCACACAATCAAATTGCGCACAACTCAATGACGAGCGGCAAGCTACCCTGGACTCATGACGTCACCACCGACCCCGGCCCCCGACCTCACCGATCTGCCGGACACGGAACTGCTCAGGCTGGACCACCAGGTCTGCTTCTCCCTGCAGGCGGCTTCCCGCGCGTTCGGCGGCGTCTACCGTGAGGCCCTGAGGGACCTGGGCCTCACCTACCCCCAGTACCTGGCCATGATGGTCCTGTGGGAGCACGGCCCTCTGCCCGTCAAGACGATCGGTGAGCGGCTGCACCTGGACTCGGGCACGCTGTCGCCGCTGCTCAAGCGGCTGGAGTCGGCCGGTCTCGTCAAGCGTGAGCGCAGCCCGGAGGACGAGCGGTCGGTCACCGTCCACCTCACCGATGCCGGGGCCGCTCTGCGCGAGCGCGCACTGCCCGTACCCCGCTCGATCCTCCGGGCCACAGGCATGTCGGTCCAGGAGGTGCTCGCCCTGCAGGAGACCCTGGGACGGCTCACCTCGTCCCTCGGGCAAGCCGGCTGACCCTCACCGGCCGGCGGGAGGAGCCGGCGGGGCCCGGTCGGCACAGCACTCGCCGGAGTTCCCACGCCGAAATATGATGCAGGAACTATCGCAACGCGGAGCGGCCCATGAACCGGCGTCGAACTCCCCGGTCGGCGAGCGCCGAGGACCTGCTCAGCACCCTGCAGCACCTGACCGCCAGAGCTCGGCAGGAGGTGGAGCTGCACCAGGCTCGTATGGAACTGGCCCAGGCCCTGCAGCGCAATATGCTGCCGACGGCACTGCCCGCCTTCCCAGGGCTGCAGACCGCCGCTCGCTACGCTCCCGCGCGCGACGGGCTGGACATCGGCGGCGACTGGTACGACGGCTTCGTGCTCCCGGACGGATCGCTGGGCCTCGCCATAGGCGATGTCCAGGGGCATGACGTGGAGGCTGCCGCCTTCATGGGCCAGATCAGGATCGCCATGCGCGCGATCGCCGGCTCGGCCACCGACCCGGGTCAGGTGATGAGCCGTGCGAACGATCTGATCCTGTCGATGGATTCCACCCTCTTCGCCACGTGCTCCTTCCTCCGGCTGGATCCGGAGACACGGGAACTGATGAGTGCCCGCGCGGGTCATGTCGCCTCCGTGTGGGCGACCGCCGACGGACGCTCCGGGATCACCGCCGACGCCGGGGGCCTTCCGCTGGGCATCGAGCTCGGTCAGCACTACCCCGTCACACGGCGCGATCTGGATGTCGACGGCGCGTTCGTCCTGCTCACCGACGGCGTCATCGAGGGACCGTCGCTGTCGATCGACGACGGCCTGGACCGGATAAGGCGCCTCGTGAGCGCATACGCCGGCGCCGATGCCGAGGAGCTCGCCGACCGGGTACTCCAGGCAGCGGCACTCACCGGCCACGAGGACGACGCGGCGGTGCTCGTCCTGCGCCACGACGGCACCCCCGCCGGCCCCGGGTGAGCACGAACCCCGCCGTGCGTGTCACCAACGGCGGGGCCGCCATGAGCGGTGTCTTATGAGATGCGTGATCCGCAGCGAAGAGACCAGACGTCGAGCCATGATCGTTCTGCAGATGCTGGGCATCGCCGCCGCCTACTACGCATCCGGGCAGCTCGGTCTGCGAAGGCAGGTCGAGGTGGAGGGGGCGATCGTCACTCCGCTGTGGCCGCCGTCCGGGATCGCCCTGGCGTCGCTGTTCTATCTGGGCGTCCGCATCTGGCCCGGGATCGCAGTCGGTGCCCTGTTCACCGTCATCTCGATGAGCGACGGCTTCTCGTTCTGGGGCCTCGCTGTCGCCGCGGGGAGCGCTGTGGCCCCGCTCTGCTCCTACCTGGCACTACGAGCGGTGGGGTTCCGCACAGAGCTGGACCGGCTGCGGGACGGGGTCGCCCTGGTCTTTCTGGGCGCCCTGGCCGGAATGATCATCAGCGCCACGACGGGCGCGGGAGTCCAGTTCCTGAGCGGGGCGCTGTCGGCAGCCGATTTCTGGCAGGTGTGGTCCGCCTGGTGGGCCGGAGACGCGATGGGCGTCCTGATGGTCACTCCACTGCTGCTGGTGCTGCGAAGGGCCCGTCCGCCGCGGCTGGACGACCGGTGGGTGGAGGCCCTGGCCCTCGCGGTCGTCACCGTGGTGTCGGCGATCCTCGCGACGAGGAGCCCGCTGTCCATGATCTACCTCGTCTTCCCGGTCCTGGTCTGGGCGGCTCTCCGCTTCCAGCTGGCCGGCAGTGCGCCCTGCGCTCTCTTCATCTCCGTCATGACGATCATCGCCGGTACCGACGGCGTGGGACCGTTCGCCGGCCACTCGGTGCTCGAAGTGATGTTCAACCTGTGCATCCTGAACGGCTGTGTGGCGCTCACCGCGCTCCTGCTCGCGGCGATCGTGACCGAGCACAACAACATCCGCCACGAGACGGAGGTGGCATGCGAGGAACTGGCCGCCCTGGTGGAGGAGCTCGCCCCGCGGCCGTCGGCGGAGGGCTGGTCCGACGAGTTGCGGGGCGATCCGGGCTGATCTCCCCCGACCGGAGCGGGGCCGGCCGATCGGGATGCCCCTCAGGCGGTACGGGGGAAGTGGTGGTCCAGGAAGTCGTTCCGGAAGGTGCCTGCGGGGTCGAGCCGAGCGGTCAGCCGCTCGAAGTCGGCGTAGTGGTCGTACAGCTCCCGCAGGGTGCTCGGCGGAGTGGTGAACACCTTGCCCCAGTGCGGCCTCGCTCCGAAGGGGGCGAGCGCCTCCTCGATCGCGCCGAGGACGGGGGTCACGGCTGCGGTGTCGGGCACCCAGGTGAAGTGGAACGCCACGGAATCCCTGCCCTGGGCCGGGCTGAGCCACAGATCGTCGCCGGCGACGGTGCGGATCTCGCCGATCTGGAGCAGCGGGGAGAACTGCTGCCGGATACGGTCCAGTGCCCGGTAGGCCGGCACGGCGTCGTCCCGGGCGACGAAGTACTCGGACTGCAGTTCCTCGCCGTTGCTCGGGGTGAATTCGAGGCGGAAGTGGGGCAGCCTGGCGTGCCAGGGGCCCGGGACGCCCTGCTGCTGCGTGCAGTGCTCCGGCGCCACACCGGGGACGGGGTGCCTCGGCCCCTCCGCGAGTGTCGCGCCGTGCCACCGGTGCGGGGCGGTGCGCGGCCCGTCGGTCCCGACCCGCTGCTTGAGCCACACCTGGTCGATCGGGCCGCCGTGCCAGCCGGTGAAGAGGCTCACGCTGTAGGCCTCGGACATGACCTCGTCGAACCGGTCGAACAGCCGCTCCTGCGGGAGCCCCTCGTAGACCCACTGCTGGACCTCGAACGCCGGCACGAGGTCCAGGGTCAGCCGGGTGACCACCCCCAGCGCCCCGAGGGACACGACCGCCCCGGCGAAGCCGGCGTCGCCCCGCCTCAGCCACATGAGTCCGCCGTCCGCGGTGACGAACTCGATCGCCCCGACGGCCCCGGCGAGGGAGCGGTTTCCCACGCCCGATCCGTGCGTGCCGGTGGCACAGGCCCCCGCGACGGAGATGTGCGGAAGGGAGCCCAGGTTGTGCAGCGCGAATCCGCTGCGGTGCAGCGTTCCGGTCAGCTCCCCGAAGCGCAGGCCGGCACTCACCGTCGCGGTGCGGGACTCACGGTCGATCTCGATGGTGCGGGGCAGGGCGGCGACGGAGACGAGTGCGCCGCGGGTGTCGGCGACGGTGTTGAAGGAATGGCCGGTGCCCAGTGCTCGCACGGCCGTCCCGGCGGACACGATGTCCTGGAGCTCGGCGACCGAGCTGGGTATGTGGAGCTGCTCCGCGCCGAAGGTGATGTTGCCGGCCCAGTTCGTCTGGCGGGCGGACGGGGCGTGCGCCGAATGATCGATCATGACTCCGGAGCTTACGCTCCGGCCGTCCGCGGGATCAGGGCTTGCGTCCCACACCGCTGACGGCGTGGCTCGGCGGTCCGTCCTGCGCGCTCCGGCCGGGTTCGGGGCGCCATTCCGACGTCCTGACGACGCCCGGCTCCACCAGTTCCAGCCCGTCGAAGAAGGCGGCGATCCGGGCCGGGCCGCGCAGGTGGTACGCGCCCGCGGAATGCGCGTTGTACGCCTCGATCGCACGGTTCATCGTGTCGCTGGTGTCCGTGCCGTCGGCGAGGGCGAGGTAACTTCCGGACGGGAGCGCCCCCATCAGACGGGCGACCAGGGCCCACGGGTCCTCGTCGTCGGGCAGTTGTCCCATGATCCCGAGGAGCATCAGGCCGACGGGCCGCCGGAGGTCAAGGGTCCGGGCCGCCTCCTCGACGACACGGCCGGTGTCGCGCACATCCGCGTCGACGTACGCACACGCGCCCTCCGGGGTGCTGGTCAGCAGGGCACGGGCGTGCGTCAGGACGAGCGGGTCGTTGTCGACGTAGACGACCCGGGACTCCGGAGCCGTCCCCTGCGCCACCTCGTGGGTGTTGTCGGCCGTGGGCAGCCCCGTTCCGATGTCGAGGAACTGCCGGATCCCCGCCTCCCCTGTGAGGAAGCGGACGGCCCGGGCGAGGAAGGCTCTCTGGTCACGCGCGATGCGTGCGACGTCCGGGAAGGCCTGGATGATCATCTCACCCGCCTCGGCGTCGGCGGCGTAGTTGTCCTTGCCCCCGAGCAGGTAGTTCCAGACCCGGGCCGAGTGCGCCACGTCCGTCCGCAGCCGGTCGGACGGTGGCCGTCGGTGATCACTCATGTCGGAAGCCTCACACCCCGTATCGACGGAGCGGTGCCCGCCCGGGGACTCAGTACGGCAGAGGCCGTCCGGACGGCGTTCGCAGATCCAGCGGGGGCGGCCCCGCGGGGGGCTGCGGACGGCGGACGATCTGGATGCGGCCCACGGCCACCACCTCCTCCTGGTAACCCGGTATCTGCCCACCCAGCCGCCCTTCACACGTCAGGGGCACCTCGGACCGCCGGGGCCCTCTCGCGGATGCGGACCTGGCGATGTCCGGTAACCCTGGATGGGTCAGGGAAGCCGAGGGCGAGGAGGATCCGCCATGTCCGCGTTGGACAAGATCAAGAAGATGCTCAAGGGCCACGAGGACCAGGCCGGGAAGGGCGTCGACAAGTCCGGAGACATGATCGACGACCGGACGCAGGGCAAGTACAGCAAGCACGTCGACACCGGCCAGGACAAGCTCAAGCAGCAGCTCGGCTCGGACCGGGACCCGGACAACCCGCCCCGCACCTGATCAACGGACACGCCCGCCCGTCCGGCCCCATGCCCGCGCAGGTGTGGGGCCGGATCCGGGAGCGGATCTCGAGCACACGACCGGATTCCTGTTATCGTCCCCGCCGCACAGCGTCTCCCGAGTGTGGGAAGTGACGGAACGGGATCCCGGAAGAGTGAGCACAGCATGGGCGAGGCACGCGAGACGGCGTTGATCAAGGCGGCGCAGAGGGGCGACACCGAGGCACAGGACCGGCTCGTCGCGTCCTACCTGCCGTTGGTCTACAACATCGTCGGCCGGGCGCTGAACGGCCACGCAGACGTCGACGACGTGGTCCAGGACAGCGTGCTGCGTATGCTCCGCGGCCTGCCCTCGCTGCGCACCCCGAAGAGCTTCCGATCATGGTTCGTGGCCATCACCATGAACGAGATACGCGGGCACTGGCGCGAGCGCAGCACCGGCAAGATGTCCGCGGACCGGATGGAGGACGGGTACGACGTC
Organism: Streptomyces sp. NPDC057287; assembly: GCF_042667905.1. NCBI lineage: Bacteria > Bacillati > Actinomycetota > Actinomycetes > Kitasatosporales > Streptomycetaceae > Streptomyces > Streptomyces sp. NPDC057287. The sequence goes on along the minus strand of NZ_JBHUYV010000002.1, from coordinate 634,068 downwards.
GTCGATCCCGCCGCCGACTTCGTCGAGCTGACGATCGTCCGGCTCGGACTGACGGGCCAGCGCAGGGAGGCCGCCGAGGCCACCCGGTGGCTGGACGACGAGGACCGCGAACTGGTGTCGCTGTGGTGGCTGGAGACAGCGGGGGAACTCTCCCGCGCCGAGGTCGCGAGCGCCCTCGATCTGTCGCCCCAGCACACCGCGGTGCGCGTCCAGCGGATGAAGGAGCGGCTGGAGGCCGCCCGCGTGGTGGTACGCGCCCTGGCTGCGGACCCCCGCTGCGTCCTGCTCGAAGACCTGACTGCCCGCTGGGACGGGGCGCCGTCGGCTCTGTGGCGCAAGCGTCTGGCGCGGCACGCACGTGAGTGCACGGTGTGCGCGGGGCACCGGTCGGGCCTGGTTCCGGCGGAAGGCCTCCTGGTGGGGCTGGCTCTGGTCCCGGTGGCGGCATCCGTCGCCGGTCCGGCGGCGGACGTCCTGCCGGCAGCGTTCCTGCCCGCCGCCGGCGCCGTGTCCGGTGCCGGACGTGCCGAGCGACGGCGTGACGGGGCGAGGCGCCGCCGCCGCACCACGGTCGTCGCCGGGCTGACGGCGGTCGCGGTGCTGGGAGGCGGCGGGGCGGCCGTGCACCTCTACACGGACGGCACTGGCGAAGACCCCGCGACCGCCGTCACGCCGCTCACCGGGCCGTCGGCACCCGTCAGCGACTCGTCGTCCCCGTCGGCGGCCCCCTCCTCCGCTTCCCCGTCCCCTTCGTCCGCCTCCCCGACACCCTCCGCGAGCGCGTCCCCCTCCGCCTCCAGGAGCCGGAGCGCGTCCCCCACGCCCAAACGGGCGCCGAAGCCACGCACCCCGTCGTCCGAGCCGGCTCCCGCACCGAAGCCCTCTTCGGCCCCCTCTGCCGCCGAAGAGGTCATCGCTCTCGTCAACGCCGAGCGCTCCAAGGAAGGTTGCGGGCCGGTGAGCAGCAACAGCTTGCTGACGAAGGCTGCTTCACGTCATTCCGCGGACATGGTGGCGCGGGACTACTTCTCCCACACCTCTCCCGACGGCACCGACCCCGGCGCGCGCATCACCGCTGTCGGATACCGGTGGAGCACCTACGGCGAGAACATAGCGAAGGGACAGCAGACCGCCGCGGCGGTGATGGACTCCTGGATGAACAGTGCCGGCCACCGGGCGAACATCCTCAACTGCGCGTTCAAGGAGATCGGGATCGGCAGGGAGGACTCGTCCGGCGGACCCGTGTGGACGCAGAACTTCGGCGCCGCCCTCTGACACCTGCGGTCCCGAAACCCGTCACGCGGCGGAAACGATCAGGTAGCACGCCCTCCACGTAAGGGATCTACGCTGGGTCCGAGCCCAGGCCGAAGGCGTCCGCCGGCGACACGACGTCTTCTCCCGCGGACTGGAGCATGGTGACCACGCCTTCTCTCCCCACCGATCGGCTCCCTCCATGGCTCGCCCACGTGCTGCGTGCCCAGCGCGGACCGGTCCCGTGGAACGCGGTACTGCGCGGGGCTCTGGCCGCCGCGCCCTTGCTCATGTCGGTGCTCGCCGAACGGCCGACCGCAGGGGTTCCCGCCGCACTCGGCGCGATGCTGGCCGGCATCAACGACCGGCCCGGCAGCCGCCGCGCCTCGGTCGCCCGGCTGGGGTTCCCCGCTCTGGCGGGCTCGGCGGGTCTGCTGCTCGGCACGGTGATCGCGGCCGCTGTGGGCGGAGGCCGGTCCCTGGTCGTCCTGCCGGTCGTGTTCGGCGTCCTGGGTCTGGTGGCGGGCGCGCTCAGCTCCACCGGGCCTGTCGCCTCGGCGTGCGGCACCCAGGTGCTGGTCGCGGTCGTGATCGGGGCCGGCATGCCGTTGCCGGAGCCCGGCCCGGTCCGTGCGCTGCTGTTCCTCGCGGGTGCGGGATGGCTCCTCCTGCTCAGGCTGCTCCTGCCCTCTCCGGGCGGACTCGGCAACGGGCCCTACCGGCTCGACGGGGAGCGGGAAGCCGTCGCCGCGGTCTACGAAGCCGTGGCCCGCCTCCTGGAGGCCACCGGCGGGCCGGGGGCGCGCGCCGAGCGCTCGGCGCTGAGTGCCGCGCTCGACCAGGCACAGGACGCACTGGCCGGGCCGAGGCTGCGGCGCTGTGCCGGCTCCGCCGCCGAGCGGCGGCTGCACGCGCTGTACGAGGCGGCCTTTCCGCTGGCCGAAGCCGCGACCGCGTTGGCATGGGCCGGGATCCCGCTGCCTGCCAGGAGCACGGAAGGCCCTCACAGGCTGGCGCGGGCCGTGCGCACCGGCGGGCCCTGCGGACCCCTGCGGGCCCCCGCCCGCACGGATGCCGGACTGCGAGCCCTGGACGATGCCCTCCTGCACGCAGCGGCCGTCTTCGACCGCCCCGGGGGACCGCCGCCGGGCAGGCGCGGGGAACGTCCGAACTCCTCCGTCCTCGGCCGGGCGTGGAGCCCGACGGGGCGTGAGTACGGCCTCCGGGTCGCCCTGTGCTGCGCGGCGAGCACGGTCGTGGCGCAATGGCTGCATCACGACCACTGGTACTGGCTGCCCGCCACCACCGTGTTCCTCGTCAAGCCCGATCTCGGGCCGCTGGCCTCGCGGGTGGTGTGCCGTGCCGTGGGAACCGTCGTCGGAGCCGCTGCCTTCGGCGTGGTGGCCCTGGTGCAGTCCGGTCCGTTGCCGCTGGTCGCGGCAGTGGCGCTCTGCGGCGCGCTCCTTCCGGTCGCGACCCGCCACTTCGCCGTGCAGACGTCGGTGGTCACCGTACTCGTCCTGTCCCTCGTCCTCCTGGGCGGTGAAGCGCCCGCCTCCTGGGGACGGGTGGTGGAGTCCCTTCTCGCCTGCGCGACGGTGCTGCTCGTCGGCCACCTTCCGCTGCCGGGGCGGCGGGGCCACACGGTGCGGGCCGCTCTCGACACGGCGGTGGGCGCGGCACACCGCTACCTGGGGCATGTCCTGAACGCCCCGGAGGACCGTGCGGAGAGGGCAGCGCTGCGCCGCGACGCGTACCGGTCTCTGGCGGTGGCGCGAACGGCGATCGACCTGTCCGCGGCCGAACTCCCGCCCGCGGCCAGGCACTCAGCCGGCTCCGAGGGCGTCGCGGGTGCGGTGGAGCGGCTCATCGACACCACGACGGCGTGTGCGGTGCAGTTGGACCGGCCTGCCGCCGAACTGCCCCCGTCGCACGCCGAACTGCTCGCCTCGCAGCTCTCCGAACTCGACCTGGCATGGGCGGTTCCCGCGCGGTGAGCGTCCGACTCTAGGATGCGGCGCATGATCGCTGAACTGCAGTGCGTGGTGCTCGACTGTCCCGATCCGGCGAGACTGGCCGGGTTCTACGCGGCGGTCCTCGGCGGGGAGGCCGACCGGCCCGACGGGCGGTGGGCCCTGAGCGAGGGGTGGGCCACGGTGCACACTCCGGCCGGCCCGGTGCTCTGCTTCCAGCGGGTCGAGGACTACCACCCTCCGCGGTGGCCGGACCCCGACCGCCCGCAGCAGTTCCACCTGGACCTCACCGTTCCCGATCTGGAGCGCGCCGAGGAGCAGGTGCTCGCGCTCGGGGCGACCCTCCTGGACGGGGGTGCGGGAGCGCAGGGCTGGCGCGTCTTCGCGGATCCGGCCGGGCATCCGTTCTGCCTGGTACGCCACTGACGTCGGGCGCCTGGATGCGGGCCAGGCGCCCGGGCCGTCGTCAGCGGCTGATCACTGCCACGGCCGCACAGACGCCGGCCACCGTGCCGACGGTCAGGACGGACTGTGCCACGCAGCGGGCCCTGAGCCGGTCGTAGCGTGCGGTGTACTCGCCCCGGAGTGCCACGGCGCGGTCGGCGATCCTTGTGAGCGTCTCCCGGCAGAGCTCGACCCTGTCCGCCACGTAGACGCGCTCGACGTCGTCCCGCTGGGCCGTGGTGAGCCACGGCAGGGCGTCGGTGAAGCGGCGTGCCTGACGGCGGGCCTGCTCGAGCTCGGCGTTCCAGAGCAGGTAGCCCTCGACCTGGGCCAGGCCCCGGGCACTCTCCTTGTCCGGCTTCACGCGGTCCTCCTCTCCTCGAGCCGTTGTCCCCGGGTGCTATTCCTGCTTGTCCCCGGGCGCCACGGTGACGGACTCGTGAGGGCGGTTCACCGCGTCTTCGAGAGCGCGGATCGAGGGGTAGTGCAGGTCGAACGCAGGCGATTCGGAACGGATACGCGGGAGCGTGAGGAAGTTGTGCCGCGGGGGCGGGCAGGACGTCGCCCATTCGAGCGAACGGCCGTAGCCCCACGGGTCGTCGACCTCGACCTTCTTGCCGTACTTGGCGGTCTTCCACACGTTGTACATGAACGGAAGCATCGACAGGCCCAGCAGGAACGAGGCGATCGACGAGATCGTGTTCAGGGCGGTGAAGCCGTCGGCGGCGAGATAGTCCGCGTAACGACGCGGCATGCCCTCGGCACCGAGCCAGTGCTGCACCAGGAACGTGCCGTGGAAGCCGATGAACAGCGTCCAGAACGTCATCTTCCCGAGGCGCTCGTCCAGCATCTTGCCGGTGAACTTCGGCCACCAGAAGTGGAATCCGGCGAACATCGCGAAGACCACGGTGCCGAAGACGACGTAGTGGAAGTGCGCGACGACGAAGTACGAGTCGGAGACGTGGAAGTCCAGCGGCGGCGAGGCCAGAAGGACACCGGTGAGCCCTCCGAAGAGGAAGGTGACGAGGAATCCGATGGCCCAGAGCATCGGCGTCTCGAAGGACAGCGACCCCTTCCACATCGTGCCGATCCAGTTGAAGAACTTCACACCGGTCGGTACCGCGATGAGGAACGTCATGAACGAGAAGAACGGCAGCAGCACGCCACCCGTCACGTACATGTGGTGTGCCCAGACCGTCACCGACAGGCCCGCGATGGCGATCGTCGCGCTGATGAGACCGACATAGCCGAAAATCGGCTTCCTGCTGAACACCGGGAAGATCTCTGTGACGATCCCGAAGAACGGCAGGGCGATGATGTACACCTCTGGATGGCCGAAGAACCAGAACAGGTGTTGCCAGAGCAATGCGCCACCATTGGCCGCATCGAATACATGTGCGCCGAATTTCCGGTCCGCTTCGAGCGCGAAGAGCGCGGCGGCCAGGACCGGGAAGGCCAGCAGGACCAGGACACCGGTCAGCAGGACGTTCCAGGTGAAGATCGGCATGCGGAACATCGTCATGCCGGGGGCCCGCATGCAGATGATCGTGGTGATGAAGTTGACCGAGCCGAGGATCGTGCCGAAGCCGGAGAAGGCCAGACCCATGATCCACATGTCGGCACCGACGCCCGGGGAACGGACCGCGTCGGTGAGCGGGGAGTAGGCGAACCAGCCGAAGTCGGCCGCGCCCTGGGGAGTGAGGAAGCCGGCCACCGCGATCAGCGAGCCGAAGAGGTACAGCCAGTAAGCGAACATGTTCAGCCGCGGGAACGCCACGTCGGGCGCGCCGATCTGCAGGGGCATGATCCAGTTCGCGAATCCGTTGAAGAGCGGTGTCGCGAACATCAGCAGCATGATCGTGCCGTGCATGGTGAACGCCTGGTTGTACTGCTCGTTCGAGATGATCTGGTCACCCGGACGTGCGAGTTCGGCGCGCATGACGAGCGCCAGCACGCCTCCGACGAGGAAGAACGCGAACGAGCTCAGCAGGTACAACGTACCGATGGTCTTGTGGTCGGTGGTGGTCAGCCACCTGATGATCACGTTCCCCGGCTGCCGACGCCGTACAGGCAGTTCGTCCTGGTAGGCGGCATCGGCCTCCGCCGATACTGAGGGACCCCTCGTCGTCACTGCGGCACTCCTTCGGTCGACGGCCGATTGCGGACTCGGCGACCAGGATGGACTCCCTGCGGCGGAACCGCAGGTCATCTCCGTGCGCACTGCACCAGTGGCTGGCAAAGGACACTCCACTGGCCGATGGTCAGGACCTCCTTGTTGACGACCTCGCCACGCCGTCGGAAGCGGGCTCCCCCTCAGGCCTTGGCCCAGTCGCGCATCGCCTCCCGCGAGGGGAAGTCCGCGACGTTCTTGTCGAGCGGGTCGTCGGTGTACTGATGGATGCGCCAGTCCGCGTCGATCCGTGGCGCCGCCGCCTTGCCGTAGTCGGCGATCCAGAGCCCGTCGCCGGCATACGAACTGTTGTCGTGGTTGATCCAGAACGAGCGGTTGCAGTAGAGCAGGACACGGTGATGCGGCCGCAGCCTTTTCACCTCCCGGATGAAGCGGTCCTTGTCCGCACTGCTCGCGCGCGTCCCGTCACCCGTCTGCTCCCAGTCGACGGCGAGGAGGTCGTCCTCCTTCTCCGGTGTGCTCTCGAGGAAGTACTCGGCCTGTTCCTTCGCGTGCCCGGGCCAGAGGAAGTGATAGAAGCCGACGACACACTCGGCATCCCTGGCCCGTTTCACCTGGCTCTTCAGCCTCGGATTGACATAGGAGCGGCCTTCACTCGCCTTGACGAAGACGAAGTCCAGGCCGTCCGTGCCGAAGTCCGTCTGGAAGGCGCTGACATCGACACCGTGCAGCACAAGCACCACCTCCAAGTGGGGCATTGCGGTTCCGTTTGTCTCTCCGATACGTGCCCAACTGGAACGCCCTCATCCGCCTTGCGACCGCTGAACCGATTCGGCAGACCCGGAATAGGTCTCTCTCCCACGGGGTTGGTGATCCGGCGAGACCCATTACTCCAGGCACTCGGCATCGGAAGGTCGGATTTCATGAAGATCGGCATCATTGGCGCAGGGAACATCGGCGGCAATCTCGCGCGACGGCTCACCGCGCTGGGACACGATGTCTCCATCGCGAACTCCCGGGGGCCCGAGACGCTCAAGGCACTGGCCGAGGAGACGGGCGCCACGCCTGTCACGTCGGTGGAGGCGGCGCGGGGGGCGAGCGTCGTCGTGGTGACCGTCCCCCTCAAGGCGGTCCCGGATCTGCCTTCGGGGATCCTCGACGGTGCGGCGGAGGACGTCGCCGTCATCGACACGGGCAACTACTACCCCCAGCGTGACGGACGCATCGCCGCCATCGAGGACGGGCTGACGGAGAGCCGGTGGACCGAGCAGCAGATCGGCCGTCCGGTGATCAAGGCGTTCAACGGCACGTACGCCGCGGACATCCTGGACAAGGGGCTCCCCCACGGGGCACCCGGACGGCAGGCCCTTCCCGTTGCCGGCGACGACGGCGCCGCCAAGCAGGTGGTGCGGGACCTGATCGACGAGCTGGGCTTCGACACCGTCGACGCGGGCGGACTCGACGAGTCGTGGCGTCAGCAGCCGGGCACACCGGTGTACGGAAACCGGGGCGACGCCGACGCCATCACGAAGGCCTTGGGCGACGCCTCGCCGGAGCGCACCGCCGAGTGGCGCGCCTGACCCACCGGAGGGGATCCCTGCGCCGCGCCGCGCTCCGGGGCGCGGCGCGGCCTCCGTCAGGGACGGCCGGGCGGACTTACGACGGTGACGGCCCCGAATCCCTCGGGCTCCCCGCCGGCCCGCATCCGGCGCCCGCCCGGCGGCCAGGAGCATTGCCGCGCAGGCCGGCCAGGGCTCACCGGCCGGCGGGGAGACTGTCCATGAACGAACTGACGGAGAAGACGGCCTTCCCCGGGCCCGCCGGGCCGTATCCGGGCGGTGACGACAGGCCGTACTCCTCCATGGTCGAGCGATAGGCGTCGAGCAGTCTGATGTGGTATTCGAGCGGCGCCCCGTCGGGGTTCGTCTTCCCCAGGGGCGTCGTGGGCTCGGGACACCAGGTGGTGAATCGCGGGGTGATGCCGTGCGACATGAAGAAGCGCAGGCCCTCGGTGGTCGACGCGATGGCCTCGTCCACCGTCGTGAAGCCGAAGGGCTCTGCCATCTCCACTCCGGCGACGAAGTTGGGGATCACGTTGCGGGCGCCGAACACGTCGGCGGAGTCCAGGATGCGGCGGTGCCATTCGTCGCGCCCCACGTAGCGCTCCTTGCCCGGGCAGTACAGCTCGAACAGCCGACGGTCCCACACCTCGTAGTTGGGGTGGTAGATCTGCACTCCGTAGTCGTGGAAACGCTGGACGTCGTCCTTCGGGAGCGCCTGCGCGACGACCTTGCCGGTCCAGCGACCGGGGAAGCGCTCCTCGATCGCCTTGGCGTACTGCCCGTAGAAGTCGGCCTCGTCACGCCCCTGGAGGTGGGAGGTGATCGCGCCGCCGGTGAGCGTGTACGCGGTGGTCGTCCTCGCTGTGTCGTGGCGGTCGATGATCGCGAGGGCCTCCAGGACCTCCTCGACGTCCTTCACACCCGTGTAGGGACGGCCCGCCGCCTTGTGCTGGCGCCAGTTGTGATTGATGTCGCAGTACTGGCACTCCTCCTTGGCCCCGAAGTACTGGCAGACACGGAAGACCGTGAGATAGATCAGGTAACCCCACTGGATGGTGGGGGCCACCTCCATGACGGACTTTCCGTTGGCCAGCGTGTGCCGGTAGTAGTCCGGCATCGGGGGCAGTCCCACGTCGGAGATGCGCACCCCGTCGAGGTAGAGCCCGAGGACACCGTCGGATCCGGCCGCCACGCGATACGGCGAGGCGGGATTGACCCGCACCGACACGACCGTGCGGCGGAGCCCGTAGGGACCGCCGGTGAGCACGATCTCCTCGGGCGGACGGCGCAGGGCGGCGGCTCCCAGTTCGGGCAGCGTGCCGTGGTCGAACGAGAAGATGAAATACGACTTGGGCTTGATGTCGCCGTGTTCGTTGTCGCTGAGCGCGGAGTCGTCGAACGCCATGCCACCGCGCAACAGGTCCTCCTTGAGGACGGCCTCTCGCGGCACATGGGGGAACTGCTCCATGAGCCGCTCGACCAGACGCGTCCGGTCGCCGGGGGCGGCGGTGCGGGTGGGGCCGGGTTCGCTGGGGCTCGGCATGTGCGGGGCTCCTCGGGTCCGGTGTTCTGGACGGTGGTGCGTGTAGGCCACACTGTCCAACGAACCAGTACCGCCAACCGTTCGCACATGATCCGTCCGGCATCCGTGGGACGCCCGGCCGGCCGAGGACGAGGAGTACGTCCATGCCCCGCACCATGTCCGTATCGGACACCATCCTGATCCGGGCGGCTCCGTCGGCCGTGTACGAACAGGTGAGCGACCCCACCGCGATGGGGCGCTGGAGTCCGGAGAACCGGGGCGCGAGGGTGCTCGGGGAGCGCCGGGGAGCTCATGTCGGCATGGTCTTCGAGGGCCGTAACAAGCGTGGCTCCTTCCGCTGGACGACGAGGTGCACGGTGACGGCCGCCGACCCGGGCGAGCGGTTCGCCTTTCGCGTGCACGCGATCGGAGTGCGGCGCCCTCGACTGCCGGGGGCCATCGCCCTGTGGGAGTACCGCTTCGAGGCCGTGGACGGCTGCACCCGCGTCACGGAGACCTGGACGGACAACAGGCGGGCATGGCCCGACGTTCTCGCCAACATGTTCGATCGAGTGGCGACGCGCGGACACACGTTCGCCGAGTTCCAGCGCAAGAACATCCGCACGACGCTGGAGCGCCTCAAGGCCGCGCTCGACCAGGACGGCTCGGACGCCGACGCTGCGGCGAACGGCCCGCTCCGTGGATGAGGCCTGGGTCCGGCTGGACGTCCGGACCTTCGAAGCGGACCGATGGGCGACGTACAGCGACCGGTGCCGCGCCTCGGGGATCCGGCTGACCACGTTCGCGGAGGAGGGCGACAGCCCGCGGCACCGTCGCCGGCTGTACGAGCTCAACAAGGAGTGCGCCGCCGACATCCCCGGCAGGGGGCCGTTCTACTCGTACGAGGAGTACGTGCGCGAGCGCGTCGACGTGCCCTCCTTCGACGCACGCGGGGTGGTCCTGGCGCTGGCCGGCGACGAATGGGTGGGGATGGCCGCCACCTCCGACCGCCGCGCTCGGGGATACGTCTTCAACGAGATGACCGGGGTGCGGCGCGGCCGTCGTGGCGCGGGTGTGGCCGTCGCCATGAAGGTCCACGGAATGGGCTTCGCCGGGCTGTGCGGGGTGCACCTCGTCCGCACCGTCCACCATGCCGCGAACGCGCGGGTGATCGCCATGAACCGCATGCTCGGCTACGCGGACGCCGCTTGGGACGAATCCGGGATCTGAAGCCCGGCGTTCAGGACGGGCCGGGCGCGCTCGCCGTCCAGTGCGAGGGCCGGGCCAGGGACTCCGGAAGCCGTGTGGCGGCGTTGCCCTTCGCCGCGTTCACCTGGGCCTGGGTGAGGAAGAGGGCTCCGGTGAGATCGGCGTCGGACAGGTCGGCGTCACGGAAGTCGGCACCGATGAGCTCCGCACGGCGCAGGTCCGCTCCACGCAGGTCCGCCGCGATGAGGTAAGCGCCCCGGAGTTCGGCTCCGCGCAGATCGGCACCCCGAAGCCGGGCACCCACGAGGTCGGCACTCCGCCGGCTGCGCCTCCCGGACCGGGGAACGCCGGCGCGTTCGAGCTCACCGGCGCGCAGGAACAGGGCGGCGGTCCGGTCCCTGTGGGCGGACACGTCCAGCTCCGCCAGTTCCCCGGCGGTCAGGCGGGTGAGGCGTTCGGTCGCCTCGAGTGCGTCGCTGAGCTCCTCGCGCATCCCCGCGGCGGACGGCAGGGTGAGGGCTTCGGTGAGGTACCAGAGCAGTTCGTGGAGTTGCCGCATCACCGGGAAGACCTGGAACATCTGCTGGGCGGTGTCGGCGGACGAACGCCAGTCACGGCCCGCGTAGGTCTCCTGGGAGACCTTCTGGCCCGCGCCGAAACAGTCGTACACGGTGCAGCCGGAGAAACCCTCGGGCCGCAGCCGGTCGTGTATCCCGCAGCGGAAGTCGTCCGCCAGATTGGGGCAGGGGGTCCCCGCCTTCTTGTTGATCGCGAAGTCCGCCGACGCGGTCAGTGTCAGTGCGACGCAGCAGAGCCCGAAGCAGTTGGCGCAGTCGGCGCGCAGACCGTTCACCCCGGTGGCGGACGGGAGAGCGGTCGGGTCTTCGTCGGGCACGTGGTGAATCCTCCGGTGCGGCGTCGGTGCGGCGTTGTCCACCAAGCCTACGGGGCGCGGGGAGCGGGCTGGGCAGCCGCTGTCGGTGGGCAGGGGCACACTTGGCGGCGGAGTCCGGCAACGGTGGAGGAGGCGGTACGTGAGTGCGTCGCGGGAGGAGGGATTCGCGCCGGCGACCGGTGACGGTCCCATGGCGCCTGACGCTGCGGGAGACCGTGCCTTGGAGGTGCGGGCCGCCTTCGAGGCGATGCTCCAGATCAGGCGGGTGACCCGTCCGGAGCACCCGGATCCCGAGAGCGTGCCGGCGTCGTGGGAGCTGCGGCAGCCACTGCGTGCCGTGGCGTTGGCGCTGGAGGCCGCCGGGACAGCGGCGTCCGCGGTAGACCTGTCGGGGACGCGGACCGCCACGGGCTATCGCGTGTGCGGGAGCGGAGTTCCCGGCTCGGTGCGGGTCGAGTGGGCCGGTCCGCCGGGCAGTGGGGCCGCCCATGCGGAGGAGGAGGCACTCGCCGGATGCGCCACGGTGCTGCGACGGATGGGCTGGACGGTCCTGTTGTACCGCGGGCCGCGCCGACGACGCTTCCTCGAGGTCGAACCGCCCCCCGGTGCCCGCTCCTGAGCGTCCTTCAGCAGCGGCCGGAAGCGCGTTGTCAGACCCATGAGCGATGCTTGACGGTACGACACCTCTGACCGGGAGATGCTGAGATGCACCAAGCCGAAATCGCCGCGGCCCAGGCGTACATCCGTTTACTGGCGGCCACGCGAGCCGCGCTCGCCGACCCGGACGACGCTCCTCTGTACATGCAGCTGCTCGCCTCCCCGATCGAGGAGGCCGACGAGGCCCTGCGCAGCGCGGGCCTCGTGGGTAACGAGGACAGGCTCTTCGCTCTCGTGCGGCAGCTTCAGCCGAGCCTGACGGGCTCCGGTCGCTGACGGGTTCGGTCGCTGGCGGGTTCCGGTCGCGGTGGGCCCGGGTCACGGCGGGCTCCGGTCGCTGACGGGTTCCGGTCGCGGCGGGTGCCCACTCCCGGGGAGCCGAACGCGCGCATGCCGCTTCCCCGAGGCACCCACCGCGGCGGGCCGTCGGCTACCGGGCGCCGTACAGGAGCGAGCCGGGGGTGGTGAGGAGTTCGCCCGTCTCCAGCCAGGTCTTCAGGCCGGACAGGATCATCGGCCAACCGCCGTACAGCTCCTCGTTCGCTCCCTCGCGCAGCTCGTCGTGGGTGACGGTCAGCCGGCAGGAATCACCTACGGGCTCGATCTCCCAAGTGATCCTGGTCGGGCCCTCGTTCCTCACCTCGTCGCTCCAGAGCGCGACCATGCTCTGGACGAGCTTGCGCGGAGGGTCCACCTCCAGATTCCGCCCCTCGCCCAGTGGGCCGGGAGCGCCGGGAGCGCCCATCTCGAAGCGCGAGCCCTGGGTCCAGTCCGAGGTGACGCGGGCGCCGAAGTTGTACTTGCTCCTGATCTCGGGATCGGTGATCGCCTCCCAGAGGCGCTCGGGAGTGGTGCGGATGTATATCTCGAAGACCCTCTCCATGGCATTCTCCAGTTGGCTCTTGAGGTCGCTGAGCCCGGCCGCCCAAGGCTCCGCGTACTTGCTCACCCACCGGTCGTGGACGAGCCGGATGGGCACCGGATTCAGGAAGTGGAGCTTCTCCCGCCCCCGCCGTCGCGTGACGACCAGGCCTGCCGCCTCCAGCAGCTTGAGGTGCTTCATCACAGCGAACCGCGTGATCTCGAAACGGGCCTCCAGCGCACTCAGTGTCTGCCCGTCCTCGCGGAACAGCTCGTCGAGCAGACTGCGCCGCGTCGGGTCGGCCAGAGCTTTGAACACCGTGTCCATGAGTCCAAAATATGTGACCTTTTGGTCACCTGTCAACGCGGGACGGATGGTCGGGCCGTTCCGGTTCGACCTGATGAATTGATTCAAATGGAGAAGAAACCGACCTGACTGCTTGACGAGCAGCAGTGCCGAAATCTAGCGTACGTTCCAGATGAAACGATTCACATCCTCGATCCTGACAGGTCGCCGGATGACTCTGCTTACGAGGTGTTCATGTCTGATGTGTCGGCCGTCAAGGCAGCTCTGAAGTCCCAGGTCATCGAGACGCCCTCCTGGGGGTACGGCAACTCCGGGACCCGCTTCAAGGTCTTCGCCCAGCCCGGTGTCCCGCGCGACCCGTTCGAGAAGCTGGCGGACGCGGCGCAGGTGCACGCCTATACCGGAGTCGCCCCGAAGGTGTCCCTGCACATCCCCTGGGACAGGGTGGAGGACTACCCGGCGCTGACCCGTTACGCGGGGGAGCTCGGGCTGCGGATCGGTGCGATCAATTCCAACGTCTTCCAGGACGACGACTTCAAGCTGGGTTCGGTCACCCACCCCGATCCGAAGGTCCGCCGCAAGGCCACGGACCACCTGCTCGAGTGTGTCGACATCATGGACGCCACCGGATCGCCCGACCTCAAGCTGTGGTTCTCGGACGGCACCAACTACCCCGGCCAGGACGACATCTCGGTCCGCCAGGACCGTCTGGCCGAGGCGCTCGCCGAGGTCTACGAGCGTCTCGGCGACGACCAGCGGATGCTGCTGGAGTACAAGCTCTTCGAGCCCGCCTTCTACACCACCGACGTCCCGGACTGGGGCACGTCGTACGCCCACTGCCTCAAGCTCGGACCGAAGGCCCAGGTAGTCGTCGACACCGGCCACCACGCCCCGGGCACCAACATCGAGTTCATCGTGGCCTTCCTGCTGCGCGAGGGGAAGCTCGGCGCGTTCGACTTCAACTCCCGTTTCTACGCGGACGACGACCTGATGGCGGGCGCGGCCGACCCGTTCCAGCTGTTCCGGATCATGCACGAGGTGGTCAAGAACGGCGGCCTGAGGGCCGAGACGAACGTCAACTTCATGCTCGACCAGTGCCACAACATCGAGGCGAAGATTCCGGCCGTCATCCGTTCGGTCACCAACGTCCAGGAAGCATCCGCGAAAGCGCTGCTGATCGACGCCGAGGCACTGGCCGATGCGCAGCGCTCCGGGGATGTCCTCGCCTCCAACGGAGTGCTGATGGACGCGTTCAACACGGACGTGCGGCCGCTGCTCGCGGAGGTCCGCGAGGAGCTGGGCCTGGCGCGCGACCCCTTCGCGGCCTACCTCGCCTCAGGCAACCAGGAGCGCATCGCCGCCGACCGCGTCGGCGGGGAACAGGCGGGCTGGGGCGCCTGAGCCCTCTCCCCCGCAGGTCCAGCCGCACCCGCCCGCCCTCTTATCGAAGGAACCCTCATGACGTCCGCGACGCACGCCGAAGTCGCCGCGCTCCTGGAGCGCGCCCACCGGGTCGGCTCCGATCCCCGCAACACCAACTACGCCGGTGGCAACGCGTCGGCCAAGGCGACGGAGACCGACCCGGTCACCGGTGGCGAGGCCGAACTGCTCTGGGTCAAGGGCTCGGGCGGCGACCTCGGCACGCTGACCGAGGCCGGTCTCGCCGTGCTCCGGCTGGACCGGGTGCGAGCGCTCAAGGACGTGTACCCGGGGGTGGAGCGCGAGGACGAGATGGTCACGGCGTTCGACTACTGCCTGCACGGCAAGGGGGGCGCCGCTCCGTCGATCGACACCGCGATGCACGCGCTGGTCCCGGCCGCGCACGTCGACCACCTGCACCCGGACTCCGGGATCGCGCTTGCGTGCGCGGCCGACGGCGAGAAGCTGACCGCCGAGTGCTTCGGCGAGAAGGTGGCCTGGGTCGGCTGGCGCCGGCCCGGATTCCAGCTCGGTCTCGACATCGCGGCCGTCAAGGAGGCCAATCCGCAGGCCGTCGGCGTGGTCCTGGGCGGTCACGGCATCACGGCCTGGGGCGATACCTCCGAGGAGTGCGAGCGCAACGCCCTCTGGATGATCCGTACCGCCGAGACGTTCCTGGAGGAGCACGGCCGGGAGGAGCCCTTCGGCCCTGTGCTCCCGGGCCGGGAGGCTCTGGAGGAGGCCGCGCGCCGGGAGCGGGCCGCGGCCCTCGCCCCGGTGATCCGCGGGCTGGCGTCCACGGACCGGCCCCAGGTGGGGCACTTCACCGACGCGGCTCCCGTGCTGGACTTCCTCTCGCGCGCCGAGCACCCCCGTCTCGCCGCGCTCGGCACGTCCTGCCCCGACCACTTCCTCCGCACGAAGGTCAGTCCGCTGGTCCTCGACCTGCCGGCCGACACGCCGTTGGACGAGGCGGTCGCCCGTCTCCAGGTGCTCCACGAGGGATACCGGGAGGCGTACCGCGCGTACTACGAGCGGCACGCCGCCCCCGACTCGCCGGCCATGCGCGGAGCGGACCCGGCGATCGTGCTGGTGCCCGGTGTCGGCATGTTCTCGTTCGGCAAGGACAAGCAGACCGCCCGGGTCGCCGGGGAGTTCTACCTCAACGCCATCAACGTGATGCGCGGCGCCGAAGCCGTCTCCACGTACGCGCCGATCGAGGAGTCCGAGAAGTTCCGGATCGAGTACTGGGAACTGGAGGAGGCCAAGCTCCGCCGGATGCCTAAGGCGAAGGCGCTGGCCACCCGGGTAGCACTCGTCACCGGCGCCGGGTCGGGCATCGGCAAGGCCATCGCACAGCGGCTCGTCGCGGAGGGCGCCTGTGTCGTCGTCGCCGACCTGAACGCAGAGAACGCGGCCGCCGTCGCCGAGGATCTCGGAGGACCGGACAAGGCCGTCGCGGTGACGGTGGACGTCACGTCCGAGGAGCAGATCGCCGAGGCGTTCAAGGCCGCCGCGCTCGCCTTCGGCGGTGTCGACCTGGTCGTGAACAACGCGGGGATCTCCATCTCCAAGCCGCTGCTGGAGACCACGGCCCGGGACTGGGACCTGCAGCACGACATCATGGCGCGGGGTTCGTTCCTGGTCTCCCGCGAGGCGGCGCGGGTGATGCGGGCCCAGAACCTGGGCGGCGACATCATCTACATCGCGTCCAAGAACGCCGTGTTCGCCGGCCCGAACAACATCGCGTACTCGGCCACCAAGGCCGACCAGGCCCACCAGGTGCGCCTGTTGGCGGCCGAGCTCGGCGAGCACGGCATCCGGGTCAACGGGGTCAATCCGGACGGTGTGGTCCGTGGTTCCGGAATCTTCGCCGCGGGCTGGGGAGCACAGCGCGCGGCGACGTACGGCATCGAGGAGGAGAAGCTCGGCGAGTTCTACGCCCAGCGCACCATCCTCAAGCGTGAAGTGCTCCCGGAGCATGTCGCCAACGCCGTCTTCGCACTGACGGGCGGGGATCTCACCCACACCACCGGCCTCCACATTCCGGTCGACGCCGGTGTGGCGGCGGCGTTCCTGCGCTGACCACGTTCCACCTCGCCGCGCCCCGGGTGCTGTTCCGCGAACACCCGGGGTGCGGCTCTGCCCGGATCGGATGAGAATTCCATGTCTGCGACTTCACGACACGACCCGGTGTTCGCCGCGGTGGACCTGGGCGCCACCAGCGGCCGGGTCATCACCGGCAGGGTCGGGCCCGACGAACTGGTGCTGACCGAGGCGCACCGCTTCGCCAACACGCCGGTCCTGCTCCCCGACGGGCTCCGCTGGGACGTGCTCGCCCTGTACCAGGGCATGCTGGACGGGCTGCGCGCCGCTGCGCGCAGCGGCCCTGTGGCCTCGGTGGGCATCGACACCTGGGCCGTGGACTACGGGCTGCTGGACTCCGACGGATCGCTGCTCGGCCTCCCGTTCCACTACCGCGACGGGCGCAACGCCGAGGCCGCCGCCGAGGTGCTCGGCCGCTTCGAGCCACAGGAGCTGTACGCCGTCGGCGGCCTGCAGCATCTGCCGTTCAACACCGTCTTCCAGTTGGCCGCCCACCGTTCGACGGCTCAGTGGAAGGCGGCCCGGACCCTTCTGCTGATGCCCGATCTGCTGGTGTACTGGCTGACGGGAGAGGTGGGGGCGGAAGCGACCAACGCCTCGACGACCGGCCTGTTCGACGCACGCACCGGCCGCTGGTCCGACACGCTGATCGGGCGGATGGGGCTGGAGCGTTCGCTGTTCCCGACCCTGCGAGAACCCGGCGAGCGTGCGGGCACCCTGCTCCCGCACGTGGCCGCGTTCACGGGTCTGCCGGCGGGGACACCGGTGACGACCGTGGCCTCGCACGACACCGCATCGGCCGTCGCCGCGGTCCCCGCCACCGAGCCCGGCTTCGCGTACGTCTCGTGCGGCACCTGGTCGCTGGCCGGGCTCGAACTGGACGCGCCGGTGCTGACCGAGGAGTCGAGGGCAGCAAATTTCACCAATGAACGCGGTGTGGACGGCACGGTGCGCTATCTCCGCAACATCATGGGGATGTGGCTGCTGGAGGAGTGCCGCCGTACCTGGGAACGCAACGGCACTCCGACGGAGCTGCCGGGCCTCCTCGCCGACGCGGCACGTGCCCGGCCTTTCGGCGCCGTGATCGACCCGGACGATCCGGTGTTCCTGGCACCGGATGACATGCCGTCGCGGATCGACGCCGCTCTCACCCGGACGGGGCAGGGCACACCGGACGGCCCGGGTGGATATGTGCGGTGTGTCCTGGAGAGTCTGGCGCTGGCCCATCGCAGGACACTGCGCGAGGCCGCCGCTCTGGCAGGCCGCGAGCTGACACGGATCCATCTGGTCGGCGGTGGCTCGCGCAACGAGCTGCTCTGCCAGTGGACGGCGGACGCGACCGGTCTGCCGGTGACGGCGGGGCCCGCAGAGGCGACCGCGCTCGGCAACGTGCTGCTCCAGGCCCGGGCCCATGGCCTGGTGGGCGGGCCGGCGCACATCCGCAGGCTCGTCGCCCGCACCCAGCAACTGCGTCACTACACCCCGCAGGGCGGTTCCGGGGCCTGGGACGCTGCAGCGGACCGGCTGGCGGTACGCGTGTGAGGCGGAGCCCCGGCCCCCTGTGCCGGGGTCTCGCGTGCCCGGCGGCGGAGCCGGGCGGGCACGCGGGACCGCGGCCGGTGGGCAGGAACGGGAAACCGCGGCCGGTGGCCGGGCAGATGGATCAGACGGAGGCGAGGCCCAATTCCTGCTCGCCGAGCGGCTCGAAGTGGCGGGCCACGTCGGCGGCGGTGACGTCACCGGCTTCGGCGGGGCTCCAGCGCGGGGTGCGGTCCTTGTCGATGATCCGGGCGCGTACCCCCTCCACCAGGTCGTGGCCGGTGAAGGCCCGGCAGGAGACGCGGAACTCCTGGTCGAGGACGGCTTCGAGGCTGCCGAGCCCCTTGGCACGGCGCACTGCGGCCAGGGTGACCTTGAGCGCGGTGGGTGACGCGCCCAGGAGTTCGACGGCGGTCTCCTTCGCGGCGGGCAGTCCGCTGTTCACCAGCCGGTCGATGATCTCCTCGACGGTGTCGGCGGCGTAGCAGTCGTCGATCCACCCGCGGTGCGAGGCGAGTTCCCCCTCCGGGGCCGCCGACGCGTACCGCCGTACGATGTCCGTCGTCCCGGCGGGTTCCTCGCTCCGGGAAAGCTCGTTGGTGAGGTCGGCGAGGCGGTGCGACGGAACGAAGTGGTCGGCGAGGCCGCACAGAATGGCGTCGGCCGCGTCGACCGCACGGCCGGTCAGTGCGAGGTGCGTGCCGAGCTCGCCCGGTGCCGCGGCCAGCAAGTGAGTGCCGCCGACGTCGGGAACGAAGCCGATGCCTGTCTCGGGCATCGCGACGCGTGAGCGCTCGGTGACGATGCGGACGTCACCGTGGGCGGACACACCCACCCCGCCGCCCATCACGATGCCGTCCATGAGTGCCACGTACGGTTTCGGAAACCTCGCGATCCGGGCGTTGAGACGGTACTCGTCACGCCAGAAGTCCACCGAGGCCCGGCGGCCGGCCCGGGCGTCCTCGTAGATCGAACGGATGTCTCCGCCGGCGCAGAGCCCCCGGTCCCCGGCTCCGTCGATCACGACGGCGGCGACCGCGTCGTCCCCCGCGGCCAGCGTGAGCGCTTCGTCGATACGGCGGACCATGGAATGCGTGAGGGCATTGAGGGCCCTGGGCCGGTTGAGGGTGATGCGCAGGATGTGACCCTCGGTGTGCATCAGGACGGGCTCGTCGTCGTTCATGGTGTGCGCTCCGGTCAGCCGTGGACGGTCTCTGTGTGCCATTCTGCGACGGCGGACGCAGGCTCCTGGCGCCGGGTCCGCCGCTGTAGCGCTGTGGCACTCAGGCATCGCGGGCTCGACAATTGAGATTCACGGGCCGCGACGTCCAGCAGCCCCGCCGGACGACCTCCGGAGCAGGCATGACCGACTCTTCACGGCGAGCAGACGACGAAGCAGCGTCGCGGCTCCGGCTCGAACGGCAGCACGCCGGCGAGACGGGGATCGCGGAGCGCCTCGCCATGAACCGGACCGGCAGCTTCGAATGGGACCTGGATGCCAGGACCGTGGACGTCGACGAAGCCGGGCTGACGGTCTTCGGCCTGAATGCGGCGACCTTCGAGAAGTCCCCCTCGGCCGTGATCGACCTTTTGGACGCGACTGACCGGGCGCGCCTGGAGACCACGATCGACGAGGCGATCTCCAGCGGGAGCAGTTCGTACAGCGTCCACTTCCAGGTGCCCCTGGAGGACGGGACCCGCCAGTGGACCCATGTCCAGGCACGGATCCTGCGCTCCGAGGACGGCCGGGCACACCGCGTCATCGGTGTGGTGCGGGACGCGACGGCCGAAGTCACCCATTCGGCCTTCGTGCTGGACCTGGAAAAACGCCGTCGCCACCAGACCAACGTCGTCGAACGCACCACCGCCGCAATGTCACGCGCTGTGACCGTCGACGACGTCACCGCCGCTCTCACCGGCCCGGGCGGCCTGGTCGGTATCGGCGCGGACGGGCTGGCGCTCGGCCTGGTCGAGAACTCCGCGCTGAGGATCATCGCGCTGAGCGGGGAGTCGGTGGAGGTCCTCGAGGGCCTGGGCTCGGGGCAGCTCGACGCGACGCTTCCCCTCGGGGACACGATCCTCAGCGGGCGCCCCCGGTTCATCAGCTCGCTCGGTTCACTGGTCCGGCGCTATCCCGTGCTCGAACCGCACATCGGCGCGCTGAATTTCAGCGCCGTCGCCTATCTGCCGCTGATCGCTCAGGCACGGTCACTGGGCGGACTCGCTCTGTTCTACCGTGAACGAACGGCGTTCACTGCGGATGAGCGGATCCTCTGTCTGGGGCTGGCCGCCATCGTGGCCCAGTCCCTGCAGCGGGCCATCCTCTTCGACGAGGAGCGCGAATTCGCCACCGGCCTCCAGTCGGCCATGCTCCCGCGGCGGATCCAGGAGATCGAGGGCGGCGAGATCGCGGTCCGCTACCACGCCGCATGGAGCGGGCGCGAGGTCGGCGGCGACTGGTACGACGTGATCACACTCCCCAGGGACCGTATCGGCATCGTGGTGGGCGATGTGCAGGGCCATGACACGCACGCTGCGGCGATCATGGGTCAGCTCCGCATCGCCCTGCGCGCCTACGCCGCCGAGGGGCATCCTCCGGCGACCGTTCTGGCGCGGGCCTCCCGCTTTCTCGCAGAGCTGGACACCGACCGGTTCGCGACGTCGACGTACGCCCAGGTGGATCTCGCCACGGGGGCGGTCCGGGTGGCACGCGCCGGGCACTTCGGGCCGCTGATCAGGCACACCGACGGGCGGGTCGGCGTCCCGCAGGTGCGCGGGGGTCTTCCGCTGGGCATCTCCACTGATTTCCGGGACGAGGAGTACCCGGAGACCCGCCTCGACCTGGTGCCCGGCGAGACACTCGTGCTCTACACCGACGGGCTGGTCGAGGAACCGGGAGCCGACGTGGACGCGGGTGTTGCGGCCCTGATCCATGAGGTGAGCGACGGGCCGGACGGCGCCGAGGCGCTGGCCGACCATCTGTCGGACCGGTTGTGGGAGCGGTGGGGGTCGGGCGACGACGTGGCACTGCTGGTCCTGCGGCGCAGCCCGGACCTCGGGTCGCCGCGCGCTCCCCGCCTGCACCAGTACATCCATCAGGCGGATCCGCAGGGGCTCTCGGAGGCCCGGTCGATCGTGCGTCAGGCTCTGACGGACTGGGACCTGGCCGGTCTGGCGGATGACGCGGAGCTGGTCACGGGCGAATTGCTGGTCAATGTGCTGCTGCACACCGAGGGCGGGGCGGTGCTGACGCTGGAAGTGCTGCCGGAGCCCGTGCGGCGCATCAGACTGTCGGTCCAGGACCGTTCGAGCGTCTGGCCCCGGCGCCGCACTCCGGGCGAGACGTCGACCTCGGGGCGCGGTCTGCTGCTTCTCGACGCGGTCGCGGAACGCTGGGGCATCGAGCCCCGGGGGGAGGGCAAGGCCGTCTGGTGCGAAATCGGCCCCGCGTCCTGACGCCGTGAGGGCAGTGCGGGACTCCGCCTTCGGCAGAGAACGCGACAGGGGCGTACGGCAACGAAGTCGATGCGGTACGCCCCCACCCGGCCCTCCGGTGTTCAATCACCGTCTGCCGGAGTGCCCGGACGCGTCAGTGCTGCGTGCTGCGGCGCTTGCGAACGGACCACAGGATGCCACCGCCGGCGAGGAGAACCGCGAGAGCGGCTCCGCCGATGACGGGTGTGGCCGACGACGAACCGGTCTCGGCGAGGTCCGGCGCGGTGCTGCTCGACTCGGACGGCGCGGGCGCGGCCTCAGTGGCGGTCTCGCTCGGCGTCTCGCTCGGCTCGGGGGCCGAGGTCGGCGGCTCGGTGCTCGGAGCCTCCGAAGGCGTCTCCTCGGTCGGGGTGGGCGACGGGCTGTCGTCCTCGCAGACCGGAGCAGTCTTCGTGTCCTCGACGGAGTACTTGCTGTTGTCCCCGGCCTTGACGACCAGGCGGACGGTCAGCTCCTTGTCGTGCTTCGGGAGCTGGAGCGGCGTCTGCGTGCTGTATTCCCGGCCGAACTGGGTCGTCGGAAGGAGCACGTCGCCACCCACGACGGAGACCGTCACCTCATTGGTGGCGCTGCCCGAGTAGGCCGTCAGGTTGAGCGTCACTTCGGAGCAGGT
The DNA here is from genome assembly GCF_042667905.1 of Streptomyces sp. NPDC057287. Lineage (NCBI taxonomy): Bacteria > Bacillati > Actinomycetota > Actinomycetes > Kitasatosporales > Streptomycetaceae > Streptomyces > Streptomyces sp. NPDC057287. Next base: position 612,084 of record NZ_JBHUYV010000002.1, on the reverse strand, counting down.
CACGGCCCAGGTGGGTGTGTGAGCTGCGGCCGGCCCGGCGGAGATGACCCCGCCTGCCAGGCCGACTACCGCGGCGGCCGCGAATGCTCCCGCGCCGCGCCACGATCTCCTGGGTATGGTCATCGATTCTTCCTCCATATGAATGCACCGCTGGAATGGCGGTGGGGCGCACAGTACTGCCCTCTGCCCCAAAGGGCGCACCCGCCCCATGCCTCAGCGATATGCCAACCATGTCCAGAACAGCGCTACTTGTAACATTCCGGACACGCCAGGATGGCCGGAAGCCACTGCCCTCACCGGGACGCCGGAGGTCTGTGAGGTGTCTTCAGAGCGACTTGTGCATGATGTGCAGGCCCACATAGCCCTGGGTGGGGTGCTTGAATCCCTCGGGAAGGGTCCCGATGACCTCGAAACCGAGGGACCGGTACAGCCGCACGGCGTGGGTGTTCGTCTCCACCACGGCGTTGAACTGCATGGCGCGATAGCCCGACGCACGCGCCCAGTTCACGGTGTACTCGCACAGCGCCCGGCCCACACCCCGGCCGGAGTGCTCCGGCGCGACCATGTAACTGGCGCTGGCGATGTGCGAGCCGTTGCCCATGTGATTCCTGTTCATCTTGGCTGTACCGAGCACCGTCCCGGCCTCGTCGACCGCGACGACCGTGCGGTTCGGCTCCGGGAGGAACCACCAGCCCCGGGCCGTGCCCTCACCGAGATCGACCGGGTAGGTGAAGGTCTCCCCCGCGACGACGACAGCGTGGAAGAACGGCCAGATCGCGGGCCAGTCCTCGGGGGTGGCGTCTCTGATCAGCATGGGCCCAAGATGCCTGGTCGCACCGCGCCGTGCAATCGCTTTAACGATCTTCACGCCCGGGCCTGCGCAGCCCGATCCGGGCCAGCAGCGCCCGCGCCGCACCGGGCCTCGCACCGGGGCGGCCCGGCGCCGGGCCGGGCCGCAGGGAAGCGGGCCTGGCCCCACTCACCACCGCTCCGCCAGGCACCGGGCGGAACGCGGGTTCGCATCCGGGTCGCGGGGCAGGGCGGATCTCGCGCGCCCGATCGAGCTCCATCGTCAGATTCACCCGGCGCCACAGGATTTCGTCCGGATCGTCCGCCAGCATCAGCTTCACCACGGCCTCCCTTCCGGCCGGCGACCCCGGTCGGCCGAAGGCGTGATCCGGCAGCACGCGGGCCAGATAGGCACGCTCGTACGGATCCTCCACCACCTCTGCGAGCTGCACCGGATCCAGAGCGGACGCCTGCAGCGCGGCGCGCGCCCACGGGTCCGCCGCACGGTTCAGCAACCGGTCGATCCTGCGCGAACGCCAGTTGCGCGCACGCCAGTCGGTGCCCGCCTCGAGCATGGTGCGCATCCCCGCCGGGCTCTTGGCCGCGACCAGATCGGGTTCCCGCGCGGCGAAGGCGAGGAGCTCGTCCCTCAGATAGAGCCATACCACCGCGCGGTAGCGGTTCAGGTAGAACGCGACCGGTGAGACGCAGCCGATTCGGGCGAGGCCCGTGAAGCGCACGGGGCTGATTCCGAGCAGGGCGGCACCTTCCGCCGTGCCTGCGGTACGCACCTGGTCCCGAAGCGATTCGGGGAACCCGGGCCGTGCGCGCAGCCGGTCGATCTCCTGCCGGCGGAACCGCGGCCTCGCCCCGCCGGTCGCCGGCTCAGCACCGATCAGGCCCAGATGGACGGCGAGATCGAACTCACCGCGTTTCAATGTCAGTTCCTGAGCTGCACGACCTGCCGACACACACTCCGGCTCCGCCGCGCCGGCGGCGGGCCTACGAGTGTCTTCCGTAACGTTCATGGCTTACCTCCCCCGTGAGTCGAATTACTCTGTGTGACCACGGTAGCCGGGGGAGGAAAATGTCGCCGAGCCTGTGGACAACTCCTACTTGTCCGCGGAAGGGCAGGTCAGAGGCGGTCGATACTCTCGACGCCCTGCCGTGCCGTCACACCGAGGTGTTCACCCACGCGATTGACCAACAGGGTCATCTCGTAGGCGACCTGGCCCACATCGGCTTCGGCCGCACTCAGGACGCAGAGGCAGCTGCCGTCGCCCGCCGCCGTCACGAAGAGCAGCGCCTCGTCGAACTCCACCATGGTCTGACGTGCTCTTCCTGCCCCGAAGTGCCGCCCCGACCCCCGGGCCAGACTCTGCAGTCCGGACGAGACCGCCGCCAGGTGTTCCGCGTCCTCGCGGGCCAGGCTCGTGCTGGCACCGGTCACCAGCCCGTCGTTCGAGAGCACCAGCGCGTGCCGGACGTGCTCCACCCGGCTGGTGAGATCGTCAAGAAGCCAGTCAAGTCCCCGGTCCAGCGCCATGTGCTCGTCCTCCCCGTTCATCCGTTCCCCACGTTCCGCGCAAGCCTTGCGCACGGCTCCCCTGCGGGCAAGCGCCTCCCCGCCCCGGAGGCGCTGCTTCGCGCCACGGCCCGACCGCGGTCGAGGGCGTGCTCCCGGCGCACGTCGTGGACCGGGACGACCTCGCCCTGCCCCGGTCTCACCCCGGGCCGGACGCCTGCCCGACCGCGTCGAGGAGCCGCGCGGTGTGCATCCGTCCGGCGTATTCGACCATGCGGATCAGGACCTCCTTCCCGGAGGCGCGGTCGCGCGCGTCGCACAGGACGACTGGTGTCCCCCCGTCCAGATCCAGTGCGCGGGAGACGTCGTCCTCGGCGTAGGTCCGTGCGCCCGTGAAGCAGTTGACGGCGACGACGAACGGGATGCGCCGGTGCTCGAAGTAGTCGACGGCCGGGAAGCAGTCCTCGAGCCGCCGTGTATCGGCCAGGACGACGGCTCCGAGCGCACCCTGCGAGAGTTCGTCCCACAGGAACCAGAACCGGTCCTGTCCCGGCGTGCCGAACAGGTAGAGCGACAGCCCCGAGCGGATCGTGATCCTTCCGAAGTCCATGGCGACCGTGGTGGTGGTCTTCTGATCCACCCCGGCGGTGTCGTCGACGGACTGCCCGGCCTCGCTGAGGAGTTCCTCGGTCCGCAGCGGCCGGATCTCGCTCACCGCGCCGACGAGTGTCGTCTTGCCGACCCCGAAGCCGCCGGCGACAAGTATCTTCAGGGCGAGGGCTCCGGATTCTTCCTCGGCTGGGCTGTCCACATGCTCGGAGGGCATCGATCACTTCTCTCGCGAGTGCCGTCAGTAGGGGCGACAGCATGGCAAGCAGAGGCAGTCACCGAAGCGGGTGAACGGATTTTGACTTATGTGGCCGGACGGGTTCGTCCCGTGCCCGGTCGGAATCGAATTCCTTCGTGAGTGAGCGGTGCGCATGACCGTTACCGGAGCGCTCAGAGCGCCCGGAGGCCGTCGATCACCTCACGCAGGATGCGCTCGTCGGGCAGCAGCGCGGGCGGCACGGGCCTGCTGACCCGGACACAGCCGGCCTCCAGCAGGTCTCCGAGAAGCACCCGCACCACACCGACGGGCAGATCGGCGTCCGCGGACAGTTCCGCGACCGACTGGATCTCCTCGCGGCACAGGGCGAGCAGCGCCCGGTGCTCGGGGCCCAGCAGCGCCTCACCCTGCCGGTCATCCGCGCAGTCGTCGGCCGCCACGAGGGCGATCAGGTCGAACCGCACACCGGTGGGCCCCGGTTGCGTCCGGCCACCGGTGACCGCGTAGGGGCGGACCAGCGGGCCCGCCTCGGCGTCGTACCACTGGCTGCCGAGCGGTACGCCGTACTCGGCCGGGGGTCCGCCGTCGCCGCCCGGAGGTACTCCGTGCTCGCCGCCCGCCGGCACACCGTCCGCGCTCCCCGGTGGACCGCCCGTGCTGTCCGGCGGCACTCCGCCCTCGCTCATCCGCACGTGCCCGTCCTCAGCCCGTCGCCGGTGGTCCGGCGAGCCTCACCGGGGTGGCGAGGTGCTCGCCCACCCGCTTCACCAGGCGGGCCATCTCGTACGCCACGAGGCCGATGTCCGCGAACGCCGTACTCAGGACGGTGAGACAGGAGCCGTCCCCCGCAGCCACGACGAACAGGAAGCCGTCGTCCATCTCGACCATCGTCTGGCGTACGTTCCCGACTCCGAAGTGCCGCCCCGTGCCCTTCGCCAGGCTGTTGAAGCCCGATGCCACGGCAGCGAGGTGTTCGGCGTCCTCGCGGCCCAGCGCATGGGAAGCGCCGACGGCGAGACCGTCGTTGCTCAGGACGACGGCGTGCCGGATGTCGGCGATCCGTGCCACCAGATCGTCCAGCAGCCAGTCGAGTTCGCCGGAGCCTCGGGAAGCCCGTCCGGGCCTCTCGTTCACGATCATGTCTGCTCTCCTTCGGTGTACCGGCGGAACGGGGTTGCGGGCCCGGGGGCGGAGCAGCCGTGGGGGTCGCTCCCCGGCGCTGCCCCGCCACCGCGGACCCAACCGTCGCGGTAGGCGGTCATGCGGTCGCGTGCCAGTTCCGGGGTGCGGCCGGCCACGGTGGCCGACCCGGTGGAATGCTGCTCGTCCTCCTCCCGCTTCAGCTGCTCGCGCAGTTGGGGTACGAGGCTGGCCTGCCGGACACGCCGGGGTAGCTCACCGTCCTCCTCGGCGGAACGCGCGCGCCGGCGGAGGGTGGTCACGGGGGCGGCGCCGGGCCGGGGTTCCGTCCGGCCGCCGGCTTCCGCGCCCGGTTCCAGGGCCGGAACGGCGACGGGTGCGGGGACCGCGACGGGGCGTGGGCGTGGGGGGCGCGGCCCTGCGTCGTCGCCGGCCACGGCTGTCGACCGGGCCGCGGCGTCCGCCGGACCGGCCGACGATCCTTCCGGAAGCCCGTTCCGGAGGCATGCCGTCGGCAGCAGCACCACCGCGGTCGTTCCCCCGTAGGGGGAGGTGCGCAGCTGCACCTTGATGTGGTGGCGGGCGGAGAGTCTGCTGACGACGAAGAGCCCGAGCCGGTCGCTGTCGAAGAGGTCGAGGGTCTCGGACTGCTCGATGCGCCGGTTCGCCTCGTCGAGCAGTTCCCTGCCCATGCCGAGCCCACGGTCCTCGATCTCCAGGGCGTACCCGTTGCCCACCGGCTCCCCGCTGATCCGCACCTTGGTGTGGGGCGGTGAGAACTGCGCCGCGTTCTCCACGAGTTCGGCCAGCAGATGGGTGAGGTCGGCCACGGCCGCGCCCTTCACACCGGCGTCGGGCAGCGCCCTCACCTCCACGCGCGCGTAGTCCTCGATCTCCGAGACCGCCGCGCGTACGACATTGGTCAGTGGTACGGGCATCCGCCAGGCGCGCCCGGGGGCGGCGCCGGAGAGGATGATCAGGCTTTCGGCGTGCCGCCTCATGCGGGTCGTGAGGTGGTCGAGGCGGAACAGGTCACCGAGTTCGCCCGGGTCGTCGGCCCGGCGTTCCATGCCGTCGAGGAGGGCTAGCTGGCGGTGGACGAGGACCTGGCTGCGGCGGGCCAGGTTCACGAAGACCCCGGAGATGCCTCCGGCGAGTTCGGCGCGTTCGACGGCGGCGTCGAGGGCGGCGCGGTGCACGACGTCCAGGGCCTCGCCCACCTGGCCGATCTCGTCGTGGGACGTTCGCCCCGCCGGGGCCTCGGCCCGCACGTCGATCTCCTCACCCGCGCGCAGCCGCCCCATGGCGTGCGGCAGTTTGCGCCACGCGATCTCCAGCGCGCTGTCGCGGAGGCCGACGAGTTCGACGACGAGCCCGCGGCCGATCCGTACGGAGATCACCAGCGAGGCGGCGACTGCGAGGAATCCGAGGAGAACGGCTGCCCCGGACGGGCTGAACAGCGCCCGTGTGAAGGGCCCCGCCCGGTCGGCAGCCCGGGCGCCCGCTCTTGTCTCGATGGCGCGCATCGCCGTGCGCACCGTCGCCGTGTCCCTCTCCCAGGCCGCGGGCACCGCCGTCGCCGCGCGCCTTCCGGGCGGTGCGGCCAGCACCGCGTCCTCGGCCGCCGTCAGCCGCCGATAGGCGCCGCGTTCGTCGAGGGCGCGCCAGGCCTCGCGCCCGGCGGCGGGCAGATCGTCCCCGGCCGCGTCGGCCAGCGTCCGGCGGGTCGCCACGGCGCCGGTGAACAGGCGCAGTTCTTCCCCTCCGAGTGTGCCGGTCAGTACGGCCGACCCCAGCAGCGACTCCTCGCGTGCCAGCATCTCCCCGCTCCTGGCCAGTTCGAGCAGGACCCGGGCCTCGGAGCCCGTTGCGGCGTCCTGGGTTCCGGTCAGGGCGCCCGAGACATCGAAGGCCGTGGTGATCGTCCCGGTGTACCGGGTGTACGCGGTGCGTATCTCGGCGTCCGCCGGCCGGGAGGCGCCGGTCCCCTTCCCGGACATGCCCAGGAGACGGGTGCGCAGGGCGCCCAACTGCTGGGCGCGGTCGAGGAACGTGGTCAGCCGGGCAGCAGCTCCTGCGGGAAGAGTGCCGGCGTCGGCGACGGTGTGTTCGTCACCCAGGCGCAGGTCTTCCAGCGCCGCGTCCGTCCGCGCGGCCCGTTGCTTCAGGGTGGCCGCGTGGCCGGCTCCGGGTGCGGCCAGCTGGCGGAGCGCGGCCGTGCGTTCGCTCTGCAGGGCGCCGACGGCCGAGGTGACCGGAGCCCGCACCGTGCTGTCCACACGCTGGACCTCGCGCAGGCGTGCCACGTCCTGGGCCGTGGTGACGGTGGCGAATCCCCAGAGGGCGAGGAGCGAGACGACGGGCACCATCAGCAGCGAAATGACCTTGGCTCGTACGGTTCGGGGGCGCAGAGGCCCGCCTCGCGGCGGAGGTCCGCCGGGCGTGGGCGGGCCCGCCTCGTGTGCGTGGCGTTCGTCCGCGGGGGCTCCGGCGTGTGCGCGTCGTCCGCGCGGCGGTGTCACGGGCCCGTCTGCGTCTGCGCCGGGTTCCGGGGTCGTCGTGCGGGATGTGCGCATGGCCTCCTCGTTCCGAGTGGGGAGCTCTGTGCCCCGAATGCTGTGTACGACGGGGGAACCACGGGTTCGGGGACCGTCAGGGAGCCCCCGCCCTCGCCGGCCGCTCCGCGGGGGCGTCGTCGGGAGTCGGGGTCGCTGCATGCGAGTCGTGGGCCCGGGCGGCCGGAGAGAGGGCGACGAACGCCGAGGTGAGGAAGAGGTACGACCCCAGCCCCACGGCAAGGGGAAAGATGAACTGCATCACCGTCGCGCCGGGCAGTGCGGATCCCGACGGCGCGACCCGGACTCCGACGGCCAGCATGCCGGTGTAGTGCATGCTGCTCACCGCCGCGCCCATGACCAGGGACGCGAGCGCCACGGCTCCCGGCGACTTGATGTTCAGCGCCGCCCACAGCGCAGCGGTGGCCGCGACGACGGCGATGCCGACCGACACCCCCACCAGCAGCGGGTCGTAGGCGACCGTGCCGTGGAGACGCAGGGCGGCCATACCGAGGTAGTGCATGCTGGCGACGCCGAGGCCGGTGGTGAGACCGCCGGCGAGCAGGGCCCGCGAGCGGTCGCGGCTGTAGCCGACCGTGAAGACGCCCGCCCCCACCACCAGCATGGCGACCAGCAGGCTGAGGAGGGTGAGCGGCACGTCGTAACGGATGTCGGTGCCGGTGACACCGAATCCGAGCATGGCGACGAAGTGCATCGTCCAGATGCCGGTGCCGAGGGCGGAGGCGGCCGTGAGGAGCCAGTTCCGGCGCGAACGGCCGCGGGTGCCGAGTGCGCGCACGGTACAGCGCAGTCCGAGCGCGGCGCCGATCGATGCCATCGCGTACGACAGCACGGGTGTCAGCCAGCCGAAGGTGGCGTGGTCCAGGTGTCCCATGGATCCGGGACGCTAGCCCGCTCCGGGGCGCGTACCAGGGGCGCATTTCGAAAGGTGTTGGGATATGACAGAGAGATGTTCCCGAACGATCGGGCAGCGTTCGAACGTGCGCACCGCCTCGCGTCGTTTCGCTCGGGTGCGGACTGCGCGATCATGTCCCCATGGCCGACGACCAGACGCACGTCCAGGACTTCTTCACCCCGCGGGCAGCAGCCTGGGACAGTCGCTTCCCCGATGACGGCCCGGTCTACGCCGCCGCCGTCGGCGAGCTCGGCCTGCGTCCCGGCGGGGCCGTGCTCGACGCGGGCTGCGGCACGGGGCGGGCCCTGCCGGCGCTGCGGAAGGCGGTCGGACCCGGTGGGGCGGTGCTGGGCGCCGACCTGACACCGCCCATGCTGGACGCGGCAACGCGCGCAGGCAGAGGAACGAGCGGCGCGCTGCTGCTCGCTGATGTCGCCCGGCTCCCGCTGCGCACCGGCGTCCTCGACGCCGTCTTCGCCGCCGGCCTGATCTCGCATCTCCCGCAGCCGGCGCGAGGTCTCTCGGAACTGGCGCGCGTGGTGCGCCCGGGTGGCCGGCTCGCGCTCTTCCACCCCATCGGGCGTGCGGCGTTGGCCGCACGGCACGGCCGGGACGTCTCCGACGACGACCTCAGGGCGAAGCCCCGCCTCGCGCCGCTGCTGGCGGACGCGGGATGGCGACTGGACGCGTACACCGACGAGGACAGTCGCTACCTGGCGCTGGCCGTGCGCACCGGCTGAGCGGTCGCCGTGGCACCGGCGGCCGCCACCCGCCTCACTCGTCCGGTGCGCCCGAGGCCCGTCCGTGCGGCACGGGGCAGCCGCGCACTCCCGGAATGGGGAACGTACCGAGCCGGGCGATCTCGTAGCCCTCCCGGTAGCCCTTGATCTCGGGGTTCTGCCGGGCGTAATGGGCCCTGGAACGCGGCGGCATGAGACGTACGGCGCGTGCTCTCAGACGCAGCGCGCCGCGGGTCAGACCCCGGGCGACGGGGCCCGGCCGCTCGTACCGGAACGCCCGCAGCAGCGAGTCGTCGAGCAGGGCGAGGCTCGCGCTGCGCACGGCGGGCGCCAGCGGCCGCGGGTACCAGGAGCCCATCAGGGCCAGCGTGGCGTCGGAGACGGTGCGCGCTCCCTCGTCCCAGCCGAAGTGCTCGTCCTCGTAGGAGTCCAGGGCGTGCTCGAACTCCTCGTACGTCCGCGGCACGTCCCGGATTCCCATGCGGGTACCGAGCGTGCGGTAGTACGCGGCGAAGGCACGCCGCTCGTGGGCGGACAGCCTTCGCCAGCCGTACCTGTCCAGCCAGCGCTTGGGGGTGACCACGAATGTGCACAGCACATACCGCATGTCGTCGTTGCTGATGTCGTAGCTGCGGTGCATCCGGTTGATCCGGCGGACGGCCGCGCGGCCGTGCTCGCTGTCGAAGCCGTGCTCGACGACGGCGTCGAGCAGGAGTGCGGTGTCGTCGTACCTCTTCTGTGAACGTTCCGTCAGTTCCCCGGTCTCGGCCAGCAGCCGGCCGATGCTGGGGACCGCGTACGTGCGGAACAGGGCGAGTTCGAGGGCGCGGGTGATGTCCCAGGGGAATTCGTAGGTCACGGTGAGGCGGTAGATCTCCAGGAAGTCCCGCTCCGGGTCCAGACGCTGGATCTCCTTCAGCCGTGCGTACCGCTCCACCATGCTGTCCCCCTCGTCGGCCGGTCTCACCACCTTAGGGGTGACCGGCGGACCGGGACCACGGCGCGAGGGGTGCCGTGGCGAACCCCCGCGGCCGGTCGCGTTCTCCGGATACGTGGCCGTTATCCCTTGTCAGGGCCTCGACGACAGGGTTACCGAGTAGTTAAGGTGCGCCGACGGACCAAGCGATCTGGGATGAGGGTGGGTGCTGTGGCAGGGACGGACGACACGGTCGCCGAGGACGACGCGCTGTTTGTGCTGACCGCGGTGCTGCTGACCCCCGCGCAGTTTCCCAGCGTGCTGGGGGACGACTACGTGGCCGCGTGTGCCGCGCTCGGCCTCGAGCCGTACGCCGAGGGGTACGGACTCGTGCTCGGCCAGGACAGCGGGGGCGCCCGCTGGACCGTCGTCGTCGAGGACGTCTCGCTGGTGGCCGTCGCCATCGCCTCGTGGGACTGCGGGATGGAGTACGACCTCTCCCCCGACGACCGCTCGGTCGTCTGCGCCCTCCCGGGATGGCCGCTCGCACTGGCGGTGGCCGCTCCAGGGGTCCCCGAGCCGCACGACCCGGAGCCGGACCCTGATGCCGAGGGAACCGCTCCGGCTCCTCTGACTCCCCCGGACACCGAGGTCTGGGGCGCGGCCCAGCGGCGACTCGGCGCGGACGAGATCGCCCTGCAGTGGTCCGCCTGGCGCGAGCAGATCGACGACGAGACAGCGTTCGGCAGGCCGGACGGTGACGCCCGGGAGGGGCAGCCGGCCGGTGGCGCGACGGAGGACGCCGAGGGCCGCGGCGCCAAGGACGACGGAGACGCGGAGGAGAACGGCTCCGGGCGGCACCCCGGGGTGCGCAAGGTGCTCGAAGCCGCCCTCGCCTACGTGGCGACCCCTCCCCCGCCCGGCCGGATCCGATCGGCGTTCGCCCCCGGCGGTGCCCGCACGCTGCGTGTCGACGGCCCCGGCTGGTCCCTCGTCGCCCGGACCGACGACATCGCTTTCGTCCTGCTGGACGAGGAACCGGGCGAGGTGCTGCCCGTCGGCCGGGGACCGGCGCTCCCGGGACTGCTGAAGTCGCTGGACGAACTGGCGGTCCGGCCCGCCTGAGCAGGTGCGCGAGGGAGCCGTCGACAGTGCCGCCCGTCCGCGCGGCCGACGAGGCCGTCCGACTCGTCCGGCGGAACCGGCACACCGGAAGGGCCGGCGCCCGAGGCGGCTCGGATCCAGAGCGGGCGGGCCCGCTCCTAGGAGGAGATCATCGCCCCGCTGCTCCGGCCCGGGTGTGCGGACCCTCCTGGCCTGCCCGTGACCGGGCGGCCAGGAAGCCCGCGTCGCTAGACCTGCTCCAGCGGCCGGTGAGGTCCGGCGGGCAGCTCGGCTCGTATCGCGTCACCGGGCCGCACGGCTCCGCCCGTCGTCACGACGCCCATGATTCCCGCCCTGCGGACGACGGTGCCGTCGTCCGCGCGGCCGACGACCTGCTTGAGCAGGCCGCTCTGGAATCTGTCGATCTGCAGGCACGGATTCCGCAATCCGGTCACCTCGACGACGGCCTCGTCGCCGAGGTGGAGCAGGGTGCCGACGGGGAGGCCGAGGAGATCGATCCCGCTGGTGGTGACGTTCTCCCCGAGATCGCCCGGCACGACCTCGAACCCCGCCGCCCTCAGCTCGGCGAACAGCTCCTGGTGGATGAGGTGGACCTGACGCAGGTTGGGCTGCGTCGGGTCCTGGGCGACCCGGGAGCGGTGCTTCACCGTGACCCCCGCGTGGACGTCGCCCTCCACTCCGAGCCCGGCCAGCAGCATCACGCCGGCCCTGTTCGGCTTGGTGAAGGAATACACGCCATTGCTGCTCACCGCGGTGACTGTGCTGTTCAGCGCCCTATCTCCTTGCGACTGATCCGGCGGAGCCTGCGCCTCTGTGCCGGGTCGAGCATGAGGTACCCCACCGTGGGTACACCGATGAGGACCAGCAGCGACCACCAGAATCCGATGAACGGAATCAGGACGACTGCCGCGACGACTCCCCCGATGGCGATCTTTGCACCGTTCGACATGATCCGTGCCTCCTCCGCGGCCGGAGCCGCTCCTGGTGAGAGAACGCCTGCGCGCCCCTGTCGGTTCCAGCCGCACGGCCGCATCATCCGGCTCGTCGGCCGGTGGACCTAGCGGAGCGGTTCGCCGACCTCATGCATGTGCTGCAGGGCCTGGCGGTAGGACTCGATGATGCCCGTCTCCGCGTACGGCATGCCGATCGACGCGCAGTGCGCCTTGACCAGGGGCTGCGCGAGCCGCAGGTGGGGCCGGGGCATGCTCGGGAAGAGGTGGTGCTCGATCTGGTAGTTGAGACCGCCGAGCAGCCAGTCGGTGAGGACCGCACCACGCACGTTGCGGGAGGTGAGGACCTGACGCTGCAGATGCCCCCAGCGGTCACCGTCGGGGTCGGGCATCTCCATGCCCTTGTGGTTCGGGGCGAAAGCCATGCCCAGGTGGAGACCGAACAGCGCGTGGTGCACGAGGGCGAAGACGACGGCCTTGCCGGGTGACATGACGGTCAGGAGCAGCGTCGCGTAGAGCGCGAGGTGTCCGGCAAGCAGGACGCCTGAGAGCGCGCGTTCACGAACGGGCTGACGGCGCAGGAACTGGAAGCCGTAGATCTTGAGGGCGATGCCTTCGAGGAGCAGCATCGGGAAGAAGAGACGCGCCTGGTTGCGGGTGAGCCAGCGGGAGAATCCCTCGCGCTGAGCGGCCTGCTTCTGGGTCCAGACCAGGGCGCCGACACCGACGTCGGGGTCCTTGTCTATGTGGTTCGGGTTGGCGTGGTGACGTACGTGCTTGTCGTTCCACCATGCCTCGTTCATCCCGAGGAGCAGATTGGCGTGCACGAGGCCGAGTGCCCGGCCCGCCTTCCGGTCGCCGGTTATCTGGGCGTGGCCGGCGTCGTGCCCGAAGAAGGCCGTCCGAGTCCACAGGACGGCCAGCGGCAGGGCGAGGAACAGGTTCCACCAGGTGTCGCCGAGCAGCACCATGCCGGTGATCACGGCGCCCAGGGCGGTCAGGTTGGCGGCTATGCCCGCCGCGTACCAGCCGGTGCGCCGCTCGAGGAGGCCCTGCCCCTTGACGGTCTTCAGGAGCGGTGCGAAATCACTTCCGGGAGCCGGAGGGTTTGCCGGGCTCTCCGATCCGTCGCGGGTGTTCTGCGCAACGGTGGCTGCTACCGCCTGGGGCATGACGTCTCCGGTTTCTGGGCATCTGCGCTGACCTCGTCAAACGTACGGATGGCGGGCCTGCGGCAGCCATGGCGCCATCACCCCGGTCGTAAGGGGGGAATCCCCCGTGTCCGATGGTGGTGCGGGCTGTACCGCAAGCCTCAGAAGGCAGAAATGAGTGAGGTGGATCACTGGGCATTCCCCCCGGAACGGGCCGCGGGTGGGGTACCCTCGGCGACCCCGGGCTCACTAGTCAAATTTGAGGAATCTGACATCGCTGTGCACAGGCTCCCTGCGGAAACGCTCAACGAGAACTCCGAACTGTCCCGCTGCTCCGCAGTCTTCCTCCCCGCGGATCCGGCCCGTACCGGCCTGATCGCGTTCTGGAATGCGGACGGTAGCACCCCTGCCCTCCGTCCAGGGAGTCCCGCCGAACTGACGGTGGCCGGAACGGACGGCAGCCCTTACGTGGTCCCTGCGTTGCTGATACCGGTGAGGGAGGCGCTGCCGCTCCTGACACGGGCCCGAGCCGACGCTCTGGCCTCCCCGTCCACGGCGTTCTGGGGCGCCGCCGGGGTCCTCGCCCTCCAACTCGTCGCGCGCGGACTTCTGCTGCCGGGACTGAGCCCCCTGGACCACGACGCCTGGCGGGCCGGCCCGCTGACCGCGGACGACCTGGAGCGCATCCAGGTCCTGGCGGCCTCCATGCCTCCCGAGGCGCACGCGGCGCCACTCGAAGGCGACGAGGACGGTCCCGTCATGCTGACCGATCCCGAGCCGCTGCTGCGGTCGTTCCTCGACGCGGTGGTGGACGGGATGCCCCGTACACCGGCGGCCCAGTTCGTCACCGGCACACCGGCGTTCGCCGGACACGCCGCACAGCATCGCCCCGGACTGCGCCCGTGGGCGGCCGATGTCGCGGCCGGTCACGATGCCGGCGTGCGGCTCTCCCTGCGCGTCGAGGTCTCGGGACTCACCGACACGGAGCACATGGACGGAGCCGGGTCCGCTCCCGCGTTCCGCGCGGTCCTGCAGATCCACAGTGTCCAGGACCCCGCTCTGGTCGCCGACGCGGCCGATGTGTGGGCCGACCGCTCCCCCGCGGCGTCGCTGTTCGGTCCGCGCGCCCGCATGGACGCCCTGCTCGCGCTGCGGCGCGCCGCACGGGCCTGGCCGCCGCTGACCCCTCTCCTGTCGGCCGCCGTTCCGGACGCGGTCGAACCGGCCGACGAGGAGGTCGCGGAGCTGTTGGGGCCGGCCGCGAAGGCCCTGGCCGCGACGGGCGTCCAGGTGCACTGGCCCAAGGAGCTGGCGCGGAAGCTCACGGCGCGGGCGGTGATCGGCCTGCGGGACGACGACAGCGGAACCGCGGCGCGGACCGGGTCGGACACACCGTCCTTCCTGTCCGCGGACTCCGTACTCGCATTCGACTGGCGATTCGCGCTGGGCGACAGATCGCTGAGCAGGGAGGAGCTCGACCGGCTGGCCGAGGCGGGAAGACCGCTGGTCAGGCTCCGCGACCAGTGGGTGCTCATCGATCCCGAGGACGCCGAGCGCGCCCGCGGGACCCGGGACCGCAAGGTCACCCCCATCGACGCTCTGGGTGCTGTGCTGACAGGCACCACCGACGTCGACGGCCGCCAGGTGCAGGTGGCCGCCACCGGCCGGCTCGAGCAGCTGCGGGCCAGGATCGCCGACCCGGAGTCGGGTGAACACCGTGCGGTGGGGCAGCCGGAGGCGCTCGCCGCGAGCCTGCGCGACTACCAGCTGCGTGGCCTGGACTGGCTTCACACCATGACGTCGCTCGGCCTGGGCTGCTGCCTCGCCGACGACATGGGACTCGGCAAGACCATCACGCTGATCGCTCTGCATCTGCACCGCCAGGGAGTCGAATCGGCCGCGGGGCCCACACTCGTGGTGTGCCCGACCTCCCTGATGGGCAACTGGCAGCGGGAGATCGAGAAGTTCGCGCCGGGCACAGCGGTACGCCGTTTCCACGGCGCGTCACGCTCGCTGGAGGGCCTGGCCGAGGGCGAGTTCGTCCTCACCACGTACGGCACGATGCGTCTCGACGCGGCGCGGCTGGCGCAGACGCCCTGGGGCATGGTCGTCGCCGACGAGGCGCAGCACGTCAAGAACCCGCATTCGGCGACCGCCAGGCAGCTGCGCACCATCGGAGCGCGGGCCCGGGTCGCCCTCACGGGCACCCCGGTGGAGAACAACCTCTCCGAGCTGTGGGCGATCCTCGACTGGACGACCCCCGGGCTCCTCGGCCGTCTCGGAACGTTCCGCGCCCGCTACGCGAGCGCGGTGGAAGGCGGCAGCGACCCCGCGGCCGCCGAGCGGCTCGCCTCACTGGTCCGGCCGTTCCTCCTGCGACGGCACAAGTCCGATCCCGGCATCGCACCGGAGCTCCCGCCGAAGACGGAGACCGACCGCACGGTCTCGCTCACGGCGGAACAGACCGGCCTGTACGAAGCGGTGGTGCGCGAGACGCTCGACGAGATCTCCGGCGCGGACGGATTCGCGCGGCGCGGGCTGGTCATGAAGCTGCTGACGGCACTCAAGCAGATCTGCAACCACCCGGCGCAGTACCTCAAGGAGGAGCAGCCGCGGATCGTGGACCGTTCGGGGAAGGTGGAGCTGCTGGACGAGCTGCTCGACACGATCCTGACCGAGGGCGCGAGCGTGCTGGTCTTCACCCAGTACGTGCAGATGGCACGCCTGCTGGAACAGCACCTCGCGGCACGCGGGATCCGCACCCAGTTCCTGCACGGCGGCACTCCGGTCGCCGAGCGGGAGGCCATGGTGAACCGCTTCCAGGAGGGCGGGGCGCCGGTGTTCCTGCTGTCGCTCAAGGCAGCGGGCACGGGACTGAACCTCACCCGCGCCGGTCATGTCGTGCACTTCGACCGCTGGTGGAATCCGGCCGTGGAGGCACAGGCCACCGACCGTGCCTACCGGATCGGGCAGACGCAGCCGGTACAGGTGCACCGGCTGATCGCCGAGGGCACCGTCGAGGACCGGATCGCCGCCATGCTGGAGCGGAAACAAGGGCTCGCCGACGCCGTGCTCGGCGGCGGCGAGTCCGCGCTGAGCGAACTGAGCGATGCCGAACTGGCCGAACTGGTCGAACTCCGAGGGGGCGCACGATGAACCGAGGTCACGAGCCGGAGCGTACGTTCGCACCGCTCCCGCCCGCGCAGGGCCGCGGATTCGCCACCTCCTGGTGGGGCCGGGCGTGGCTGAAGGCGCTGGAGGACACGGCACTCGACGGTGCCCAGCTCAAGAAGGGGCGGAGACTGGCCAGGGAGGGAAGGGTCGGCGCCGTGTCGGTGCGTCCCGGCCGGCTCACCGCGGTCGTCCAGGACCGCGATGCCACGGCCTACCGCAGCGATGTGCTGCTCCAGGAGCTGAGCGAGGAGGACTGGGACCGCTTCCTGGACATGGCGTCCGAACGGGCCGGGCACATCGCTGCCTTGCTCGACCGTGAGATGCCCCCGCACCTGGTGGAGGACGCGGCCGCCGCCGGACTCGAACTCCTGCCCGGCATCGGCGACCTGGAGCCCGAGTGCAGTTGCGAGGCCTGGGACCACTGTCCGCATACGGGCGCCCTGTGCTACCAGGTGGCGCGGCTGCTCGACCAGGATCCGTTCGTACTGCTGCTGTTGCGGGGCAGGGACGAGCGGTGGCTCCTCGACGAGCTGCAGTCCCGCAGTGCCGCGCGAGCGGCCGGCGGGCTGGCCAGCACGGTCCCGCCGGAGGGTCTCGCCGAGGGACCGTCGCAGCGGGGGGTGCGGGCCGACGAGGCCTTCGCGGCCCGGGACATCCTGCCGCCGCTTCCGGCTCCCCCGCCCATGCCGGCAGAGCCGGGCCTTCCGCCGTCGCTCGACACGGAGAGGGACCCGGTGGCCGGGATCGACCCCGCCGCGCTGGAGTTCCTCGCCGCGGACAGCGCCGTACGGGCGTTCGCGATGCTGGCGGACGCCCGTGGCGCGCGCCACGCGCAGCAGCCTCTGTCCGCGGAGTTGACACCCGAGCAGGACGCGGTGCGGCTGGCCGCCGACGGCCGGGCCGGCGCCGATGTCACGGCGCGGCTGGCAGCGGCGTCCGGTCGCGGGCCGGCCGGGCTCGCCGTCGCGGTGCGGGCCTGGCGGTTCGGCGGGACGGCCGCGCTGGCGGTGTGCGACGAGGAGTGGCTGCCGGGCCCGGACGAGCTCGCCCGGGCCCGGGCACAGCTCGCCGCCGCGTGGGAGGAGGCCGAGGAGCCCCGAATCAGGGCTGCCGGAAACCGCTGGACGCTGGTCGGGTCCGGTACGCAGCTGCGGCTCGGACGCGACGGGCGGTGGTGGCCGTACACCGAGGAGGGGAGCGGGTGGGTGCCGGCCGGACCCGCGGAGGAGGATCCCGGGGCGGCCCTGGCCTGGGCCCTGTCCGGCCCCTGAGGGGGCGTCACGTACCGTCGGCGCCTGCGCGGAACCGTACGGTGGGGCGGCGCGTGTTGTGCCGTAGAGAGGCCCACGTCCCACGCACGGGAGCACTGATGCAGCGCAGGCGGATTCTCCAGGGCGCCGCGGTCACGGCCGCCGCGGCGCTCCTTCCCGCGTCCGTCCGGGCCGTGGCCGCTCCCACGGCGGAGACCGACTACGCCGGCGCGCAGTGGTTCCCGGCGTCGGCGTCCAACTACACGCCCGCGAGCGGCCCTTCGGCACATGCGGTCGACCTGGTCGTCATCCATGTCGCCCAGCAGACGTTCTCGCAGACGGTCGGCATCTTCCAGAATCCGGCCAAACAGGTGTCCGCCCACTACGTGGTGCGCTCGGGAGACGGATTCGTCGCCCAGTGCGTGCGCGAACGTGACATCGCCTGGCACGCGGGCAGCTGGGACCACAACACCCGCAGCATAGGCATCGAGCACGAGGGCTGGATCGACCAGCCCGCCTACTTCACCCACACGATGTACGAGCGTTCGGCGCGGCTCACCGCGGACATCTGTGACCGTTACGACCTGCCCAAGGACCGCGCCCACATCATCGGCCACCACGAGGTACCGGGCAGCGACCACACCGACCCGGGGGCGCACTGGGACTGGGGGCGCTACATCCGCCTCGTCAACCTGGTCTGAGAACCTGCCGCTCGGCGAGCGGGCGGTGGTGCCAGAGGGAACCGAAAGTGAGTGAGAGCGGGACGCCGGACCTGCAGCCGGCCGACACCTCGGGACGTGGTCGAGGAGAAGCCCGGCGGGGAGTCCGCCTCCCCCTACCCAGGTGGAGGGGTAGTCTCGCCCCCGCCTCGTTTCCGTGTCGGGACTCCGGCGTCGCGCGTCCCGTCCGAACGCCCGTCCCCAGGTGCGCCTTCCGTCCCGTCCTCGTCCACCATCGGCGTCGCCATGGCACCGCCTCCCCGCAGGCGTTCCAGGTCGGAGGAGCGGACCTGGATGACCAGCACGGCTATCAGCGCGGCCACGACGGCGAAGATCGCCGCGGCGACGAAAGCACTGGAGACACCCGAGGTCAGGACCTGGTCGCCCCACGGTGCGGGGAGCTCTCCCGTCCTGCGGAACTCGAGCTGCTGGGCCGGGGTCGCCTCGGCCATGAACCGGGGCACCTGGTCCGTCGCCTCGTTGCGGCTGGCCGTGCCGAACACAGTGACCAGGATGGACAACCCCAGGGAGCCGCCGACCTGTTGAGTGGCGTTGAGGACGCCGGAGGCGGCCCCCGCCTCTCGCGACGCCACCCCCGACACCGCCATCAGCGTCAGCGAGACGAACTGCATGCCCATGCCGAAACCGAACACCAGCACAGGTCCGAGGATGCTTCCGAGGTAGGTGCTGTCGATGTCGGTACGGGTCAGCCAGCCGAGTCCGGCCGCGGCGAAGATCGCACCCGCCACCATGAAGGGTTTGGGCCCCCATCTGGGCAGCAGCTGGGAGGCGAGCCCCGCGCTGACCGCGATGATCGCACTGACCGGCAGGAAGGCGAGACCCGCCTGCAGCGGGCTGAAGTCGAGGATGTTCTGCACGAACAGGGTCAGGAAGAAGAACATCCCGAACATGGCCGCGGCCAGGCTCAGCATCATCCCGTAGGTCCCGGCACGATTGCGGTCCCGGAACATGCGCAGGGGTGTGATGGGTTGCTTCGACCCGCGCTCGACGGCCAGGAAGGCGAGGAGGAACACCACGGCGGCGACGAATGCCCCGATGGTGACGACGTCGCTCCAGCCGTCCTCGGAAGCCCGGATGAATCCGTAGACGAGGAGGACCATCCCCAAGGTGGAGGTGAGCGCGCCCAACAGGTCGAAGTGGCCGGGGTGGCGTTCGGATTCCTTGATGAAGCGGGGTGTGGCGAAGGCGATCAGCAGGCCGATGGGCACATTGACGAAGAGCACCCAGCGCCAGTCGAGCCACTCCACGAGCACGCCGCCGGCGAGCAGTCCGATCGCGCTTCCGCCGGCGGAGACCGCCGCGAACACCCCGAACGCCCGGTTGCGCGCGGGACCCTCATGGAAGGTCGTGGTGATGAGGGAGAGTGCGGTCGGCGAGGCGATCGCGCCACCGACGCCCTGCAGCGCACGCGCCGCCAGCAGCTGCCAGGACTCCTGCGAGAGCCCACCCAGCAACGACGCCAGTACGAAGAGCAGGACGCCGAAGATGAAGACCCTCCGGCGTCCGAGGATGTCGCCCAGCCGTCCGCCGAGCAGGAGCAGCCCGCCGAAGGTCAGGGTGTACGCGTTGATGACCCACGACAGGCTCTCGGTCGAGAAGCCGAGGGAGGTCTGGATGTGCGGCAGGGCGATGTTCACGATGGTGATGTCGAGAACCACCATCAGCTGGCACGAGGCGATGATGAGCAGGGCGATCCCGTTGCCGCCGCCCCGCTTCGGGGATTCGGCAATCGGCGCGGACTTCCCTCGGGATGCTGTCATAGCGTTACGTGCCGTACGAGTAGCGGTGAACAGAAACATTCACTCATCGAACTTAGGACGGACCGGACGGGACCGCCAATCGATCACCGGCCGGCGCCGTGGCAGGCTTCCCGGCCAACCGCTCGACGTCCCGCCGGACATGGTGCGGCCGGCGGGACGGGACGCGATCTGCCATCGGCTCCGAGGAGGCGATCAGCCATCGACTCCCTGGACCGGGGTCAGGTGAAGTTCACGTCACTGCAGAGGAAGTACGTCTGGTCCATGTGCGACGCCTGCCAGATCGTGTAGACCACGTGGCGGCCGCTGAGGCCGGAGGTGCTCACCGGGATCTCGTAGTTCTGACTGGGGCCGTAACTGCCCGTCTCGGCGACCAGCTGGAGATCACTCCAGCTCAGCGCCTCCGTGGCGGGGTCGAATCCATTCCTGGTGACGTACACCTGGAAGTAGTCGGCGCCGTGACTGGCCTGGTCGTACAGCTTCACGGTGAAGTCGTCGGTGATGTCCGTGGTCTTCCACGCACCCACGGCGTCGAGGGCGTCGTACCGGCCGCTCTCCGTCCGGCCACCGCTGCACAGCTGACCGTCGGGCACGGCGGCCGGGAAGTTCCCGCCGGAGCCGTTTCGGTACAGCCCGTTCCAGTTCCAGATGGCGTTGGGATTTGCCTGCCACGCCTGCCAGCACAGGGGGTCTTCCTGCTCCATGGCCGGATTCTGGAAGTCGTCGCCCCAACGCAGCCAGCAGCCGTAGTTGCGGGAAGCCGGGTCGACGACGGAGCCGTGGGCGTTCGCGGTGCCCGTCCACGGGAGCAGGCCGAGGAGGGCGGCGACGCAGACACCGAGGAGGCGCAGCGCCCAGCCACTCACCCTTAAGTTGATGCGATCATGACAATTCATGGTGCGATCTCCATTCGTGGAGGTGGGGGGATCCACCGGCGTGGGAGCGCTCCCGCGCCACTTGGGCATTGCCCCGCCACCCCCACCTCAAACCTGCCCGCGACATCACCAGTAGTGGCGACGACCTCCGACCGCATGCCCCACGGCTCCCAGGATCCACAGGACGAGCCCGATGACGAGCAGGATGATTCCGATGGTCCACAGGATGCCCAGGCCGGTCACCAGCCCGAGGATCAGAAGAATGGCTCCTATGACGATCATGACAGCCTCCGCTCACGGTACCCCCGCACGATGATTGGGGGCATATATGAGCATATGCCTAATTGGGCACGGTGTTCGCAGGTTCACAGTCGCAGCGATGAGCTGGTTGGACCTTCCGGTGCGGCATACGTCAATCCCGCGGCAGGAGGGTCCCCAGCGGGCCGAGGTCCAGATTGAGGTCCTCGGGGCGCACCCCGTGCTGCTCGCAGAGTTCCGCCATCCTCTCGTCGAGCAGCATGAGGGTCGTTCCGATCTCGTCCACCTGGCCGTCGGTGAGGTCCCCCTGGTCGATACGGCGAATGGCCTGTCGCTCCATCAGCTGCCGGAGCAGCTCCACCACGGTCAGCACGAGGGCGACGAGATCGCGCCCCAACTGGTCCGAGTCGACGTCGAGACGTGAGGCGGTCACAGAGGGCCTCCGTCCGCCCACGGGGCAGGAACACGCTCGTTGACGGAGGAGAGCAGGGCGTGGAGGGACAGCCTCACGAGCGGAACGTCCGCGATCGCGATGACCAGATCACCGCTGATCACCACGCCCGTCGCCAGGACCCGGTCCAGCAGGTCGACGAGCGGCACCCCGATGGGGCCGCTCAAGGGCTCGGGGTTGTCCCAGGGCACCACGTCGCGCGGCATCTCTACACCTCACCCACGAAGGAGTACGGCACCCAGGGACCGGAGACGTCGATGCGGGCACCGGTCGTGTCCCGCAGTGTCCGGGTGAGCGCTTCCAGTTCGGTGGTTCGGTGCTTCGCGACCAGGTAGGTGGCGTTGAGCACCTGGAGGCTGCCGTTCTCCTCGAGCCCGGGGGTGTGCAGTCGCAGCCTTCGCCCCGCAGCGGCAAGGTCCTGGAAACCGGAGTCCACCGCCTCGGCGACCCGGAGGGAGTCCTCGTGCCGGCGTTCGCGCTGCGCCTGCACGCCTCTCTTGCGTTCCAGATAGGCGAGGCCTGCTCCGGGAGCCGGCCGGGAGCGCGGGGCGGCATTCTCCGTCCGGAGCGGGGCCGGGTCCGGGGCCGGGTCCGGGGCCGGAGGTGCGGTCGCGTAGACCTTCACCCCCCATTCGGCGTGACCCGCGGTGCGTTCCAGGGCGGCGCGGAAGCGTGTGGCCTCGTCGAGGAGCGACTGCCGGGCCCGCGCCTCGCCGTGGTACAGCGTGGCCAGCGGGAGAGGGACGGTGGGACACGAGGCGGCTGCAGCCGACACCACGTCGTGGTGTGCGCGGGCGTACCGTTCGAGTTCGTCGCGGTCGGACATGCGGGCCTGCCACACCTCGTCGGTGAAGTCCGCCGCCCGGACGGTCTGGACGATCGCGGCCAGCTCGCCGAACGGCAGACGCCGCAGCGGCTCACCGGCCGCGACCCCCGGCAGGCCGGAGAATGCCGCCGGGTCCGGGGCCTCGCACACCGCGAATACGTAGAGGGCGCTCTCGTCCGAAGGCTGTTCGGGTCCCCGCTCCGTCATGTGGCTCGCTTCTCCTTGCTGGTCACTGGTCCGGCGTCTCGTCCGTCTTCGCCTCGAGCGCCTGCAGACGCTCGCGCAGTTCGCGGTTCTCGTCCAGGAGGGAATTGCGCGCGGCACGCGAACTCAGCGCGGGATCCGTCTCCCACCAGTCGATCCCGGCCTTCTTCGCGGTGTCCACCGACGCCACGAACAGGCGGAGCCGAATGGTGAGCAGTTCGATGTCGAGAAGGTCGATCTTGATGTCGCCCGCGATGACGATGCCTTTGTCGAGGACCCGCTCGAGGATGTCCGCGAGGTTGGTGTTCGCCGGTCCCGGGACGGGGTACTGGTACGCCTCCCGCCCGAGGTCGAGATCTGTCACCTCGAGGCCCTCCGCGAACGCCGCTTCCTGGGGGCGGCTTCTTCTTCCTCTTCCTCCGGCTCCTCTTCCTCCGGTTCTTCCTCCTCGGGCTCCTCCTCGTCCTCGTACTCCTCTTCCGGCTCTTCTTCCTCCTCCTCGTCCTCGGGCTCTTCTTCGTCCTCCTCCTCGTCCTCGTCCTCCAGTCCCTCTTCCTCCTCCTCCGGCTCCTCATCGTCCTCGTAGTCGGAGTCCTCGGGCTCCTCGCCCTCTGCCTCCTCCTTCTCCAAGGCCTCTTCGTGCGTCACGGTGACTTCCCCGTCGTGAATCTCACCGCGCCAGCCCTCGGGCTCCTCGTCGGTGAGCGTGACGAACCGTTGGAAGAGTTTGAAGTCGAGGCGCATGCGCCGGCCCTGCACCCGCCACAGGTTGCCCGTCTTCTCGAAGAAGCCCGAGGGGAAGTACTCGATCACCAGGACGATCCGGGTGAGGCTCGGCGCCAGTTCGTGGAAGCTGACGCAGCCACGAGTGGAGCCCTTGGCCCCCTCGGAGGTCCACACGATCCGGTCGTCGGGCACCTGCTCCTGGACCGTCGCCTTGAAGCCGCGCGTGGACGGGCCGATCTTGACCTTCCAGTCGCTCGACATCTCCTCGTCCATCGAGACGCTCTGCACGCCCTTCGCGAAGCTGCCGAACTTGTCGTACCGCGTCCAGTAGTCGTACGCGTCACGCAGAGGCACACCCACATCGAGGGCCTCGATGATGTTCATGGACTTGCCCCCGCCGGACTTGCTCTTGCCCTTCCCGCCCCCGAACGCGTCCTTGGCCTTGTCCACGACCTTGTCCTTGACGTTCCCGGCCTTCTCCGAGACGAAGGCCTTCACCGGTGAGTCACCCTGCGCGATACGCGACACGATCGACGGCAGCGAGCCTCCGTTGTCGGCGATGTCGCCGAGCTGGCCCGTGAGGCCGGTCAGCTTGTCGCCGGCCTTCTGCGCCAGCTTCTCCGTCTGCGCGCCGAGAAAGTTCGAGAACTCTCCGCGGAGACGGTCCATGCCGGACTCGTCCGCCTCGGGTTCATCCTTGTCCGTCCTGGCCATGGCTGCCTACCTCCGCCGTTCGCCGCGCTTGGACGCGGTTCGCTTCGATGACGTCGTCTTCTTGGCTGAAGTGGTCTTACGGGCCGACGACTTCTTGGCAGGCGCCTTCCGGGCTGCCGACTTCTTCGCCGGTGCCGCCTTCTTGGCTGCCGCCTTCTTGGCCGGTGCCGCCTTCTTCGCCGGCGCCTTCTTGGCCGGTGCGGACTTCTTGGCCGCGGTCTTCTTAGCCGGAGCGGTCTTCTTCCCGCCGGCCTTACTGGCCTGGGCCTTCTTCGCTGCGGCCTTCTTCTCCGGGGCCTTCTTCTCAGGCGGCTTCTTCGCCTCGGCCTTCTTGGCGGCCGGCGGCTTCTTCGCCGCCGCCTTCTTGCCGGGCCCGCGCCCGGCTTCCTCGTCCGAAGGCTTGGCCCGGCGGCCACTCGGCCGCGGCTCTTCCGGCTCCTCCCCCTCGTCCTCGTCCTCCTCTTCGTCCGCGTCCTCGTCCTCGTCCTCCTCTTCGTCCGCGTCCTCGTCCTCCTCTTCGTCCTCCTCTTCGTCCGCGTCCTCGTCCTCGTCCTCCTCCTCGTCCTCCTCCTCGTCCTCCGGCTCCTCGTCCTCCGGTCCCTCTTCCTCGTCGTACTCCTCGTCTTCGGACTCAGGCTCTTCCTCGTCGTACTCGCCCTCGTACTCCTCTTCCTCTTCGTCTTCCTCCGCAGGCCGCCCCAGCCGCGCCGTCCGGTCGCTGAGAACGTCTGCCAGCGAGTTCATGCGCCGGTCCGCCGCCGCTGTCAGTGCTTTGCGGCCCGAGTCGAAGACCTCGCCCTTCAGTTGCTCCTGGAGTTCCGCGAACTGCGGCATCTCACCCAGCCTGCGCATGCCTTCGGCAGCGAGCTGGCGGGGTTCCAGGCCGAATCGCCTGCCTGCCAGATAGGTCGCGACGGAGAGTGCGAGGCGGCCCTTCTTCGTCCGGCCGAGCACGTATCCGCCCACCAGGGCTGCCGCGAGCGTCGCCTTCGTCTGATCTTCCATGAGTGAGTCACCTTCGATGGTTCGGCAGGGGGCGGACTCGTGCGGCATGAAGCCGGTCGAGCAGCGCCTCCTCTTCCCGTTCGAACTCCTCCAGGCCGACGCTGCCGTCCTCGAGCTCCTGATTCAGCGCGGCGAGCTGCGCCCGGATCACGCCTGGATCGTGGAGCTCGCGGTCGGCGACGTCGTTCACCTTCTCCGCCACCCAGACGACCCCACGGACCGGCGCGAGGGGCAGCATGAGAAGGCCGGTGAACAGTCCCATGTCAGCTCCCTGCGACCGGGGTCCGGAGAGTGCGGGAGGCGACGAAGCTGTAGCAGGGCAGCGGTCCCGCGACGCGGAGTTCGACGTGTTGGCGATGTGTGTCGGCGAACCGCTGGACCGTGGCCCGGAAGGTGTCGCTCGCGCTCCGGTCGACGAGGAAGGACACGTTGAGCGCACAGCCCTGGACCTCGGGGCCGGCCGACACCGCGCGAGCCATCGGCGTGAGTTTGTGGAGGATCTTCCTCCCCGCCTCGGCCGCCCGGCGTGCCAGAGCGGTCGCCACGGCCTCTCCGAGTCTGACGTTCGCCTCGTAGTCGGGGCGTCGGCGGACCGCCTCACGCAGCCGCCGCACGTTCTTCTCTTCGGCGATGACGGCCGCGAGCGAGTCGTGGGCGGGCAGCGCCTTGAGATTGATCTCGACTCCGCCGTCCAGGTAGCTCAGCGCGGCGACGTGTTCCGCCTGCGATCCGGCGAGCTGGGCACGCACCGAATCCTCGTCGGGCGCGATGGCCCCGAACCGCATGGGCAGTACCGGACCGCTGTCCGAGAGGCGTAGCAAAACATCCTGATGCGCCATCAGATCGCGCCTTCGGGCGCGTAGTTGAGGTGGCGCATCGCTCACGACAGCGGAGACCTGCCCGTCACGGACGATCCGCAGCGCGGCCGGTGGACCGCCCACACCGACCGCGTCTGCCGGGAGCGAATCCTTCGCCGGGATGATCGCGTAGACGTACACACCGTTCTCGGTCACGGCTCACGCCTCCACGCGTCGGCGTCGGCTCGACCCGTCGCGCGCGGGTGCCCGGCGCTTCTTCGGACGCTCTTCCCGCTCGTCGTCCTCGTCGTCGCCGCTCCCGACCGCCTTGCGCACCGAGTCGCCGACGGACTCCGCCGCCTTGCGGACCTTGCGCTTGCCGACCGACTTGGCGACGCCGCCGCCGAGCAGCTCGGGGATGGTGGTGCTGCCCGAGTCGCGCTCCAGGTCGAGCCGGTTGCACGCCTCGGCGAAGCGGAGGTAGGTGTCCACACTGGCGACGACGATGCGCGCGTCGATCTTGAGGATCTCGATGCCGACCAGCGAGACCCTGATGAAGATGTCGATGACCATGCCCCGGTCCAGGATCAGTTCCAGGACGTCGTAGAGCGTGCCCGCCCGGGGCGGGCACGGGGCGACTTCGTCTGCGTACATGGTCGTGGTCATGGAACGTCCTTCCGGATGGGGGGCGAATCGGTCATTCGTCGGCGGACCCTCGCCGGTAGCGGCGGACCCTGCTGTACTCCGTCAGCTCGCCCCGCTCATCGATCTGCACCTCGTAGGAGGCCAGCAGGCTCGTCGTGTCCGGGATGCGGGCCACTTCCAGCACGTCGACGACGACGCACCATCCGTCGTCCTTCCGCCGCACGGCCGACACACCCTCCGCGGGGTGGCAGATGAGCCTTTCCAGGCTCTCGCAAGCAGCACGGGCAGCGTGCTCGGGGCCGCGTCGGGACGAGGAGCGGGGAGCTGCCGTTTTCGTGGTCTGCCCTGTGCGGGCACGACGATTCTCTGCCATGCAATCCAGTCTGATCAGGATCGGCTCCGCCGCATCTCGAAGAGGAGCGGGACGGACCGAGGCGCTCACCCTTTCGGCGTTCCGGCGGGACGCCGGCCGCGGGACGCGTGCACAGTCGTAGACATGAACGAGAGCGGTGGACCCGATGAGGAACACGTACGGCCGTCCGGGGCCGGCGACACGACGGTCGAGGCGCTCGGAGCGCTGACGGAGGCGCTGGAGAAGGTCGAGCGTGCCCGGGGGCAGCTCTACGGGTTCCATCAGCTCACGGGCGGTGCGGACCTCACTCTGGACCGCGCGGTCGAACTGCTCCGGATGGGTGGACACGCGGAGCTGGCCGACCTCGTGGAGCGGGAGATCGTGGGTCGCAACGTCGTCCCGGGCCGATGGACCTTCCAGCTCGTGGAGGCGTACGACGACACGTACTACCGGCCGTTCGTCGAGGTCGAGGAACGGGTCCGCCGGGAGCTCGTAGGAGGGCGGCGCCACATCTACGAGGCGGAGATGAAGGAAGCGCGCCGGACGCACGGACACCCTCAGCACACCGCTCGGCCCTGACGATGGATCCGGCAGAGGCACTGCGGCGGATCGCGTTCCTCCTGGAGCGGTCCCGGGCGGAAACGTACCGGGTGAAGGCCTTCCGTACGGCGGCGGCCGCGATCGACTCCATGGACGGCCAGGAGGTGGCCGAGCGGGTGGCGCACGGCTCGCTGGAGACGGTGCGCGGCATCGGGCCCAAGACGGCCAAGGTGATCCGTGAGGCAGTGGGAGGCGCGGCGCCCAGCTATCTCGCGTCGCTGGAGGAGGAGGCGACTGCGCCTTTGGCTACGGGTGGTGAGGCTCTCCTCGCCGCCCTCCGGGGCGACTGCCACCTGCACTCGGACTGGTCCGACGGCGGCAGCCCGATCGCCGCGATGGGCCGGACGGCGATCGAGCTGGGCCACGAGTGGGCGGTGCTCACGGACCACTCCCCCAGGCTGACCGTGGCCAACGGGCTCTCGACGGAGCGTCTGCTCGAACAGCTGGCCGTCATCGCGGAGCTCAACGCCCGGTGGGCGCCCTTTCGCCTGCTCACCGGAATCGAGTGCGACATCCTGGCCGACGGCTCGCTCGACCAGGACCCCGAGGTGCTGGAGCGGCTCGACGTGGTGGTCGTCTCGGTCCACTCGAAGCTGCGCATGGACAGGTCCGCGATGACGGAGCGGATGCTCACGGCCGTACGCAGCCCGCACGCTGACGTCCTGGGGCACTGCACGGGGCGGCTCCTCGGCGGAAGGACGCGGCCCCAGTCCGAGTTCGATGCCGAACGGGTCTTCGCCGCGTGTGCCGAGGCGGGTACGGCCGTGGAGATCAACTGCCGCCCGGAGCGGCTCGATCCACCGCGCGCGCTCCTCCGGCAGGCGGTCGCCTCGGGGGCGCTGCTCTCGATCGACACGGACGCGCACGCGCCGGGTCAGCTGGACTGGCAGGCCTACGGCTGCGCGCGGGCGGAGGAGTGCGGAGTGCCCGTGGAGCGCGTCGTCACCGCCTGGACCGTGGAGCGCCTCCTGGACTGGACGACGGCGAAGGCACGCAGGTAGGCCGCTTCCCGGCTGCGCCGGGCATGACGGGCCGGTCGCGGCGGTCCGGCGTACAGTCGATCACGGTTGTCCATGTGACTCCGGGGCATGCCGGGGCAGGAGGAAAGCCATGTCAGCTCACCGCACAGGCCCTTCTCTTCCGCGAGCGCGCGGAGTGCTCTCAGCAGGCGTGACCGGCTATCTGCGGGACGACGGCGCACTGCCGGATCCGGCGACCGCCCGGACCGCCGAACCCTACGGCGATGATCTGCAGCTGGCCCTCTACGTGTGCTACGAGCTGCACTACCGGGGCTTCGCCGGGGTGCGCCCCGAGCTGGAGTGGGACCCCCCACTGCTCGCGGTGCGCGCCGCGATGGAAGACCGCTTCCTGGCCGCTCTGCGGCACGACGCCCCGGTGACCGCCGACCTCGACGACATCCTGGACGGTCTCCTGCTGGAACCCGTGCACGGCAGCGGCGTTTCCTGGTTCCTCCAGGACCAGGGCGAGTTGCGCCATCTGCGTGCCTATGCGACGCAGCGCTCGCTGTACCACCTCAAGGAGGCCGACCCGCATGCCTGGGTGCTCCCCCGCCTCTCCGGCCGCGCCAAGGCGGGCATGGCGGCGATCGAGTACGACGAGTTCGGTGCCGGGCGCGCGGACCGGGTGCACGCCCGGCTCTTCGCCGGCCTCATGGGCGATCTGGGCCTCGACACCGCGTACGGACGCTACCTGGACGAGGGGTGCGCACCCATGCTGGCCCTGGTGAACCTCATGTCGATGTTCGGCCTGCACCGCAGGCTGCGCGGAGCACTGGTGGGCCATTTCGCGGCTGTCGAGATCACCTCCTCCCCCGCGTCACGCCGTCTCGCCCACGCGATGAAGCGCACCGGAGCGGGCCCCGCCGCGGAGTTCTTCTACACCGAGCACGTCGAAGCGGACGCGGTCCATGAACAGGTGGTGCGCCGCGACGTGATCGGCGGTCTGCTCGACGACGAACCCGACCTGGCGGCCGACATCGCGTTCGGCGTCGCCGCCACCTCGTACCTCGAGGACCGGCTCGGAGACCGGCTGCTGGCGGACTGGCGGAGCTGAACCCCACCCTCCTGATCCGCACCCGCCGACGCCGTATCGAAGGGATCCGCAGATGACCGCAGACCTGGCACAGGACACCCGCCCCACCCGGCTGATGACCCTTCCCGGGGTGTACGCGCCCCAGCACGACACCCGCCTGCTCATGGCCGCGCTGAACCAGGAGGAGATCGGTCCCGGAACCGAGGTCCTGGACGTCGGCACGGGCAGCGGCGCTCTCGCTCTGCACGCTGCCCGCGTGGGTGCGCGGGTGACTGCCGTGGACATCGCCCGGCGGGCCGTCCTGACCGCCCGGCTGAACGCGTTGCTGCACCGTCGGCGTATCACCGTCCGGCGCAGCGACCTCTTCTCGGCCCTGCCGGGCCGGGCCTACGACCTGGTCATCTGCAACCCGCCCTACGTGCCGTCCCCTGTGGGCGGACTTCCCGGGCACGGTGCGGCACGGGCCTGGGAGGCCGGCGGTGACGGCCGGGCGATCCTCGACCGGGTCTGTGAGACCGTTCCGGCCGCGCTGCGCCCCGGGGGCCGGCTCCTCCTCGTGCACTCCGGCATGTGCGACAGCGAGGTGACCCTGCGCCGGCTCTCCGACGCGGGGCTGCGGGCCCGTGTGAGTGACCGCGCCCTGGTCCCCCTGGGGCCCGTGCTGCGCTCGAGACTGCGCTGGCTCCGGGAGACGGGGCTGGTGGGCCACGGGGAGACCTCGGAGGAACTGGTGGTCATCCGTGCCGAACAGGCCTGAACACCCCTGCCGGATCACTCTCGGCGACGAGGGGCCGCTGCTCGTCGAGGGACCGGTGGAAGTCACCTGTCCGGACGGCAGTGTGGCCGTCTCCGACCGGTTCGTCGTGGCCGTCTGCATGTGCCGGCGCAGCCGGATGTACCCGTGGTGCGACACGAGCCACCGACGCCGTTCACGGGACTGACCTCGCTCACTCGCCGAGCCGCAGTCGTGCCACCCTCACGCCGCGGAGTCTGCGGGACATGGCCCGCAGCCGGGGGTGGCGCTCGTGGGCCTCGGCGGAGCGGCGGTCCAGCTCCTCGGCCAGACGCTCCGTGCGCTTGTCGATGTCCAGTTCGTCGAGGATCCGGTCGATCTCCGCGAGCAGCGCGCCGTGCAGCTGCCACTGCCTCGGGTGTTCCTGAACGTCCTCGAGCAGGAGATCCGCGACGCGGTCGCGCGTCGTGCGGCTGCGGGCGAGCGCGTCGGCCAGGGTCTCCTCGGCCTCCTCGCCGCTCTCGGCCATCGGCGTGGTGATCATGACCGCGAATCCCTCGATGGCATCGGACATGTGCCCGAACAGTTCCCTCAGGTCCCTGGCCACGTCTTCCGGGAAGAGCGCCTCGTCGGTGCGTGCCTTGGCGAGGTCGGTCAGTGTGCGGGTCAGGACACGCAGCACCACCGCGCAGATCTCCAGCGTGTCGAGGCCGGTCCGCAGGACGACACGGGAGAGCAGCCCCTGCTTGACGCGGGGGTTGAGCATCAGGCTCTCCTCGGCCTGCCGGAGGGATGCGTCGACCTCCACGATGTCGTGGTCCAGGCGGCGTGCCTCGTGCAGACGCGCGGCGGCTTCCCTCACCGGGTGGTTGCCGCCGACCTCCTCCCCCAGGGCCCGGAACATCGTCCCCATCCTCTGGCCCAGTCCGCCGATGGAGACGCCCGCCGACTCGACCCAGACGGGCGGTGCCAGCAGGAGGTTGAAGAGCAGCCCGACACCGGCGCCGATCAGCGTCTCCAGCACACGCAACCAGGCACTGGCGGCCACCTGCGAGACACCCAGGACGAGCATCGCGCTGATGGCCACCTCGGGCACGAACTCGTTGACCCGGACCACACGTCCGATCAGCAGCGAGGTGAAGATCGTAAGCCCGAGACTCCACCAGCTCAGGCCCACCAGGGCGCTGAATCCACCGGAGATCAGCACCCCGACGACGACGGCGTTCACCCGTCGGATCCCGGTGGTGAGCGTGGCGTAGAGCGTCACCTGGACCACGAGCAGGGCGGTGAGGGGCGCGGTCAGCGGTGAGGGGTGCGGATCGGGCAGGACCCACTGGGCCACCACGAAGGCGATGACGGCCGCCGCCGTCGAACGGAGCGTCTGGACAGCGGCAGGCTCGGTGGTGCGCTGGACGAGTTTGATGACGGGCTCGGGCGTGGAAACTGCAGGCATTCCTAGACGGTGCCCCGAACCGGGACACCCCAGCGCTTCGGGGCCCGGTCGGACTCCGTACGGACGTACGCGCGTGCGCCACCGGACAGCGGCCTCGCGGACGCGGCCACTCGGGGGGATGGTTGACGTATGGCTATCTCACTCACGCCCCCCGGGGAGACGCCTCCCGCCGAGGGCTGCATAAGCGAAGCACACGTCGAACGCGCCGACGGGGGGATCTGGGAGCACCCCTTCTTCTGGGCAGCCCTGGTGCTGCTGGGCTCGGCCGTCGTCGCCGGGTACTTCATCGCCCGCATCTTCGGGTTCACGTGAGCTCGCGAAGGACCCTGGACGACCTACTGGAGCGGCACGGCACCACGTACGCGGACGAGGCGGGGATCCGGCTGCGGGACACCCCTCAGCCGTTGTACCAGCTGCTCGTCCTGAGCCACCTGCTCAGCGCCCGGATCCGGGCGGAGATCGCGGTGGCCTCGGCACGGGCGCTCTTCTCGCACCGGCTGCGGACGCCACGCCGCATGGCCGACGCCACGTGGCAGGAGCGAGTCGACGCGCTGGGCGAGGGCGGCTACCGACGGTACGACGAGCGGACGTCCACCCAGCTCGGGGAAGGGGCTCTTCTCCTGCTCGACTCGTACGGAGGGGACCTGCGCCGCCTGCGCCGGGAGGCCGACGGCGACGCGGACACCCTGCGGGCGGGTCTGCGCCGCTTCCCCGGGATAGGGCCGGCGGGCGCCGACATCTTCCTGCGCGAGGTGCAGACGGTGTGGCCGGAGACGGCCCCCCACCTCGATGCCAAGGCTCTTCAGGGCGCGGAACGGCTGGGGCTGCCGACGGATCCGGACAAGCTCGTCCGGCTGGCGGAGGGCGAGGATCCGGCTGTCCTCGCCGCCGCACTGGTGCGGAGCGCGCTCGACAAGGGCTGAGCCCGCTCAGCCCGTCGGCCCCCTCTTGCCGGGCTTGGTCGAGCGCCCTTCCACGAGCGCTCGCCGGATATGGGCCGCGGCAGCTCGCGCGTGGTCCGTGGTCGCCGTCCGGTCCGCCACCGATGTGACGAAGCGGTGGGTGGGACGAAGGCACTGGCCGCACGGCGTGTCGGTGGTGATCAGATAGCCGTCCTCGCACTGGGGGTTGGCGCAGTGGCCGGGGCCCACGAGCGCCTCGGCCACCTCCTGCGGTGCCCAGCGGCGCCGGCCGTCCTCGTCCTTCTCGTACAGGGCGTGGGACCAGCGGACGTTCCACCGGCGCTCGAGCCGCTCCAGGAGCTGGTCGGGAGTGCGCCGGCCGAGCTCCTGGTGGATGAGGTCGTGCACGGTGCGCGGGTGGCGGTGGCCCAGCGCCTGCACCAGCGGTTGCGGAAGGGCCTGGAGGATGTAGCCGACCGGGTCGCCGCCCGCTCTCCGGCGCCACTCGCGGCAGGCACAGGGGCCCTCGGGCGGAAGCCTCCGCTGGCAGCGGCCGCACCGGCCCCGGCACTCCGAACAGAGTCCGTCGTCGAGCCCGTCCAGGTGGGGTGCGGGGGCACGGCCGCAGTCGCGGCAGCAGGCCGCGCAGGGACCGCAGAGGCGCTCGTCACCGTACTTCGTCGTCCACTGCCGCTGCTGGCAGCGGCAGCACAGGGCGTTGTTGCAGTACTCGTGGTGGGCGGCGCCCGACTGCCGTCCGGGGGGCGGGAATGACATTGCTGCGTTCTCCAGGTGCGTGGCGAGGAGCGGTCAGGTCCAAGCCATGTCGACGAAGCGCGCGCAGGGGCCCTCGGACGACGGTATCGCCCCGGCCGGGTCCCGCACGGCGCTGTGCCATGTTCGGTCGACATTCTCCCGCACCCGGACGGTGCGTGGTGTCAGGGCCGCAGGCCGCTGACGACGTCCGCGGTGGCGGTGATCCCTTCGTGGATGGTAGGGGCCATGCTGGTGCCCGCCAGAAGGAATCCCAGCATGGCGCAGACGATCGCGTGCGAGATCTTGAGCCCCCCGTTGCGCAGGAAGATCGCTGCGAGAACCAGCAGGAGCAGCACCACTGAGATCGAAACGGCCATGGCCAACCTCCTCCGCCGCGCCGGAATTGCGGCATTCGGCCGCCAGTGTGGCGCAGCGGGGAGGCCGTTCGGCACACCGGCGTGTCCGCCGAACGGGTGTTGACGCACGGTGACCGGATGCGCTGCCCGACGTGGGTCAGCTGTTCCGGCGGCTGTCCGGCGCACGGCGGCGGAGGAACGTTTCGAGTCCCGCGAGATCATCGGTGTTGAGGTGGTCGACGTCCGCGGCGACCAGCTCGGTCCATACGGCGTCCCGCTCCGGACCCGCGAGGTCGGGCGTACCCCAGAATCGGACCCGTTGCCCGCTCGCGTGGGCCGCCGCGACGAGCGTGCGCAGCCTGTCGCGCTCGGCGGT
The DNA here is from genome assembly GCF_042667905.1 of Streptomyces sp. NPDC057287. NCBI lineage: Bacteria > Bacillati > Actinomycetota > Actinomycetes > Kitasatosporales > Streptomycetaceae > Streptomyces > Streptomyces sp. NPDC057287. The sequence continues at coordinate 578,449 of NZ_JBHUYV010000002.1, read as the reverse complement.
GGGGAAGGGGCCGGTCCCCCGCCAGCCGAAGCTCGTGGCCCAGTTGCCGCTGATGAGGGGGATGAAGGAGGCGGGAGCAGCGGTTCCGAGGTCCTCGGGCCTGCCGTCGTAGAAGGCGTACCGGGTGTTCTGCGCCTCCATCGGGGCCCGGGCGGCGCGGTCGCCCGAGACGACCGGGGTGACCGCGCCGGAACGGACCCGCCCGTGGACGGAGCGGCTGAGGATGTGGTGGTAGCGGCGGAGCACCCGGTCGAGCGCGCGGTAGGTGGCGGCACCGTCGGTCTTGATGTCGATCAGCAGTTGCAGGGGCTCGGGGTACCCGGCGTGAACGGTGCCGTGGTGAGCGCGGACCCGGGCCAGCAGGGGGTCGAGGTAGAGCGAGACGAGGGTGCGTGAGGGGTCGAGGCTCTCGGCCTCGTGGGCGACCAGCAGTTCTCCGTCGACGAGGAAGACGTCCGCCTCGACGCTGGTGAATCCGTGCGCGAGCGCGTCGTGGAGGGGTCGCGGGTGCAGGTAGTCGTTGTGCGCGTGGGCGCGGGCCAGAGGGCGTGGGCCGCTGGGGCGGGCGGGCGCGGCGGCGGCTGTCCGGGCGGGGACGAGGACGCCTGCGGCGGCGGTGGCGAGAGCGGTGGTGACGACTCCGCGACGGGTCAGGTGTGCCATGCGGTCTCCCTGAAGCGGTCGGGTTGGCAGAGCGGGCGTGGGGACGCGACGAGTATGGGGGCGCGGATGCACCGAAAGGCAGGTACCTGCCAAGAGTTGAACCTGTCGTCGTCCGCGCGTCGGCTGTGCCCCGCCTGCTGTTCCCCTGCCCCCGCCTCCGGCCTGTCCCGCCCCTGCCCGTCCTGTCCAGCGCCGGACAGGACGGAGGCGGGGGTACTCGCGATCGCGTGTACCCCCGCCTCCGTCCCGCCTCACGGAGCGGGAAGCTCCACCAGCCCGGCGACGGACTCGCGATGACTCCCCGCGGTTCCGTACGCGATCGAGTCGGCCTTGGCCCGCTTCAGATACAGGTGAGCGGGGTGCTCCCAGGTCATTCCGATCCCACCGTGCAGCTGGACGCACTCCTCCGCCGCGTGCACCGCGACCCCGGAGCAGTAGGCCTGCGCCACCGCCACCGCGAGCGGGGCGTCCGGGCTGCCGGTCGCCAGCGCGTCGGCGGCGTTGCGGGCGGCGGCGCGCGCGGAGACGACCTCCAGCCAGAGCTGTGCCATCCGGTGCTTGAGCGACTGGAAGGAGCCCACCGGCCGGTTGAACTGGTGGCGTTCACGGGTGTGGCGGACGGTCTCGGTCAGGCACCACTCGGCGAGTCCGAGCTGCTCCGACGCGAGCAGTCCGGCGCCGGCCAGCAGTCCCCTGCCGACGGCCTCGGCCGCGGGACCCGCCTCGGCGAGCCGGGTCCCGGTGGCCCCGGCCAGGGTGACCTTCGCGAGCGGACGGGTCAGGTCGAGCGCGACGAGCGGCTCGACGGTGACACCGTCCCCGCCTGCCTCGACCGCGTACAGGCCCTCGGCGGTGGGGACCAGCAGGACGTCGGCGGCCGCCGCCTCCGCGACCCCGGCCACGGTCCGCTCCAGGGTGCCGGTCATCGCCCCCGCGCCGTCGGCGGGGGACGTGGCGAACGGCAGGGCGAGAACGGCGATCCTGCGGCCCGCCGCCAGTTCGCCGAGGAGTTCGGCCGCCGGCCCGTCCTGGGCGCCCAGCGCGAGAAGGATCTCGGTCGCGACCACGGCACTCGTCAGGTACGGGGCCGGGGCGACGCTGCGGCCCAGCTCCTCCAGGACCACCGCGGCTTCGCGGTGGGTGGCTCCCTGTCCGCCGAGCTTCTCGGGCACCAGCAGCCCGGCTGCCCCGATACCCGCGGCGAGCGATTCCCACAGCCGCAGGTCGTACGGCGTGTCGGACTCGATCCCGGCGATCACGGTCGGCGCGTCGGCCCGGTCGGCGAGCAGCGAACGCACGGCGGACCGCAGGTCCTCCTCGGTCTCCGAGTAGAGCAGGTCGGGCGCCTGGGCGGCTTCGGTCTGTGCGGTCATCGGGCAAGATCCTTCCAGGCGACGTCCTTGTCGTTACGCGGCTCGACGGGCAGTCCGAGGACACGCTCGGCGACGATGTTGAGCAGGACCTCGCTCGTACCGCCCTCGATGGAGTTGCCCTTGGACCGCAGATAGCGGTAACCCGCGTCGCGTCCCGTGAAGTCGACGAGCTCCGGGCGGCGCATGGTCCAGTCGCCGTACAGCAGGCCTTCGTCACCGAGGAGTTCGACTTCGAGCCCGCTGATCTCCTGGTTGAGGCGGGCGAACGCGAGCTTCATCCCCGAGCCCTCGGGGCCGGGCTGTCCGGCGACGAGCTGCTGGCGGAGCCGCTCACCGGTGAGCCGGGCGACCTCGGCCTCGACCCACAGCGTGAGCAGCCGCTGGTGGAGGTCGTGGGTGCGCAGCTCGGGCTGTTCGCGCCAGGTCTTCGCGACGGTGCCGATCATGCCTCCCTCACGGGGGATCCGGGCCCCGCCGATGGAGACGCGCTCGTTCATCAGGGTGGTCTGGGCGACCTTCCAGCCGTCGCCGACGGGGCCGAGCCGCCTGCTGTCCGGGATGCGTACTCCGGTGAGGAAGACCTCGTTGAACTCGGCCTCGCCGGTGATCTGGCGCAGCGGCCGTACCTCGACGCCGGGATCGGTCATGTCGCAGATGAAGTAGCTGATGCCGCGGTGCTTGGGGACGTCCGGGTCGGTGCGGGCGATCAGGATCGCCCAGCGGGCCACATGGGCGCTGGACGTCCAGACCTTCTGCCCGTCGACCACCCAGTCGTCGCCGTCCTCGACCGCGCGCGTACCCAGCGCGGCGAGGTCGGACCCGGCGCCGGGCTCGCTGAAGAGCTGGCACCAGACCTCCTCGCCGATCCACAGCGGCCGCAGGAAGCGCTGCTTCTGCTCGTCGGTCCCGTAGCCGAGGATCGTCGGGGCGGCCATGCCGAGGCCGATGCCGATGCGGCGGGGATCGTTGTCCGGGGCGTCGGCGGCGGCGAGTTCGGCGTCGACGACGGGCTGCAGTGAGCGCGGCGCGTCGAGTCCCCCCAGCCCGACGGGGTAGTGCACCCAGGCCAGGCCGGCGTCGAAGCGTGCCGCGAGGAAGTCCGCGCGTCCGGTGGTCGCCGGCGGGTGGGCCGCCAGCAGTTCCTGGGTGAGACCGCGGATCTGTGCCGCGTCGATCGGGGTGCTCATCGGGTGCCTCCTGACGGCAGGACGACGATGCGGCCGGTGCTGGTCCCGTCGGCGACCCGCTGGACGGCCCGAGCCGCGTCGGCCATGGGTACGCGCTCGCTGATCAGCGGCTTGATGACGCCCTGCGCGGCGAGCTCGGTGAGCTCGTCGTGGCAGGCGCGGACGGCGGCGGGGTCCTTGGTGTTGTAGAGACCCCAGTGGAGTCCGGCGATCGAGTAGTTCTTCACCAGGGCGTGGTTGAGGCCGGGTGCGGGGATGGTGCCGCTCGCGAAGCCCACCACGACGACACGGCCCTCGAAGGCGATGCACTTGACCGACTTGGCGTAGGCGTCACCACCGACGGGGTCGTAGACGACGTCGGCGCCGCGTCCGCCCGTGGCCTCCTTCACCGCCGCGACGATGTCCTCGCTCCGGCGGTCGATGACCAGGTCGCAGCCCAGTTCACGGGCGATCGCGGCCTTCTCCGGTCCGCCGACGACCCCGATGACGGTCGCACCGGCGGCCTTGCCGAGCTGGACCGCCGCGCTGCCGACGCCACCCGCGGCCGCGTGCACCAGCAGCGTCTCGCCGGCCTGCAGGTGTGCGCGCCGGTGCAGGCCGAACCAGCCGGTCTGGTAGCCGATGTGCAGCGCGGCGGCCTCCGCGTCGTCCAGGGCGTCGGGGGCCGGGAGCAGGGCCGCCTCGTCCGCGACGACGTACTCGGCGAATCCGCCCCGCGGAAGTGCGGGGGTGGCGAGCACCCGGCGGCCGTCCTCCGTCTCGCCGCAGATCTCCACACCGGGGGTGAACGGCAGCGGGGGCCTCACCTGGTACTGGCCGCGGCAGAGCAGCGCGTCGGGGAAGTTGATGTTCGCCGCGCGCACCTTGAGCAGCACCTGCCCGTCCCCGGGCGTCGGCCGGTCCGTCTCCTCGAGCTCCATCACCTCGCTCGGCTCGCCGTTCCGGTGCACTCGCCATGCCTGCATGAGGGGCCTCCACAACACTGTCGGCATTACCACTGCTCCGGCGCATACTAAGCGGTCGCTTGCCGGTCTGGGAACACCTCTCGCCTGTCGGTCCGGGACCGGTCACGACCGCTTCGGTCTGGCCCTCACATGCATGCGCTCGCCCTGCGGCCCGAACAGGCTGAGGAACTCGACCGGCTCGTCGCCCGCCGGCCCGAACCAGTGCGGCAGCCTGGTGTCGAACTCGGCGGCCTCACCGGGGGCCAGGACCAGGTCGTGCTCGGCGAGCTTGAGGCGCAGCCGGCCGTTGAGGACGTACAGCCACTCGTACCCCTCATGGGTGCGCTGCTCGGGCACCTCCGTGCAAGGGGCCTCCTGGATGACCTTGTACGCCTGGAGGCCGCCCGGCCGGGCGGTGAGGGGCAGGGAGGTCTTCGTTCCGTGGACGATCGGCTTCGCCTTGACCCGGGGATCGCCGACCGGTGGCGCGCCGACGAGATCGTCGAGCGGCACCTCGTGCGCCCGGGCGATCGGAAGCAGCAGCTCCAGGCTGGGGCGCCGCCCGCCCGATTCGAGGCGGGAGAGGGTGGAGACGGAGATACCGGTGGCCTCGGACAGTGCGGCGAGCGTCACGCCCCTGTCCTTGCGCAGTCGGCGCAGCCGCGGGCCGACCCCGGTGAGTACGGCGTCGAGCTCGGGGTCGTCCTGGTTCTGTTCCTTCATGCCACCCATTGCAGAATCGGCAATGCCGTTTGTCAATCAGCTGCTCCGGCGCGACGGACGGCCGGACCGGCGAAGGCTCCGCACCGGGAACGGCTCAGCGGGGGAACACCTCGAACGTGACCGCCGGGCGGCCCCCGAAGCGCTCGGCCGCCGCCCCGGTGGCACCCGAGAGGAACGTGCGGCAGTAGGCCTCCGGGTCCTCGTCCGTCAGCACCTCGATGTACGTGCGGTGGGCCAGCAGCGACTGGACGGACCGTTCGAATCCCGGTGTCGCGTCGACCGCGTGGGTCGGCCGGTCCGTCCCCGCGACGGCGACCCAGCGCACCCCGTCCCACGGCTCGAGGCCCTGCTCGCCGAGCTCGGGGAAGATCCAGCGGTTCCCCGCGTCCCCCGCGGCGTCCAGGGTGGCCCGGCCGACAGCACGGTGGTCGGGGGTGTTCCAGGCGACGCCGCCCCAGGTGTCACGTTGATTGAGGGTGATGATCAGCTCGGGCCTGTACCGCCGGACGGCGGCGGCGATGTCCCGGCGCAGAGCCGTGCCGTACTCGATGACACCGTCGCGGTGGTCGAGGAACTCCACGGCCGCGACGCCCACGGCCGCGGCGCTCGCCCGCTGCTCCCGCTCACGCAGCGGGGCGCACTCGCCGGGGGCGATCGTGTCGATCCCGGCCTCGCCGCGGCTCGCAAGGAGGTAGGTGACCTCGCGCCCCTCGTCCGTCCAGCCTGCCACGGCGGCGGCGCAGCCGTACTCGAGGTCGTCGGGATGGGCGACCACCGCCAGCGCCCGGTTCCAGTCCGTCGGCATGGGTTCCAGCTGCTGTGTCATGCCCGGCACGCTATCCGGCGAACAGTGACGGACACGCGCATTGCGGGAGCGGTTCGGGGCAGGGGCCAAGGAGTTGCTCCAGCCGGACGCGCGGTGCGACCGTTCGCGCCGAGCCGGAGCAAAATACCCCCAGGGGTAATATTCACCGTCCGGGCGACGGGGTGAATAGGACCTTGGACCGCCCCCGCTCCGGCGAACGAAAGGAACCCGCTCGTGATCAGCCCCGCTTCCCTCTCCCCCTCCGAGGCCGCGGCTCGCCTGGAGGAGTTCACCGTCATCGACGTGCGGGCCCCCGGTGAGTACGCGTCCGGCCACGTGCCCGGCGCCCTGAACATTCCGCTGGACCGGCTCACCGAGGCGGTGCCCGCCCTGAAGTCGGCCTCCGCCCGGGGCTCCCTGCTGGTGGTGTGCGCTTCCGGCGTACGGTCCACCAGGGCCTGCGAGATCCTCGCGGACGCCGACATAGACGCCGCCACCCTGACCGGCGGGACATCCGCCTGGGAGGGCGACGGGCACGGACTGGACCGCCCGGTGGGCGCCCGGGCGACCTGGCCGATGGAGCGCCAGGTGCGCCTCGCCGCCGGTTCCCTGGTGGTGGCCGGCCTGGTGGTGGGCCGGCGCCTGCCGGCGGCGCGGTGGCTGACGGCCGGCATCGGCGCCGGCCTCGTCTACTCCGCGGTGAGCAACACCTGCGGCATGGCCGCCGCCCTCGCGAAGCTCCCGTACAACCGCGCGCCGCGATCCGCGGCGGGCCTGGACGAGACCCTGGACGCCCTCCAGGGCTGACCGCCCAGGACGCGCGGACGCCCCGGCCCGAGCCGGACGGCGGACCCTAGCGGTCGCTCTCGCCCCGCACGAGATCGAGCAGCCGGTCCAGCACGCGGGCACCGCCCGCACGCACACCGTCGTGCTCGTACTCGCTGGTCACCCACGTGCGCAGGCCGCGGATCGCGGACGCGGTCCGCAGCGCGTGGGCGGTGTCCACGTACATGTCGTCGTGGTAGACGGCGGCTGCCACCGGCACCTCGTTGGCCGCGAGGCGCCCGGCGTCGTACAGGGCGGGCCAGTCGGTCCGCGCGGCGAGCAGCTCCGCCGTCCCCCGCAGGGGGCGCAGCGCGGGATCGACATCGAAGTGCCAGGGGTGGATGCTCTCACCGGTGAAGAGCACGGGGCCCTCGCCCGCCAGTGCGGCGGCGGCGTCGAACTGCGGGAACTCGGCCCGGACCCGCTCGGCCGACCAGTCGGTGGGCCGGGCGCCCTGTCCGTAGATCGGCTCGTGCATCAGGGCGTACAGCGGGTGACCGGCGAACGAGGTGGCCGTGCGCATGGCCTCCTGGAAGGCGTCGGACAGCTCGTTCCCGTGCGGCCCGGCCACGAACGCGTTCTCCAGCAGGTAGTGCAGCTGGTGGCTTCCGTTGCCGGTGCCCAGCATGATGCCGAGGGACTGGAACCCCTCGGGCGTCAGCGTGTGCCCGGCGCTGTCCGGGCGGTGCTCGGCCAGGTACGCCGCGATGGCACGGGCCCGGGCGACGTCCTTGGGGTAGCGGGCGTAGTGCGCCGCGACCTTCCGTTCGATGCGCGGGTACGCGGCCCGGTAGACGTCGTCGGCGTGTGCGTCCAGGGAGGGCAGTCCCCCGGTGATCAGGACGGCTTCGAGGCCCTCCGGGGCCTCGGACAGATAGCGGACGGCGCAGAACCCGCCGAAGGACTGCCCCAGGACGGTCCAGGGGGCGCCGCCGGTCAGCCGGGGGCGGATCAGTTCGCAGTCGCGGACGATGCTGTCGGAGCGGAAGTGGGCGAGGTAGTCGGCCTGCTCGCGCGGGCCGCCTCGGAGCGGCAGCGTCTGTCGGTTGGCCGGGGTGGACAGACCTGTGCCGCGCTGGTCGAGGAGCAGCACGCGGAACTCCCGCACCGCCCGGCCCAGCCAGGCCTCCGTGCCTACGAAGCGCCGGGCGCCGAAGCCGGGGCCTCCCTCCAGATAGACCAGCCACGGGAGCCTCTCGGACTCCCTCCCGCTCGCCACGGCCTCACGGCCGAAGATCTCGATCGTCTCGCCGCCCGGATCGTCGTGGTCGAGGGGGACCGTGAACCGCCGGTCGGTGAGGACGATGCCGGGCTGGCGATAACTGTTCAAGAGAACTCCTGTATCCGGTGTTTCCCGGACAGTTCAGCACACCGCCGTGACCCGGTCGGCCCCGGCCCGTACGCGTTCCGCGATCGCGGCTCCCACCGTGCGCCCACGGCCTGCCGGGGCTGCGGGCATCCGCCTTCCGGGACGGACGCGGCACGTCGGGGCGATCGGTCGGCACGGTCCGGTGAGGTAGCCGTCGGCGCCCGCGGACGAGTCGCCCGGAGCAGTGGACCCGTGGCGCGCGGGCGTCCGCGGAGAGAAACCCTCACCCTCCGGTCAAGGGTGAGACAAACCGCTTCGCCGGACACGCGGAGCACCCCCAGCTTCATCGGCGCTTGCCTTTAACCCGCGTGTGCAATTATTGTTTACGCCAGTAATCATCGAACGCGGATCGATTCGGTCCGGCACCACGAGAGGCCCCACCATGCCCACGGTCCCCACCGTCACGCTCAACAACGGCGTCACGATTCCGCAGCTCGGATTCGGCGTCTTCCAGGTCCCCGACGACGAGACCACCGCCGCGGTCACCGCCGCGCTGGAGGCGGGCTACCGCTCCATCGACACCGCCGCCGTCTACGGCAACGAGGCAGGGGTCGGCCGCGCGCTGGCCGAGTCGGGGCTCGCCCGCGAGGAGCTGTTCGTCACGACGAAGCTCTGGAACGCGGACCAGGGGTACGACGCCACCCTCGCCGCCTTCACCGCCAGCCTCGCCGCGCTCGGCCTCGACCACGTCGACCTCTACCTCATCCACTGGCCCACTCCGGCCCGCGACCTCTACACCGACACGTGGCGCGCCCTGGAGAAGCTGCTGGCCGACGGCCGGATCCGGGCCGCCGGTGTCTCCAACTTCCAGCCCGCGCACCTGCGGCGCCTGCGCGAGGAAAGCTCCCTCGTCCCCGCGGTCAACCAGATCGAACTGCACCCCGCGCTCCAGCAGAGCGAACTGCGCGCCGCGCACGCGGAGCACGGCATCGCGACCGAGGCGTGGAGCCCCCTGGCGCAGGGAGCGCTCCTGGACGACCAGCTCCTCGTCTCCCTCGCCGAGCGTCACGGGAAGACGCCGGCCCAGGTGGTACTGCGCTGGCACCTCCAGCTCGGCAACGTCGTGATCCCCAAGTCGGTCACACCGGCGCGCATCCGGCAGAACATCGATGTCTTCGACTTCGAGCTGTCGACCGCCGACATGGACGCGATCGCGGGTCTGGACCGCGGCATGCGCACGGGCCCGGACCCCGACACCCTCAACTGAGCCGGATCGGCGGGCCGCCGGGCCACCGGGGTCGGGCAGGCACGCGGGCCTGCCCGGCGGCCTCCGCGACCACGAACGGGTCGGCCTGATGCCTACCGGCCGAGCCGGTAGCCGATGCCTCCCCGGGGCGCTCCAGGAGGCCCGCGGCCACGAGGTGCCGGCGCAGGGTCGAACAGTCCGCGTGCACAGTGGGCAGGGCTTCGTCGACTTCGCGTTCGGTGTGGACCCGTCGCGCGCGAAGGGCGCTCGCGCAAGATGCTCCAGCAGCTGCGGGCGACGGGCGGGCTTCCGCCGGATCGCGGTGAGGCGCCCGCCCGAGAGGAGCGCGGCGACCTGGTGTGAACGACGAGGTTCCGTATCGGACATGCGGGAGCCGCCCGGCCGCCCACGGGGCTTTGCGCACCTCGAGAGGCCTGTCGACTTCCGGGCCGACCGTCGTACGGTATGACCATTCATTCACTGTGCGACTGAAGGCGGCCCCGCATGGCCCTGTTCGACATGCCCATCGATGAACTGCACGCCCACCGCAGCCGGTCGGTGGAGCCCGAGGACTTCGACGCGTTCTGGTCGGCCACGCTCGACGAGGCCAGAACCCATGACCTGGACGCCCGATTCGAGCGGTGCGCCGATCTCGGGCTCGTCACCGTCGACGTCCACGACGTGACGTTCGCCGGCTTCGGCGGCCACCCCGTCAAGGGCTGGTTCGTCGTACCGGCCGGGGCGACCGAGCCCCTGCCGCTGGTCGTGGAGTTCATCGGATACGGCGGCGGCCGGAGCCTGCCCCACGCACACCTGCTCTGGGCCTCGGCGGGCATGGCCCACTTCGTGATGGACACCCGCGGCCAGGGCAGCGGCTGGGCCCCGGGCGACACCGCCGACCCCGTCGGCTCCGGGCCCTCCCTGGCCGGGTTCATGACCCAGGGCATCGAGGACCCCGCGACGTACTACTACCGGAGGGTGATCACCGACGCGGTGCGCGCCGTGGAGGCGGCCCGCTCGCACCCACTGGCCGACGCGTCCCGCACCGCGGTGTTCGGCGCGAGCCAGGGCGGCGGTCTCGCGCTCGCGGCCGCCGGGCTGATCCCGGACCTGACGGCCGTCGTGGCGGACGTACCGTTCCTGTGCGACTTCCCCCGGGCGACCCGGATCACCGACCGCAAGCCGTACCGCGAGATCGGCGACTACCTCAAGACGCACCGGGGACGGGCCGAGCAGGTCAACCGGACGCTCGCCTACTTCGACGGGGTCCACTTCGCCGCGCGCGGCCGTGCGCCCGCGCTCTTCTCCGTGGCTCTGGAGGACCTCACCTGCCCGCCGTCGACGGTGTTCGCCGCCTACAACGCGTACGCGCACGCCGAGAAGGAGATCGAGGTGTACGACTTCAACGACCATGAGGGTGGCGGCCCGTTCCAGCACGCGCTGCAGCTCGAGCGGCTGCCGCAGATGCTGAAGGCCTGATCCCCGGACATGGCCCGGACCCCTTGACCTGCTTCGCGCGCGGAGCCTAGGTTTCCCGGGGAGAAAGCGCTTGCTATCCAGCAAGTGCCCTCCTCTCCGTTCGAAGGGGTGTTCGTCACGACCAGCAATCCTGCGCGCCGAAAGCCGGTGCGGGTCGCGATCGTCGGCACGGGTGCGATCGCACGCGTCAGCCATCTGCCCGCGCTGACCGCACTCGCCGCCGGGCAGCCCCTGGAGATCGTCGCCGCGGTAGATGTCGACGCGGCCTCGGTCGAGGCGTTCTGCACCGACGCGGGCATCACCCATCCGTACACCGACCTCGACAGGATGCTCACCGAGCAGCGCCCGGACCTGGTCACGCTCGCCACCCCGCCCCGGTTCCACCGCGACCAGACCGTGGCCGCACTGCGCGCCGGGGCGTGGGTGTGGTGCGAGAAGCCTCCCTGCCCGTCCCTGGAGGACTTCGACGCGATCGAGGCGGCCGAGGGTTCCCGGGGTGACGGCCCGTACGCGGCGATCGTGTTCCAGCACCGCTTCGGCTCCGGATCCCGCCACGTCCGGGAACTGCTCGCCGAACAGGCCATGGGCCGGCCGCTGGTGGCCCACTGCCAGACCACCTGGTACCGGGACGCGGCCTACTACTCTGCACCCTGGCGCGGCAGTTGGAGCAGTGAGGGCGGCGGTCCCGCGATGGGACACGGCATCCACCAGATGGACCTGCTGCTCGATCTGCTGGGGCCGTGGGCGGAGATCAGGGCCATGGCGGGGCGCCTGGTGCACGACGTGGAGACGGAGGACGTCTCCACCGCGCTCATCCGCTTCGGGAACGGCGCGATGGCCACCGTGGTGAACAGCGTGCTCAGTCCGGACGAGGTCAGCCGGATCCGGATCGACTGCGAACGTGCCACGGTCGAGCTCACCCATCTGTACGGGCACCGGAACGCCGACTGGCGGATCACGCCGGCCCCGGGGGTCACACCTGAAGAAGCGGACGCCTGGCGGGACTTCGGCCCCGATGTGCCCAGCTCGCACGAGGCGCAGCTGAAGGGCCTGCTGAAGGACCTGCGGGCCGGACGGCGGCCGAGGAGCAGCGGTGCGGACGGCCGCAAGAGCCTCGAGCTGGTGGCCGCGCTCTACAAGGCGGCCTTCACCGGAGGCACCGTGCGGGCGGGCGAGATCGCCCCCGGTGATCCGTACTACGGCGCGCTGCACGGAAACGCTCCCGGCTGGGCCCCCGAGCCGCTGACGAGGGCGACGGAGGTCCCCGCATGACCACGGCCCTGGAACTCGTCCACCACCACGGCGATCACCTCTCAGTGACCACGGCGGAGAGCGGAGTGGAGCTGCTGCGCTACGTGTACCGGGCCGAGGACCCGTGGGAGGCGCCGAAGCCGTACATCCACCCCCTGCGCACACTGTCCGGCCGGGTCGTGACCGGGTACCGCCCCAACGACCACCGCTGGCACAAGGGTCTGCAGATGACCGCCTCGCATCTGTCGGGCGCGAACCTGTGGGGCGGCAACAGCTACGTGCACGGCCAGGGGTATCTCGCCCTGCCGGAGCGCGTCGGCTCCATGGCGCACGCCCGGTTCGACGAGGTGTCGGTGCACGACCACGGCATCCGCTTCGCGGAGCGGCTGACCTGGCACCCGCGCAGCGGCGCGCTCTGGGCCGACGAGACCCGGCGCATCGAGGTCCACGATGTCGACGAGCAGGGCGGCAGCTGGGCACTGACCTGGTCGTCCGCGATCACCAACCGCCGCGCGGAGCCGCTGCGGTTCGGCAGCCCGACGACGCACGGCCGTCCCGGCGCGGGGTACACCGGACTGTTCTGGCGGGGACCGCGCGCGTTCCGTGACGGGCGGATCGTCGCGCCGCACGCGGAGGGGCCGGACCTGATGGGACAGCAGGCCCCCTGGCTCGCGTACGGCGGGGAGCACGACGAGGCGGACGGCCATGCGACGCTGGTCTTCGTGCACGCCCCCGAGAACGACCATGCGGGGGCGAGCGGCGAGCATCCGTCGCACTGGTTCGTGCGCAATTCCTCGTTCGCGGCGGTCGCCCCGTCGTTCGCCTTCCACGACGAGCTGGTGCTCGACCCGGGTGCGACCCTGACGCGGCGCTACCGGGTGGTGGTGGCGGACGGCGCATGGGAGCGGGACCGGATCGCCTCCGTGGTCGGCGGACTCTCCTGGTAGAGGCCCGGCCGAGGGGCCCGGGCCGGGCGGGTGCGCATCTCATGCGGCCCGTCCGGCCCTGTCGCGGTTGTCGCCTCAGCCCTTTCCGGACGGAGTGAGGACGAACACCGGGATCTCCCGGTCGGTCTTGGTCTGGTAGTCGGCGTAGTCGGGGAACGCCTTGACGGCGCGATCCCACCACAGGGCCTTCTCCTCGCCCGTGACCTCACGGGCGACCATGTCCTGCTGCACGGTCCCGTCGCGCAGCTCCACCTCGGGGTCGGCCTGCACGTTGTAGTACCAGACGGGGTGCTTGGGAGCTCCGCCGAGGGAGGCGACGGCGGCGTAGTCCCCGCCGTGCTCGACCCGCATGAGCGGCGTCTTGCGGAGCTTGCCGCTCCTGGCGCCGCGCGTCGTGAGGAGGATGACGGGCATGCCGCGCATGGTGGTGCCCTGTGTCCCGCCGGAGCTCTCGATCAGCTCGACCTGCTCACGGACCCACTTCGTCGGGCTGGGCTCGTACTCGCCCTCGATCGGCATGTCTCATGTCCTCTCGTCGGAGTGCTCCGGTCAACGTGCCCATCATGGCTCCGCCGGGAAAGCGGGGCACGCGATGACATCGGCGTACAGCCTGCCCGCCACAGGCCGTCTCATTCTCTGGACCCACGTGAGACGGCCGAGGAGGGTTTCGCTCACAGAAATCGGGCCCTTTTCAAGACTATATGTCCAGTTATTTGCGTAATATCCCATCGCCCCGCTCCTGGGACCAGTGGGGACAGGCCGTACCGTGGGGGCAGCGGAGTAAGCCAAGCCTTACCCCGCTGCACTCTGCCCGTGTTCGTCCGCCCTAAGGAACAACACTCCATGACACGCCCCGTCCGCGTCGCCATCGTCGGAGCCGGTCCTGCCGGAATCTACGCAGCGGACGCGCTTCTCAAGTCCGAGGCCGCCCAGGAGCCGGGCGTTTCGATCGACCTGTTCGAGCGCATGCCCGCGCCCTTCGGCCTGATCCGGTACGGGGTGGCCCCCGACCACCCGCGGATCAAGGGCATCGTCAAGGCGCTGCACCAGGTCCTGGACAAGCCGCAGCTGCGACTGTTCGGCAATGTCGACTACCCCAACGACATCGGCCTGGACGACCTCCGGTCCTTCTACGACGCCGTGATCTTCTCGACCGGTGCCGACGCCGACCGCGCCCTGGACATACCCGGGATCGAGCTCGAGGGCTCCTACGGCGCGGCGGACTTCGTCGCCTGGTACGACGGGCACCCGGAGGTTCCGCGCACCTGGCCGCTGGAGGCCGAGAAGGTCGCCGTGCTCGGTGTCGGCAACGTGGCGCTGGATGTCGCGCGCATCCTCGCCAAGACGGCGGACGAGCTGCTCCCGACCGAGATCCCCGCGAACGTCTACGACGGCATCAAGGCGAACAAGGCGCTCGAGGTGCACGTCTTCGGCCGACGCGGTCCGGCCCAGGCGAAGTTCAGCCCGATGGAGCTGCGCGAGCTGGACCACTCGCCGAACATCGAGGTCATCGTCAACCCCGAGGACATCGACTACGACGAGGGCTCGATCGCCACCCGTCGGGAGAACAAGCAGGCCAACATGGTCGCCTCCACGCTGGAGAACTGGGCGATCCGGGATGTCGGCGACCGCCGCCACAAGCTGTTCCTGCACTTCTTCGAGTCCCCGGTGGAGGTCGTCGGCGAGGACGGCCGCGTCGTCGCCCTGCGCACCGAGCGCACGGAGCTGGACGGCACGGGCAACGTCAAGGGAACCGGCCGCCACACGGACTGGGACGTGCAGAGCGTCTACCGCGCCGTCGGCTACTACTCGGAGGAGCTTCCGAAGCTGCCGTTCGACGTGGTCTCCGGCACCGTCCCGCACGCGGCGGGACGCGTGCTGACCGGGGACGAGCCGATGCCTTCGGTGTACGTCACCGGGTGGATCAAGCGCGGCCCGATCGGCCTGATCGGGCACACCAAGGGTGACGCCAACGAGACCGTGGCCTGCCTGCTGGAGGACCACGCGGCCGGCCGGCTGCCCGAGCCGGCGCAGCCGGGGTCCGACGCGATCGTCGACTTCCTGGAGCAGCGTGGTGTCCGGTACACCACCAAGGAGGGCTGGCACCGCCTCGACGCGCACGAGCAGGCACTCGGCGCCGAGCAGGGCCGCGAGCGCGTCAAGGTGGTCGAGCGCGCGGCCATGCTGGACGCGTCCGGAGCCTGACGGCCACAGCCCGTCCCGCGCCCCCGGAACCTCTCTCCGAAGAGGCTCCGGGGGCGCGGTACTGTCCGGGGCTTCCGCACCCGGGACGAGAACGGCAGGCGACCGCCGCGGCCCGGGCCGTGCCACCGCACGACCGCGCCCGGCATCATCCGGCCTCCCCGCAGGGGGACTCCCTGCCCTGCGCACGCACGTCTTCGGCCCCTTCCGTGGGGCCGCCGCGGCCCCGGCGCCGCACGCACGCCTGAAGCGGAACGCGGTTGCCCCGAGGCCGTAGACTCGCCGGATGGCCAAGTACTTCGACGTGCACCCCGAGAACCCCCAGCGCCGCACCATCACCAACGTGGCGGAGAGCATCAGGTCGGGCGCACTCGTCGCGTATCCGACCGACTCCTGTTACGCCCTGGGATGCCAGCTGGGCAGCCGTGACGGCATCGACCGCATCCGGTCGATCCGGAACCTCGACGACCGCCACCACTTCACCCTGGTCTGCCAGAACTTCTCGCAGCTCGGCCAGTTCGTCCAGGTCGACAACGACGTCTTCCGGACGATCAAGGCCGCCACGCCCGGGAGTTACACCTTCATCCTCCCCGCGACCAAAGAGGTGCCGCGCCAGCTGCTGCACCCGAAGAAGAAGACCGTCGGCGTCCGCATCCCGGATCACACCGTCACGCAGGCGCTCCTGGCCGAGCTGGGTGAGCCGCTGCTGTCCAGCACGCTGCTCCTGCCGGACGAGGAGGAGCCGCTGACGCAGGGCTGGGAGATCAAGGAACGTCTCGACCATGTCGTGGACGTCGTGCTCGACTCCGGCGACTGCGGCACCGAGCCGACCACCGTCATCGACTTCTCCGGTGGGGAGCTGGAGGTCGTACGCCGGGGAGCGGGCGACCTGACCCGGTTCGAGTAGCGCGCGCCCCGCTCACGGCCGCGGTCACTCCGCGCTTCCGGCACCCTCGCTGAGATGCGCGCACCCCCGGGTGGCTGGTTTCGTGGAGGAGTCCGCTCCGCCCATCGCCAGGGAGTGATCATGAGCGAGTCAGACGACGTCCGGACGCGTCTGCAGCAGATGCGCGGCCAGGCAGAAGACCTGGAGAAGGCTGCTGAGAAGGCCACCGACCCTGCGGAACGACAACGCCTCGAGGACGAAGCACACCGGCTCGAGTCCCGGAGCGTGCAGTTCAGCGGCATGGCGAGCGGAGACATCTACCCCATGCAGTAGGAGCGGGCGCGACTCCGGAAGCGGAGGACCGGGACCCGGCTTGCCCTCACCGGAATGGCATGTTAAGACCGGAATTGAGGTGACAAGCGGTGGATACGCGGAGGGCGGGGCACGGGCTTCCCCTCCCCCGTCCCGCTCTCCGCCCGCGCTCCGCGAAGGGGACTCCGTGACGTACATGCGATGGCAGCCGTTCCTGGAAGCCGTCCAGGAACGCGGCGAATATCCGTCGGCCCTTGAGGCGGAGCGCGCGTCACGCGTGGTGCTGGCGCTGCTCGGCGCGCACGTCGTCGGCGAGGAGCGGAACGAACTGGCGGCCCGGCTCCCGGAGACGTTCGCACTGATCCTCCTGAATCCGCTGCAGGCCGCCGAGCCCCTCAGCGCCGAGCGGTTCGTCCGAGCGGTCTCCGCCTGGATCGAGGGCGCGAACGAGCAGACCGCGGCGTGGGACACGAGTGCCGTTCTCAGCGTGGTGGCCGATGCCTCGGGCGATGAGCTGCTGGAGCGCATCCTGCTGCAACTCCCCCCGGGCTACGACCTCTTGTTCGGCCACCCCGTGAACGGCTGACGCTCAGCCCAGGCCGGCGATCCTCGCGAGCCGCCCCATCGACTCCACCAGCGCGTCACGGTCGTACGTGCTCGTGGTGACCAGCACCTCGTCCGCGCCGGTCTCCTTGATCACCAGCTCCAGCCCGGCCCTCACCGTCTCCTCGGTGCCGGCGAGGTGACCGCGCAGCCCGCTCTCGAAGAGCCCCCGCTCCTTCTCCGTCATGGCCAGGACCTCGATCCGCTCGGCGGGTGCCAGCGGCGGGAAGGAGCCACGGGTGCGCGAGTACGCCATGGACCAGGCCTCGGGGACCAGCAGCCGCCGGGCCTCCTCCTCCGTTGCAGCGACCGCGACGGTGCCCGCCACGATCACATAGGGCTCCCGCGCCCAGGCGGAGGGGCGGAATCCGGCGCGGTACTCCTCGACCGCCCGCACCAGCTTGTCGTGACCGCGGAGATCTCCCACGACGAGCGGCAGACCGGCGGCCGCGGCGATGGCGGCTCCTTCACCGGTCGCCAGGACGTACGGGGGGATGTGCAGACCTTCGGCCGGACGGGCGTGGACCTGGGGATGAGCCCGCTGCGTGCCGTCCAGCCATCCGAGGAGCTCGGCCAGCTGCCCGGCGAAGGCATCGGCATCCTCCTTGTCCCGGCCGAGGGCTCTGCGAATCCCGTCGGTGAAGCCGACCGAACGTCCGAGCCCCATGTCGATCCGGCCGGGGAAGAGCGAGGCGAGTACCCCGAACTGCTCGGCCACGACGAACGGCTGATGGTTCGGGAGCATGACCCCGCCGGTCCCCACCCTGATGGTCGAGGTCGCCGCCGCGACGGCGGCGGCCAGCACGGTGGGCGCCGAGCCGGCCACACCGGGAACGCTGTGGTGCTCGGACACCCAGAAGCGGTGGTAACCGAGGGTCTCGGCCGTGCGGGCCAGCGTGACGGTGTCCCGCAGCGCCTGCGGGTCGCCGTACCCCTCGCGGGTGCGGGAACGGTCGAGGAAGGAGAACCGGGTCGATGCGATGAGAGAGCTCACGCTTGGTTCAACGCCGCGCGCGCTCCCGGATTCCCCGTACCGGCGGACCGTCAGCGCCCCGGGGCCGCCACCGCCGCCTCGACGGGCGTGTCGCGAAGGCCGAGGCGGAGGTGCTCCACGTGGTAGAGGGCCTGGTCGAGCAGTTCGGCGACGTGGTGGTCGTACAGGGCGTACACGATGGACCGCCCCTGGCGCTCGCCCGTGACCAGCCCGAGGTTCCGCAGCAGACGCAACTGGTGGGAGCAGGCGGACGGCTCCATCTCCACCGCTTCGGCGAGATCACCGACCGCGCAGGGGCCTTCCTGGAGGCGCGCCAGAATCCGCAGCCTCGAGGGCGTGGCCAGCGCCTGGAGGGTGGCGGCGACACCCGCCGCCCCCACGGCGTCCAGGCGCTCGCGGGTGGTGGCGGTGCTCTGCTCGTCGCGTCCGTGGCCCATGCGTCCCATTCTACGGATGACACATGAAGACCTGTTCATATATTCCTGTACGGTGAGGGTGTCGCCGTTCCCGCCGCCCATGAGGGGTCGTTCCGTCATGCCCACCGATGTCCTGCCGCGCCCCTCGCGCACCGCCGCCGATGACGGTGGCGACGGTGTCCCCCGGCGCCGCACGCGCGTCCTCGCCCTGACGGAAGCCCGCTGGGCGGGTGCGGCCCTGGTGCTGTTCCTGCTCGCACTCCCCCTGGAGCTCACCGGCGCCCCGGCCTGGGCATGGGGCCCGCTGTACGCCCTCGTGTACGCCGCCGGCGGCTGGGAGCCGGCCCTGTCGGGACTGCGGGAACTCCGCGGGAAGGTCCTCGACGTGGACCTTCTGATGATCGTGGCGGCGCTCGGTGCGGCCTCGATCGGGCAGGTGAGGGACGGGGCCCTGCTGATCGTCATCTTCGCGACCTCCGGCGCCCTGGAGGCGCTGGCCACCGCGCGGACCCGGGACGCGGTCCGCGGCCTCCTCGACCTGGCGCCGGCCACCGCCTCCCGCGTGACAGCCGCCGGCGGTGAGGAGACCGTCGCCACCGGGGACCTCGTGGCCGGCGACGTCATCCGGATCCGACCCGGTGAACGCGTCGGCGCCGACGGCCGGGTCCTCGACGGCGCGAGCGACGTCGACCAGGCGACCATCACGGGCGAGCCTCTCCCCACGCCCAAGCACCCCGGGGACCAGGTGTTCGCCGGAACACTCAACGGCACGGGCACACTGCGGGTGGAGGTCGAGCGCGACGCCTCCGATTCGGTCATCGCCCGCATCGTGGCGATGACCGAGGAGGCCTCGCGGACGAAGGCCCCCACCCAGCTGTTCATCGAGAAGGTGGAGCAGCGCTACTCGCTCGGCATGGTCGCCGCCACCCTGGCCGTCTTCCTCGTGCCCCTCGCCTTCGGCGGCGACGTGACCGGGAGCCTGTTGCGCGCCATGACGTTCATGATCGTGGCCTCCCCCTGCGCGGTGGTGCTGGCCACCATGCCGCCGCTCCTCTCCGCCATGGCCAACGCCGGGCGCCACGGCGTCCTCGTCAAGTCCGCCGTGGTCATGGAGCGCCTCGGGCAGACCGACGCGGTGGCGCTCGACAAGACGGGCACCCTGACGGAGGGCACGCCACAGGTCACCGGCGTCCATCCGCTGCCCGGCACCGGGCTGTCCGAGGACGCGCTGCTCGCCCTTGCCGCCGCCGCCGAACACCCCAGCGAGCACCCGCTGGCCCGCGCCGTCGTGAGCGCCGCCCAGGAGCGGGATCCGGCCCTGCCCGCTGCCTCGGACTTCGCCTCGGCGCCCGGTACCGGAGTCACGGCCACCGTCGACGGACACCGGATCGCGGTCGGCTCCCCCGCCCGCCTCCTGCGCGAGGACGCCACCCCCGGTGGCACGCGGGCCGCCGTCGCGGTCGCGGAAGTGGAGGAGACGGGGCGTACCGCTGTGCTCGTCCTGCGCGACGGCCTGCCGGTCGGCGTTCTGGGAATCGCCGACCTCATCCGTCGGGACGCCGTCGCCACCGTCGCCGCACTGGCCCGGCAGACCGGCCGATCCCCGATGCTCCTGACCGGTGACCATGCCCGCGCCGCCGCCCGGCTGGCCTCCGAGGCAGGCATCACCGACGTACGGGCGGACCTCCTCCCTCAGGACAAGGCGGCCGCCGTGCGGGCGCAGGAGCAGGCCGGGCGCCGGGTCCTGGTCGTGGGCGACGGCGTCAACGACGCGCCCGCCCTGGCCGCCGCACACGTCGGGATCGCGATGGGGCGGGCGGGTTCCGACCTCGCCCTGGAAACCGCGGACGCCGTCATCATCCGCGACGAACTGGCCACCGTGCCCGCCGTGGTGGCCCTGTCCCGGGCGACCCGCAGGCTGGTCGTACAGAACCTGGTCGTCGCCGGCGTGTTCATCACCGCCCTCGTCGTCTGGGATCTCGTCGGCCATCTGCCGCTCCCCCTGGGTGTCCTGGGACACGAGGGCTCGACCGTCGTCGTGGGCCTCAACGGCCTCCGGATGCTGCGCGAATCGGCCTGGCACCGTGCCGCCCGGCACAGCACGCACGCGACCCTGCCCCTCACCTGACACGCCCCCGCCGTCGGCTGGAGGAGGCGGTCGGGACCTGGGGGCAGGTCTTCGTGAGCGTGGGGCTGATCGTGTCCGTGCTCGGCGCCTACCTCGCCTGGACGCTCATGGCGGCGGAGGTCCTCTTCGTCGCCGCCAAGGACGACGACATGCCGCGCTTCCTCCGCCGCGCCAACTCCGCCGACGTGCCCGTGCCGGCGCTGCTGATGACGACCCTGCTGTCGCAGGTCGTCCTGGTCATCACCCTGCTCTCGGACGACGCCTTCAACTTCGCCCTCGACCTGACCAGCGCCCTGTCCCTGATCCCGTTCCTCCTCGCGGCGGCGTTCGCCCTGAAGATCCTGGTGCGCCCCGACGAACTGACCACGGGGAAGCGGGGCCGGCGCGACCTCGTGGTGAGCGTCCTGGCGACGGGGTGACGCTCAATCCCCTGTACTGGCCGGCGCGTCACGACGAGACGCTGCTGATGAAGGCCGTCTACCGCTTCCATCCTGACTTCACCGCGTCCACGGTCTGGTGGGGCGATCCGGAAGTGGAGTGGGGCCAGGCCACCTTCGAGGGCGGGGACATCATGCCGGTCGGCAACGGTGTCGTCCTCATGGGCATGAGCGAACGCACCTCACGACAGGCCATCACCCAGGTCGCCGCCGCCCTGTTCGAGCAGGGGGCCGCCGAACACGTCGTGGTCGCGGCGATGCCGAAGCTGCGGGCGGCCATGCACCTGGACACCGTCTTCACCTTCGCCGACCGCGACATCGTCACCGTCTACCCGAAGATCATGGACGCGGTCCACACCTTCTCGCTCCGACCGAGCGACAGGGCACCCGGCGTGGAGGTCGTCGACGAGGGATCACGCCCCTTCACCGACGTCGTGGCAACGAGCCTCGGCCTGCCCGCACTGCGGGTGATCGAGACGGGCGGGGACGTGTACGCCTCGGAGCGACAGCAGTGGGACAGCGGCAACAACGCCGTCGCCCTCGAACCGGGAGTCGTCTTCACCTACGACCGCAACACCCAGACCAACGATCTGCTGCGCGCCGCGGGCGTCGAGGTCATCCCGATCGTCGGCGCGGAGCTGGGCCGCGGCCGTGGCGGCGGACACTGCATGACCTGCCCGCTCATCCGCGAGCCGGTGGACTTCTGATCCCCGCCGAGGGCGTGGACGGACCGCGAGGGCGCACCGGGCCGACCCGTGCTCAGCAGGACCTGTACACGTATCCCTTCTCGCCCGCGGGGAGTACGTCGAGGTCCCGCAGGACGAGGGAGATCCTCTCGCCCCACGCGGAGCAGGCCGCGCCGAAGCCCACGTCGCCCTCTCCCTCGTACTCGATCGCGAAGACACGGCCGTCGTAGGCCTCCGCGTACGCGCCGCATTCGTCGAACTGCGCGCACTCCTCCGTCACCGCGAAGTCGAAGCCGATGCCGGTGTGCCGGTCGAGCAGGTCGGTGGTGTTCTTCTGCCCGATCGCGAGGCCCTCACTGTGCGCCCGTGTGGCCAGGGCCGTCGCGAAGGCGGCGTTGTGGGCCTCCGTGAGCCTGCCCTTCGAGCGTTCGAAGGAGTCGAGGTTGTCCGGCTCCACGGCCTGGAAGCCGCTCTCGGCGCAGCCGTCGATCCACTCCCCGACGATCTCGGTGAGCTGGGTTCGCCTGGCGGGCGTCGAGGTGTCCAGGAGCACCTCGTCCCACCCCTCGTCGATGACCAGCTCCCCTTCCTCGTCACGCAGCAGGAGGTCGGGGTGGGCGTCCAGCCACCACGCCAGTGCGCCGGGCTGCGTCTGGAAGGCGTTGACGTAACAGACGTTGTACAGGCCGGCAGCCGGCTGGTCCTCACGGTCACGGGACACCGCGCGGACCCCGTCGGGCGGCCTGTATCCCCCGCCGATCTGGTAGTCGAACCCCATGCCTGCCGTCGGCAGGAGCACATCGGCGGCCCGCGTCCGCCGCTCGGGCCCGGCGTCCTCGGCCGCCCCACTCGCAGCGGTGCAGCCCACCAGCACGCCCGCGCCGAGGACGGAGGCGAGGCCCGCCGCCACGCCGGTCACCACTCGCCGACGGCGGAAGAACAGGGAAGGGGTGCGGCCGGCCACACGTACTCCAGGTGTCTGGGATCCGGAAGGGGATCTGTACATCCTCCGGCACCGCCCCGCTCCGGGATCCCCCGGGGCACCCTCGGGGCGCGGCGTGCAAGGAGTCGGGAATCCGGCTGGGTTGCGGACGGCCGTGGCCGCGAGGTGTCCGCGGGCCGTCCGGGACGACAAGGATTCGAATGTCTACGCAGTCTCTCCGGCGGCCTGCGTCCCGTGTGTCCCTCGCTCCTTCTCCACCTCGGCGACCCGGGCGAGGAGATCCTCCCTGCCGATGGCATCCGTGCGCGTCGACGGCACGGTGCAGGCGTAGGCACCGGCCACCGTCCCGTACAGGGCGCAACGGTCCGGGTGTTCAGCGTTCAGCCGGCCGAAGAGGAAGCCCGAGGCGAAGGCGTCGCCGGCGCCGTTGGAATCCACCACCGGAGCGGGCGGGCCGACGGCGGGTACGTGCGTGAGCCTGCCCTCGTGGAGCAGGTACGCCCCATCGGCTCCCGCGGTGGCGACGACGGTCCGGGCCCTTCCCCGGTCGGTGATGTCACGCATGGTGCGCTCGGGGTCGGCCAGGGCCGTGGTGGACAGGAACACCAGGTCCGCCTGGAGGGCGAACGGCTCGTGGTAGCCGTCGGCACCGTCCCAGTCGTGGAGATCGGTGGAGATGGTCACTCCGGCCTCGCGGAGCACCGGCAGGGTGAAGACGCAGGGCTGGGTGATGACGACGTGGGCGTGGCGGGTGACGGCGGCGAGTTCGCGGACCGTCGACTCGTCGAACCGGTCCGAGTCCCCTGCCCGGTCGGCGTCGTACAGCGACAGACGGCGCCCGTCCGGGCCGACGAGGTTGACCGCGCGCTTGGTGCCGCCGGGTGACAGGACCTCGGTGAGCGGGATTCCCCGGTCACGGTGGAGTGCGCGGACCAGCTCCCCCTCGTGGTCGTCACCGATCATGTCGAGGTGGTGGGTACGCAGGCCGAGGGCGGTCAGCCCCAGCGCGACGAAGTCCCCGCTCTGCCCTCCCCGGGTCTCGATGCCCGGCCGGATCATGTAGCTGTCGGCGAAGGGGAGCGGGAGTTCGGGGACGTGGACGATGGTGTCCACGCCCGCGCCGCCCAGTACGAGGACATCGGTCTGCTGCCGCATGAAAGTGGTGGTACCTCTCGGCTCGGGTGGTGTCGTCCGGTGCACGGCCCGGCGGCCGGTTCCGGCCACGACGCGCAGGACGAGGCGTGCCCGTCCCGCGACGTCGATCCGTGGTGGGTCCGGCGGGTCAGCCCGCCTGGGCACCGGTGTGCAGGGCCAGCGCCCCGCGGGCCGGCAGGGTCGCCCGGACCGTGCCGTCGTCGCCGACCACGACGGTGTTGCCGTCGCAGCTGTCGGGCGAGGCCACGGCTACGTTGCAGTAGGTGCCGCCGGGCAGCGAGGTCGTGAGGGTTTCGTCCAGTGCGCCGTCACCGTTGTTCAGTGCGACGAATCCCTTGTCACCGCGGCCGAAGGCGATCGCGCTGCCGCCGTTGTCCCACCAGTCGGTCAGCTCGGCGGAGTCCACCTCGTTGCGGAAGCCGACCAGGCCGGTGATCGCCTGCCGGGCGTGCGTGTCCGTCCAGCCGCCGTCACCGCTCGGCGGACCGGCGTCCTTGTCCGACCACTCGTAGCCCGAGTACACGTTCGGGGAACCGTACGGCGAGGCGAGCATGAAGACGTTGGCGAGGATGTAGGCCTCACCGTCCTTGTACGTCAGCGTCGAACCGTTGCGCTCGGTGTCCCAGTTGTCGACGAACGTGCGGGCGGAGGCGCTGCTCAGCTTGCCGTCGGCCACGGATTTCAGCTGTGCGATTCCGCCGTCCTGGAACGCGCTCCTGAGGTGGCCCCCGTAGCGGAATTCGTCCACGTCGCCGCTGCCGGTGTACTCCTCGGGCTGCACGGCTTCACCGCCTCCGTGGATGACCTCGGAGACCCAGAATCCCGGGTCGCCCATCTTCGCCTTGACGGCCGCGACGTCGTCGGCCGCGATGTGCTTGGCAGCGTCGATACGGAACCCGTCGACCCCCATCGACCGGAGGTCGTCGAGGTACGCGGCGATGGTGGAACGCACCTCCTCCTTACCGGTGTCGAGGTCGGACAGCCCCACGAGTTCGCAGTTCTGCACGTCTCCGCGGCTCGTGTAGTCCTTGATGGCGGTGCGGCAGGAGTGGAAGTCGGAGTCCTGGAAGTACCCGGGATAGTCGTACTTGCCTTAGGCGGTCCCGCCGGTACCGGTCCCGGAGCCGGCGGCCATGTGGTTGACGACGGCGTCCGCGACGACCTTGACCCCGGCGGCGTGGCAGGCCTTCACCATGGCGGCGAACGCGTCGCGGTCGCCCAGCCGGCCCGCGATCCGGTAACTGACCGGCTGGTAGGACGTCCACCACTGGTCGCCCCGGATGTGCTCGGTGGCGGGGGACACCTGCACGTAGCCGTAACCGGCGGGGCCCAGCTGACCGGTGCAGGCGGACGCGACCTGCGCGTACGGCCGCTCGAACATGGTGACGGTGACGGTCTTCGCGCCCGGCGGTGTCGCCTCCGACTGCCAGGGCGCGAGGATCGTGAGGCCGGTGACGGTCATGACTCCGGCCAGCGTTCCGCCGATCAGGCGGAATCGGTGCTGCATGTGCGGCTCCTTCGACGACAGGGCACGGCTGTGCCCTCGAAGGCAGCCACGCGCCGGGCTGCCGTGGGGGGAACGGATGGGAGCCTGCCGCTCCGTCCGCACCGTCGTCAAGGACTTCTGCAAGGCCTTTCAGATTCTTGCGCAAGTCCCGTGTGCCGTGAAAGTCGGCCATCTGCCAAGCTCTTGCCCACCCCTGACGCATCGGCACACCAGCCTCGGCTGTCTCCCCCGTTCCGCGCCAGACCCCTCCGCCGCCGGCCGGGGCGCGGTCGCGAAGAGGGAGCGGACGGACCCCGCGGCGCTGCGGACCGGCGTCATCGAGGGCTCGGCGTCGGCCCTGGTGGAGCCGCGGGCGATGTCCGGGGCGATCTCGGCGCCGTGGTCGGCACCCAGGGCCGCCCTGCCCTCGTCCGGAGGGCGCGGGGCCGCCGGTCCGGAAGCGCGGGGCCGCTGGTCAGAACGGCGGCGGCAGGAGCCCCGCGGCCTTCCTGAGGGCGGCGGCATGGAGCGTGAGCTCGGGTTCGCCGCCCCGGTCCGCGGGCATCGACGCCATCAGGGCGAGCCGGTCCCGCCAGCTGTTGCCGGCCAGCGGCACGGCGACGGCGTTCATGCCCGGCACCGACTCGCCTGCACTGTCGGCGCGGCCGAGGGTACGGATTCCGGCCAGTTCGGAGAGGAGCGCGGCCCTGGAGGTCAAGGTACGGCTGGTGACTCCGGTCAGCCGCTCCTCCGGGTAGAGCGCGCAGACCTGTTCCGTGGTCAGTTGGGCCAGCAGCACCTTCCCGGCCGAGGTGGCGTGCGCCGGGTGGGCTCGGCCTGCTTCCAGGACGGCACGCACCGGGTGCGGCGACTCCCGGCCGTCCGTGATGACGACCTGGTCGCCGATCAGGGAGGCGGTGCTGATCGTCTCTCCGGTGGCGGCGAGCGCCGCGTCCAGCACCACGTGCAGCCGTGCCCTGATCTCGGGTCCGTAACCGGCCGGTCGTCCCAGCGTGACCAGCTCGGGTCCTGCGGAGTAGCCCCGGCCCGAGGCGTCGCGGGTGGCGAAGCCGCGCGACTCCAGCGTGCTGAGCACGCGGTGTGCGGTGGAACGGGCCACATCCAGCTCCCTGGCCGCGTCGGTGACCGACAGGGTGTCATGGGTGAGGAACAGGCGCATCAGGCGCAGCCCGGTGTCCAATGACTCGATGATGTAGCTCCTGGGGTCGGCCACGGGGTCCTCTCGGTCGCGTCACTGGGGCCGTGTTCCGGTGCGGCGCCCGCACCCATGATTCCGGGCCGGTCGCACAGCCGGGGAACCGGCGTCCGCCATCGGCGCCTCGCCGCTGCCGGTGCGTGACTCGTCCGGGGCCGGAGGGGATGCCGAAGGCAATGTCGACAAGCGTTTTCCGCGGTTGCTTGAGGGGCTGCCAGGAGGGAAGACGCAGGGCACCAGAGCCCGTCGGCGGGCCCGGAAGCGGAGGTCTTGATGCTGTCCCACAGACTTGAGCGTGGTGTCCTGGTCCTCACCGTGCAGGAGGATCCCGGGATCGGCGGACGGGCCGAACTGGCCTCTGAGATCGTGGCGTTCATGCGTGCCCACCGTCCGGCACCCGTGCTGGTGGTCATCGATGAGCCGGCAGCCACACCTGCCACGGCCAGCGCGGTCCTGCGCGCACACCGCCAGTGCGGCACCTGGGGCGTGCTGATGTCCGCCGCCACGCACAGCGCCCCCGTCCGGCGCCTCCTCGAGGCGTCCGCCGACTCCGGGGGCGCACGACTGGTCGTCCACCCCCGCGTCGATGTGGCCATCAGCGCCGCGTTCAAGGCCGCGGCCTGACCTTCGGAGGGTGAATGCGGCAGGGGCGCCGTGCGGCGTCCCTCACCGGGGCAGGCGTCGGCAGCGGGAAGAGGGGGCCGGCCCCGGATCCCGCTCCTCCCAGGCCGCTTCGGCCGACTCCTGTCGGTCCGCCTGGTCTTGACCAGGCGTCAGCAGTGCTGCTTGGATCATCCGCATGAAGCGCTGCCAGGAACTCACGCGACGACGCCACGTCGATCTCGTGCGTACCGCCGGCGCTCTCTGTCTCCACGCGGGCTGACGGCGCGGGCGGCTTTCGCTCCGCCCCCTTCTGCGCACCGGATCCGCCGCCGTTCACCCACCGGTGAACGCGCGTGCACGCCCGCCGGCCGGTGCTGCCCCGACGACGCTCCCGCCCTCCGCGGGGCGCGCATCCGTCTGCCCGCGCTCTTCCGCCCGACGCACGCGTGACCGGGCGGTCTCCCGGACAACTCGTGTGTTTCTGAACGGCGTTCGGCCTCCGCGCGTCCCGCCCCCCGCCTCTCCAGGTGCGTCCGCACTCCGAAAGGACAGTCCCGCCGTGTCCCTCTCCCACACTCGCCGCCCATCCGCCCGGTGGAAACCCATCGGTGCTCTGATCGCGGCCCTCGTCATCGGCTGCGCCGGCGCCGCCTCGGCCGTCCCCTCCGCGCCCTTCGGGCCGACGCCTCCGCACAATCCCTACGCGGGGCCCGACGGCACCGCCACCATGCACGGGGACTCGGGCTCCTCCGACACCACACCGCTGGCCGGACCCGGCGCCGGCACCCTCGCGTCGTCGCGTACCGCCCTCGCCTCCGCCTGCCCGACCGTCCTGGTGGGGGCCGACGGCTACCCCGTCGCCCTCTGCACCCCCATCTTCGGCCAGGTACCCACGGTCCATCTGCTCGATCCGGACGACGGGTCCTCCCTGACCTCGCTGAAGCTGACCAAGGGCTCGCTGCTGGGCGGTGTCTACGCCTACATCGACCATCAGGACCGGCTGGTCGTCGCCGACGGCAGCCGCAGCCTGCTCCGGGTCGGCCACCACCGGAACGCCGGGGGCGACTGGAGCCTGACGGTCGACCGGAGCCTCTCCCTGGCCTCCGTCATACCCGAGGACGACGCGGTCACCGGTCTGGCGCCCGACTGGGACGGCCGTGTCTGGTTCGCCACCGGTGGCGGCGTGGTCGGGACCGCCGACGACACCACCGGCACCGTGAAGGCCCTCTCCCTGCCCGCCGGGGAGCGCATCGCCAACAGCATCTCCACGGTCCCGGAGGGCACCGCGGTCACCACCACGCACGCCACCTACCTGCTGACCGCCGAGGCCGGGACGCCGAAGATCATCTGGCGCAAGGCGTACGACCGCGGCTCCGCCCGCAAGCCGGGCCTGCTGAGCTGGGGCAGCGGATCGACTCCCACGTTCTTCGGCCCTGCCCGGGGGACTGAGTACGTCGCCGTCGTCGACAACGCCGATGCCGCGGCCAACCTCAAGGTGTACCGCACCTCCGACGGTTCGGACGTCTGCTCGGTCCCGGTGCTCAAGGCGGCGAAGGGCCCCGGGAGCGAGAACTCCCCGGTGGGCGTCGGCCGCAGTGTCTTCGTCGCGGGCACCTACGGCTACCCCTACCCGGCCGTCCCCGAAGGCGCGGGCACCAGCGTGCCGGCCTCCGCCGACTTCGCCGGCGGCCTCTCACGGGTCGACGTACGGGCGGACGGAACGGGTTGCACCCTCGTGTGGGACAACGCGCTGCGATCGGCGGCGGTGCCGAAGCTCTCGACGGCCGACGGACTCCTCCACACGGTGGTGCGCGACCCGCTGATCCCAGGCACCAAGGGGACGAGTCTGCTCGACCCCTACCGCTACGTGCAGATCGACCCCGACAGCGGACAGGTCACCCGCTCCGCGAGGGTCGGGGTGGGATCGCTGTACGACACGCTGCAGATGGCGGGCACGATCACTCCCGAGGGCGCCTATCTCCAGGGCACCGTGACCGGGGTGCTACGCATCACCGCGCAGTGAACGGACCGTGGCGGGCGGGGACGATCCTGTCCGCCACGGCCTCCGGCGGCACCGGGAATTCGCTGGACGTGCCTGCGGTCGGCGGTGGAGGGTGCCGGAATGCAGCAGAAGGACGTCTGGGACGCCGATGTCGCCCGGCACTACGACACGCCCGGATCCGGCATGTTCGCGCCGGAGGTTCTGGGCCCGTCCGTGGAACGACTGGCGCGGTTGGCCGGGGCGGGGGCAGCGCTCGAGTTCGCCGTCGGAACCGGCCGGGTGGCCGTTCCGCTCGCCGCGCGGGGAGTTCCGGTCGTCGGCATCGAGTTGTCACCGCCGATGGTGGAGCGGCTGCGCAGCAAGGTGGACGAGACGGCGATCCCCGTGGTCATCGGCGACATGGCGACCACGGCGGCACCCGGGGAGTACACCCTGGTCTACATCGTCTACAACGCCATCTCCATGCTGCTCACCCAGGCCGAACAGGTCGCGTGCTTCCGCAACGCGGCGCGCCACCTCGGTCCCGGCGGCCGGTTCGTGGTCGAGCTCTGGACGCCCGAGCTGCGCAAGCTGCCCCCGGGCCAGTCAGCCATCGTCTGTCAGTCCGAACCGGGCTACATCGGGCTGGACACCTACGACGTCCTGCGCCAGCACGTCGTGTCGCACCACTTCCGGTTCGAGGAGACCGGGCAGACCCAGCTGTTCCGCAGCCCGCATCGCTACGTGTGGCCGTCCGAACTCGACCTCATGGCCCAGCTGGCCGGATTCGAGCTGGAGACCAGGCATGCCGACTGGGCGGGCGCGGAGTTCACCGCCGAGTCGCCCTCGCACGTCTCCGTCTACCGGATCCCGCCGAGGTAGCCCTCGGCGCGCCACCCGCCGGGGTCGAGAGGTCAACACCCGAGTGCCCGCTCGACTGCCGCCGCCGGGTACGGTGTCCGCTTGCTCTCGGTGAGCAGACGGCGGTGGAAGGAGTTGAGGACGACGGCTGGACGGGCGTACCGGTCGATGACGGCCGTGAGCCCGGGCGGGATGCCGCCAGGCCGTCGCCCCGCGACCCAGTCGTGCAGGAAGACCTCACGTGCCGTGTCACCCCGCACGCCGTCGAGCACGTGGTGGTGGAGCAGATGGCTCACGACGTAGCCGTGGTCGTACGCACGGTGGTCCGAGAGGAAGGTGGACTCGTCCGCCGAAAGATCGAAGCGGGAGCTCAGGGCAAGCCCGAAGTCGGCGAAGTAGAGCTGGTGGCCATCGGTCAGGATGTTGGCGAAGTGGGCGTCGAAGTGGACGAGTCCGCGTGAACTCATGAAGGCGGCTCCGTCCGTCAGGGCATCCTCCACCCAGCGGTAGGGCGAGCCGTCCCCGCCTTCCAGCGCGTCGGTTCCCCGGCGGTCGGCCAGCCATTCCGCGAGTGTGTGCGGCACATGTTCCAGAAGGAGCACCAGGCTGTGCGAGGACCGGCCGATGCCCTCCAGCCGGTCACGGACGGCCGGTGATCCCTCCCAGTGCGCGACGGCCCCCTCCAAGCCCCCGAATTCGTCGGTGAATCCTTCAGGAGGGGAATCGGGCAGGACCCGCCAGTGGTACATCAGCGGGAATCCCGCACAGGCGTCTCCGAGTACCCAGTTCGTGGTCATGGTGTGCACGGCAAGCTCCCGCCAGGCACCGAACCCGGCCGAACCCACCCCGTACTGATAGAACATCGGCAGTTCGAAGATGTTCGCCGTCGACCGAGCGTTCTCCGGCCGCAACTCGGTGTCCGTCAGAGGGATCCGCTTGACGAAGACGCGCGTTCCGTCGAGGTGCAGCTCTGCCGACCTGCCGCCGATGCCGGACCCGAGCGGGTCAGCGGCTGCCACGACCTCTCCCAGCCGGTGGTCGCTCAGCAGGGAGAGCTGGGTGCTCACGTGCGCGTAACCGGCCAGGCGCGCGGCGCGGAGCGGCGTGTGGTCCGGCATGGACGGCTCCTCGGTGCCCGGGCAGGGCTTCGGCAACCCCGTGTGCGGCACCGACCCTACGCTGCAGGTTCAGCCACTCCCGCCCCTGCTCGCTGCTTTCGGCCGCCGTCCACCCCTCGCCCGACCTTCATTAGGTTAGGCTAACCTCTGCCGTGCCGAGTGGTTCTCGGGAAGAGAACCGCCGCCGGTCGCACGCCAGTTGGACGACCGGACCGATGCGCACCGCGCGAACGGGGTGGGGACAGGGATGAGACCGGCCTTCATGAAGCAGCCGGACGCGGATACGTCCACCGGGTCGCTCCGCCGTCCGGAGGAAGTGATGCGCGGGACGGTCGTCGTCAAGTTCGGCGGCAACGCCATGGTGGACGAGACTTTGCAGCGGACGTTCGCCGAGGACGTGGTCGAGCTGTGGCACGCGGGCCTTCGCCCGGTCGTGGTGCACGGCGGTGGCCCCCAGATCAGCGCGATGCTCGACCGTCTCGGCCTGAAGACCCGCTTCGAGGCAGGCCTGCGGGTGACCACACCGGAGACCATGGACGTGGTGCGGATGGTGCTGGCCGGACGCGTCCAGCGCGAGCTGGTCGGCCACATCAACGCCCATGGACCCTACGCCGTGGGCATGACGGGTGAGGACGCGCACTCGATGACGGCGGTCCGGCGTCCGGCTTGGGTGGACGGCCGCCCCGTGGACATAGGGCTCGTCGGAGACGTCGTGGACGTGGATCCGGCCATGCTGCGCACGCTCCTGACGCAGGGGCACATCCCGGTGGTCTCCCCCGTGGCGCGCGGCGAGGACGGGCAGGTCTACAACGTCAACGCCGACCTCGCGGCGTCGGCCCTGGCCGTGGCTCTCGGAGCCGACCGCCTCGTGATGCTGACCGACGTGGAAGGGCTGTACGCGGACTGGCCGCACAGCACGGACGTGATCGAGCGGGTGACCACCGACACGCTTCACACGCTGCTGCCGACGCTGACCAGCGGCATGCTGCCCAAGATGGAAGGCTGCCTGCGGGCCGTCCGGGGCGGTGTGCCCAGGGCGCACGTACTCGACGGACGCGTGCCGCACGCCGTCCTGCGCTGCGTCCTCGAGGAGACCGCCCCAGGCACCACCGTGGTGGCCGGCAGCGGCGAGGACGTGGCTGCCGGTCCGGTCCCGGACCCGCGCTCGACGCGGTGCCACGTCGCCGCCATCTGACGGACGGGGCTCCAGTCCCTCACTTCACCCAACCACAAGGAGACGTTCATGAGCCGGTCCACCGAACGGGTCGGCGCCGCTGACGTTCCCGCCGCCGGTACGGATGACGTGTTCGCCCGGTTCGGGCTGTCAGGCGTCCCCGGCACCGAGGCCTTCTGGGCGGCTGTGCGGGCTCCCGCATCGGTACCCGCCGACGACGGCGGCTGGGTGACCTTGTTCCTCCGGCAGGGGTCACCGGCGAGCATCGTCTTCGAGAGCTGGTCGGATCCCGTGCCTCTGCGCCGCTGGGGCGACACCGACTGCTGGTACGCCGAGGTGCGCATGCCCGCACGGCTGCGGGTGACCTATCAGCTGCTCGCGCGCGACGCCGTGTACGCCGATCCGCTCAACCCGGTCGGGGCGGGTGGCGACCGGTCCGTCTTCGCGACGCCGGACGTTCCGCCCCAGCCGCACTGGCCGGACATCGGGGCCGACGACGTGCTGCCCGTCCCGCGCACCCGGATCCGTTGGGCGGGCGGCCGACTGGGCGGGCGGCGGACCGTGCGCGTCCACCCGGCGGGCGGTGGCGGGCCGGTGGTCCTGCTGCTCGACGGGGACGACTGGCTCCACCTCCATCCGGCCATGACCGCGTTCGACTCCGCCGTCGCCGACGGCGCGATGCCCCCCGTGACCCTCGTCTTCCTGCCGGCCAGGGACCGCGAGGCCGAATTCGGGTGCCGGCCCGCCCTGTGGGAGGCGGTCCGGGACGAACTGCCGCCGCTGGTGGCGGAGACCGGCGTACCCGCCGACTGGGACCGTCTGGTGGTCGCCGGGCAGAGCCTCGGCGGCCTGAGCGCGATGTACGCGGCGCTGGAGTTCCCTGACCTGGTGTCCCGTGTCGCCTGCCAGTCGCCGTCGTTCTGGTGGGCCCCCGGGGCCCCGGACCTTGCGGACCCCCTGGGCGGGCCGGTCGGCGGGGCGATCGCCGCGCGCCTGCGGAAGGGCCCGGACCTGTCCGGGCTGCGGATCGCGTTCGATGTCGGGGAGCACGAGACGCGGATGCTCCCCCACTGCGGGACGGCCGAGGCCCTCACCCGGCAGGCGGGCGCGACCGTGCGTGTGTCACGGTCGCCGTCGGGTCACGACCGGGCGGGCTGGCGGCACGCCCTGCTCAGGGATGTCGCCTGGGCCGTGGCCCGGTAGATCACCGGGCCACGGCCCGGCAGTAGTCCTCGTCGGAGGCGAGGAGATGACGATGCGTGTCCTCGGCCGTGACGACGCCGTCGTCCAGGACGAGGACCCGGTCGGCCGCGTCCAGCAGAGCGGGGCTGCTGGTGAGCACGAGGGTGGTGCGGCCCTTGCGCAGTTTCGCGATGTTCCGCGCGATGAGCTGTTCGGTCACCGCGTCGACCGCCGTCGTCGGGTCGTGCAGGACCAGGACCTCCGCGTCCGCGGCGAGGGCCCGCGCCAGGGACAGCCGCTGGCGCTGGCCCCCGGAGAGGTTCGCGCCGCGGTCGCGCACGCCGTGGTCGAGTCCCTCACGGTGGAGGGCCACGACATCGGTCAGCAGCGATGCCTCGACGGCCTCGGGAACCATCGCGCTGGTGCCCGAAGGATCGATGTTCGTGCGGAGACTGCCCTCGAAGATCTCCCCGTCGTACGGGTTCACAAGCATGTGCTCGCGCAGCGCCTCGACCGACAGGTCCGCGATCTCCCGTCCCCCGACCCGCACCACGCCTCCGTACTCACGGGGCGGGACGTTCGCGGCCAGGACCGACGCGAGATCGGCAGCCGCGCGCGGCCGGTAGGCGGCGATCGCCACGAACTCGCCGGCACGCACCTGGAACTTCAGCTCGTGCAGGGAGCCGTACCGGACGCAGTCGATCTCGAGGTCTCCGCCCGCCGCAGGGCGCTCATGGCCCGGGTCCGTCAGGGGCGGCGCCGAGAGCACCAGTGCCATCCGCTCGGCCGAGGCGCGGGCCATCATCACGTACTTCGGCATCTCCGAGAACATCTTGAGCGGTTCCATGATGAACTGCGCAAGCCCGACGGCCATGACGAGCTCGCCGACGGTGATCCGTCCCGCGAACGCCAGCCAGCCCGCGGTCAGCGTCACCGCTGCGGCGAGCACCGCGTTGAGGGCTAGCGCGGTGCCCGCGTACACGCCGTTCACCTTGGCGACGGTGATCGCCTGGTGTCGCGCCTCCGTGCTGACCTTCCGGTACGACACGAACGCCGCGTGGTTGCCGCCGAAGCCGTGCAGCGGACGCAGGCCGGAGATCAGGTCGGCGACCTTGGCCCCCGCCCGTGCCACTCTGGCCTGCTGTTCGCGGGTGCTGGCGCCGATCCGCCTGGACATCACGCTCAGCACCGAGAGGATCGCCACCGTACCGACGATCACCAGCAGACCGAGCCGGATGTCGGCGAGGCCCAGCGCGACCGACGCGACCACCACCGCGACCAGCGAGCTGACCAGCAGGGGCACCACCTCGACGATGTCGGCGGTCTGGTCGGCGTCCTCGGTGGCGATGGTCAGTACCTCGCCGGACTTCAGGTCGACGTCCCTGGCCACGGGCTGGAGCCCGCAGGCCGCCACGCGCACCCTCCAGCGGTGCGCCTCGGTCGTGTTGGCCTTCTGCAGGACCCGCATCCCGAACCGCCACGACAGCGAGACGGTCGTGATGATCACGGCCAGCGCGGCGATCGACAGGCCCAGCGAACCGAGGCTCCGGTCCTGCATCGTGAGTTCGACGATCAGGCCGAGCGCGATGGGGAAGGCCGTCTCTCCCGCTTGGTAGAGACCCATGAGGACGGTGCCCCGGACCACCGCGCCGGCGTTGCGACGCAGGGCGGTCCGGAGGATGTCGGCCCCCGGGCGGGGCCGCTGCGGATCAGGTGTTGTCTTCAAGGTGGCGCGCAATCGCTTCCGGGGTTCGAAGGGTGAGCAGGTCACGGATCGTGACCACAGGACCGTACTCCCGGCGGAGCAGCCCGATCAGCCGCACCGCCAGCATGGAGTGCCCTCCGAGGGACACGAAGTCGCTGACCGCGCTGACCTCGTCGTCGTCGAGGTCCAGCGCCTCGGCGAAGAACTCGCAGACCACGATCTCCGTCTCCGTCTCCGGGCCGCGCTCGGCTCCCGTGGTCAGGACACCGAGCGGTCTGGCCTCCGGCAACGCCTTCGTGTCGGCCTTGCCGTTCACGGTGAGGGGGATGGCGTCGACCTGGGCGTAGTGCGTCGGGCGCAGGAAGTCCGGCAGCGCCGCACCCACCTCGGTGGCGACCGCCGCCAGGTCGGAGCCGCCCAGCACGAGGTAGGCGGCCAGCCGGTACGCTCCGTCGACCTGCGGGTCCGGCTGCGCGACCGCGGCGGCGAACCGCACGGCCGGGTGAGCCGCGAACGCGGCCTCGACCTCGCCGAGTTCGACCCGGTGTCCCCGGATCTTGACCTGCTGGTCGGTGCGGCCGAGGTACATCAGGTTGCCGTCGGGCCGCCGGACCACCAGGTCCCCGGTGCGGTACATACGCACGCCGGGTTCGCCGAAGGGACAGGCGACGAAGCGGTCCGCCGTCTGGGCGGACTGTCCGAGATAGCCCCGGGCGATGCCGATGCCCGACACGTACAGCTCGCCGGGGACCCCGTCCGGCAGGGTGCGCAGCCACGGGTCAAGCACGTACACCTCGGTGTTGTCGATCGCCACGCCCACCACCGGATCCTGGCACTCGAAGGTGCCGACGCCGAGGGTGTTGATGGTGTATTCGGTGGGCCCGTAGAGGTTGTAGCCGACCGTCCCCCCGGTCTCCGCGAGCCGCTGCCACAGGCCCGGGGTGACGGCCTCGCCGCCGAGCAGGACCAGCGCCGGACGTCGCCCGGGCGTGTCGAGCAGACCCTCGGCCACCAGTTGCTGCGCGTAGGTCGGGGTCACGTTGATGACGTCGATCCCGTGCTCCAGGCAGTAGGCGACCAGCCTGGGCGCGTCGCGGCGCAGCTCCTCGTCGCAGATGTGCACCTCATGGCCGTCGGCGAGCCACAGCAGCTCCTCCCACGACATGTCGAACGCGAACGAGACGGTGTGCGCGATCTTGAAGATCCGGTGCCCGTGTTCCGCCAGGACCGGTTCGAAGATCCGGCGCTGATGGTTGATCAGCATGTTGGTGAGTCCGGCGTACTCGGTCACCACGCCCTTGGGCCTGCCGGTCGATCCGGAGGTGTAGATGGTGTAGGCGGGGTGCCGCAGGCGGTGCGGGGCGTCCGGCGCGAAGGTGACGACCGGCTCGGCCGCGGGCAGGGGCCGGTCGAGCTCGATCAGGTCGCCGGTCAGCCGGGGTGAGACGGCGCTCACCGTGAGGATCACGTCCGGGCGTGCCGCGTCGACGATCGCCGCGATCCGCTCGTCCGGGTGGTCCAGCTCCAGCGGCACGTAGGCGGCCCCGGTGCGCAGTACGGCGAAGAGGGCCACGATCGAGTCGAGGGAGCGCGGGATCGCCAGGCCCACGGTCGTCTCCGGGCCGATACCTCGCAGGGCGAGTACACCCGCCACGGCACGGCTGCGGTCCCTGAGCTGGGCGAAGGTCATCGTCGCGCCGTCGGCGACGAGGGCGGTCCGCTCCGGTGCCCGGCCGGCCGCCCCGTCGAAGCGGTCGACGACGGTGTCCGTGCCGATGTCCGTGCGCCCCGCGGGTTCGGGTGCCGATCCGAGGCCGGGCAGCGCGCCGACCGGCCCCGTGGAGCGTGCCAGGTCCCGGAGCACGCGGAGGTAGTCGTCGAGGAGGCGGCGGGCCTTCCCGGAGTCGTCGTCGCGGTGCTCCAGCTTGACCGTGAGCCGGTCGCCGGGGGTGACGACCCAGGTGAACGGGTAGTGCGTCGAGTCGTCGGCCTTCACCGCCGTGATGCCGTGCCGGGCGTTCATCTCGGCGAACGCGTCCAGGTCGAGGAAGTTCTGGAGGACGAAGAGGTTGTCGAAGAGGGTGTCGTGGCCGCTGGCCCGCTGGATCTCGCCGAGCCCCAGGTGCTCGTGGTCCATCGCCTCGACCCGGGCGGCCTGGACGGCGGCGAGGTACTCCCGGACCGTGGCGTCGGGCCGTGCCCGTGTCCACATGGGCACGGTGTTGAGCAGCACACCGACGATGCCGGAGAGGTCCTCGCCCTCCCGGCCGGAGACGGTCACGCCGAACACGGCGTCGCTCCGTCCCGTGTGCGCGCCGAGCAGCAGCCCGAACGCGCCGGTCAGCAGCGTGTTCAGCGTGACGCCGTGTGCCTTGGCCGTCTCCCTCAGGAGGTCCGACCGCTCGGCGGAGAGTGTGTGCACGAGCGCGCGCGGCAGCTCGTCCGGGAGGGACGGCTCCGGTCCGGCGAGGAGCGTCGGGCCGGTGAGACCGGCCAGGTGCTCCGCCCAGAAGCGCTCCGACACGGCGGGATCCCTGGCGTCGAGCCTCCGGGCGTAGTCCTCGAAGCTCGGTGTGGCCGGGGCCGCGTCGGGTGTCTCGCCCGCGAGGACGGACCGGTAGGCGTCGAACAGGTCCCGCAGCAGGATCTCGCGGGACCAGCCGTCCCACAGCAGCAGGTGGTAGCTGAGCAGGAGGCCGTCGCCTCCGCCGGGGAGGCGGACGAGGGTCAGCCGGATCAGGGGCGGCTCGCCGGGGTCGAATCCCGTGTCGCGGTCCTCGGCGCGCAGGGCGTCGATGTCCGCGTCCGTCCGCAGCTCGACCGTGCGGACGCCGACCCGCCGGCCGGCCTTGAGGACCTGGACGGGGTTTCCGTCGTCGTCGGTGGTGAAGCCCGCGCCCACGACCGGGTGCCGTGCGATGACGTGGGTCATCGCCTCGGAGAGCGCGTCGGCGTCCAGGCGCCGGTCGAAGGTGAAGTAGCTCTGTGCGACGTAGTGTCCGGCGGTGCCCGCCATCTGGGCCTGGAAGTACAGGCCTCGTTGGAGCGGGGTGACCGGCGCGGTGCGCTCGGCCGTGGCGGAGGCGTCCGCAATGCGTTCGAGCGCCTCCCGCCAGTGGCCGGTCACCTCGTCGGGAATGCCGTCGGCGAGCGTGAACGCCGCGTGCAGGCTGCCGGTCGGCTCGTCGATCCACGCGTTGACCTCGACGGCGTACGGGCTTCCCTGATCCCCGCCCGAGATGTGCAGTGCCTGGGACTCGCTGCCCCGGCCGAGGTAGTTGAACAGCACCTGCGGGCGGGTCTTCAGCAGGGGGGCCGTCTGCGGGTCGAGATATCTGAGCCGGCCGTAGGCGACGTGCCCGTGTTCGTCGGGCTGCCGTTCGGCGACCTCGCGGGCCGCCTCGACGGGGTCCGTGTGCGCGCTGAGGCGCACGGGGGCGATGGAGGTGAACCAGCCGACCGTGCGGGTGTAGTCGTGGTGTTCCCGTGCCGGGACCCTGCCGTGCCGCTCCAGCTCCACGGCGAGATCGGTGGGCGTCTGCTGCACGTGCGTCAGCGCGGTCCGCAGCGCGCCGCACAGCAGCTCGGTCAGCCCGATGCCGAGCGCCGCGGGCGCGGTGCGCGTCACCCGGTCGCTCACCTCCGGTGCGAGCACGACCGTGCTCTCGCGGGGCCTCTCGGCCACGGGCAGGAGCGCGGGTGCCTGGAGCGTGGTGATCCAGTGGCCGAGGTCGTCGGTCCCCCGGGCTGACGGGGAGTTCAGGGCTTCGGCGTACTCGGCGTACGACGTGGTCGGCGGTGGGAGCGTCGCGCCGCGCAGGACGGCGGCGAGGTCGTCCAGCAGGACCAGCCAGGAGACGGAGTCGACGGCCAGGTGGTGCACGGTGACCACCAGGGTCCGGCGGGACTCCAGCCACGAGAACGCGATGACGTCCCCGGACTCGGGATCGAGGCGTCCGGCCGCCTGGTTCGCCGCGGTCGTCGCGTCGGTATCCACCGGTACGACGGTGACCGCGCGGGCGGGCTCGGTGCTCAGGTTCCACACGCCGTGCCGCACACGCAGTCGCAGCCGGAGCGCCGGATGAGCCGCGACGACTGCCTCCGCCGCGCGCTCCGCTTCGGCGAGACCGGTGCCCTCGGGCGCCACCAGGGCCCTGGCCTGGGCGAACCGCGCGAGTGAGCCGCCCAGTTCCCGCTGCCGCAGGATGATCGGCGTGGGCATCAGCGGGCCGTCCTCCTGGACGGCGGGCCCCGGCACGGCGGCCCGGGGTGCCTCCGATGTCAGGTGCTCGGCGAGCGCGCGCGGCGTCCTGAGGAGGAACACGTCCCGGGGAGCGATCGGCAGACCGAGCGCCCTGGCCCGGTTGATGACGGTGATGGCGACGATGCTGTCGCCCCCGGCCGCGAAGAAGTCGGTGTCACCGTCCACGGCGGGGGCGCCCGGCAGCGCCTCGGTGAAGATCCCGACCAGTCCGGCGAGCGCGGACCCGCTCGCGGCGACCGGCGTCCCGCCCTGCGCGGCGCGCTCGGCCAGGGCCTTCCGGTCCAGCTTTCCGTTGACCGTCAGCGGCAGGGCGTCGACCGTCAGCACCCGGCCCGGAATCATGTGCACGGGCAGCTTCGCGGACAGGAGGTCGGTGAGGTCGCCCGGCACCCCGCCCACGACATGCGCGACGAGGTGGTCGCCGCTGTCCGCGACGGTCACCGCCACGTCGGTCACCCCGTCGAGTTCACGGATCGCGGACTCCACCTCGCCGAGCTCAATACGGAACCCCTTGAGCTGCACCTGGTCGTCTGCGCGGCCCGCGAACTCCAGCTCCCCGTCGAGCGTGCGGCGGGCGAGGTCGCCCGTGTGGTACATCCGGGAACCGTCGCGGGCGAAGGGGTTCGCCACGAACCGGCCCGCGGTCAGCCCGGGCCTGCCCAGGTAGCCGAGGGACACCTGGTCGCCGGCGACGTAGATCGCACCCACCTTGCCGGGTGGCACGGGCCGCAGCCGGTCGTCGAGCAGATAGGTGGTCAGGCCGGGGACGGGGCCGCCGATGGGGCTGACGTCGCCGTCGAAGTCCTCGTCGGTGAGCACCCGGTGGGTGACGTGCACCGTGGTCTCGGTGATGCCGTACATGTTGACCAGCTCCGGCGAGCCGGTGCCGTGCCGCTCGACCCAGCCGCGCAGCCGGGCGAGGTCCAGCGCCTCACCTCCGAAGATGATCCGGCGCAGCGCGGGGAGGGGCTCCCCCGCGTGCAGGTCGGCCTCGACGAAGCGGTAGAAGGCCGAAGGGGTCTGGTTGAGCACGGTCACCCCGCGCTCACGCACCAGCCGGTGGAAGTCCACCGGGGAGCGGGTCAGGCCGTACTCCGGCACCAGCAGCTCCCCGCCGTGCGCCAGCGCGCCCCACAGCTCCCAGACCGCGAAGTCGAAGGAGTACGAGTGGAACTGGACCCATACGTCGTCCGGGCCGAAACCCATGCCGGGCCGGGTGTTCGCGAGCAGCGTCACCACGCTGGAGTGCGGGACGACGACACCCTTGGGCCTGCCGGTCGAGCCGGACGTGTAGATGACGTACGCGGGGTCGTGCCAGCCGGCTCCGGCCGTCTCCGCTGCCGGCGCGTCCTCTCCCGGCAGGTCCTCCCCGAGCACGAGTACGCGCGCCGGCGTCCCTGGCCCCCGGCCCAGCAGCCGCGTGAAGCGCTCCCGCTGCTCACGGTCGACGAGCACGACCTGCGGGGCGGCGTCGGCCAGGATGTACTCCAGCCGTTCGTCCGGGTAGGCCAGGTCGAGGGGTACGTAGGCCCCGCCCGCGGCGACGACGGCGACCAGAGCGACGACCTGCTCCGGTGAACGCGGCACGGCGACGGCGACGCGCCTGCCAGGCCCGACACCGGCCGCGCGCAGCACCGATGCCAGCTGGTCCTTGGCGTCGGCCAGCTCGCCGTAGGTCAGCGACCGGGTTCCGCCGTCGAGCGTGCAGTGGGTGACGGCGGTGGCCTCCGGGGCACGGGCCGCGGCGGCGTCGAACAGGCCGCCCAGGGTTGTGGGGGCGATCCGCGCGGGGCGCGGGGCCGCGTCGTGCCGCAGCTCGTCGATGCGGGTGTCCGGCCCGGTGAGCAGGCCGGCGAGCGTCCGGCTGAACGTGCCCAGGAGCGCCTGTGCGCTCGATTCCCGCAGCAGCTCGGCGTCGTAGATCAGGTTGAAGCGGAGGCGGCCCTCGGGAGTCCGCTCCACGACCAGGGTCAGCGGGTAGTGGGGAGCGCCCTCGTTCACGATGCCGGTGACGGCCAGCTCGTCGCCTGGCCGCCGCAGAGCCTCCACGTCGGTCGCGACGTCGAAGACCACCAGGGTGTCGAAGAGGGCGCCGCCGCCCATCTGGCGGCCGATTCTCGCGAGGGAGACGTGCTGGTGCGCCAGCACCGCGCTCTGGTGCTCCCGCACGGAGGCGAGGAGCTCCCGGGCCGTGGTGGTTTCCGTCCAACGGGCTCTGACCGGAATGGTGTTGATGAAGAGGCCGACCATGTCCTCGATGCCGGGCACATCCGCGTCACGGCCGGAGACCGTGGAGCCGAAGACGACGTCGTTGCCGTGGAGGATGCCTCCCAGCGTCACCGCCCAGGCGCTGTGCACGGCCACGCTGAGCGGCACTCCCGCCGACCGGACGGCAGCCTCGGTGTCGTCCTCGGGCTCCACGGCGGTGTCGTGGAACCGGTCGGACGGGGTGTGCCCGTCGGCGACGAGCGAGGGTCCGGGCAGACCGGCGAGCTCTTCGCGCCAGACGCGGTCGCTCTCGTCGTCGTCGAGTCCGGCGAGCCGGCGCACGTAGTCGGGGAAGCCTCCCAGCGGGTACAGGGTGCCCGGCGCGTGGTACTCGGTGAGCAGGGCCCGGAGCATCGGCGGCACCGACCAGCCGTCGGCGATGATGTGGTGCACGGTCTGCACCAGTACGTTCCTGCCGGAGCCCGCGCGGATGAGGGTGTACCGCATCAGGGGGCCCTCGGCCAGGGCGAACCCCGTGCGGCGGTCACGCTCCGCGTGGTCACGTATCTCTTCGTCGCTGATGCCGGGGCGGTCGAGCGTGGTGAAGGGTGCCGTCACCGCGCTCTCCAGCACGGAGACGACGCGTCCGTCGGCGAGGGCCGTGAACCGGGCCGCCAGATTCGGGTACAGCGCGAGCAGCCGGGTCGCCGCCGCCGCGAGCCGCCCCGCGTCCACCTCGCCCTCGAGCGTGAGCAGTTGCTGTTCGACGTAGCTGCCCGCCGAGTCGTCGTCGAAGACCGAGTGGAAGTAGAGGCCCTCCTGCAACGGGGTCAGGGGCAGGATGTCACGGAGTTCCGGTCCGTCCAGGGTGTCGACGTCGGCCTGCGTGAGCGGCACCAGGGGGAAGTCGCCGGGAGAGTGGCCGCCCCGTTCGAGCGCGGCGAGGCCGGTCAAGGCCTCTCGGAGGTAGGCGCCGATGGTCGCGGTGTCCTCGTCGGCGAACACCCCGTCGGGCCAGGAGACGGTGGTGATCAGCTCGTACTCGCCGCTCGACGCGGGTTCGGCCACGGCGTTGAACTCCAGGGCGCGCGGCAGCCGCATCCTCAGGTCGCGCCGCTCACCCAGTTGCCCGGTGGCGCCGGCGAACTCCCAGTCCCCGGACGTGCCCGAGTCGAAGCGGCCCAGGTAGTTGAACAGCACCTGAGGCGCCGGTGTCGCGAGCCCGGCGTCGGTCAGATAGCGCAGGGCGCCGTAGGAGACGCCGTTGCTCGGCACGCGCCCGAGATCGTCCTTGACCGCCTTGAGGGCTGCCGCCAGGTACGCGGGCGAGGTGAGGTCGGCCCCCGCACCGGGATCCACGACCACCGGGAACAGGGTGGTGAACCAGCCCACGGTCCGGGACAGTTCCGGCTCGAAGCCGGCGCTCCCGGCCACGAAGCGTCCTTCGCGGCCGTGTCCTTCGAGCTCGATGTGCGCGAAGGTCTGGTCCTGACCGAGGTCGCGGCGCCACCGGGCCAGGGCGACGGCGAGCGCGGTCAGCAGCACGTCGTTGACGCCCGCGTGGAACATGCCGGGAATCTCCCCCAGCAGTGCGGCCGTGACCTCGGGCCCCACCCGGACGATGTGGATCCGTTCCCCGGCGACGGTGTCGGTGTCGGACAGGGCGCGCCTGCCCAGCGGCGCGTCCGTGCCCGGCAGTGGACGCTGGAAGGCCGCGCGGTCCGATTCGAACGCTGCGCCTTCCAGCAGCTGGGTCCAGCGCCGGAACGACGTTCCCACCGGCAGGAGCTCGATCGCACCGCCGGAGGCGAGCCCGGTCCATGCGGTGGCCAGGTCCTCCATGAGGATCCGCCAGGACACGCCGTCGATCACCACGTGATGGGCGACCAGGACCAGTTGCCGGGCCTCGCGGCGCCAGACGGCCCGCAGCATCACGCCGTTGTCCGGGTCGAGCCCCTCGGTGGCGCGCTCGACGCAGGCGTCGAGCGGGAGGCCGCTCTCCTCCCACCCGGCGAAGGTCCGGCCGGCCCGGTCCGCCTCCGGGATGTGGAAGCTCCACCGGTCGCCGCGCACCAGTTCGGCGCGCAGCATGTCGTGCCGCCCCACCACGGCGTTCAGGATCGCGTCGAGGGCTTCTGCGGTGAGGTCGGCCGGGGTGTTCAGCACGACCGACTGCACGAAGCCGTCGATCGCGTCCGTGGTCTCGCCGAGCCATTGCACGACGGGAGACCCGACGACGGTGCCGGTCGCCTCGTCGCCGTGCTCGGCGGCGGAGACGTCCTCGCGGCTCACGACCGCCGCCAGCGCGCCGACCACGCTGTGGGTGAAGATCTGCCGTGCCGTGACGTACAGACCGGCCCCGCGGAGCGCGCTGAGCAGCGAGATGGCCAGGATGCTGTCTCCGCCGAGCCGGAAGAAGTCCTGGTCGACACCGACCTGGTCCAGTCGCAGCACGCTCGCGACGGCCTCGCACACCAGGCGCTCGTTGTCGGTGACGGGCAGGACGAGCGTGCCCGTCCCGATGCGGGGTTCCGGGAGCGACACCCGGTCGAGCTTGCCGTTCGCGGTGAGGGGGAACTCCTCCAGCACGACGATGTGGGCGGGCACCATGTACTCCACCATGTGCTCGCCGGCCCACGCCTTGACGTCGTCGCCGTGCAGGGCCTCGCTGCCGGCGGCCGGGAT
The DNA here is from genome assembly GCF_042667905.1 of Streptomyces sp. NPDC057287. Taxonomy (NCBI): domain Bacteria; kingdom Bacillati; phylum Actinomycetota; class Actinomycetes; order Kitasatosporales; family Streptomycetaceae; genus Streptomyces; species Streptomyces sp. NPDC057287. The sequence goes on along the minus strand of NZ_JBHUYV010000002.1, from coordinate 534,452 downwards.
CACGTACCCCACCAGGTAGGTACCGCCCGCCGTGTTCTTCTTCGCGACGACGCAGGTGTGCCGTACCCCGGGGTGCTCCGCGAGGCCCACCTCCACGTCCTCGATCTCCAGCCGCATGCCGCGGATCTTTATCTGGTTGTCGGCCCGGCCGAGGAAGTCCAGCGACCCGTCCGGGGCGAACCGCGCGAGGTCGCCGGTCCTGTACAGCCGGGAACCGTCCCCCGCGAACGGGTTCGCGACGAACCGGGACGCGGTGAGTCCGGCGGCGTTGACGTACCCGCGCCCGAGGAGGAACCCGCCGACGTACAGCTCGCCGCCGACCCCGACGGGGACCGGGCGCAGCTCGTCGTCCAGCACGTACAGCTGGGTGTTGGGGTTCGCCCTGCCTATGGACGTCGACAGGCGCTCGGCCTCGCCCCGGTAGATGACGTGCGAGACGCCGATCGTCGTCTCCGCGGGGCCGTATCCGTGGTACATGGGGATGTCGAGCCGGGTGCGGAACCGTTCGTACAGTTCCGGGGTCAGCACCTCCCCGCCGCACCACACGTGCCGCAGGCTGTCGAGACGCCCGGTGTCGCCCGCCATCTCCAGCAGCACGTCCAGCATGGACGACACCAGGTAGGTGAAGGTCACGCGCTGCTCGGCCAGCACGCTCAGCAGGTGTTGGGGGTCCCGTTCGCCACCGGGGCGCAGGACGACCAGCCTGCCCCCGCGCACCAGGGGCAGGAAGATCTCGTTGATGGAGATGTCGAAGGACAGCGGCGCCTTGAACAGTGACGCGTCGTCGTGTCCGAAGCCGAGGATCTCCTCGGACTGCCACAGCAGGCGCTCGCTGATCGCTTCGTGCCGGATCATGGCGCCCTTGGGGCGGCCGGTCGATCCGGACGTGAAGATCACGTACGCCAGGGCGTCGCCGTGCACGCCGACCTCGGGCCCCTCGGCGGGGAAGGAGCCGTACCGCCAGTCGGAGAGGTCGACCGGGACGGCCTCCGGCTCTCCGTCGTGCCGGCGGCCCGAGTCGTCGATCTGCAGGACGACCCGGGCGTCCTGGATGACGACGGCCCGGCGCGCGGCCGGCCACTGCGGGTCGAGGGGCACGAACGCGCACCCCGCCTGGAGCACTCCGAGCAGCCCGATCACCATGTCGGCCGAGCGGCCCAGCGAGATGCCGACGACCTGCTCGGCGGTGAGTCCGCGCTCGATCAGGTGATGGGCCAGCTGGCCGGAGAGCGCCGCTGCCTCACGGTAGGTCAGTGACCGGTTCTCGTCGACGATCGCGATCGCGTCCGGCCTCTTCCGGGCCTGCTCGCGGAACATCTCCACGACGGTCGGACGGATCCGGTCGGCCGCGGTGTCGTTCCACTCGGTCAGGGCACGGAGCCTCTCCGCAGCTCCGGTCGGACCGATCGTGCCGACGGGCCGGTCAGGGAAGTCCGCGAGGTCGTCCAGCGCCAGCTGCGCTTCGGCCGTGACGACACCGTCGGGGGTGGCGATGCTCCGACCGTCGGGGCCTGTCTCCCAACCGGCAGGTGCGGCACCGCCGTTGTCGGCCCACCGGAGGACGTCGGCGAACAGGGTGCCCGGGGTCAGGTCGATGCCGTCGGGGCTGCGGCCCGTCGCCCAGTACGACAGGCCGATGGCGCACGCCTCGGTGATGGTCCTGTCCGGGTAGTCGCCGGTCCGCCTGCGTACGTCGTCCAGGCTCGTGGGGGAAAGCAGCACGAGGCGAGCAGTCTGATCCGTCATCGAAGACCCATTGTCCTTCCAGCGTATGAGAGTGGGACCAACCTCGACCCGGGACGTGCCTAACTGCCCTCGCGCCAGGCCCGCCACAGTCGTGCGTACCGCCCGCCGAGAGCAACCAGCTCGTCGTGGGTTCCCTGTTCCACCACCCGCCCCGCGTCCAGCACCGCGATGCGGTCCGCGGCCATCGCCTGGGTCAGCCGGTGCGCGACGAACAGCGTGGTCCGGCCGGCGCACGCGGCCTGTACGGACCGCTCCAGCTCGGCCGCGCCCTCGCTGCCGGCTTCGGCGGTCGACTCGTCGAGCACGACGACCGGGGCGCGGTTCAGCACCAGCCGGGCCAGGGCGATCTGGGCGACCTTGGTGACGTCCAGGCGTTCGCCGCCCTCGCCGACCGGGGTGGCCGGGCCGTCGGGCAGCGCTTCCACCCAGCCGGCGGCGCCGACCGTGCGCAGGGCGTCCATCAGTCCGGCGTCGGTCGCGCGTGGCGCGGCCAGCCGGAGGTCGTCGGCGAGCGGACCGGAGAACACGTGCGTCTCCTGCGTCAGGATGCTCACGAGGGCCCGCGCGCCCGCCTCGTCCATCTCCGCGAGGTCGTGCGGACCGATGCGCACGGACCCGGCTTCGGGAGTCCCGATGCCCGCGATCAGCGCTGCCAGCGTCGACTTGCCCGCGCCGGTCGCCCCCACCAGGGCGAGCGAACCACCCGCCGGGATCGTCAGACTGACGTCCCGCAGCACCGGGTCCTCGGCACCGGGATAGCGGAAGGTCAGCCCTTCCACCGTCACGGGGTACGGCACGGCGTCCGCGGTCGCCACGGAGGCGTCGCCCACCAGCCGGTCCTCCGCGGGCTCCCCCAGCACCCCGACGAGCCGCGTGAGGCTCGCGCCCGACTTCTGCACCTCGTCGAAGGTGAACATGATGGCGCCGAGCGGGGTGAACAGCCGGTGGAACATGAGCGGCGCCGCCGACACCTCGCCCAGGCTCGCGGCGCCGTTCTCCAGGAGGACGTAGCCGACCAGAAGGATCAGGACCAGCCCGATGAACTCGGCGCGGTTCTCCCTGCCGACGAACCGGCCGAAGATCCGGAAGACCTCGATGCCGAGCTCGCGCACGCGCCACGACCTGTCGGTGACCTTCTCGCGGAAGGCGGTCTCCAGACCGTATGCCCGTACGGTGTCGATCCCGTTCAGCCCGCTGATCAACGCCTGTGCACGGTCGGCCTGGGCCACCCGCTGCCGCTGGTAGAGCGGCGCCGACCGGGGCAGGTACCAGCGCAGGGCCAGCGCGTAGGCGGGCAGCGCGCCGGCGCCCGCCAGGCCGAGCCTCCAGTCCAGTCCGAACATGCCGACCGTGGCGATGGCGACCAGCACACCGGCGGAGAACACCGTGGGGATGGCTGTGCGGATGCCCCTGGAGAGCACGGCCACATCGTCGCCGACCCGGGAGAGCACGTCTCCCCGGCCGACCTGTTCGATGCGTGCGCTCGGCATCCCCAGCACCGCCCGGACCGCGGCTTCCCGCAGCTGGGCCAGGAGATCCGCGCCCAGCCGCCCGATCAGAAAGGTCGAGACCGCGGTGGCCGCCGCGCCCAGCAGCGCGGCGGCTCCCATCAGGATGCCGACCGTGACCAGGACCGAGCGGTCGTCGCCCTGGACCACGCCGTCGACGACCCGGCCGAGCAGGAGCACGGGGAGCACCTGGAGCGCCGCCCCGGCCACCGTGGTGAGCACGGTGGCCGACGTGAGCCACGGCACCTCGCGGCAGCGCGCGGTGACCCAGCGGGTGGACTCGCCCCCGGCCGCGGTGCGCAGGGCGGCCGGGGCGACGCGCGTGTCGGTGGTGCTCACGCAGGCGCCGGGACGGGCATGTGGCGGGGCGGGCCGGCCGGCGTCACTGGTCGACCGACTTGACGAGCTCGTCGATCGCGTAGGGCAGGGACAGCAGGGTGCCCTGGGACATGGCGGCGCCCACCGCGGGGCCCTCGCTGTCCAGGAGGTAGGACACCTTGCCCGCCTTCACCGCGGGCAGGTTGGCGAACAGTTCGAACTTCTTCAGCGCGTCCTGGTCCGCCTTGTCGTTGATGACGAAGAGGCGGTCGACGTCGATCAGGTCGATGCGCTCGGGCGAGAGCTGGGTGTAGAACTTGTCGCCCGCGATCTCGTCGATCTTCGTGTTGCCCTTGAAGCCGATGCCCGTCACCAGCCGTCCCCGTACGTCGGTGGTGGTGAACGGCGCCACCTTGTCCTCGTACCAGGACAGCGGCACGGCCGTCTGGTCCGCGAACTCCGGGTGTGCCTCACGGGCGGTGTCGAGCTTGTCCTGGATGCCCTTCACCAGCGCGGTGCCCTCGTCCTCCTTGCCGAGCGCCTTGGCGATGTGGACGGCGTTGTCCTGCCACGGCGCGCTGAAGAGCTCCTTCTCGGCCTTGGTCCGGCCCACGGTCGGGGCGATCTTCGAGAGCTTGTCGTAGGCGGCCTGGTCGACCTCGGAGTAGACCGCGATGATCAGGTCCGGCCGCAGGGCGGCGATCTTCTCGTAGTTCGGGCCCGTGTCACCGTTGCTCATGATGACTTCCGGCTTCGCGTCGCCCCACTTGTCCTTCACCCAGGGCCACTGGGTGTTGATGTCGGGGGACGTCCCTGCCGGGTTCGGGTACTGGTCGACCATGCCGACGGGCTTGGTGCCGAGCGCCAGGACGGCCTGGTCGTCGGTGTAGCCCACGGTGACGACCCTCTCGGGGGTCTTGGTGATCTTCGTGGATCCGAAGGCGTGCTCAACCGTGACCGGGAACGCGCCGGCTTCGGCGGCCGGGGCCTTGTCGCTCGTCCCCTCGTCCGCGGGGTCGGAGCTGCAACCCGCGAGGAGGCCCACCCCGAGGGTCACGGCGGAGAGGGTCGCCGCCAGCCGCAGCCATGGCTGCGGAAACGTCGATCTGTGGAAGAGCATCCTTCAATCCCCTGCTTTCACGCTGTCCGCTACACCCCGTCCGAGGGCAGCCAAACCTTATCCGTGCCGAGTGAGGTTAGCCTAGCCTAACTGAAGCTATTTCCCTTATTGAAACATCAGTTGAGACGCACATGGGTGCGACCGATGGGAACGATGAGGGGGCGGTCGCCCACCGGATCGTCGATCACCATGGCCCGCAGCCCGAACGCCTCCTCCAGCAGCTCGGCGGTGATGACGTCGCGCGGATGCCCCTGTGCCAGGATCGCCCCCGCCCGCATGACGACGAGGTTGTCGCTGTAACGGGTCGCCAGGTTGAGGTCGTGCAGCACCATCACCACGGTTCGGCCCGACTCGTGCAGGTCGTCCACGAGATCGAGCACGTCGATCGCGTGCGCCAGGTCCAGATACGTCGTCGGCTCGTCCAGCAGGAGCAGATCGGTGCCCTGGGCCAGCGTCATCGATATCCAGACGCGCTGGCGCTGCCCGCCGGACAGTGAGTCGACCGGCCTGTCCGCCAGGTCCGACACCCCTGTCATGGCCAGCGCGCGCTCCACGACTGCGGCGTCGTCCGACGACCACTGCCGCAGCCAGCTCTGGTGCGGATGCCGCCCCCTGGCGACCAGGTCGGCGACCGTCAGCCCCTCCGGCGCGACCGGCGCCTGCGGGAGGAGGCCGAGTTTCTTGGCCACCTCCCTGGTCCTGAGCCTCACGATGTCCTCGCCGTCCAGCACGACCGCCCCCGCGGTCGGTTTGAGCAACCGCGTCAGCGTCCGCAACAGGGTCGACTTCCCGCACCCGTTGGGACCGATGATCGTGGTGATCAGCCCCGACGGGACGGTCACGTCGAGGCCGTCGATGACGGTCCGGCCCCCGTAGCCGACGGAGACACCCCGGGCGGCCAGCCGCGGGGTGTCACGGACCGCGGGATCGGCCTCGGTGATGTGCTGAACGCCCACAGGTCCCCCCGGTTGCCAGGTTCGTACGGTCTCTTCGGTCATCTATCTGAGGTTCGCCCGCACCAGCAGGTATACAAGGAAGGGCCCGCCGATCGCCGCGGTGACCACGCCGACCGGGAGGGTGACCGGCAGCGCAGAGCGCGCGACCAGGTCCGATCCGATCAGCAGCAGCGCGCCCACCAGCCCGGAGGCCGCCAGGGGCGGAGTGGGGCAGCGGGCGAGGCGCACGGCCACCTGGGGCGCCACCAGGGCCACGAACGGGACCGGGCCGGCCGCGCTCACCGCGGCGGCCGCCAGCAGCACCGCACACAGCAGGAGGACCGCCCGCACCCTCGAGAAGCGGACGCCCAGCCCCGCGGCCACCTCGTCACCGAGGTGCATCGGCTTGAACTGGAACGCGGCACCCGTCAGGACCAGCACGAGGACGAGCGTGCACCAGAACACCACCCGGACCTCGTCCCACGAGCGGTTGTCAAGCGAACCGACCAGCCATGCCTGGGCCCTTGCCACGTCCCTGATGTCGGCCGTGGCCAGGAGCCAGGTGGTGATCGCCTGCATCACCGCGGTCACCGAGATCCCGATGAGGATGAGCCGGAAACCGTCGATCCCGCGCCGCCACGCCAGGAAGTACACCAGCAGACCCGTACCGAGCCCGCCCGCCAGCGCCGCGGCCGAGAGGCCCACGGAGCCGACGACCGCGGCGGCGGTCCCGCCCGACACCGTCACCAGGAACACCGCGACGGCGCCGGCTCCCCCGGTGATCCCCAGGATGTCCGGGCTGGCCAGCGGATTGCGCGCGACGGACTGGGTGACGGCCCCGGACACCCCCAGGGCGATGCCCACCAGGAGACCGGCCAGGGCGCGCGGCATACGCAGGTCCATGACCACGAACTCGTCGACCTGCTCGCCGCGCCCCAGGATCGTGGCGATCACCCGGTCCAGCCCGAGCGGGAAGTCCCCGATCGAGATGGACAGGCAGAACACCAGGAAGGTGGCCGCCGCCAGCAGCAGGGTGACGCAGACCATCCAGGGCCGCCAGACGAAGGACATCTGCCCGAGCCGCACGCCGGGGACCACCGGTCGCTTCACATCTGTCGCGTTCATGCGCTCCTGAACTTTCCTCGCCACACCAGGACCGCGAAGAACGGGGCGCCGAGAAGGGAGACGACGACCCCCGCGTCCAGTTCGCCCGGCCGCACCACAAAGCGGCCCACGATGTCGCAGACCAGAAGGACGACCGCTCCGAGGAGGCCCGCGTACGGCACGAGCCAGCGGTAGTCCGGCCCGGTCATGTACCGGGCGACGTGGGCCACCATGAGCCCGAGGAACGCGATGGGGCCGCACGCCGCCGTCGCCGCTCCCGCCAGCAGGGTGATGGCGACGATCCCGACGGTCCGGCTCAGCGCGATGTTCACGCCCAGCCCCCGCGCCACGTCGTCGCCCAGGTTGAGCAGGTTGAGGGAGGGCAGGGTCGTCAGCGCCAGCACCAGCCCCACCAGGATGAACACGGACACCGGCCCGATGACGTCGAAGCCGACACCCGCGACGGATCCCGCATTCCAGAACCGCAGCACGTTCAGCGACTTCAGGTCGGAGAGCGCGACCGCCGTGGTCATCGCCGCGAGGAACACCGTGACTCCCTGGCCGGCCAGCGCGAGGGTCAGGGGGTTCCCGGCCCCCCGGCCCACGCTCGACAGCCCGAACACCACGACACCGGCGGTCCCCGCCCCCAGGAAGGCGAACCAGACGTACTGGTACGGGTCCGCGAACCCGAACAGCGCGACGGCGGTCACCACGGCGAACGAGGCACCGGAATTCACGCCCAGCAGCCCCGTGTCGGCGATGGGGTTCCGCGTGTACCCCTGGATCAGCGCACCGCCGACCCCCAGGGCCACGCCCGCCACGACCGCGAGCACCGTCCGGGGCACCCGCACCGTCTGCACGATGAGCCTGATCTCGGTGAGGCGCCGGTCGGCGTCCGGCGCGGTGAACAGCCCGTGCCACACCTCGGCCGGACTCAGCGCGCGCGCACCCACGGCCAGCGAGACGGCCGCCCCGATCACGAGGACCGCCACCAGCGCGCCCAGACCCGCCACCCGTCTCCGACGGGCCTCTTCCGTTCCCCGGGGAGCGGAGCGCTCCACTGCAGTCGTGCTCATGTCGACGTACGATATCCCTTTGATCTACGGGGAACGCGCGGCCAGTTGGGCACCTGCGCGGAACTGCTCCTCCCTCCCACCGGGTGGCGGGCCCGGGGACCGGGAGCTGCGCCGTCGCGTCGGCTAGCCGGCCGCACCGCCGGCCCTGTCGGCGACCAGCCGGGCCTCGTCGGAGGCGTCCTTGACGCCACGGGCGAGCAGCGAGTCCAGGATCTCTCCGACGCGGATCGCGGTGTTGGACAGCAGGGCGGACGTGATGCCGTGCGTGTGCTCCGTCCCGCCCTGCAGGTAGAGCCCGCAGCGCAGTTCGGGACCGGTCGCTATGCGGTAGTCGCGCTCGACCTGGACGCGGCCCTCCTCGTCGCGGAGGCAGTGGTCCGCGGCCTCGCCGAGGAGGCCGAGGGGGTCGACGGGACTGTAGCCGGTGGCGAACACCACGACGTCGGCGTCCAGAACGCTCTCCTCCCCCGTGACGAGGGACTTCACCGTGGCGTGGACCGTGTCCGGCTTCTCCTCGACGCCTTCGAGCCGGGACACGTTGATGAAGCGCAGCCGCTCGGTGCCGAGGACCTTCTCCTGGTACATCTGCCGGTACAGGTCGTCGATCAGGTCGATGTCCACCACGGAGTAGTTGGTGTTGCCGTGGTAGTCCATCAGCCGGCGCTTGACGCTCCCGGGCGCGGCGAAGTACTCGTCGACCGCTCCGGGGTCGAAGATCCGGTTGGCGAAGCTGCTGTCGTCGGCGGGGCTGTACCCGTAGCGGGAGAAGACCGCGCAGACTTCGGCCTCGGGGAATCGGCGGTGCAGGTAGGCGACGTTCTCGGCGGCACTCTGCCCGGCGCCCACGACGACGAACCGGGAGGGTGAAGTGCCCTTCAGTTCCTCGACCTTGGCCAGCAGCTCGGAGTTGTGCCAGACGCGTTCGCCCCGCTCGACCCCTTCGGGCATCAGCGGGCGCAGCCCTGTCCCGATGACGACGTTGCGTGCCCGGTGGACGACGAGCCCCTCCCCGGAGCGGACCGTCACGTCCAGGTGGTCCACGGTTCCGTCACGGACGACGGGCGTGACACCGACGACCTCGTTGCCGTAGGAGACCATGTCGCCGACCTTGGCGGCGGCCCACTCGAAGTAGTCGTGGAACTCGACCCGCAGGGGGAAGAGGTTCTTGTGGTTGATGAAGTCGACCAGGCGGCCCTTGCTCTTCAGATAGCAGAGGAAGCTGAACTCACTGGTCGGGTTCCGCAGCGTCACCAGGTCCTTGAGGAAGGACACCTGCATGGTCGCGTCGTCGATCAGCATCCCTCGATGCCAGCCGAAGCGCGGCTGCTGCTCGAAGAAGTGGGCGGACACAGCCTCCTGAGCACCGGCCTCCGCGTTGTGCTCGCTGAGCGCGATCGCCATGGCCACGTTGGACGGCCCGAAGCCGATGCCGATGAGGTCGAGGACCGGTGATGCGGTGTCGCCAGGCAGGACCTGTGACATGTCACTCCCATCGTGCGGTGAAGCCGCCGGAATGGCGTGGGGGAAGCAGGAACGAACGGGCACACCGCAAGGCGGCCCGTTGTTAGGTGAGCCTAAGCTCATCTCCCGGAGCTGTCGATAGCGCGCAGCCGGGAACGGCAGAACGGTGGCGTCCGCCAACACGTCTGTCGCGAAGCCCTGTTGCACAGTAAGGTAAGCCTCGCTTTACTGGCTGTTCGTCAGTCCCTGCTCCAAGGAGGAACCCATGCGGGTCGTCATGTTCGGGTACCAGACCTGGGGGCACCGAACCCTTCAAGCCCTCCTGGACTCCGAGCACGACGTGGTGCTGGTCGTGACACACCCCAGGAGCGAGCACGCGTACGAGAAGATCTGGAGCGACTCCGTCGCCGACCTCGCCGAGGCGCGGGGTGTGCCGGTGCTGATCCGGAACCGTCCCGACGACGACGAGCTGTTCGCGCGCCTCGAGGAGGCCGCCCCGGACATCATCGTGGCCAACAACTGGCGGACGTGGATCCCCCCGCGCATCTTCGGGCTCCCGCGCCACGGCACGCTGAACATCCATGACTCGCTGCTGCCCAAGTACGCCGGGTTCTCGCCCCTGATCTGGGCCCTGATCAACGGCGAGTCCGAAGTGGGCGTCACCGCGCACATGATGAACGACGAGCTCGACGCCGGCGACATCGTCCGCCAGGAGGCTGTTCCGGTCGGCCCGAAGGACACCGCGACCGACCTCTTCCACAAGACCGTCGACCTGATCGGCCCGGTCACCGTCGGGGCACTCGGCCGCATCGCCGCCGGGGAGACCGAGTTCACCCGACAGGACCGCACCCGGGCGACCTTCTTCCACAAGCGGGCCGCCGAGGACATCCGCATCGACTGGACCTGGCCCGCCGAGGACCTCGAACGCCTGATCCGCGCCCAGTCCGAGCCGTACCCCAGCGCCTTCACCTACCACCGGGGCAAGCGCATCGAAATCCTCGCCGCGGTGGTCTCGGAGGGCCGTTACGGCGGGACGCCCGGCCGTGTCTTCTACCGCGAGGGCGAGGGCGTGGTGATCGTCGCAGGCGCCGACGCCCGCACCGGGCGCAACCACGGCCTGGCCATCACACGCGTACGCACCGAGGACGGCCGGGAGGTGCCGGCGACGGAGCACTTCACCACCATGGGCGGCTACCTGACGAGCCGCCCCTGACCCTCACCCCTGACGGCCGTCCCGGCCACAGCCGCACACGGAAGTACCGCCCGGGACGGCCTGCCAGTCCGGGGCGAGGCATACGGCACCCCCCACCCGCCGCCGAGTGGGGGTGCCCGTCGCGAGCACGCCTAAGGGCAGGCTAACCTAACGCCCATGAGAGCTGGTGAGATCACTTCCAGTGCTGTGGGCACCCCTATGGCCGCCGCCGTGCCGCGTACACGTGGACACGGACTGTCCGCCGCGGGGGTCACCGTGGCGTACGGCCGCGTCGACGTCGTCCACGAAGCAGCCATCACCCTGCGGCCCGCCGAGGTGACCGCCCTCGTGGGCCCCAACGGCAGCGGTAAGTCCACGCTGCTGCGCACGCTCGCCCGGCTGCAGAGCCCGCGCACCGGCTCGCTCACCGTCGACGCGGGAACCGACGAGGCCGCGGACGGCTTCGCTCTCGGCGCCCGTGAGTTCGCACGCCGCGTCGCGCTGCTGACCCAGTCCCGCTCGACGCCGGGAGGACTCACCGTCCGGGACGTGGTCGACTTCGGCCGCTACCCCTACCGGGGGCGCTGGGGCCGTCCCGATCCGCACGGCACCGCCGCGGTGGACCGGGCGCTCGGCCTCACCGGTGTCGCGGACCTCGCCGACCGGGGCGTCGAACAGCTCTCCGGCGGTCAGCTCCAGCGCGTATGGCTCGCGAGCTGCCTCGCGCAGGAGACGGGCGTCCTGCTCCTGGACGAACCGACCACCTACCTCGACCTCCGCTACCAGGTCGAACTCCTCGACCTGATCCGCGATCTCGCCGACGACCAGGGCATCGCCGTGGGCGTCGTCCTCCACGACCTCGACCAGGCCGCGGCCGTCGCCGACCGCGTCGCCCTGCTGCGGGCAGGGCGCATCGTCGCTGACGGTGCACCCGAGGACGTGTTCACCCCAGACCTCCTGTCGGACGTCTACGGCATCCGTATCGACGTGGGCACCGACCCCTCCACCGGCAGGCTGCGCACCCGCGCGATCGGCCGCCACCACTCCAGATCCGAAAGGCTCAGCACCTCCTCATGAGACGCCACCTCCTCGCCACGGCCACCGTCGCCGTCGCCGCCCTCTCCCTGGCTGCCTGCGGGACCACGGAGCCGTCCTCCGACGACGCCGCGGCTTCGAAGAAGCCCGCAGGGAAGATCACGCTCACCGACGCCAAGGGCACGAAGGTGACCCTCGACGGCCCCGCGACGAAGGTCGTCGCCACCGAGTGGAACGTGGTCGAGGACCTGGTCTCCCTCGGAGTCGCACCCGTGGGCGTCGCCGACGTGAAGGGCTACACCGCGTGGAACACCGCGGCCCCGCTCACCGGTGACCCGAAGGACATCGGGACCCGCGGCGAGCCGAGCATCGACACCGTCGCCGCGCTCGCACCCGACCTCGTGGTCGCCACCACCGACCTCGCCCCGGCCGTCGTGAAGCAGCTCCGCAAGGTCGCGCCCGTCCTGGAACTGACGGCCGCCGACGGCGCCGACCAGATCGGCTCCATGACGGAGAGCGTCGACCTCATAGCGAAGGCCACCGGCAAGGAGACCGAGGCGGACGCCCTCAAGAAGGACTTCGAGGCGAGTCTTGCCGACGGCAAGAAGGCCCTCGAGGAGGCCGGTCTCGGCGGCGCCGAGATCGCCTCCGCCGACGGTTACGAGGCGTCGAACCAGGTCTCCGTCCGGGCTTACACCGGCACGTCCCTCCTGGGCGCCGTCAACGAGAAGCTCGGCCTGAAGAACGCCTGGAAGGTGAAGGGCGACGCCAGTTACGGCCTCGCCACCACCGACGTCGAAGGCCTCACCGGCCTCGGCGACGTCCAGTTCACCTATGTCGCCAACGACGCCGACGGTGACACGTTCACCGGCCCGCTCGCGAAGAACGCCGTGTGGAAGTCGCTGCCCTTCGTGAAGGACGGCAACGTGCACCGGCTGCCCGACGGCGTCTGGATGTTCGGTGGCCCCCGCTCGATGGAGGCGTACATCGACTCCCTCGTCGACGCGCTGACGAAGTAGCGCGCCGTGGCCGTCATCGACAAGACCGCGGTCGGCCGTGACCGCACCACCGCGGCCACGACGGGCGCGGTCGCCGTGGCGGCCACCCTCGTGCTGCTGGTCGTGGTCCTCTCCGCCGTCGACATCACCCAGGGCACCGCGGATGTCGGCGCGTCGGAGGTCTGGAACGCCCTCACCGGCAACGCCGAGGCCGGGGACGCCTCCGTCGTCATCGCGTCCCGGCTGCCGAGGATGGTCGCCGCCCTCCTCGTCGGGCTGGCCCTCGGCATGGCCGGCGCCGCCCTTCAGGCGGTCAGCCGGAACGTGCTCGCCGCACCGGACACACTCGCCGTGAACGCCGGCTCCTACCTGGCACTCGGGGTGCTCGCCGTCACGGGAACCACCCTCCCGCTCCTCGCCTCGTCGGGCGCCGCGTTCGTCGGCGGGCTCGCCGCCGCGGCCGTCGTGCTCGGGCTGTCCGGGCTCGGCAAGGGCACCGTCCGCCTGGTTCTCGCGGGAACCGCCCTCGCTCTGGGGCTGAACGCGGTGACCGATGCCCTGCTGCTCCTCTTCCCGCAGCAGACCGAGGGGCTCTACCGGTGGAACCAGGGGAGCATCGGCCAGAACGGGTTCGACGGCGTCGTCCAGATGGCGCCGGTCATCGTCATCGGCCTGGTCGGGCTGCTGCTCGTCGCCCGCCGCGTCGACGCACTGGCCCTGGGCGACGACGCCGCCCGGGGGCTGGGTGTCCCCGTCCGCGGGACCCGGGTCACCACGGTCGTGCTGGCCACGCTGCTCTCCGCGGCGGCGGTCACACTCGCCGGTCCGATCGGCTTCGTCGGCCTCTGCGCGCCCGCGCTCGTCCGCCCGCTCACCCGTCGGTTCCGGGGACTCGTCCGCTCCCGGGTGAGCCTGCCCGTGGCAGGTCTGGTGGGTGCCGCGCTCGTCCTCCTCTCGGACGTCGTGCTGCGCGCGGTCGTGCCCGCCGACACCGCCGTGGAGGTGCCGACCGGCGTCGTCACGACCCTGGTCGGTGGAGCGTTCCTCGTCGTGATGGCGCTCCGCACCCGGGACACCGCCTCGGCTGACGCGCCGGACCGTCTGCGGATCCCGGGGCGGAGGGCGTTCCTCGTCACGGTGGCCGTGCTCGCCGTCGTCCTGGTGGGGGTGCTGCTCTCGGCCGTCCTCCTCGGCGACTCGAAGCTGCTGCTCGGTGACGTCGTGAACTGGGCCCAGGGCCGTGCGGGCCGGATCGTCACCTTCGTCCTCGACACGCGGGTTCCCCGGGTGACGGCCGCGCTCCTCGCCGGTGCCGCACTCGCCCTGTCCGGCACCCTGGTGCAGGCGGTGACCCGCAACCCGCTCGCGGAACCGGGCATCATGGGGGTCTCCGGAGGCGCCGGTCTCGGCGCGGTCCTCCTGGTCACCACCGCGCAGTCCCCTGGCTCGTGGGAGGTCGCGGGGGCGGCGTTCGGCGGGGCGGCGGTCACCGCAACGCTCGTCTTCGGACTGGCCGCGCGAGGTGGGTTCCGTCAGAACAGGCTGGTGCTCCTGGGATTCGGGGTGTCCTCCGCCGCGGCCGCGCTGATCAGCCTGGTCATCGTGCTCAGCGACCCGTTCGACACCACGAAGGCCCTGACCTGGCTGTCGGGCTCGACGTACGGGCGGACCATGCCCGATGCGGTGCCGGTCGCCGTCGTGCTCGCCATCGGCATCGTCGTGGCGGTGACACGCCGCCGGGAGCTGGACCTCGTCGCGCTCGACGAGGACACTCCGAGGCTCCTCGGCCTCGGTCTCCCCCGGGCACGTCTCGGCTTCCTCGTGGTGTCCGTCCTGCTCGCCGCCACCGCGGTGGCGGCGGCGGGGACGATCGCCTTCGTCGGACTGGTCGCCCCGCACGCGGCGCGCGCCCTCGTGGGGCGACGGCACGTGCGGGTGGTGCCGGTCGCCGTCCTCCTCGGGGGGCTCCTGGTCTGCCTGGCGGATCTGGCAGGGCGCACGGTGATCGCACCGGCGCAGCTCGGCGCCGGCTTGATGACGGCCGTCATCGGTGCGCCGTACTTCGTCTACCTGCTGGTCCGCACCCGTCGCTGAGGCGTGGCGGGCCCTCGCCGCCCGAGGGTCCGCCGCCCCGCGTACGCCGGAGCGCGCCTCCGGACCGCTACCGTTCGGTTCCCACACGAACTCAGGTCAGGAGTCGCCGATGTCCGTCCGCCGTGTCATGCCCGACATCAGCTCGGAGGCCATGGAGGAGAGCCGGGGCTTCTACGGACTCCTCGGCTTCGAGGAGGTGATGAACCTCGGCTGGGTCATGACACTCGCCTCGTCCACGAATCCCACCGCGCAGGTCACCCTCATGACCCACGACAGGACGGCTCCGGTCGTGCCGGACATGAGCGTCGAGGTCGACGACGTGGACGCGGTCCACGCGGCCGTGCGGGAGAGCGGCGCGGAGATCGTGCATCCGCTCCAGGACGAGGAGTGGGGAGTCCGCCGGTTCTTCGTCCGTGACCCCAACGGCCGGGTCGTCAACGTGCTGAGCCATCGATGACCCGCCCCTGGCTCCCGCTTCCCTCCTGAGGACACCGGTCACGCGCGAAGGTCCGGCCCTCGCGCGGGGGCGTGCGCCGTTCGTGCGAAAGAAGGCGGCGCTCCGCGCGTTCGGAGCGGCAGAGGGAGGCCCTCGCCGTTGGATGGGCCACTGGTGCGAAACGTGTGGGAGGGAGCGGTCCGGGCCCCCGGGTCCGGACCCGAGGACGTCCGGAGGTGTCGCGTGACCGGCCTTCAGCTGTCGGTCGTCGTGCCCTGCTTCAACGAGGCCGAGGGCATCGGAGCTTTCCACACGGCCCTGACCACCGTTCTCGAAGGCCTCGGCGAGACCTTCGAGATCTGCTACGTGGACGACGGCAGCGGCGACAGCACGCGCCTGCTGCTCAACGCCTTCGCCGCCGCGGACGAGCGGACCCGCTACACGGCGTTCAGCCGGAACTTCGGCAAGGAGGCCGCCATGCTCGCCGGCCTCCGGATGGCGCGCGGGGCCGCCGTGGTGATCATGGACGCCGACCTCCAGCACCCGCCCGGGCTGATCCCCCGCATGCTCGAGCTGCACCGCCACGGATACGACCAGGTCATCCCGCGTCGCGACCGCTCCGGCGAAGGCCTGGTCCGCAGCACGCTCAGCCACACCTACTACGCGGTCGTACGCCGCTGTGTGGACGTCGAGCTCCTCGACGGGACGGGCGACTTCCGGCTGCTGTCCCGGCGGGCGGTCCGGAGCGTCCTGTCCCTGCCGGAGAGCAACCGCTTCTCGAAGGGGATCTTCTCCTGGATCGGCTTCGACACCGTCAGCTTCAGCTACCGGAACAGCGAACGCGTGGCGGGCCGGTCGAAATGGGGAAGCAGGCGGCTGCTGAACTACGGCATCGACGGGCTGCTGTCCTTCAACAACCGTCCGCTCCGCCTGGCCATCTACACCGGTTTCTGGGTCTTCCTGTCGGCTCTGGCCTACGCGATGTGGACCGTGGTGAAGGTCGTGCTGCACGGTGCGGACACGCCGGGCTACGCCACTCTGCTCACCGCGGTGGTGGCGCTCAGCGGGATCCAGCTGGTCACCCTCGGCGTCATCGGCGAGTACGTGGGCCGCATCTACCACGAGGCGAAGCACCGCCCGCCCTACGTGGTGAGGGAGACCGACGAGAACGGTCCGGCCCTGTCGGTCCGCCCCGCTCCTCCGGTCACCGCGGATCTGCGGGAGCACGTCACCTCCCGGGTCCGCACCGCGCGCCAGTTCGGCAGCTTCGTCCTGGTCGGGTGCGTGAACACGGCTGTCTATCTCGGCGTCTACGCCGTCCTGAACCGGTGGATCCCCTATCTGGTGGCTCACGTACTCGGCTACGCGGTCAGCATCGTGTGCTCGTTCCTGCTCAACTCCTACGTCACCTGCCGGACGAGGCCGACATGGCGCGCCTTCGTGCGCTATCCCCTGTCGAGCGCCGTCAATCTCGTGGCATCCGGCGCACTGCTGTACGGGGCCGTCGGCGGGCTCGGCATGGACAAGAACCTGGCAGCCCTCGTGGCCGGTGTGCTCGTCACCCCGTTCTCCTTCCTGCTCGCCCGGTGGGCGATCATGTCGGGCCGGCGTGACGGCTCCGCGCCGGCCGGGGATGCCGGACCGCTTCCCGGGCGGCCGGTGATCGCTCCGCTCCCCGAGCGCCCCCTCCACTCCTCAGAGGACCGGTGAGCTCGGATGTCCGACGGCACACCGGAGTCCGCGGTCCCCGGCCCTCCGGAGGCCGGGCGGCGTCCGGACGCTCCTGAAGCGCGGGGCGTGCCGGATCATGGGCGGCTGCGACGCCCGCGGGCCCAGCTCTGGCTGACGGCTCTCTCCCTCCCGCCCTTCGCCCTGCTCGCCGCGGCCGCGTGGTTCGGGCGGTCGGTCAGGCCCGGCGCCGACGACTGGTGCTTCCTGCCCGTGGTGCGGGACGAAGGTGTCACGGGCCTCATCGGGCAGTTCTACTTCGAGGACAACGGGCGGGTCGCCAACGCGCTGCTGGTCGGCGCCTACGCGACCTTCCAGGTCCCCGGCCACCAGTGGTTCGGCCTGGTCAGCGGTGTGCTGACACTCGTGGTGCTCCAAGCCGCGGTGGTGCTCGCCCTGCGACGTGCCCGGCTCGCAGCGCCGCGCGGGCTGCCGCTGCTGGTCTCGGCCATGGCGACGGCCCTCTTCCTGTTCGCCACGCCCAACACGTACAAGACGTTCTACTGGCCGGCCGCGTCGGTCTCGCACACGATGCCGTCCGTGCTGGCGTGCGCCGCGCTGATCCCGTTCCTGACCGCCCGTTCGCGCCGCGGCAGGGGCGTGGCCCTCGCCGTCGCGGCGTTCGCCGGCCTGGTCATCGGCACCCTGTCGGAGGAGACCGCGATCGTCGTGGCGGTGCTGCTGGTCACCGTCCTCCTCCTCAGCCTCCGTGCCGCCGCGGGGCCGTCCCGGAGCTTCCTCCGCCTGTGGTGCGCGGCGGGGATCACCGGGGTCGGGGCCGGGGCCGTCGTCCTGGTCACGTCCCCCGGCTCGAACCACCGGCGGGAGCGGTTCGGGGCGGGCACGGCGTCCATGGTCGCCCCGGAGTCACTCGCGGCCTCCCTGCGCGGGTTCGGGGAGATCGTCCTCACCGTGATCACCACCTGGCCGTACATCGGGGCGGTCGCCGTGGGGATGCTCCTGGGCCTGCTGTGCCGACGCCCGGACGGGAACCCGCCCCGGCCTCCCGCCCACTGGTCCCGGACGGCGTGTGCCGGAGTCGTCGCGTTCCTGGTGTCCGGCTACGTCTGCACGGTCATCACCTATCCGGTGTTCCAGGACCGGGTGAGCGCGCCCAGTGCAGCCCGCCTCTGGAACGACTACCTCCTGCTGTTCTTGGCCCTGCTGATCGGTGCCGGCGCGCTGCTGGGGCTCGCGGCCAGGAGCCGCACGCGGACGGCGGCCGGGCCTCTGCGGGCCGTGTGCGCGGCGCTCTGTGTCCTGGCCTGCGTCGGCCCGGCCGTCGGACTGCTCGATCTCGACGCGGAGCTGCGCTCACGAGCCGTGAAGTGGGACGCCCAGGACCGGCGGCTGCGCGAGGGTGCGAGCGCCGGCGCGGAGGTCCTTCCCTACGAGCGGCTCGTGATCAGCCAGATGCTGGAGCCGTTCAGCCGGCGGGGTCGCGCCTACTGGCCCGGAGGGTGTGTCGCGGACTACTACCGGATCGACCGTGTCACCGACGCGGCCCGGCCCGCCGGGCGGACGTAGGCGGAGCGCCGGCCGATTGTTCACGCGAGTGAAACGGCCGGACCCTGGCCCGCGCCGGGCCTGCCTGCCTACCGTGGCCGGGTGACCGTTCCCTCCCTGTACCGAAGGCTGTACGTGGATCTGGCGCACACGTCCGCGTCCCTCTGTCGACGAGCCTGACGCCGTCCCGCACGACCACAGGCACGAGCTGAGAGAGAGACGGACATGACCACAGTCACCACTCACGAAATACGGCGCGCCGGCCCCCGATTCGGGGCCGAGGTGGTCGGGGTGGACCTCACGCGCGCCGTCGACGACGCCACCGCGGACGAGTTGCGCCAGGCCTTCCAGGATCACAAGGTGCTGGTCTTCCGCGACCAGAACCTGACGCCCGATCAGCACGTGGCGGCCGTACGCATCTTCGCGGAGCCGTTCGACCACCCCACGGCCGCGAAGGACGCGGGCAATCCGCTGGTCTACCCGTACAACGTACGGCAGACCGGCAAGGCGAGTACCTGGCACATCGGCGGACTGTGGCGCAGCCCGGTCTTCGCCATCGAGTCGCTCACCTACGAGGAGGTGCCCGCGCTCGGCGGGCACACCCTGTGGGCGGATCTGCAGACGGCGTACGACGGCCTCTCGGAACCGTTCAAGGTGCTGCTCGAATCGGTGGGAGCCGTCTACGACGCCGACCCGCAGAACTACGCCCAGGGCACGAAGCGGAGTTCCGTCACGGAGACCGTCGAGCATCCCGTCGTACTGGAGCACCCCGTCACCGGGAGGAAGGGGCTGTTCATCAGCACCTCCGCCCTCGGGCTCACCGGCGTCAGCAAGGAGGAGGGCAAGATCCTGCTGGACCACTTGCTCAGGCACGCCTCGTCGCCGGACTACACCATCCGCTTCGGCTGGAACCCGGGTGACTTCGTGCTGTGGGACAACCAGGCGACCTGGCACTACGCCGTGGACGACTACGGCGACGGGGCCCGTGTGTACCGCAAGGTGATCGGCGTGGAACGGCCCGACGCCGCCTGATGAGTTCGCGCCGGTTGTGGGGGCGGGCCGCCCGGGCGCCGGGCTCCCCCGTCCCCCCAACCGGACGTCGCCCGGACGCTGCGTCACATCGGTAACACACGTGATACGTATGCGTATTGAACCTATCCCTTGAGTGATCATAGACTTCGTCGCCGTCGGCTCCGGCTCCCGTCCGCGACTGTGACCCAGCTCCGCGGACGTGCGCGCGACCACCGTCACGCCCGTCACGGCGGGGCGCCGCTGCTCGGCCCGCACCACTGCGAAACCCCGTACCCACGAGCCGGGAGAAGCATGTGAGAGCACGTCGCACGGCCGGATGGGCCGCATCAGCACTGGTCACCACCCTCGCACTGGCCGGCGTCCTCGCCGGCCCCGCAGCCGCCTCCGGGCGGACCTCGGCGCAGGGGCCGGCCGCCGCCGCGGCCGTCCCCGTCACCCACCAGGAGAACGACCGCGTACCCGAGGGTTCGCGCTGGACCCAGCACTACTTCCCGTCCTCGGACCGCTCCGGCACCGAACTGCACGCCGACGTGCTGCTGCCCGAAGGGCTGCCGAAGAAGGCCGAGGTGCCCGTCATCCTGTCGGTCGGCCCGTACTTCGGGCACTCCGGACAGACCGGCTCCGAGGGCTGGACGCACACGGGGCCCTCCCCGCGCTTCCAGGACTTCATCGAGGGCACCGACCTGTTCGACGAGGGCTACGCCTTCGTCATGGTGGATCTGCGGGGATTCGGCGGCTCGACCGGCTGCCTCGACTGGGGCGGTCCGGGGGAACAGGCGGACGTGAGGGCGGCGGTCGACTGGGCCGCGAAGCAGCCCTGGTCCACGGGTTCGGTCGGCCTGTACGGCAAGTCCTACGACGCCGTGACGGGCCTCATCGGCAACAACCTGGACCAGCGGGCGCTCAAGGCCGTCGTCGCCCAGGAGCCCGTCTGGGACATGTACCAGTACATCTACTCGAACGGCGTGCCCCGTCCGAACGTCAGCGGCACCGCCAACGCCTACAACTCCATCGCCACGCTCGGTCAGCTGCCGGACGACGACCCGCGCTACCTGGCCAACTCGCGCTACGAGCAGGCCCATCCCGAGTGCCTGACGCAGAACTCCGCCGGGTACCGGATCGCCGACCAGGACGACGCGCACTGGGTGTCCCGCGACCTGGCGAAGGCGGCCGAGGGCTCCGACACCCCGCTCTTCGTGACCCAGGGGTTCATCGAGAACAACACCAAGCCCGAGGAGATGCAGGAGTACCTCGACAACCACAAGGGCCCTGAGCGCGGCTGGGCCGGGCAGTGGGACCACGTGCGCGGCGGGGACCGCACCAGCGACGGCCGGCTGGCCATGGGGCGTGAGGGCTGGTACGACGAGACCCTCTCCTTCTACGACCAGTACCTCAAGGGCATCAGGCCCGCGGTGCGCTATCCGGCCTACTCCGTCGAGGACTCCACCGGTGCCTGGCGGGCACAGAAGACCTGGCCGGTCGTCGAGCGCCGGGTCACGCTGCCCCTCGGCGGCGGCTCGTACGTGGACGACGGCGGGCTCTCCGGCATCGCGGCGCCGGGCACAGCTGGCGGAACAGCGTCCCGGGAACCCGCCGAGCGGTCCGGCGAGTGGGACATGGAGAACGCTCCCGCGACGGACCGGACCGCACCGGAGGGGCCGGCCGAGGAACTGAGCCGGCTCCAGGAGACCGGGGCTGTCACGTCGAGCTTCTTCGTATGGTCCAAGGCGCTCAGGAACGCCGTGCGGGTCACGGGCACCCCGCGGATCAGTCTGCGCGCCGAGGGTGAGGGCAATGTCATGCTCAAGTTGTACGACGTCGCTCCGGACGGCACCGCCGTCATGTTCGACGAGCAGGTCTCGCTCCTGACCACCGGCAGGCTCAGCGTCGACCTCAAGGCGACCGACTGGACCCTGGGTGCCGGGCACGTCCTGGCCGTGGAGGTCGGGTCGGTCCGGACCGGCTCGTGGCGCGACACGCCTTCCGGCGAGACGATCCAGGTCGAGGGGGCGCGGCTCCAACTGGCCCTGGACGACCCGTCCGACGACGTGGCCACCGGCGGTGAGCGGTCACCGTACCTGGACACCTACCTGAGGCAGTACACGGTGAGCCTGCCGGCCGGCCCGGCCACGTTCACCGTGGTCCCGGGCGGCCGCCTCTGAGCCACGGTCCGCGTCGGCCGCGGCTCCC
Organism: Streptomyces sp. NPDC057287; assembly: GCF_042667905.1. Classification (NCBI taxonomy): domain Bacteria; kingdom Bacillati; phylum Actinomycetota; class Actinomycetes; order Kitasatosporales; family Streptomycetaceae; genus Streptomyces; species Streptomyces sp. NPDC057287. The sequence continues at coordinate 512,973 of NZ_JBHUYV010000002.1, read as the reverse complement.
GGATTCCGCAGGGAGCCACGGCCGGCGTCCGCGCGCCTGCGGACCGGAGCCCGACGGGGACGGGGCGCCCAGGAGGGCCGGTGTCACCACCCGCCTGAGCCCGCTCCGGTCTCACCTGCTGAAACAGTGGCCGGTCAGCACTTGAGCCGGGCGGCACCGCTCCCCCACAATGCCTGACATGACCGCTGCTGCCGACCTCCTCGTGGCGCGCCTGCACGTCGACCTGTGTCGACAGTCCAGCGCGACCTGTCGCAGCTGACGCCTGTCGGGCCCTCGGGGCCGTAGGGCCCTTCACCCTCCCCTCCCGACGCATCCGCGTTCCCACGGCGCCGCACGACGCCGCGGCCTCGTTCTCCCGTGTCCTCGCGTGCCTCGACGCGTACGTGTGCGTACGCCGCCGGGCCGCTGTGCCATGCCCTGAGGGGTGTGGCCGGGACGTCGTCCTCCGCACCCACCTCCGGAGCACCCATGTCTGCCCTGACCTTCCATTGGTTCCTGCCCACGACCGGTGACAGCCGGCACGTCGTCGGCGGCGGCCACGGCTCGACGCCCGGCGCCGCCGGCGGGGACCGTCCGGCCTCCGTCGAGTACCTCGGCCAGATAGCCCGCACGGCGGAGCAGCTCGGCTTCGTCGGCGCTCTCACCCCCACGGGCGCGTGGTGCGAGGACGCCTGGGTGACGACGGCCATGCTCACCCAGGTCACCGAGCGGCTGAAGTTCCTGGTCGCCTTCCGCCCCGGTCAGATCAGCCCGACGCTGTCGGCTCAGATGGCCGCGACCTATCAACGGCAGTCGCACGGACGGCTGCTGCTCAACGTCGTCACGGGAGGCGAGTCCGCCGAGCAGCGCGCGTACGGTGACTTCCTCGACAAGGACCAGCGGTACGCCCGCACCGGGGAGTTCCTGGACGTCGTGCGCCGGCTCTGGGCCGGTGAGACGGTCGACCACCACGGCGAGCACCTGCGGGTCGAGGCGGCCGCGCTGAGCCGGCTACCCGAGCCTGCGCCGCAGATCTACTTCGGCGGATCGTCGCCCGCCGCCGGTGAGGTCGCGGCACGGTACACCGACGTGTATCTGACCTGGGGCGAACCGCCTCAGCAGGTGAAGCAGAAGATCGACTGGGTGCGCTCGCTGGCCACCGCCCAGGGCCGTACCGTGCGATTCGGCATCCGCCTGCACACCATCACCCGGGACACCTCCGCGCAGGCCTGGGCCGAGGCGGAACGGCTGCTCGCCGCCATGGACCCGAAACGCGTCGAAGCGGTGCAGCAGGGACTGGCGACAAGCGAGTCCGAGGGGCAGCGGCGGATGCGCGAGCTGCACAACAGCGGCGACACCGGAAACCTGGAGATCCACCCGAACCTGTGGGCGGGGATCGGGCTCGTCCGCGGGGGCGCGGGCACGGCGCTCGTGGGCAGCCACACGGAGGTCGCGGACCTCATCGAGGAGTACCACCGGCTCGGCATCGACGAGTTCGTCCTGTCCGGTGTACCGCATCTGGAGGAGGCCTACTGGTTCGGTGAGGGCGTGCTGCCGTTGCTGGAGAAGCGCGGTCTGTGGCGGCATCCGGCCGGCCCGCGTCGCGTCGAGGCGGGCACCGTCCCGTTCGCCGGCCGGTGAGCGCCGCGCCCGTGCCCGCGGAGGCACCACGGAGCGCCGTGGATCCGGAGCGGGGTCCCACCACTCCCCGCCGCCTGAGGACGGTGGTCCTCGCCAGCCTGCTGGGCACCACGGTGGAGTGGTACGACTTCTTCCTCTACAGCACCGCTGCCGGGCTGGTCTTCGGCAAGCTGTTCTTCCCCACGGCCGACGGCACGGTCGGCACGATGCTGTCCTTCGCGACGTTCGCGGTGGGCTTCGTCGCCCGGCCCGTGGGCGGCCTGCTCTTCGGGCACCTCGGCGACCGGATCGGCCGTAAGCACACCCTGGCCTTCACGATGGGCCTGATGGGTGTCTCCACCGCCCTCATCGGTCTGCTGCCCACGTACCAGCAGGTAGGTGTCCTCGCACCCGCGCTTCTCCTGGTCCTGCGCGTCGCCCAGGGCGTGGCGCTGGGCGGGGAGTGGGCCGGGGCGGTGCTGCTGGCCGTGGAGTACGGGCCCGCGGGACGCAAGGGCCGGTTCGGCAGCTACCCACAGATCGGGCTCGCTCTCGGACTGGCCCTGGGCACCGGGGTGTTCGCCCTCCTGAGCAACGTGCTGAGCGAGTCGGCGTTCCTCGACTACGGATGGCGGATCGCCTTTCTCATCAGTCTGGTGCTCGTCGTGGTCGGGCTGGCCGTACGTCTGAAGATCGACGAGACCCCCGCGTTCCGTGCCGCCCGCCGACTCCGGGAACTGCCGCGTGCGGCGCCCCTGGTGGAACTGGTGCGAGAGCCGGCCGGGCGTCGGCACGTGCTGCTCGGCATGCTCGCACGGTGGGGTGAGGGGGCCGCCTTCAACACCTGGGCTGTCTTCGCCATCACCTACGCGACGGGGACGCTCGCGCTGGACCGCACGCCGGTGCTGCTCGCGGTCACGGCGGCGGCCCTCGTCATGGCCGCGATGATCCCGGTGTCCGGAACCGCGGTCGACCGCTACGGGGCCCGCCGGGTCTACCTGGTGGGCATGGCGGCCTTCACCGTCTCGGTCTTCCCCGCCTTCTGGCTCTTCGGCGTCGGTGGGACCTGGGCCTTCGCGGCCGCGCTCGTCGTGACGCTGGGCCTCGTGCACGGCTCGTTCTACGGCGCTCAAGGGACCTTGTTCGCGGGCCTGTTCGCGACCCCGGTCCGGTACACGGGCATGTCGTTCGTCTACCAGGTGTCCGGCGTCTTCGCGTCCGGCATCACTCCGCTCGTCATGACCGCGCTGCTGGCACTCGGGGCGGGCAGCCCCTGGTGGGCCTGCGGCTATCTGGTGCTGACCGGCCTGGTGAGCGTGTGGGCGACCGGCCGGCTGCGGGACGGGGACCAGCACGTGCCGACCGGACGCTCCTTCCCGGCCCCGCCCCCGTCGCGCGGCTCCACCGCACTGGTGGGGACCGGGACCGGCGGGATCGGGGGCGTCCGCGCCTGAAGCAGGGACAACAGGGCGGTCACGCCCCCAGGCGGTGTCGGCGCTCCGTGTACCGGCAGTCCATGTGTCGCGCTCCGCGTGTCGTCCTCGTCGCAGATACTGGAGCCGCTCGTGGATCACCGTGCGACCTGGCCGCGCCGCCGCTTCGTCCCCCACCTGACCGCTGTGAGCTGTCGGCGGCCGCCCGGCCGCCGACCCGGATACGCCGGACTCGACGTAGGGAGCACTGCATTGGACGTCCACGGGTCTTTGACCGAGGTGGTCGGCAACACCCCGCTGGTGAGGCTCAACCGGGTCACCGGCGGAGCCCCCGCACCTGTCTACGCGAAACTGGAATACGTCAATCCAGGTGGCAGCGTGAAGGACCGCATCGCCCTCGCGATGGTCGAGGCGGCCGAGGACGCCGGGCTGCTGCTGCCGGGCGGCACCATCGTGGAGGGCACGTCGGGCAACACCGGAGTCGGCCTGGCCATGGTCGCCGCACAGCGCGGCTACCGTTGCGTCTTCGCGATCCCGGACAAGAGCAGTGCGGAGAAGATCGCCGTGCTGCGCGCCTACGGTGCCGAGGTCATCGTCTGCCCGAGCGATATTCCGCGCGAACACCCCCGCCACGTGCACTCCGTGGCGGCCCGTACAGCCGCGGGGACGCCGGGCGGCTGGCTGGCCGACCAGTACGACAACCCGGCCAATCCGCGGGCCCACTACCGGACCACCGGGCCGGAGGTCTGGCGGCAGACCGACGGAAGGGTCACCCACCTGGTGTCGGGCATCGGCACCGGCGGCACCATCACCGGGACCGGGGAATACCTCAAGGAGGTGAGCGGCGGCCGGGTGACCGTCGTCGGCGCCGACCCGGAGGCCTCGCTCTACTCCGGCGGTGACGGGAGCCCGTACCAGGTCGAGAGCATCGGCAGGTACCGCCACCCAGAGACGGTGGACGACACCTGGCCGCAGTCCTACCACCCGGAGGTCGTGGACCGGTTCGAGCGGATCAGCGACCGTGACTCCCTGCTGACCGCACGGCGTCTGGCCAGGGAGGAGGGGCTGCTGGTCGGCGGGTCCGGGGGCACCGCGGTGGCCGCCGCACTGCGGGTGGCGGCCGGTCTGGGTCCGGACGACCTCGTGGTGGTCCTGCTGCCGGATTCCGGCCGCAACTATCTCTCCAAGGTCTTCGACGACGACTGGCTCCGCCGACTCGGCCTCCTGGACGGCGCGGCTCCGGCTGAACTCTCCCACCGGACCGACGCCACCACACCGCCGGACGTGCGCCGGTGACGGCGTCGCTCCGCACCGCACCGCTCTGCACCACCGCATCGCATCACACCGCATGAGAGGCATCCCATCGTGACCGTCTCCCGTCCCCGGGCGACCCTCTTCCCGCATCCGCGCGGGAGCGCCGCTCCGGACCGCTCGGACCGGACCGTGAGCGCCGTCCGGCCCGGCGCCACGACCGGTGAGGACGACCCCGTGAGGTGGCTCGCCACCAGCTGGGACCACCTCGACGCGCTGGCCCTGCGCACCCGGATGGACACCGAGTTGCGCCCCCGCTACGCACCCTTCGACGCCCAGCGTGCCGGTCGCCGTCCCGGGCCGCCGACCGCCGGGGAGATCGTCGTCACCTGGGTCGCCTACGAGGGCCGGGAGCCGTTGGCGACGGCCTCCCTTCGGATGCTCCACGAGGATGACGCCACGGTCCGGTACGAGGTCAAACGCGTCTACGTGCACGACGAGCACCGCGGGCGCGGCCTGGCGAGGGCCGCGCTCGACGCCGTGGAGAACAGTGCCCGGGCACTCGGCGTGGCCCGGCTGTCCCTGCAGACCGGAAAGCTGCAGCCGGAGGCGATGGGACTCTACGAACGGCAGGGCTGGCACCGCATCGCGTGCTACCCGCCCTACGACACCGACCCGTTCAGCGTCTGCTACGGCAAGAGCATGTGAACGCCCGGCCGCACGCACGGACTTGCCCGCGACCATCCTCCGGAGCGCGGCGGGGCCTGCCCCGCTGTCCGATGCGCTCCCGCGCCGCCCACCCGGCCTCGAACGGCCGACCCCGGCCACCGGTAGCATGCGGCCTCATGATGCGCGCCTGGATCTCGCCGGTACTGCTCGTGGCCTGCGGCGCACTCGCCGCCACCTCGCTTCTCGCCAAGGGGCTGCCCCGCACCGCCGTCGCGCTCCTGCTGCTCTTCGTCCTGCTCGCAGGGCTCTACTCGCCGCTGATGTTCCCACGGCCGGTCGGTGCCGCGGAAGCGCAACGCCGCAGCGCGGCCGACGGCCGGCCGATCGTCTACTGGCGCACGGGCTGCGCGTACTGCCTGCGCCTCCGGCTCCGACTGGGCCGCAACGCCGGCCGGCTCCACTGGGTCGACATCTGGCGCGACACGGACGGCGCGGCAGTGGTGAGGGCGGCCAACGACGGCAACGAGACAGTGCCGACCGTCGTGGTGTCGGGCCGGCCCCACGTCAACCCCGATCCCGAATGGGTGCGCGCACAGCTCTCGCCGCCGGCGTGACCGCGCGCGGCTGAGGCGGAGCGGCCCGCCTCCGGGCCGCGCGTCGCGGAAACCCGGTGGATTCCTGCCGGGGCCGCTGGCTAGGGTCCGGGGATGAGTACGCGTACTTTCCGTATCACTGTCCGCGGTGTTTTCGACGGGCTCACCACAGACCAGCGCGCAGGGCTCCTGGCCCGGGCCTCGGAGCACGATGTGCTGCACGCCGCGTTCACCCCTGAAGGCCACCTCAGCTACGACATCGCCGCACGGTCCGCGTTCACCTTCCGCTTCCAGGACTCCGGCGAGGAGGAGGAAGACATCCTCGAGGCGACCGAGCGAGCCGAGGAGGCGGCGAAGACATGGCTGGCACAACACCGCTACGGCTACAAGAATCTCCGGTCCCAGGCCGAGGACCTCTCCCAGGCGCCTCTGGGTAAACGGCAGCGTCGTGCTGCCGCGCAGAAGAACGCCTGAGCACCGAGGGCGGTGTCCTCGACCACGCCGCCCGGTGCACGACGCCCGTCCGTGATCTGCCGGTTCCACGGCAGATCACGGACGGGCCCTTCCTGAGCCCCGAGCGGTGCGCCGTCACACGGCGACGCGCGTGCTCTCCGGCTCCGGGTCCGGCTCCGCGTCCGGCTCGCTGAGCTGCTCGCGCAGATAGTTCCAGACCACCGCGATCAGCGCCGCGGCCGGCACGGCGAGGAGGCTGCCCACGATTCCGGCGAGGCTGCCGCCCAGCGTCACCGCGAGCAGGACCACCGCGGCATGCAGGCCGAGCCCTCGGCTCTGGATCATGGGCTGGAACACGTTGCCCTCGAGCTGCTGCACCACGACGATGATCGCCAGCACGATCAGCGCGTCGGTCGGCCCGTTCGACACCAGGGCGATGAGGACGGCAACGAAGCCGGCGAAGAGGGCTCCGACGATCGGCACGAAAGCGGACACGAACGTCAGGACCGCCAGAGGCAGCACCAGCGGTACCCCCACGATCCACAATCCGACGCCGATGAGGACGGCGTCGAGCATGCCGACGTACGCCTGGGAACGCACGAACTCGCCCAGTGTCGCCCAGCCACGCGCGGCTACCGCCGGAACATCGGTGGCCAGTCGTCCGGGCAGCTGCCGTGCGAGCCAGGGCAGGAACCGGGGCCCGTCCTTGAGCATGAAGAACATCAGGAAGACCGCCAGGACCGCGGTGACCACACCGTTGACCACCGTGCTCACTCCCGTGACGACGGTGGTGACCATGCTGCCGATGCTGTCCTGGATACGGGCGGTCGCGGAATCGAACGCCCCGGTGATCTGGTCGTCACCGATGTTGAGCGGCGGCCCCGAGGCCCATTCGCGCAGCTTCTGGATGCCTTCGACCACGCCGTCGGTCAGCTCACCCGACTGAGAGGCGACCGGGACCGCGATCAGCGCTACGACTCCCCCGGCGACCAGGAGGAACACCACGGTCACCACCGAGGCCGCGAGAGCCGGGGGCCACCCCCGCCCCCGCAGGTAGCGGGCCGAGGGCCACGTCAGGGTGGTGAGCAGCAAGCCGACCACGAGCGGCCAGACGACCGACCACATGCGGCCAAGAAGCCAGATTGCGGTCGCGACCATGACAAGTACGAGAAGCAGCTCGACCGAGACGCGCGCCGAGGTGCGGAGAGCGGCCCGGGTCTTGATGGAGCTCAGCGTGACAGACATGCGATCACCCTATTGGCCGATGCCTTCTTCGCGGACAGCCCCTCCGGAGCCGCTGGTTCCGATCTGCCCCCGAGGGGAGTCGTGCGCCGTTCGGGTGGGGCGCGCCCCGGCGTCGGCGCGCCCTCGCGCCAGCTATTCGAACAGACGTACCATTCACGGGTGACCACGTACGACTTTCCTCAGGACCTGCGCGACGCCCAGCTCGCCCTGCACCAGACCCGCGCCGCCTACGAGCAGTACGCCCGGACCCTGCCGTGGTCGGCCGAGCCCATGCCCGGGTGGGAAGGGGACAAGCACCTGCACAGCGACTACCGGTCCTCCAAGCCCGACAGCCCCGGCTACACCGAGGACCAGCACCGGGAGATCGCCGCGTACCGGACCCGCTTCCTCGAACTGAGCATCGTGGTGTCGACCCATCCGTTCTGGGCGACGCTGGAGCGGGGTGCGGTGGTCGCGGGGCGCATGGCGCTCAAGCACACCCACGAGGCCGTGGCCGCGGCGGCCGACGAGACGGTCTGAGTCCGGTGTCGGATCCCGGCGGGATATCGCGGCTCGAGAAGTGGCGGGCCACGCGGGAGTACCTCGCGTGGCAGCTGAGGTGCGCGGACCAGAAGGTCCGGGAGCTCGAGACCCAGGAGAAGCTGGACAGACGCCGACGGGAGCAGGCGCGGGCCGAGCAGGCGTGGAAGATACAGCCGCAGCGCTCCAGCGGCAGTGCGCTGCTGCACCGGGGGTCGTGCACCCTGTACAGGAACGATTTCGGATACATCAGCCGCCGGGACGCGCTCGTCGCACTGGCCGAGCCGGGCATCGAGGCGTGCGAGATCTGCACGCCGCAGACGGGGCTGCGGTAGGTGGGCGGCATCCGGACATGGCGAAGCCCCGGCCGGTCAGGAGACCGGCCGGGGCGGTGGGCGCGCGCGGGAGGCGCCGAGCCCCCGGGAGGGGCATGGTCGCGCCTGCGCCGCCATCAGTGATCAGTAGGCGGAGTCGACGTTGTCGATGGAGCCGTACTTGTCGGCGGCGTAGTTGGCGGCCGCGGTGATGTTGGCGACCGGGTCGGTCACCTTCTTCGGCGTGCCGGAGACGTGGTAGGCGTCGAACGTCGGCTGGATCATCTGCAGCAGGCCCTTGGAAGGCGTGCCGTTCTGCGCGTTGATGTCCCAGCCGTTGGACGCGTGGGGGTCGCCGCCGGACTCACGCAGGATGTTGCGGTGCAGGCCCTCGTAGCTGCCCGGGATCCCCTTGTCCTTCATGATCTTGAGTGACTCGCGGATCCAGCCGTCGAGGTTGTCCGGGTCGGAGGCGGCCTTGTCGGCCTTCTTCGCGAGGGCGTGAGCCTGCGCGGACACTCCGGCTGCCGAGACCCCGGCCGTGGACACACCCTGCGAGGCCGGCTCGGCAGCGTGCGCCGGGGACGGAGCGAGGGTCAGGGCCGCTGCTGCGGCTCCGGCGGCGCAGAGACCGGAGACCGAGAACCTGCGGATCCGGGCGGCGCGGGTGACGGGGGCCAGGGTCTGAGCGGACGTACGGATAGAACACTCTCCTTGCGACGATGTCAGGGATGCCACGGGGCCGGCGGCTGAGCGGACGTGTGCGGCGGGGCCCGTACGTGATGTGCGGGGCGGGGCCCGTACGCAGGAACGTGCGGCACTCGACCGGTTCGCGACCTCGGCTCCGGGGCGTCGCTCCATGGTCAGCGGCACGCCGGCGAGAGGGCAACGACCCCTGTTACTACGCGTCTACGTAGAGCCGGGCCGGGAGGCCGGTCGATGCGCTCGATCATCGCGGGCCTGTCCGGCCGGTCCTACTACCGCGCCTCGTATGTGACCTGCGACCTATGGGCGGGCTCACAACCACGGGCCGGTTCCGGGCCGCCGGCAATGGGGCGGGGCCTGGCCGTACAGGTCATTCGGCTTGCTCCCACGGAATGTGTGCGGTGAGGCGGAAGATCCCGCCGGGCCGCTGTTCGGTGGTCAGCGTGCCGCCGAGTGCGGTCAGGCGCTCCCGCAGCCCGGTCAGGCCGGTGCCCGCGCCGGGTGGCGCATCCGCCGAGCCGTCGTTCTCCATCACCAGCAGGGCCGAGGCCGGACCCGCGGTGCTCAGCGACACGGTGCAGCGGGAAGCGCCCTGCGCGTGGCGCAGCACGTTCGTCGTCGCCTCACGGACCACCCACCCGATGGCTGCCTGCACGTCGGAGGGGAGGCGGGCCGCCGGTCCGTACTCGATGCGGCACTCGATGCCCGCGGCCTCCAGGACGGAGCGCGCCCCGGCGAGTTCGGTGTGCAGATCGGCGCTGCGGTACCCCCGGACCACCGACCGGATCTCCCGCTGGGACTCCTGGGCGATCCGCTGCACCTCCTCCATGTGCTCGACCGCCTCGGGACGGCCGCGCCGGGCCAGTCGTGCCGCGAGTTCACTCGTGAACGCCACGACCGCAAGGTTGCGGCCCAGTACGTCGTGCAGGTCACGGCCGAAGCGCAGCCGTTCCTCGGCCACGGCGAGCCGTGCCTGTGTCTCACGCGCGGCGACCAGTTCCTCGACCAGCCGGACGCCCCAGCCGGTGGCCCGGAAGGCGGCGCCCAGGAACGGGACGAGCAGCGCGGTGCCGCTGATGACGACGGCCAGGGGCGAGCCGCTCAGACCTGCCGCGACAGCCCCTGCCAGGGCCCCGGTCGTGACGGCCGCCACGAGGACGGCACCCACCCGGGGCGGCAGTGCCAGGACGGTCGGCCCGGAGTAGAACATCAGCAACCACAGCAGGCAGGAGGACAGTTCGCGGTCGTCGATGCGGCCGGCCGACAGCAGCACGCACCCCAGCGCGGCGATGGCCACGGTCACGGCCGCGTACAGCACCACGAGCCGGCCCGGCCGTGGTCCGTCGGCGAGGTAGTGGCGCAGGGCCGCACGGCTGAGGAACATCTGGATCACGGCGTGCGCCACGCCGAGTACGGCGACCGACGCCCGGGTGGCCGCGGCGGCATCCGTCGTCGCCGCCCAGAGCGTCCAGAGCCCCACCTCGCAGACGGGGAAGAAACCGACGCTCGCGAGTGCGGAGCGGCGGTACCGGCGGAGGCCGTCCGGGCCGCCGAGCCGCTCCACCCAGTCGTTGACGCTCATGGTCTCGGCTCTCCCGTCCTGGACCGTGTGCTCAATGGCGCGGGCCCCAGCGGAACCACTGCCGCACACCGAGCGCCGCCACACCTGTCCAGGCCAGAGCGGCGACCGACAGGCGGCCCTGGTCGATGACGCCGAGGTCTCCGGTCCAGGCTCCCCGCAGGAGATCCATCACCGGTGAGAAGGGTAGCCAGGTGCTGATGTCGGCGACCGCGCCGGGCAGTACCTCACGCGGTACGAACATCCCGGAGCCGGCCATGCTCAGCAGCCAGAACGGCAGGAACGTCAGCTGCGCGCTCTCTGCCGTCCGGGTGACGGCTGCGGTCAGCGCCCCCGCGGCCACGAGCAGGGCCACGCCGGCCAGCAGCCCGAGGAGCACCAGGTGGGGCGCGGCGGGCGCGGGAGCGTCCAGGGCCACGGTGAGGCCGATGATCAGCAGCACGCACTGCACCAGCGCCAGCAGCAGCGCGGGGAGCGCTCCTCCGGCGAAGATCTCCCAGTCCCGCACCTCGCCCGTACGCAGCCGCACGAGCACGAGGCTCTCCCGCCGGGTGACGTACACACCGACGAGATTCGCGTAGACGGAGAAGATCAACGCCAGTCCCAGCGAGCCGGGCAGCAGGACGGTGGCCATCGACAGGCCGGTGCCGCCCAGATCCAGGCTCTTGACCATGCCCCGCATCGAGAAGGCCGTGACGGCCGGCACGAGGAGCGCGGTGATCAGCGCTGCCCTGCTGCGCATCAGCAGAGTCAGCTCCGCCCGGCCGAGCGCGGCCAGCCGGGCCGCGGTACCGCTCCGCGCGGGCACGACGGCGTCCGGTCGTGCCACTCCTGCGGTCGTCATCGTGTCTCCCCGCTCTCCAGGCCCTTGGCGATCTCTCCGGGAACCGCCTGCCGCTCCCGCGGTTCCACCAGTTCCGGCGTGGCGGTCTTCCCGGCGCCGTCGGTTCCGAGCAGGGCGGACGGCTCTGCGCGAGCCACGGAGCGATCGGCTCCGCGCACGGCGTCGAACCCCCGACGACTCCGCCTCAGCCGGACGCGTTCGATGATTGCGTTCATGCCTTCCAGGCTCCCGGCGACGCGAGCCGGGTGGCAGTGCGGTCTGTCATCGGTTCACATGACATCTCTCATACGCGGGTACGGCCTCGGACTCCGCTGCGCGAACGGCGCCACGCGTGCCCGTGGCCCTTCTTCCCTTCGCAGGCGCCCGCGCCCTCAGGCCCCGACGCAGGCGCGTATCGACTGTGGACCGGGGCGGCGCGTGACGGCCGACCGGGGACCGGAACGAGGATCACCGGCCTGATGCCGACCGGCGAGGGAAACACGGCCGCCGTGGTGCTCGTGCACGGCCTGTACCACCGCCCCGAGCACTTCTCCGTCGTGGCGGAGCAGTTGCGTGCCGCAGGAACCGAGGTGCTCGTCCCCGCGCTCCACCGGGGCTCGTTGTCCGCCGACACAGCGGCGGTCCAGGCTGCCGTCGACAGTCTGCCGGAGCCTCCCGTCCTGCTCGGTCACTCCTACGGCACTCTCCGTTCGCAGGACAGCCCCTTCTCCTCGTGGAACTCCTGCGCGAGCTGCTCGCCGCACCCGCCTCATGAGGGGGTTCGACGCTATCCCAACCGCCCCTCGACGGCGTTCACGACGTCGGGGACAGGGCCGGGCACGGACTCCGTCCGCACGGCGTGCCGCTGGCTGAAGCGGGCCGCCCCCAGCGACTGCGGCATGCCCGCGTGAACGGCTGCCCGACCGGTGCTGCGCTCAGTCCTTGCGACCGGTCGTCGCGATGGTAAGGCCGAGGCCGATCATCGTGATTCCGCCGACGCCTCCGACCAGGGAGAGCCGCTGGGGCGAGCGTGCGAACCACTCCCGGCCGGTGGACGCCAACAGCCCCCAGACACTGTCGCAGGCGAGAGCGATGACGTTGAAGACCAGCCCGAGCAGCAGCATCTGGGCGACGACGTGTCCTTGGCTGCGGTCGACGAACTGGGGCAGCACTGCTGCGAAGAACACGATGGTCTTGGGGTTGGCCACGCCGACCGTGAACCCCTCCGACAAGGTGCGCAGATCTCCCCGCGCTGCCGTGTCACCGGTGAAGGCGGCCCGCAGCGAGCCACGTTGACGCCACGCCTTGACCCCGAGGTGGACCAGGTAGGCGGCACCGGCCAGCTTCAACACCGTGAAGATCAGGACGGAACGCTCCACGACCGACCCGACCCCGAGAGCCACGGCCACGATGAGCACGTAGGAACCGAGCGTGTTCCCCGCGACCGTGGTCAGAGCAGCGCGTCGCCCCTGCGCCAACGCCCTCCCGATCACGAACAGCACGCTGGGCCCGGGAATCACGATCAGCAGGAACGACACAGCCGCGAAGGCGAGCAAGCGCTCGGCAGACACCATGGCGCTCATGTAAGCACGACCGGGATCACCCTCTCACTCCCTTTTTCCTCCCCCCTGGAGAACGGGGGCCCGGTCGCAGAGCTGGGCCCGGGTTTCGTTTGGGGCCGGGGTGCACGTCTCCCGGGTTACGAGCCGACTCGGGCGCGCTGCCGGAGGACGGCCGCCCGTCAGCCCTCCCGGCGGGCGTTCAGCCGGGCGGCCTGGCGTGTGAGGTGGTCTCGCTCGGAGAGGTTGGGTGCGGCATGGGCAGCCTCGGCGTAGAGGCGTGCCGCCGTCGCCAGATCGCCGTCGCGCTCGTGGAGATAGGCCGCCACCGCTGTGTGCCGGGGCAGTGAGTCGTGCAGCGCGGCAAGCGCCGCCAGGCCGGCACGCGGCCCGTCCGCCTCGCCGACGGCCACCGCACGGTTGAGGCGGACGACCGGGCTGTCGGTCAGGCGAGCGAGCTCGTCGTACCACTCGACGATCTGCACCCAGTCGGTCTCCTCGGCGGTGGGCGCGTCGGCGTGGAGTGCCGCGACGGCGGCCTGCGCCTGGAACTCGCCCAGCCGGTCGCGGGCAAGGGCCGCCTGAAGGATCTCCACGCCCTCGGCGATCGACTCGGTGTCCCACCGGCCCCGGTCCTGCGCAGCGAGCGGCACCAGGCTGCCGTCGGGCGCGGTCCGGGACGCGCGCCGGGCATGGTGGAGCAGCATGAGTGCGAGCAGCCCCGCCACTTCGGGATGGTCGACCCGGGCCGCGAGCTGCCGGGTGAGCCGGATGGCCTCGGCGGCGAGGTCGACGTCTCCGGAGTAGCCCTCGTTGAAGACCAGGTAGAGGACGCGCAGCACCGTGGCGACATCGCCGGGCTGCTCGAACCGCACGTCGCGGACGGTGCGCTTGGCCCGGCTGACGCGCTGTGCCATCGTCGCCTCGGGCACCAGGTAGGCCTGGGCGATCTGCCGGGTGGTCAGCCCACCGACGGCACGCAGCGTGAGCGCGACGGCGGACGACGTGGTCAGCGACGGGTGGGCGCACAGGAAGTAGAGCTGGAGTGTGTCGTCCACCGCCGGCGCGTGCCCGGGTGCGGGCTCCTCGTTGACCCGGTCCTCACGCCGGCGGCGAGCGGCATCCGAGCGGGTGGCGTCGAGGAACTTGCGCCAGGCCGCGGTGACCAGCCAGCCCTTCGCGTCCCGCGGAGGGTCGGCCGGCCAGACGCGGACCGCCTCGACCAGTGCGTCCTGTACGGCGTCCTCGGCCGCCGCGAAGTCGGCTCCGCGGCGGACGAGGATCCCGAGCACGCTCGGGGTGAGGCTCCGGATCAGGGCCTCGTTCATCGGAGAGGTCATTCCGTGATGGTGGGCGGCTCGGTCAGGAACGGGCGCAGCTCGAGCCACTCGTGGATCGGATCGCCGCCTGCCCCGGGGGCGGCCGAAAGCTCCCCGGCCAGCTCGACGGCGCGCTCGTAGCTGTCGACGTCGAGCACCATCCAGCCTGCGATGAGGTCCTTGGTCTCGGCGAACGGTCCGTCGGTGACCGCCGGGCGCCCCTCGCCGTCGTACCGGACCCACGCCCCCTCGGGTGCGAGCGCCTGGCCGTCGACGAATTCGCCGGACGCCCTGAGCCGGTCCGCGAAGTCGTTCATGTACCGCATGTGCGCCGAGATCTCCTCCGGCGTCCACTTCGCCATCGGTACGTCGTTGACCGCCGCCGGAGCGCCGCGGTAGTGCTTCAGAAGCAGGTACTTGGCCATCGTGGTTCTCCTCGGTGCTGGTGCGACCCTTTCGGTCGCGTTCACCCCTGGGACGGAGCCGGTCGTGGGTTCTCGACATCGCCGCACGAAATTTATTCTGGCTCGTGGAGAACGTGCGTGCAGGAGGTTCCTGGCACGCATGCCCCGGGGTCGTGACCGACCGGCCGTCCGAGTGTGCCGAATGCAGCCGGGCACACGCCGGACCCCACGCCGCAGGGCGACCGTGCCTCACGCCTCCTCGCGGCAGAGCTCCCCCGAGCCGGATCGCGGCCCGTGGCCCGCCGCTCGGGGCGGGGCGCTCGGGGCGGGGCGCTCGGGGCGGGGCGCTCGGGGCGGGGCGCTCGGGGGGCGCTCGGGGTCAGGCGCGGCAGCGCAGCATCGTCAGAGGAGGGTTGGCGGCGTAGTCGTCCCAGAACTCCTTCCCGTACTCGCGGATGCCTGCGGCGGAGACTTCCAGCGGAACCCATGCGATCTCGTTGAATCCGGCAGCCCGCAGGCATTTCTCGTAGACGTCGCGGCTGGGCGGCGTCGCCACGAACGAGATCGGCGGGTCGAGGAGAGCGGTGATCCTGACGCGCGGCCCGATCATCGTCTCCTCTCCGAGCGACTCGCACAGGAAGCCGTACTTGGCCAGGGACGCCTCGCCGAAGCGGAAGTCCGGATTCTGCACGAACGCGAAGAACTCGGCCCCGCCCGCGATGCTGCGGTGGATGTGGCGGCACATCCGCTCGATGGTGGCGACGTCCTCGGCGTAGTTGAACAGCTGGACCGCGACCGCGAGGTCGAAGCGCCGCTCGAAGGCGCGCAGCTCGGCGACATCGCCGACCTCGTAGCGCACACCCAGCGGGTCACGCTCCTCCAGGGCCCGGGCGGCGTCGACCATCACGGAGGAGATGTCGACGCCGAGGACGCGGGATGCGCCCCTGCGCTTGAATTCACGGCTGTAGAAACCGGTTCCGGAAGCAAGGTCGAGGACCGACCTGCCGTTCACGTCGCCGACGAGGGCGAGGAGACCCGGCACCTCCGCGTAGCGCGCGAGAGGAAGGGTCTTGAAGCCCTCGAACGCCTCGCCGATCTCGTCGTACAGCTGACCGCTCATTGCGCTGGTCCCCCTTCTGTCGTGGGGCCGGTCGTCCGGACAGACCCGCGCCCCTCGCGGGAAGTCTCCCTCTCACCGGCCGGAGCGTCGTATTGGCAGAAGGTCCGAATATGCTGTGCCCGTGCTGTGTCGTGGTCGCTTCCAGGCCGGACCGGATCCGGAGCTCGCCCTAGGCAGTGTCGTCGAATGCCGCGTCCGCCCTCGCACGCGGTGCGTTCGGCAGCCATCGGCATTGTCATAGCCACCTGGCACCATGATCGGCATGAGTGAGACAACTGAGCCTGAAGAGAATGAAGTTGCCGGTGTTCTGGCCACGCCGGAGGAGTGGCGTGTCTTTCTCGAGCGATACGGCGAGCTGTATGTGAAGGCCCGTGCCGACGGTGAAGAGTTGGTCGATCTGCTGGATGACGATCAGCTGGAGGTTCTGGATCGAGGGGGGCGGGTTGAGCTGTGGTTGGGTGAAGCCCCTGCTCGGGAGGAAGCTCTGGTGGCATCCGAGGAGCGGCTCGGAGTGCGGTTCCCACCGAGTCTGCGGGGATTCTTCCTGGCGAGCGACGGATGGACGCGCCTGGACGCCTGGGTGGACGGTGTCCATTCCTGCGGTTGCGTCTTGTGGATGCGGGACAGCGAGGCCGGCAGACGCGTGACTGATACCTACGACTCGATACCCGGCAATGAGGACGATGTTCAGTTGTTTCGCCGGTCCATCGAGATCGCCCGGGGAGAGGACTTCTGGTTGCTCGATCCGACCGACGTCGGGCCGGACGGCGAGTGGGCCGCCTACGAGTTCGCACCGAAGTACGGCAACCCGACGAAGTACCCCAGCTTCTCCGCGTTGATCCGCTCCGGGTACGAGAGCATGGAGGAGGACGAGGACTGAGTTGGTTCGTCAGCCTTCACGCCCGCATCAGGAGTGATGCGAGGGTGACGGCCGCTTCGTAGGACTGGGCGGTCTTGTCATAGCGGGTAGCGATGCCGAGCCACTGCTTCAGACGGTTGAAGCACCGTTCCACGACGTTGCGGTGCTTGTGGACCTCACGGTCGCAGGTCGGCGGGCGGCCACCGCGATTCGGGCAGCAACGGCCAGACGAACTCCCACTCGGCATCCGGCAGTTCATGGCGACATATCACGGCACCATGATCCACCGGCGATGATCATTTGACGACACTGCCTAGTAGCCGGCGATCGGTGCGGCGGCGTGGCTGACAGGAACGGTGTGCGTGACCCACGCGGCGCCTGCGAGAAGGTGCAGCAGGAAGGACGTGGGTTCCGGGGCATAGTCGGGGACGCCCTCGCCCAAGGCCAGGCCGCTCTGGAGGTGGGTGCTCGGCGCGATGGCGAGGGTACTGCCCGCGAAGGGGGCGGTGACGGGGCGGTGGACGTGGCCTGCCAGAACGCGGGCGACCTGAGGGTGACGGGCGATCACCTCGGCCAGGGAGTCGCCGTCCGACAGTCGCATCCCGTCCAGGAAGGGGATGCCGATCGGTATCGGTGGATGATGCAGGCAGACCAGCGCGGGAATGTGAGGTCTACGCCCGAGCGCCTCGTCGAGCCATGTCAGTTGGGAGGCCCCGAGGCGGCCGCCGGCGGCGCCGGGCACCTTGGAGTCCAGAACGACGATGGTCAACGCGGGATGCTCGACCACGTAGTGCGCCTGGCCGGCACCGCCGAGGAGGCCAGTGCCGCCGAACGCGTCCAATAGCGCTTCGGATTCGTCGTGGTTGCCCGCCACCAGGTACAACGGCAGTGGGAAGTTCCCGATGACCTCCCGCAGCACGCTGTACTCGTCCGGTCGGCCTCGGTCGACCAGGTCTCCGGTGATCACCACGCAGTCCGGCAGCCGGTCGAGGGTGAGAACGCGGCTGAGTGCCCGTCTCAGCCCTGCCGCTGGTGCACTCGCCAGCACGCCGGTCGTCATGTGCGGATCACTGAGGTGCGCAACGGAAAGGGCCATGGCGTCATCCTCCCGCCGCGACTGCGAACGACACCGGATCACGCTGACGGCGAACGGCCCAGTCCCGACTCCGGCGTCACCGCACGGGCCGGCAGGGCGCCGAGCGCTGCCTCCGATGGAGGCTTCGCGCGTTCCTCCGGAGATGGTTCTGCCGGAAGGACCGCGGCGGTGCCGTACTGCCCCGTGAGGCGGTGGCGCGCTGCGTACCGGTGCTGCCGCGCTGCCGGCGGTCAGGACGGCTGGACTTCGTCGAAGAGGGCAAGGGCTTCGGTGGGATCCGGGCTCACGAGTCGTTCCAGACCGGCCGTGGTGATCTTCGCCCACCTGCCGGCCCGTGCCCACATCCGTTCTTCGAAGACGCGCACGGTCTCGTCCAGATCTCCGGAGCCCGTGGCGATGGACTCGGCGAGTTCGGCGCCTTCCAGCATCGCGAGGTTCGCGCCCGCTCCCAGCGGGGGCATCAGATGGGCGGCGTCGCCCAGCAGAGTCACCCCGGGGACATGGGTCCATGTGTGGGATACGGGCAAGACGTGCAGCGGGCGGTGGGCGAAGGCGGTGCCGCGCCGGAGGAGGTCGAGGACGGGAGCCGCCCAGCCGTCGAACAGAGCCAGCAGCCTCGACCGCACGGCCTCGGCGTCGGTCAGGTCCAGGCTCGCGGGCCAGTCCAGCGGCGCGCGGAACTGTGCGTACACCTTGACCTGGCCGCCGCTGCCGCGCTGGGCGACGAGGGCCCGGTTCGCGCCGTACACAGCCACGGAACCGTCGCCGACCAACCGGGCGAGGTCGGGGTGGCGGGTGTCGACGTCGTCCAGGGAGGTCTCGACAAAGGTGACGCCGGTGTAGTGCGGCGTCACCGACGAGACCGCCGGGCGGGTCCGGGACCAGGCGCCGTCCGCGCCCACCACGAGGTCGAAAGTCTCCTCTCGTCCGTCCTCGAACGTGACCAGAACGCCGTCCCGGCCCCCCGGTACCACCTGCGTCACGCCCTGCCCCCACCGTACGGAGAGGCGGCCGAGCAGCAGGTCCCGAAGTTGCCCGCGGTCGATCTCGGGGTTGGCCCGGTCGCCGGGGCGGGGTTGCCAGTCGCGCAGGACGGTCCCGGCCGTGTCCAGGATGCGCATGGCCTGGCCCTCGGGACGAGACAGCGCCTGGAACTCCGCCAGCAGCCCCGCCTTGTCCAGCGCGAGCTGCCCCAGCCCTTCGTGCAGGTCCAGCGTGCCTCCCGGAGGGCGCGCGTCGGGGGCGGGATCGCGTTCGAGGACG
This sequence comes from Streptomyces sp. NPDC057287, assembly GCF_042667905.1. Classification (NCBI taxonomy): domain Bacteria; kingdom Bacillati; phylum Actinomycetota; class Actinomycetes; order Kitasatosporales; family Streptomycetaceae; genus Streptomyces; species Streptomyces sp. NPDC057287. The sequence goes on along the minus strand of NZ_JBHUYV010000002.1, from coordinate 494,170 downwards.
ACGACGGGGCGACCATGGCGGTGCATGACGCGTGCGAAGGCGAGGCCGGCGGGGCCGCCCCCGACCACAGCGATTCGTTGTCTCATGTCGATACACTGTATTGCTCCGATACGGCGCATCGCAACAGTACGATGTGACCATGACTGTGTGGGACCGGCCCGAGCCGCCGACTCGCCCCGTACCGCTCGACCGGGAGCGGATCGTCGCCGCCGCCATCGCGCTGGCCGACGAGGGCGGGCTGGAAGCGGTGTCGTTGCGCAAGGTGGCCGCCCGGCTGGACGCCGGCCCGATGCGGCTGTACGGATACATCTCCACGAAGGAGGAGTTGTTCGACCTCATGATGGACGAGGTCCACGCCGAGGTGCTCCCCGAGGAGCAGTCGGATGACTGGCGGGAGGCGCTGCGCGCCCTCGCCCACCGCACCAGGCAGGCCGCCCTCCGTCACGAGTGGCTTGCCGACCTGCTGGGCGGCCGCCCGACCCTGGGCCCGAACGGCCTCGCCGTGACCGAGGCCACACTGGCCCCCCTCGACGGCCTCGCCGACATCGACACCGTGATGCGCGCCGTGGAGACTGTCAGCGCCTACTTCACCGGCGCGATCAGACGCGAGATCGCGAACGTGCGGGCCGAGCGCACCACGGGCCTGTCCAAGCACGAATGGCAGCGCGCCTCCGGCCGGCGCGTGACGGACATGCTGGCCACGGGCCGCTTCCCCGCGCTGGCCAAGGCCGTTCACGACGGCACGGACGTGGACGCCGAGACAACCTTCGCGACCGGCCTGGACTGGGTCCTGGATGCCGTGGCCGCCAAAATGGTCCGACCGCCGGTGTGACGCCCGGCTCGCGCCGAACGCGAGCAAGGTCCGAGCGGGTCCCCACAGGCAGTACGAGACGCGCCGCCACCATCAGCACCATGCCCGGGGAGCAGCACCGACCACAGCACAGTGGGGTACGGAGTGCCTCGACACCCTTGCGGAGTCGTGGGCGGCGCCCGGTCCCGACGGCTGGAGCCTCCCCGGCGCGTACCGCAACTCGCCACTCCTCGCGACCCAGCTCGCCCCGGCGCGCCCGCCGACTCGGACGCGTATCCAACATCGCTTCCACCGACGGAACCCCAGCCCTCTTGCCCGGCGAGCCGACCGCACCTTATCTTACCCGGGAGTAAGTTTACTTCCTGGTAAGGAGAGTGACTTGATCGCCTACCGGACAGTCATGGTCGGCACGGACGGCTCGGAGTCGTCCTTCGCAGCGGTCGAGGGGGCGGCCAGGCTCGCCGCCGTCTGCAAGGCCGAACTCGTGATCGCCTGTGCGTATCTGCCGATGCGCGGACCAGAACTCGCCCTGGCACAAGATCAGTTAGGTGCCGAGGCGTATCAGGTGGTGGGCTCGGCACCCGCCGAGGACACCTTGCGGACCGCCAGGGACCGGGCCCGCGCGCAGGGTGCGGTGAACGTCCGGTCGGTCGCGGTGCAGGACGAACCGGTCCCCGCACTCGCACGGATCGCCCGCGAGTGCTCGGCCGATCTCCTGGTCGTCGGGAACCGGGGACTGCGCTCGCTCGCCGGACGCATCCTCGGCTCCGTCCCCGCGGACATCGCGAGGAAGGCAGACCTCGACGTGCTGATCGTGCACACCACATGAGTGCGGCAGGACCGGCCGAGGAACCGACGGACCCGTCCGGCGCCGATGATCCGAGCCGGACCGTCGAAGAGGTACTGCTCGGTGGCGGCCGTATCTGGACGAGGCAGGACATCGCCGAGCGCTCCGGCGTCGGGCCCGAGCGCACCGCGCAGATCTGGCGTGCGCTCGGCTTCCCTCTGACCGACGACGGCGCGAGGGTGTTCACCGACGCCGACGTCGAGGCGCTGCGGGCGGGGGAACGGCTGATCGCCGCCGGCCTCATCACCGAGGAGAGCGAGACGATGATGGCGCGCGCCCTCGGGCACCACCTGTCCCGCCTCGCCGAATGGCAGGTGCACACGCTCTGGGCCTGGATGAACCACGACCCGGCCGCTCTCCCGGACGACAGGACGTTGATGGCGCACGCCGCGGCCCTCCTTCCCGAGATCGAGCTCCTGCACCAGCATGTCTGGCGTCGGCATCTCGCGGCGTCCGCAGGACGGGTGCTCGCCGAGACGCAGGAGGACGTGCTCGTCGGGCGGGGGCCAGGGAAGGACGGCACGGGAGAGGCGGTGTCGCCCCGTGAAGGTGCCGACGTCCGCGACCGAGCTGTGGGATTCACGGACATGGTCGGCTACACGCGGATGACCCGCGGACTGGGCAGTGCAGAACTCGTCGAGGTGCTGGACCGGTTCGAGAGCCTGACCGGTGATGTGGTCGCCGAGGGCCGGGGCCGCGTGGTGAAGACCATCGGCGACGAGGTGCTCTTCGTGTGCGAGTCCGCACAGGCGGCCGCAGACATCGCCCTGGAACTCACCGCCCGCGCCCGGACGGAAGGCAGGCTGCCCCAACTGCGGACGGGCCTGGCCCACGGCGCCGTCCTCAGCCGCTTCGGCGACGTCTACGGAGCGGCGGTGAACATCGCTGCCCGGCTCACCGCGGTGGCCCGCCCCGACACCGTCCTGGTGAACACGGCGCTGGCCGGCGAACTGGCCGGCTCGGAGGCGTACGAACTCAAGGTGCTCCGCACCGTATCGGTGCGCGGGTACAGCAGACTGCGACCGGTGCTGCTGCGGTCGACGCGGCCCGCCAAGGCCTCGAAACGCTAGCTCTTCATGTCGCGGGTCGCCGATTCGGCTGGAGATCGAGGTCGGGCAGTGTCCGGTACGGAGAAGTCGTCGCCCTGTGCGTGGCTGCGGGAGCTCGATGAGAACTGCACGATGCGGCGATGAGCTTTCCCGGCCCGGCCGGTCTACCGTTCGTCAGGTGATCGGAAAGCGCGAAGCAGGAGGAGCGGTATGAGCCAGTTGCTGCGGGTCCAGAACTTCACCGTCTCGAGCGACGGGTTCGGCGCCGGCGAGGGCCAGAGCCTCGAGAAGCCGTTCGGCCATGCCGATCCGGGGAGTCTGCTCGCCTGGGCCTTTGCCACCGACCACCCACCCATCGACCGCTCCGAACCCGGTGGCCGCGGTCTGGACGACTACTTCACGCGGGACTACGCCCGCAACATCGGCGCCGAGATCATGGGCCGCAACAAGTTCGGGCCGCAGCGCGGGCCCTGGCAGGACCACGAGTGGCAGGGATGGTGGGGTGACGAACCCCCCTTCCACACACCGGTGTTCGTCATGACACACCACAAACGCCCGTCGTTCACGCTCTCCGACACCACGTTCCACTTCGTCGACGGCGACCCGGCAGCGGTGCTCGCCCAGGCGAAGGAGGCGGCGCAGGGCCAGGACGTCCGGCTTGGCGGTGGGGCCACGGTCATCCGGCAGTTTCTCGAGGCCGACCTCCTCGACACCCTGCATGTGGCGGTCGCGCCGACGAAGCTCGGCTCCGGGGCCCGGCTGTGGGAGTCCCCCGATGAGCTGCTCGACCGGTTCCACCAGGACGTCGTGCCCAGCCCGAGCGGCGTGACGCACCACCTGTTCTGGCGGAAGTAAGGCAGGACCAGCCGGCCGGCGCGGGCTCCGTCACCGGCGCCCGCGGCTTGGCCGCTGCCCAGCGGCGTCCTGGCCCCGCATTCCGTAGGTCGCTGCGGGCGCTGTTCAGGTCTGCTGCCGGCATGGACGTCCCGCTTCGAGCCCCCGTCACAGCCGCATGCCCGATCACCCCGCCCCACTCGCCTCATTCGTCTCACTCGTCTCATTCGTCAAGGAGACAGGTTCCGTACGGGGGGGCGTCAGGAGATGCTGGACCAGTGCGCCGTAGCGGGTGACGAGGGTGGGGCGATCGGTGTCGAGCAAGGTCTCGTCCCGTGCCACCCACAAGGAGTAGAGCAATCCAGCCGCGATCGACGCCGCCATGCGCGCCCGGAGGTCGGCGTCGGGTCCTGACAGGCGTGCGCGCAGTGGTTCGATCAGGACTCTCTCGTGAGTGTCCTTGAGCCGTCGCAGGATCTCCGGCTCGTTGCTGCCGCGCACCAGGGCGAGGAACACACCCCTGGCGCTGCCGTCGAAGCCGATCACGAGGTCGATGAGGCGCTCGCCGAGCACCTCCACGGGGACGTCGAGGAGCGGCTCGTCGTCGATGGTCAGGTGCATCGTCTCCAGGAACAGCAGTTCCTTGTTCTTGAAGTGACGGATCACTAGAGCCGGGTCGGCCCGGGCTGCCGCGCCGATCTGACGGACGGTCGTCCCGGCGTATCCCTGCTCCTGGAACAGCCGGGTGGCGGCCGCGTGGATGGCCTCGCGCGTCGTGGTTGCTGTTCCGGGCTGCGCCATGCGCCCCAGAGTAGGGCCCGACAGCTGCAGCGGCGTGGGCGGGATCCGGTGAGGTACGGGATACACAGGCTGCGAGGTTCGGAAGGAAGAGTCCGCGTCCGAGATCCGGGAAAGTTGTGTCAACTTTGTTGACGCCGCCGCGGAGGTGGCCCACATTACCTAGGGGTAGCACTGGGCGGTAACCGCACCCGCCACGTTCGGAGTTACCGACGCGCGCACACCGCCGACCACCCCACCGGCGCCGGGCGCCACCCAGTTCGAGCCGCTCCTTCACCCGCGGACCGGCCACCGCGAGGCGGCCCGCAATCCCCCACACCGCTCCCGAGAAGAGAGAGCACATGACCAGAACCCGTAATGTCATGTCAGCGTCAGCACTGGCCTGCGCCTTGGCCCTCACGACTGCCGGAACCACCAGCGCGCACGCCTCGGCACCACTGGACTACGTCGCCCTGGGTGACAGCTACAGCGCCGGCTCGGGTGTCCTGCCCGTGGACCTGTCCAACCTGCTCTGCCTTCGCTCCACCGCGAACTACCCCCACGTCATCGCCTCCTCGACGGGCGCCCACCTCAAGGACGTGACCTGCGGCGCCGCCCAGACCAAGGACTTCACCCAGTCCCAGTACCCGGGGGTGGCCCCGCAGGCCGACGCCCTCGGCGCGGACACCGACCTGGTGACGTTCACGATGGGCGGGAACGACAACAGCACCTTCATCAACGCCCTGCTCGCGTGTGGCACCGCCGGTGTCCTCAGCGGCGGAAAGGGCAGCCCCTGCAAGGACAAGAACGGCGCGTCCTTCGACGCCCAGATCGACGCGAACACCTACCCCGCCCTGAAGTCCGCTCTGCAGACCCTCCGCACCAAGGCACCCAACGCCCGCATCGCCGCCCTGGGATACCCCTGGATCACGCCGGCGACCGCGGACCCGTCCTGTTTCGCGAAGCTGCCGATCGCCTCCGGCGACGTGCCCTACCTGCGGGCCATCCAGGCCCACCTCAACGCCGTCGTCAAACGCGCCGCCGAGGAGACCGGTGCGACCTACGTGGACTTCGCCCAGGCCTCCGAGGGCCACGACGCCTGCAAGGCCTCCGGAACGCGATGGATCGAGCCGCTCCTGTTCGGGAAGAACATCGTCCCCGTCCACCCCAACGCCCTGGGAGAGCGGCGCATGGCCGAACGCGCGATGACCGTCCTCGGACTGGACTGACCGCGCTCCGCCCGCCCCCGGGCGAACGCAGGGAACGGGACGCGCCTGGGGCGGACCGGGATCGGCCCGCCCTCGGCCGACATGGCGCCTTCGAGGCCGGAAGCCCCGCTCAGGTCCGGCGGACCGCGTACCCCAGGTACGTCACCATCGGCCTGCCCTCCGGCTCGAGCACCATGTCGACCAGCGCCGGCAACTGCTCGTCGGTGAGCGTGCCGCGCCTGCGCCCGCGCGTCGCGCGCATCAGACTCCGCACGTCGCGCGGCTTGAATGCCGCAAGACCCCTCGCGGAGAGTCCCGCCCGGTCCAGGGCCTCAGCCAGCTCCGCCGGGCGCCGCAGGCGGTGTGCGGCGTAGCGGCCGTGCGGCATGATCCGCGTCCCCGGGAAGAGCTGGAAGGCACCGAGATAGACGAGACGGGAGACGGGGGTGCGGTTCACCGTGTCGTAGACGAGGACTCCACCGGGGCGCAGCGCACGCGCCGCCTCCGCGAGGACCGCGTCCGGCCGTTCGGTGATCTCCAGGGTGTCGGCGCAGTAGACGAGGTCGAAGGAGCCTTCCGGAAGGTGGAGTTCCTCCGCACGCGTCGTCAGGTAGGTGATGCCGAGGCCGCCGTCCGCCTCTTGGGCGAGGGCCGTCGCGGCCGGCGACGGGTCCGCGGCGACGACCTCGAACCCGAGCCGGGCGAGACCGTGCGCCAGCAGACCGCGTCCGCTGCCGACGACGAGCGCCCGGCCGCCGGCCGAGGCGAGGCCCAGCTCCCGAAGCACGTTCCGCAGGTACTCCAGTCGTACGGACTGGAAGGTCACGGCCCGGATGTGCCGACCGTCGACGACCGCGGGCCCGGCCGAGTCGAGTGCGATGCGCGGGACGGAGGTCATGGCAGTTCCCTCGGCATTCCGGAGAAGGTTCCCTGAGTAAACCTAGCATCGACAGGTTCCTTGAGGGAACCATGGATCGATACGATGAGACAGTGACCCGCACCCCTCTCTCGGACGTCGCCTGCTCGATCGCCCGCGCCACCGACCTGTTCGGCGACGCCTGGACAGCCCTGATCATGCGCGACGTCCTCCTCGGCATCCGCCGCTTCGGCGAACTGGCGGAAGACCTCGGCCTGTCGCGCAAGGTCCTCGCCGCGCGACTGGCCCGGCTTGTCGAGGAAGACGTACTGACACGCGTGCAGTACCAGGACGTCCCGCCACGCGAGGAGTACGTGGCCACGCAGAAGGGCCGCGAGCTCTATCCCGTCCTGCTGACGCTGATGGCATGGGGCGACAAGTGGTACGCCGGACCCGCGGGGCCTCCCGCCAGGATCCTCCACGACGCCTGCGGGCACCTCGCAACGCCGGTCGTGGCGTGCGACGCCTGCCAGGAGCCACTCACGGTGGCCGACACCACCCAACTGCCCGGCCCCGGGGGGCGGGCAGGTCCGGGCACGCGACTTCTCGGGCCACTCGTCGCCGCGCGGGAGGCCCAGGCGGAGTCGGAGACGGAGGCGGACCAGGACGGCGGTCAGGAACCCACCCGATCCGCTCTCTCCTGATCGTGCCACTCACGACCCGGGCGCGGCGCCACCCGGCCGGCATCAGTTCGTGATCGCGTCCTGCGGTGGTCCCTGAATCCGGGAAACCACCGCAGCTGTCCCCGAGCGACGCGACCGACCGGCCGACCGCCGACCCCTCACGGGCGGGTGGATCCACAGCGCGCGCAGGTCCGACACCTGAACGCGATCGCATCGATCACCTTCCGGCGATCCACTGGACGAGTCGGCGTTGTTCCATGTCAGACCAGCTTGAAGCCGCTCCGGAATACGCCACCGTACTGCCCGGGCGTCTCCCAGCAGGTGTAATGACGACCGGGAAGATCGGGCAGGGCGATCCCCAGCTGCTCCGCCAGTCCGGCGGCGCCGGTCCTGGATGTCCGAGAGGGGTCGTCCGCCGCTCGGCAGTGCGCAGTTGCGCCGCGCAGTTCGACCACCACGTGCTCAACGCGCCTGCCGGCGTCGACCTCGGGCCCCTCGTGGTTCTGCTCGTGCCGGGCATCCACCACTTGCCCGCAGAGTCCGCAGCGCAGGTTGTGCTGTGAGGTATCCACGGCAGGCATCGTACGGCCCCCTCGAACATGTGCTGCCACCAGCCGTTTCGGACGTCAGCAGGGGCACTCCAGGAACCGGCTCCAGGGACATCGGCTGTCCCGAGCCCGTAAGAACGGGGACCGGGCCGGGGAACCTCGGCTCACGGCTCGTCAGCCGGTTCGAGAATCTCGGCCGGTCCGGCGAAGGCCAGGAACAAGGAGCGGGAACCGAGGAGCCACAGGCCGTTGACCTTCAGAAAGGTGTCCTCGTAGTGGCCCACTTGAGTAGGAGGCCGTGCGGGCACGTAGCCGTTGCTGTAACCGTCGACGCGGTAGGTCGCGAAGTACGTGGTCGCCGTCGCAGTTGCCTCGGATGTGAGGGTCACCAGGATGTTCGTGCACATCCGGCGCGAGAGGCGATCCGCGGGACGACCGGCGAAATAGGACCGAAGTGCGTCACGGCCCTGGATCCGGCGGTCGCCTTCAGCCCACTCCCAGACTCCGTCATCCGAGAACAGCTCGGCCACCTCAGCCGGGTCGCCGAGGTCGAGCCTGTGGGCGAACTCGATGATCAGTCGCTCGTACGCTCGCTCCGCGACGAGACTCGGTGGGATCAAGGGCTTCAGTGGTGAACATCTTTGCTGTCTACCAGGGTGGCATAGGCCATCGCGACACCATTTCGACGCCCTCGAAATCTCACCTCCGCCCTGCTTCGGCCTGCCTCCGTGCCGGTGAACTCCATCGAGCGGAACGACCGGAACGACAGGCCCTGAGGTGCGCCGCCACCGACGAGGGACGGACGGACGGGGCAGGCGAACGGTCCCTCACGGAACGGATGTTAGCTTCTTCCCCGTGACGGGACACCAGGACGAGACCAAGGCGGCCTACGACGGAGTCGTCGAGCTCTACGCGTCGTTGTTCGCTGACCGACTGGAGACACAGCCGTTCGCGCGGTCCATGCTCGGCACCTTCGCCGAGTTGGTGCGCGGGACAGGGAACCGACGGGCAGCCGACGTCGGGTGCGGGCCCGGACATCTGACGGCCATGCTGAACGACTTGGGCCTGGACGCCTTCGGCCTCGACCTCTCGCCGGCCATGATCCGCCATGCACGGCAGGCGCATCCCGCGCTGCGGTTCGACGAGGCGCGAATGGAGTCCGTGCCGGTCGAGGACTGCTCGCTCGGCGGAGTGCTGGCCCACTACTCGATGATTCACACCCCGCCCGAGGAAGTGCCCGTGCTGCTCGCTGAGCAGGTCCGTGTCCTGGCGCCCGGCGGCCTGCTCCTGGTCTCGTTCTTCGGCACCGACGGACAGGAGCCGGTCCGCTTCGACCACAAGGTGACGCCCGCCTACAGCTGGCCGGTGGACCGGTTCGCCGAGTTGCTCACCGCGGCAGGGCTCACTCCGTTCGCCCGCCTGCTCCACGACCCGGCCTCCGAACGGGGCTTCCTCGACGCCCACCTTCTGGCCCGACGCCCGTAGTGCGCGTGTGGCCTCGGCTCACGACGGTCGGCCCAGCCGCGACTTGGCCTGCGGGCCAAGGGCGTGTCGCCAGGATCCGCCAACAGGTGCCGCCGCCGTCGGAATCTCCGGGGCCAACCCGCATGACAGCCAGGCCCTGAGCCCTCTCGTGAAGGGCATCCCGCCGGTCCGCTCGCGCCGTGGCCGACGGCGGCGCAAGCCTGGCAAGCTCCACGCCGACAAGGGCTACGACTACAACCACCTGCGACGATGGTTGCGCGGGCGAGGCATTACCCACCGCATCTCCCGCAAGGGAGTTGAGTCCTCACAACGCCTGGGCCACCACCGCTGGACCGTGGAACGCGCGATGGCATGGATCGCTGGATGCCGCCACCTTCACCGCCGCTACGAGCGCAAAGCCGACCACTTCCTGGGCCTCACCAGCATCGCCTGCACCCTCATCTGCTGCCGCAGACTCGCCAAATGAGATGGTCTCTAAGCGCTTGCTCAGCCTATGTCAGTCGAAGTTACTCATCGGTCACCCGGTCAGCCCAGAGTCCGAGTCTGTGATCCAGCGCCCTTCGGCGGAGTCGTGCACGTACGCCGGCCTCCCCCTGGTCCCGCTCGTGCGGAACGGCTTCCCGCCGTCCGTGATACGCACCGTCCCCGTACGGCCCCCGGCGCTCCACTCCAGCTCCAGGTACCAGCGGCAGTCGCATCCCGCCGTCCGCGCGGAGACCAGCAGCTCTTCGGGGTCGGAGGAGGTGACCTTGTACGGGAAGGAGACGGCCGGGATCTTCCGGACCTCGGCGCCGGAGGCGTCAAGGCCGTCGACAGGCCTCGCGAGCGGGCGCGGCCGGTCGAGGTCCACGGCGAAGTGGCGCGGGGTGACGGCACCGCCACAGCCGTTGTCCATCCGGTACGCGTTCCACGGCAGCGGCGCGGCGCGGTCGACCACGCGCACGTGCAGGGCATGGAGGACGACCGCGTCGGACGGTGACCGGCCCTGGACCGTGATCCGCACCAGCGCCTCCCCGCCGTGCACGGCACCGTGCGTCCCGGCCCACGCCCCGGAGTCGGCCGCGACCGGCGGCGGGGCGACCGCGCGGGGGGCCCGGTCCACGAGGTAGGTGTGCCCGCAGCCGCCCTCCCAGAGCTGGGAACCGATGCTCCAGGTGAAGGGGAGGGGGGCCGCGGTCCGCCCCGGAGCGGTGGAAGCGTGAGCGGGGGCGGAAGCCGTACGGGTGGGGCGGCCGAGCAGGGTGGCGGCGAGGGCGAGCACGACGAGGGCGACGGCGGCGGCGACGAGGAGGGGAGCGGGGGCGCCACGGCGGGGGCGGGCGCGGGGCGCCTCCGGCGCGGACGGTTCCGGGTTCGATTCCGGCGCGGCCGACACGGCCGGCACAGGCGTGGGCGCGGGCGAGGCCGCTCGGCGGCGGGCGCGGTCCGCCTCCGTCCAGGCCGCCTCCAGGGCCCGCCGTTCCTCCTCGTCCGCCCCGCACAGCAGGGCGAGGCGGTCGACCACGGCGAACTCCTCCGGGACGGTCGCGCCCGAGCAGTAGCGGTGGAGGGTGGACGCGCTGACGCTCAGCCGCCGGCCCAGCGCCTCGTAACTCCTCCCGTCCCGCGCCTTCAGCGCGCGCACGAGCCCCGCGAACTCCTCGACGGCGGCGTCCTTCGGCATTCCATCCCCCTCGACCCTGCGTCCCATCCTTCACGTCCTTGCACGTCAGCGAGGGTGGAATGGTTCCGGGACGGCTGGTGGGCGCGTGATCGTTGCAGCCGACGGGCTCCGGCCCCACGCTGGTTGAGCACTGACCGAACGAACGACCCGACGGGGGATCTCCCACCATGAACAAGCTCCGCACCGCACTCGCCACCGCAGCCGCTGCCGCACTGGGCCTCGCGGCCCTCGCCACAGCCCCGGCGCAGGCCGCTGCCCAGCCCGCCTTCCTCGCCGCCTCCCAGATGCCGCCGTCGTCGACGCCGTGGACCGCCACCCAGGTCTTCACCGGCGTCCCGGAGAACGGTGGCGTCCTCTGCGCCCCGTACAAGATCCCGGCGCAGAACACCCGCTACCGCGAGTTCAGCACCGAGCTCGACACCAACGGCGTCCAGGTCACCACCGTCGCCCGTACCGAGGCCGACGCCGTGAAGCTGGTCGACACCCTCCGCGGGGCCCTCGCCGGCTGCGGCCCCCTGCTGGAGCAGCAGAACCCGGGCCTGCAGGCCGTCAGCGCCTCCCACGGCAAGCTCGCCGTCGAGGAGGGCGCCTGGGTCTACAGCCTGGACACCGCCGACCCGCAGATCGGCATCTCCGACATCCACCTGTTCTCCGTCGGCCGCGACGGCCGCACCGTCACCCTCGTCCGCTGGGGCCAGATGGGCGACTTCGAGGACGCCCCGCTGACCGCCTTCCGCACCACGACGAAGACCGCCGTCAACAAGCTCCACTGACCCGGGGGCTCCCCCGAGGGCTGACCACAGCTCGACAGCGGCGCGGCCGGAACCCGGGCGCGCCGCTGTCGTGCCCACCTGCTCCGCCGGCGGCGACCACTTCCTGGCCTTCACCAGCATCGCCTGCACCCTCATCTGCTTGCGCAGACTCGCCAAATGAGATGGTCTCTAAGTCCACCCCTGCGCAGCAACCGTCGCATCCCTCTTCATCCCGGCTCTGCACATGATCGGCCGGACAGCTCCTGGGCGAACAAGCAGCGCAACGCCGTCGAGCGGTGCATCAACCGACTCAGGCAGCGGCGCGGCCCAGCCATGCAAACGGAGGAACTCGCCGCTCCCCTCCGATCCGCACTCAAACTCGCCGCCGTCCTCATCTGGACCCGCAGCTGAACGAAAGTGCGACGAATTGGCTAGGAGCTTCTGTCTCCCTCGACATTGGCGATCATCGTGCGCAGTACCTTGAGCGCGGCCACGTACTCCTCGTCACTGATGTCCTGGTGAACCTCTGCGCGCAGCTCCGTGGCCAGTCGGCGCAGCCGGACCCTGGCAGCCTCGCCGGCATCGGTGAGGTGCAGCTTCTGGCTGCTGTCGATCCGTAGCCAGCTGCGGTGCAGCAACTGGTCGATGACTCGAGGGATCTCGTGCTGCCCGTCTGCGAGGGGGGTGAGCTGGGTGATCACCTCTTCACGGCCGGGTGCCGTGGGCCCGCCGGTCACCCGGTTGAGTACCCAGTACTGCGGCTGGGTGACATCGATCCTGGCCATGGCGTCACGCAGACGCCGGGTCACCGCCTCGTGGACCAGGCCTGCCCAGTAGCCGATGGGCTGGCCGGCCAATGTGCCGTCTGTGGCGGCCGGATCAGCCGGTGCCTGGTCGATAGCGCTGCCGCTCAACGGTTCCATGATCGCGACGCTACACCTCCACCATGCACGTGGACACTGACGAACACCGCATCTCCGCCACACGCACCGCACGGCATTGCCGGTCCCCCCGTGAGGCTCGCCATTGCTACCAAGTCGCCCCATCTGATGCGCAGTTCCGTTGATCGGCGCCAACCAGAGAGACGGGCCCCAGCTGTTGCATCGTTGCCGGGGCTGACCGGCGGCGTCCTCGCGATCCGATTCTGGCGACCCCTCTCGTACGCTTCCCGGATGACGGCCGGTATGCGAGCGGCCTCGCCATCGTGGTTTCGTTCACGAGAACGGGCAGCAGACCTTGACCACTTCGGGAGGGCCGTCGAGAGGAGTTGGTTCCGCGTCATCATGAACGCCGAGGACATCGGGATGCCTTGGCCGGGCGAGGTCGACGGCACGTTCGCCGAATTCCACATCGAGGACGCCGACGTGGGCGAGGCACTCGGTGTCTGGCGCGAGGAGTGTGCCCGCGCCCGCGCCGTCGCTTCCTCCTTCGTATCCCTCGACGACACCATCAGCCGGCGCGGCGAGACCGTCTCGTACACCTCTCACCGGTCGACGAGCCGGTTCCCGCATGAGCCGTGGGACCAGGCCGTCAGGCCGACTTCATGCCCGCCCGGGGACACGTCATTCGTCCGCGGCGTCCTCGGCCTCCCAGCGCAGCAAGTCGCCCGGCTGACACCTGAGCACCTCGCAGAGGGCGGCGAGCGTGGCGAAGCGCACCGCCCTGGCGCGGCCGTTCTTGAGCACAGCAAGGTTGGCGGGCGTGATCCCCACACGGTCCGCGAGCTCGCCCACGGACATCTTCCGCCTGGCCAGCATCACGTCGATGTCGACGGTGATCGGCATCAGATCACCTCGTCCAACTCGGCCTGCATCTGCGCCGCTTCGCCATCGCGCGCGACGGCCTGGGTGAGCAGCATCCGCAGCACGAGCACGATGAGCGCGACCCCCAGGATGGCCACGCCGATCCCGCCCATGATGACCGTGACACCCGGGTCCTCCCGCTGGCCCGGCGCGTTGAACGCGGTGACCGCGAACCACATGAGGGCAGCGGCCACGATCGCGCCGATCACGGCGTCCACGTACCGGAACGCCGCGTGCGAGAACACGGTGCCGCGACGCACCATCGTCACCAGCCGCCCTACGCAGACCAGGGCGACCTGGGCCGACACCATGCCCAGGATCGTGATCACGCGCAGCGGCGTCAGAGGGAGCGACCCGTCCTCCGGGTCGGTGGCCAACGCCCACACCATCGATGCCTGCACGAACACGGTGCCGATCAGCACCACCACGAGCACGGCGCGCAGCGCACACACTGTCAGCTTTCCCACGGCCCGTCCTTCCCTCGACTTACGATATGAATCTATCGATTTTCGATAGGTTGAACAAGGCTGGAGTGGAAGGTGGTGTCGGCTGCCCCCATCGGACGGGACACCGCCGCTTTCCCACGGCACGGCGAGCGAGTGGACGGCCACTCGCCACTCCCCTGGAAGGCCGTGCCGGAACCGTGAGAGCGGCGGACCCGTCGATGCGGCGCCTCGCACAGACCTGCGGACGGCTCGATGCGGCGCCTCGCACCGCGGCACCCGGGCGGCACCGCGGCATGAGCATGACGCACGGTGCAGACGCCTCCGGACCCCCGCCCGGCCCGATCAGGTCGCTGTTCCCCGTTCGGCGATGCGGGCTCCGGGGTCGGCGGCGCGACGATCCTGGAAGCGCGGGCCGGAAGCGGATCGAGCCGCTGGATCAGCGCAGTCCGGCGAAGAGATCGTTCTCGGGTACGGGCGCGCCGGTGGCGTCCTTGACGCGTACGAAGGTCTCCACACCCATCAGCTCGCCGAACATCTCCTTGCCCATCTTGAGGAAGAAGATGTTCTCGCCCTGACTGGCGTGCGCAGCCAGCGCATCGAACTTCTGACCACTGAAGGCCACGGTGTCCACCCACGTGGTGATCTCTTCGTCGGGCAGTCCGATCTCGGCCATCGCGGCGGCCTCTGCGGGATCCGGCTCCGTCATGTCCTCGTGAAGCTCGCGCATGGTCTCGCCGAACCGCTGCATCATCGAGCGGGGCATCGTGGTCCAGTACACCTTCGGCGTCAGCTCGGTCATCTCCAGTGCCGCCATCGTGATGCGGTGGGCCTGGATGTGGTCGGGGTGGCCGTAGAAGCCGTTCTCGTCATAGGTGACGACCACATCGGGTCGATAGTGCCGCATGAGTTCGGCGAGCCTGGCCGCGCCTTCCTCCACGGGGGTCTGCCAGAAGGATCCGGGGGCGTCGTTGCTCGGCCAGCCCACCATTCCGGAGTCGGCGTAGTCCAGCATCTCCAGATCGCTGATCTTCAGTACGTCACAGCTCGCTTCGAGCTCTCGACGGCGCATCGAGGCGACGGCCGCCGGATCGTGCCCGGGATCGCCCGGCTTGGCACCCCCCTCTCCATCCCCGCAACCACCGTCGGTACACGTCACGAGAACCGTGCGGATGCCTTCCGCGGCATACCGAGCGAGGACCCCTCCGGTTCCGGTGGCCTCGTCGTCGGGGTGAGCGTGCACTGCCATGAGCGTCAAAGGCCGGTCAGTCATGAAACATCCTTCTGCAGAAATACGTCTCGGTCCGAGCGCTCGGCGAGCGCGCCGCGATCCTGGAGCCCGGACTCCGCCGGGGCGGCAGGCCCTGTTGTCTCCGTGTTCTCGGCAGATGCGGCGCCGGGACCTCGGTCGATGCAACCATGCCGACCCGACCCGCTGTTCCCGGCCCAGCCCGTTGATCTTCCGGACGTCGGAGTTTCCACGCGGAGGAGTACGGGCGCGGTCTGCACACCTCAGCGCAGCGTCGACCTCTACGGACCGACACCCTGCGCCGCGAGGCCGGCGGTACCTCCCCTGGTACCTGTCTCCGCAATCAGCGACCGGTTCGGCCCTGATGCCGAGCCGGCCGGCACCCCCGCCCACCCATGGCACAAAAGAGTGTGTGACTCACGTTTGAAAGCGTCGGCACGGTAAAGACGGTCGTTGACACCGTCTTTATACCCCCAGGTAGGAGAGGCATTATGGGCATCATTGCTTGGATCTTCATCGGGTTGCTCGCGGGCCTCATCGCCAAGGCGCTCATGCCGGGCAAGGACCCGGGCGGCATCATCATCACGATGCTCATCGGTATCGCGGGCGGTCTGCTCGGCGGCTGGCTCGGCAAGGTCATCTTCGGCGTCGACTCCATCGACGGCTTCTTCGACCTCTCCACCTGGATCGCCGCCGTCGTCGGCTCGCTCATCCTGCTCGTGCTGTACCGCGTCATCACCGGCAACCGCCGCCGCGCCTGACCCGTCGCACGCCCGTCATCACCGAACGGCTCCGCCCCACCCGGGCGGAGCCGTTCGGCGCGCCACGTCCAGATCTACGACTGCAACGGCAGCACGGCCCAGCGGTGGCGGGTCAGGGCCGATGGGACGATCGTCGGTGTGGGATCGGGCAAGTGTCCCGATGTGACGGGCCACCCGCACCGAGAGCGGCACTCCGGCCGTGATCTGGACCTGTAACGGCGCGTCCGACCAGCAGTGGGCACGCACCGGCTGATCCAACTCGGCGGCGACACCGGACCATCACGAGAGCGGGTCCCCCGCGCGGAGTCGCCTCCGTGCGGGGGACCCGCTCTCCCGCTCGAGTCACGCCCCACCACCTCGGACGGGTGGCTGTGCGCTACACGGCCGGCAGCGCGGTCCACTTCTGATTGGGTCCCCCGTTGCAGTCCCACAGCACCAGTCGCGTGCCGTCGGTGGTGGAGGCCGCGGGGTCGTCGAGGCACCGTCCGGACGCCGGGTTCCGGTAGCCGCCGTTGTAGACCTGCCAGATCTGGTTGGTTCCGCCGTTGCAGTCCCAGAGCTCCACCTCGGTGCCGTTGGCAGTACCGAAGCCCTTCGCGTCCAGGCACTTGCCCAGCGCCCGCAACGTCCCGTCCGACCGCGCGGTCCACCACTGTGCCTCGCCGCTGTTGCAGGACCACAGCTGCACGGCCGTGCCGTTCGTGGTGTTGCCGCCGTTGACGTCCATGCACTTCCCCGCGATTCCCGACCTCACCTGACCGCCGGTGGCGACGGGTGCGCTGATCCAGCCCGCGGCGTCGGCGGCCTGAATGCCGCCGTTGAAAGCTGTGGCCATCTTGCGGTAGCCGGCGTCGTTGGGGTGCAGGCCGTCAGCCAGGTCACCGGCGGTCAACGTACCCGTGCCGACCTGGCGGACGTGCTTGCCTGCTGCCTGCTTCGCCTGGACGATCCCCGTGATCTGCTGGTTGAACCACGCCCGGTTGGCCTCGATCGTGGAGTTCGTGGAGACGATCAGTGGGGCGACCAGCACGGTCGCGTCCGGGGCCGCGGCCACCACCCGGTCGATCAAGGAGTTGAGCCGGTCCGGCGCGGTGGGCACCTGGTAGTTCTGGCCCAGGTCGTTGGTGCCGATCATCAGGGTCACGACGTTGGGCCGGTAGCGGGACAACGAGGCATTGGCGATGGAGTCGATCTGATCGATCCGCCAGCCGGAGTGGCCTTCGTTGTCGGGGTCCGCCATGGACCCCGCCCGGGAGGTGCCGACGAAGTCCAGGGCGTACCCCCGGGCCGCCAACTCGTCCCAGAGCGGCCCCCGGTAACCGTTTCCGGTGCTGCTCCCGATGCCGTCGGTAATCGAGTCACCCAGCGGCATGACGCGCAGGGCGGAGGCCGCCGCTTCGGCCTGCCCGCTGGACGCCGGCGACCGCTCAGCTCCCGAGGCGGGGAGTGTGCCGCCCCACAGCGAGGCGGTGGTGACAGCCAACGTCACGGATAACGCTGCGAAGAGTCTGTGCATCACGAGTCCTTTTCAGGTGGAGTGTGCTGGGGTCGGGGTGCGAGCCTGAACGGTTCACGGAAGCGGGCTCCGGGCAGCAGCCCCGGTACCTCTGATCGCGGGAGCCCCGTTCTCGGACTCGCAGCCGGTAGTGGCGTCGAGGAGGGCGGGAACACCCTGACGGCAGCCGTGGTCGGTGACGTTCCCGCTGCTCCAGTGCGGCCGTCCGGTCGAGGGCGTTGAGGCCGCCTCGGTCGTAGGCACTGTTCACCCGGCGAGTGAGGGCCTACGACCTGATGGCGCTGTCGCCCGGCGCCGGGGGCTTGATCCCGCTCGCGTAAGGCACCGGTCCGCAGCCCTGGACCTCACGCGGTGGAGACGTCTCCGGGCGATCAGCGCGCACCGTTGCACGGTGGGACCGGGTCGCCTGAACGAGCGCATGCACGCGCGCCCAGGCGACCCGCGCAGCTGAGAGGGTTCAGGTCAGCCGAAGGTCCACTGTTGCTGGACTGCTCCGTTGCAGTCCCTGATGCCGAGTTGGGTGCCGTCCGTGCTGCTCGCACCGGGCACGTCCAGGCACCGGCCGGAGTTGGGGTTGGTCAGCGCTTTGGTGGAGGCGTTGTAGGTCCACCTCTGGTTGGCGCCGCCGTTGCAGTCCCACAGGCTGATCAGTGTGCCGTTGGCAGTGCTGTCGGGGATGTCCAGGCACTTGCCGAGGACCACCAGCGAGCCGTCACCGGCCAGGCTGATCCGCTGTGCGGCCGTGCCGTTGCAGGACCAGATCTGAATCCTGGTGCCGTTGGCCGTGGAGGCCGAGTTGTCGTCGATGCACTTGCCCGCGATGCCGGACCTGACCGGTCCCGGCACCGGCAGTGACCACTGCTGCTGGATGGCCCCGTTGCAGTCCCAGACGTGCAGCTGGACGCCGTCGGCCGTGCCGGCACCCGGCACGTCGAGGCAGCGCCCCGACAGCGGGTTGACCAGCGCCTTGGTGGCGGCGTTGTGGGTCCACTTCTGGTTGGCACCGCCGTTGCAGTCCCAGAGGGCGACGAGCGTGCCGTTCTGGCCGGCACCGTTGCCCGTGACGTCGAGGCACTTGCCCAGAACCCGCAGGGTGCCGTCATCGGCCACCGTGATCTCCTGCGCGGCCGAACCGTTGCAGGACCACGTCTGGATCCTGGTGCCGTTGGCCGTGGAGCCCGAGCTGTCGTCGATGCACTTGCCCGCGATGCCGGACCGGATCGGACCGATGCCGGCACTGGTGCCGGGCCCCGGGGGTCTGGGTCCGCCGTCGCCGTTGTAGGAGGGGGGTGCGGAGGAGACGGCGGTGGCCCAGTCGGTGTTGGCGGTCGTGCCCAGGCTGAGGTTGAGGGTTCCGCCGTTGATGACGGTGCTTGCGGGGAGATAGGCGTTGTTCCAGTTGCTGCCGTTGAAGGTGGCGCTCTGGACGTAGGGAGCGTTGGTGGCGGCCTGTGGGGCGTTGACGACGAGCTTGCTGCCGTTGGCCAGGGTGACGGAGACGTTGGTGAACAGCGGGCTGCCCAGGGCCAGGTCTGCGGTGCCGGGAGTCATGGGGTAGAAGCCCATTGCCGAGAAGACGTACCAGGCACTCATGGTGCCCAGGTCGTCGTTGCCGACACCCCAGTTCGCGGGATCGTTGGGCCACAGCTGGTTCTGGACGTCGCGGACGATCTTCTGGGTCTTCCAGGGCTGCCCGATGTAGTCGTACTCCCAGGGCAGCTCGATGGACGGTTCATTGCCGAGATCCGCGTGGGAGCCTCCGGCGCCCTTGATGCCGGACAGGACACTGTCGAGGTAGGTGGCGAACTTCGCGTTGCCGCCCATGGCGTCGGCCAGACCGCGGACATTGTGCGGGACCGCCCCGGTGTACTGCCAGGACGTTCCCTCCACGAACTGGTCGCTGCTGGTCGGGGTGAACGCCGACCGCCACTGCCCGTTGGCCAGCTTGGGCTGCATGAACCCGCTGTCGGCGTTGAAGACGTTCTTCCAGTCCTGCGCCCGGTTGGCGAACTGCCGCTGCGAGGTCGTGTCACCCAGCGCACCCACGAACGCCGAGGTGGCGAAGTCCTGCGCGCTGTACTCCAGCAGCGTGGCCACCGAGCCGTAGAAGTCGCGCGGATACGTCCCGTCCGAGGGCAGAAACCCGTACTTGGTCTGCAGGTCCAGGCCCATCCGGATGGGATTGCTCGTCGTGCCCTGCTTGATCACCGCCTTCCTCGCAGCCTCGGTGTCGAAGTTCCGCGCCCCGAAGGCGTGGTAGGCCGCCAGGATCGCCGGGCCCGGGTCACCGTTCATGACCTGCGTCTCGGCGGAGTTCAGCGACCACTTCGGCAGGAACCCCGCCTGTGCGAAGTCGTTCACCAGCGACTGCGCGCTGTCACTGGCCTCCGCCGGGGCGACCAGGGCGTGCAGCTGAGCCTGCGTGCGGTAGATGTCCCACCCCGAGTACGTGCCGTACTGGGCCTTCTGGTTGCCCGAGACCGTGTGGACCTTGTGGTCGAAACCCCAGTAACGCCCGTCGGAGTCACTCAACAGGTTCGGGTGCAGCAGCGACCTGTACAGCGAGGTGTAGAACACCTTCTGCTGATCCGGTGTACCCCCCGAGACCGACACCCGGTTCAGCACGTCGTTCCACGCGTTGTGTGCGGCGTTTCGGGTGCCGTTGAAGTCCCAGCCGGCGTTCTCGGCGACCCGGTTGGCCTTCGCCCCGTCGATCGACACGTACGACAGCCCGACCTTGGCCTGCACCGTTCGGTTGCTGGTGGTGTTGAAGGTGACGGAGTTGCCCCCGTTGAAACTGCCGTTACCCGTCATCGGCTGGTCGAAGACCATGTTGAAGTACGCCGTGTACGACGGCGCCGAGGCGCAGAACAGACCCGCGTCGACCGAACCGGAGACCTCGGTACTGCTGATCCGGTTGAAGTGCAGGTTCGTCGCCTTGTCCGCACTCAGTTTGAACACCAGGTTCGCCTGCGTCGTCGCTGGGAACGTGAACCGCGCCATCCCTGACCGCGGTGTCGTCGTCAGCTCGGTGGCGACCCCGTTGTTCAGGTTCACCGAGTACGCGCCCGCGCTGGCCGTCTCATTGCTGTGCGCGAACCCGACGTTGGCGTTCCCGTCGACGTTCCCGACCGTCGGCAGGACCGGAATGTCGCCCATCGCACCGCATCCGGGGCCGGAGATGTGGTTGAGGCTGAAGCCCGTGACAACGTTGTCGGACCATGCGTAGTTGCCACCCGGCGGACGCGAGGGAGTATCCGGACTCCAGGACACCATCCCGAACGGCCGGTCCGCACCGGGGAACACGTTCCCCTCGTGCGAGGTGCCCAGGAACGGGTTCACCAACGAAGCAGGATCAGACACCGCGGCAGCAGCCACGGGAGCCGCTTCCGCGGCGGCACTGGGCGCGGACAGGCCCAGAATCATCACGAAGCACGCTAACGGAAGACGCCATCGTTTCATCGTTGCGGCTCCAGGTGGGGTGGCCGGCGCTGTGTCGCGGCACAGGGGGGTTCGAGTGAGGCATAGCAAAGAGGAGAACCTCAACACCTGTCAACGCCGCCGACCGAAGTCGCCGACAGACTCAAAGAGACATCGGATCAACGCAGTTGGAGCGCGACGCCTCCATTCCGACAGCAGCCGAGGGCGCCTACACACACTCACCGACGCATGTGGCCGCCTGCGATCTCGGCGCCGGCCCCTCCCGCCAGCGCGGGGACGGCGCCGGGCCCGACGGCCCGCCCGGGTCCGCCGTGATCGGCACGCCCCGAGCAGCGGAGGACCCGAGGACGGGCCGGGAGGCACGATCAGCTCCGAGTAGTCCGACCATTCGTCCTGACCGCTGACTCCGCCCATGGGTACTCGCCAGCTTCCAGGAGAGCGCTCTCCTCCAGCGCCCTCAAGCACGGACCTGCTGTGTGAGCGGTCGCGCTCCAGCTTTCAGCCGGGCAGTTCCTCGCCCTGGGCGCGGCGGTGCGGCAGTGCGGCATGGGCAAGCCGGTCCCTGGACAGCCGCCATCAGCTGTCGCGGTCGCCCGGCGGACCTCAACGACCGGGTGCTGCGGTACAAGAAAACCCAGCCGAGATCGATCATGGCCTACCGGGCGGCGAGCGCCGCCGACCGCTGCGTTGACCACCCGATGAAGACGGTGCGGAGGATGTCGGGTGGCCGGGCAGGTGTCGTCGCACGCTGGGGGAATGGATGACACGACCTCGGCTTGGTATCCCGCTTCCCCCGCGACGGCTTCGTGAAGTTGGAGCGCGCTGTCGCGCCGCGCGTGGCCGCGGACTGCACGCGACTGCTGTGGCGGGTGACGGGCTGCGCCCCGGACGACCCCTCGACGTGGACGCAGCCTGTGCACCGGGTGCCCGGCATGGGGCAGGGGCCGTTCGCCGCCGCACCCGACTCCCCTTCGTTGCACCGCGCGTACGATCTGCTCGTCTACGATCTGCTCGTCGGCGCGGGACGCTGGGAACCGCGCTACTCGCTGGGCACGTTCCCGCTGCGCTTCCCGCAGGAGAAGGAGCCGGACGACGCCGGCCGGCACATCGAGGGGAGCTGTCTGCCGGAGGGCGAGAGTTGGTACTTCACGAATCTGCGCTCGCGGGACCGGGCGCTGCTGATGCTGTTCCTGTTCAGCGAGGTCGGCGAACAGGACGAGCCGACCCGCATTCGAGTCGGCTCACACCTGGATGTGCCGAAGGTGCTGGAGAAGCACGGCGAGGACGGGGCGAGCGGGCTGATCCTCGACCCCGGCATGGTCGCGGCGTCCGACCACCGGCCACTCGCGCTCGCCACCGGGCCCCCGGGCGACGTGTTCCTGTGCCATCCGTTCCTGGTGCACACGGCGCAACCGCACCGTGGGGTGCGGCCTCGCTTCATGCAGAAACCTGGCACGCATGGCGGCCACCTGCACCACCCGCGCCGGTGTTCTCCGCGCTCGCGGCATGCGCTGTCGGAGAACGTCCGACGCCGCCGAGCGGGAAGCCAGCAGCCCCGCACTGGACCCAGTGCGGGGCTGCTGGCTCACCCAGGTGTCCGAGTAGAAGACCAGGACCGGATCGCGCGGCAGCGCCCCCGACCCGGGAAAGCTTTAGAAGAAGTGCTTGCGCCCACCGACCGCGCGACCTGTCGCACCCAGGATCCACAGGATGGCACCCACCAGAATGAGGATGCCGCCGATCGTCGTCAGCAGCCCCATGCCAACAAGCAGGCCGATAATCAGCAGAATAAGCCCAAGAATGATCATTTTAAGATCCCATCGTCAAGTCCGACTCAAACGCGTCTGCGTACAAGTTTCACAACGGCCGATATTTGTTTATTGGTTTGTAGATCCCGAATGGCTCCGAAACCCAGGCCCTCGGTGTCATAGCGCTTGTGCCCGGCGACACGGTATTCACACACCCCCTCGAAACTTCGTTCACGAAGCGGCTGCTGAACTGGGCCAAGGCCACCCGGATCCCCGACCGGCCGGGGACTCGCCGACCGCCTCCGGCTCATCGAGCTGATCCGGCTCAGGGCCCCCGCATGGCCGCCCGGCCACTCGACGAGGTCTTCCACGCATCGGACGAACAAACGGCCTACTCTCCGGGCACTGCCACCCTCGACGTCGCACCCCGGCGGCACCGGACAGTCACCGACGAACGGGGGCCCAGCCCCGCACCCGCTCGACGCGGTACACCGCCGTTCGGGGCCGGGAACCGGCTGGGAGCAGGACGAGTGCCACCATTCACTTTCACCCACCTCGCCGAGCAGGACGCCTCGGTGTTGGCCTCACGGTGAAGCCCCAGCAGGCCTTGAGGCGTCCGCCACGCTTCCCGTTCCGCCCCAGGAGCCGCAGACACACTTGAATTTTCACAAGCAAGGGGATCCAGCCTGATCCACAGCGAGCAGCTCCCGTGTCGTGTCCCACGCATCGGCCGCACGACGCGCGTCCTCAGGGCGCCCTGCTACGCGTGCTGGGGAGCGGAGATACGGAGCGCAGCGAGGCCCGCACCGAGCGCGACCCGACGTCCTGAGCCAGTGATGACGAGGCCCCGCCGGACTCCCGGCGGGGCCTCGTCATCGCACGGGCGCCCTCGCAGCCCTGTCACGCGTCTGTCACCACATACATCAGGAACCAGACGCTTCGACAGATCACCCCTCACGGCGGCCACCATGCCGCTCGAACCTCAAGTCACGCCACAGTCCTCTGAGCTCCTGCCGATGCGGCCGATCTGGCGGCCTGCTCGATCTTCGCGCAGTAGGCGGCTCTGGCTTCCTCGTCGATCTGCATCTCATGTTCGGGGCGCATCCCGGTTCGGCCGTCGACGCCTTCGCGCAGGATGTCGGCGTGCCCCGCATGCCGGTTGGTCTCGCCGAGGACGTGGACCATGACGGCGAACAGGTTCGTGCCGGAATGAGGCTCCGGCCACCAGGGCACGTGGCCGGGGGTATCGAGGGGAAGCTCGTTGATCGTCGCGTCCGAGTGTTCCCACGCGCGCCGGTAGAACTCGATGATCTGATCGCGGGCCTCGCCCTCAGCCGCCCACAGATCGCTGCCGTCGTGGTCCTGCCACCGGGGCAGCGGTTCCGGGGAAGGGCGGTCGAAGACCTCGCCAAAGTACCTGGCCTCGACGCCGGCCAGGTGTTTGACCAGGCCGAGAAGGTTACTCCCGGTCACTGTCAACGGTCGGCGGGCGTCGTATTCGGACAAGCCGTCGAGCTTCCAGAGAAGCGCCTCGCGGTCCCGCCGCAGTCTCCCGTGCAGGTTGTCCTTCGCGAATTCATCGATCATGCGGCATGAGCCTGCCATGGGCTACTCGCGGCCTCAAGATCCCGCGTGGACCGTGCCGACACGTGGGGCTACGTCTTGAAGAGCGGCCCCAGCAAAACTGCCGCTCCAAGACTCGCCGGCGTGAGGTCGGGAGCACGCCTGGACGAATGGCGTTTAGTTGACTACTCGTCAGCAAGGTCAACATTGGGTCAGCATTGGCCCGATTGGACCTGCACACACACGGCGACACCTCCGCCTTACAGCCGACCCCGGACGGTATCGCATCACAAACTTGCAGCAGCAAGTGATATCTGACAGGCCGGTACGATCCACGCCCCCACTTCCGCTGGCCTCCGCATCCCCATAAGGCCTTGCTCAGCGAGTACGACCCCGCGGCTTCAAGGGCCCCGGCGGTAGTTCCGGGGCGGAGAGCCGCGCCCCTGCATACCCGTTCACATCCCCAAACCTCATCCCCTTCACCCAGTCCTCGCGCGCCCCGCTGATATCGTCGTGGGATCTAGCGATGAAGTTCCACCACATATCACGGAATTGCCGTTTCTCCCCAGGTCAGGGGGCTCAGGCACCATCGCTGGTCAGCAAGAGGTCAGCATTGGACGCAAGGGAGCTTTCACGAGATGGCAGCACGCACACTCGCTCACGGCATGGGGTCCTTCTTCAAGGAGTGCGAGCACCCACGGCATCGCTGGGCAAAGTGCCTCCACCCATACAAGATTCGCTATCGCAGCTCGACAGGAAAGCAAGCGGAGGAGGGAGGCTTCGCCACTCAGGACCAAGCGATCTCGCGGTTGACAGAAATCTACAAGGAGAAAAAGGCTCGGCCCTCCTCACAGGCAAGGGCTGACCGCATCCAGAAGTACGGATCCATGCGCTTCCAGGAATACGCCACCGAATGGATGGCAGGGCAGCGGCACCTCGCAGCAGCTTCTGTCCGCCACCTCGAGTCACTCCTGGAGCACCACATCCTGCCGGCACTCGGCAGCCGACGGATGAACAGCTTCGACCACAAGGTGGTCGATGGCTTCATCCGGACCATGGAGAAGGCACACGCGGGTCTGGCCACTCAGGCAAACGCCTTCGACAAGCTGCGGGCGATACTCCTGGATGCGCATCAACTCGGCCTCTACGCAGAGAGCCCACTCACCGGCGTCAAGCCTCCGCAGTACGATCCGTCCCGCGCAGTCATCCCTTCCCTGCCCCAGCTCCGATCCCTGCGTGAAGCCGGAGACGACGCGTTCAAGTTGATCGTCGACCTGATGAGCGGCTGCGGACTCCGCAATGGTGAAGCCGCAGCCATCAACCTCAACAACCTCGTCGCGGACGACGTCTACCGCGTCAAGGAGCAGGTCGTCATGTCGACAGGGAAGTACGGGCCTTTGAAGCACCGAAAGGCGTGGCAGTATCGCGACGTACCGCTGCCCTCCAGCGTCAGGGTAACGATCGAGGAATACGCGGAGAAGCATGGCTCGATCGACGGCTATCTGCTTCGCCGACCGACGGACCCCACGCAGCCGTACCCTCATTGGGGTGTGTCGAACCAGTGGAGTCGGCTGAAGACCGCAGGCGCGGCGGACATACCGGAGGGGATGGTGCTGTACGGACTGCGCCATTTCTTCGCTTCGAACTGCCTCAGCCACGGGATTCCAATCACAGACGTCGCCGACTGGATGGGCCACAGGAACCTCGATGTCACCTTCAAGATCTACCGCCATCTAATGCCCGGCTCCATCGGACAGGCGGCCAAGATACTGGACATGGCCCTAGTTGCATAACACTCGATCAGGGGCGGGGCATCTGACACGATGCCCCGCCCCTGATGACGCTCAGCCGACGTACTGCTGACTGACCCACTTCTGGATGTCACTGATCTTGAACTGCAGCTTGGCGTTACGACCACTGCCGAACTTGTACGCCACCAACCCATGACGAGGTGCGTCACGGTAGAGCCAAGTCAATGACACGTTGAGATATTCGGCGGTCTGTTTGGCATTCAGGAACTGCGCAGCCATGGTGACCACTCCTCGGATAGACATGGCAGTGATCCTCCCGACGGTTCCCGTTTTGGCCATGCCCCCAGTCAATGATATGAACAACTCGCGATCAGTGAGCTGTTTGCAACCTGCAGACGTTGAGCGCAAGTTGGGCAGCCCTGCGCGGAAGCGGACCGAAACTACAGATCCTCAAATGGCTGGCGCAACAGAGGGTCCGTTGCACCTCATTCAAACTCGATGTCCAAGCCGCCCCATAGCCAACGAAGACGAAGGTCACAGAGGTATCCGCGGCGCCGATGAGTTGTACGCGGAGTACAAGGAGCCCCTGTACGCCGCTCCCCCGCTGCTCCAGCGCATGGTGGACGCGGGCCGGCTCGGCCGCAAGACGGGCTCGGGGTTCTACCCGTACGACTGACCACCCGTATGCGGGCCCGGCGCACACGGCGCCGGGTCCGCGGGGGCGCGTTTTTCGAGGTCAGGACCGCGTGCGGCCCCGAAGGGCCTCTTCTTTTATTGCCGACCCGGCGTCCTGCCGGAGCGCTACGGAGCGGGTACGCGGGTGCGCGAGCCCGAAGCCCTGGGCCTTTCAGCGCTGTCGCAGCCTCCCGTGCTTGTACTGCTAAATCTCCCTCGGATGTCCCTCCGGCAGAGCTGAAAGTCCCTGAAAAGTCCCTGGCAACTCGGACCCGGGACCTACGGATTGTGAGTACGCGAGCGATCCCGACACACCGTGCCCGGGAGTGCCGCCAGATGTGGTTTCGCCTGGTCAGACAGCTCTGGTTAGGGGCGCTCATGCTGTCCTGTGTCGGCACGTCCAGAGAGGTCCGCGCTCCCCTTCCCCTCACCGACTCTGCGTCGGCTGACGCCGGGCGCCGGGCACCGCGGCAACTCACCACAACCGACCGCACCTGGGGGACCACTGGCCCGGCAGTTCGGCGGTTCGACGGCTCACAGAGTCGACGGGTGGTCGAGTGTGTCGGCTGCGGGTGGCCGAGTGCGTAGGCCGGCGCTAGCTGGCCGGGAACCCTGAGCCTTTTCCATCTTGATCAGGTGGCGCGTTCGAGGGTGACGATGGCACGGACGATGACTGCGATCCGGCCAGTGGCGCCGGGGGCGCGGCCCGGGTCCCGTACTGGGGACGCTGGGAGACGCTTTCCAAAGGCCAGAAGGCCGCCAACCGGTCACAGGCAAAGATCTGAGCTCTGGTCGAGCGAGCCGTTGCCACCCTCGAGTCCTGGCGACTCCTCCGCAAACTTCGGTGCTCGCCAACCCGCATCACGAGCTTCGTCCAGGCCGTGCTGGCCCTGCATTTGGCCAGCTCAGAGCGATGATGAAAAAGGCTCCATGCCTCGTTCGCCGGAATGGAGATCTGCGGATTCGGCCTGAGACCGCCCCCGATACTCGACCTTGACCGCGGGTCGTGCCGTTGACTGACGCGCGGGGCTCCGGCCGGGCGGACAGACCAACGCGAAGACAGCCCAGCAGGACGTCAGTCAGTGGTAGAGCCACGACCGCCGGAACCCACGTACCACTGTCAATGTCAGTGGTGTCAGGCAATCTGAGCAGGCAACTGCAGTCACAACCAGACCGGAGGGCCCGATGGCTCACCTCAAGCAGCAGTTCAAGGATGCGCTGAGCTCCATCGAGCCCGGCGACGACAAGACCAACGCACCAGAGGCGCATCGCCTCGTCCGTGACGCCCTTAAGGCTGATGCCAAGCTCGTCGAGTACGGCGTCAGCCCGGTACTGATCGGCTCCTACAAGCGCAGCGTGTCGATCCGCAGGATCAAGGACGTCGACGTGTTCGTGCGCCTGCCCGATGTTCCGAGCGATGTCACGTCGACGGACATCCTCGACAAGTTCTTCAAGGTCCTGCATGCGGAGTTCGCCACCGACGCCGACGGACACCGGCGCACCAAGCGTCAGGACCGGAGCCTGCAGGTCTCCTTCCCGGAGTACGACCTCTACGTCGACGCGGTGCCTGCCCGCCCCTACGGGGACGGAACCTGGGAGATCCCCCAGAAGGGCGACGAGAACGAGTGGGTGCGCACCAACCCAGACGGGCTGACAGACCTCTCGAGCACGATGAACGCGGACCACGACGAGTACTACGTACCGACCGTTAAACTACTTCGGCAGACTCGTCGCGCCCTGCTCGGCACGAAGAAGCCCGGCGGGTTCTTCATCGAAATGGCTGCCTATCAGGCGTTCGCCTCAGGCGCAGTCTCGGGCAACGACCAGGCGGAGTACTACGTCTCCGCTCTCCTAGAGGTCAGCAAGATCATAGAGCACTTCGTGACCTACGGCATCGCAGTGACCGACCCGACCCTGTCCGGACACACCGTCCACATCCGCGCTACCGACGATGAACTGGGCACCGCTCGTACGCGGTTCAACGACGCCGCGATGTCGGCAGAAGCTGCGCTCGCCGAGGAGGATGCGGGCACGGCCGCGCTAGCGTTCCGGAGACTGCTGGGCGAGAACGGCGATGGAGATACGGTCTTCCCGATGCCTCCCGGCTTCAACGAGGACGGCAGTAAAAAGGCATCCGCGATCTCGCCCGGCGCCCGCGTCGTTCCTGCCGGCGAGAGGACCTTCGGGTGACCTCTGTCGGCTTCGACGAGTACGTCGCCTACGCGCGGCTGCACTTCGAGGAGGGCCTGATCCGCGCTGGGTTCCACGAGGTGGAAGCAGGGTGGGAAGGGCCTGTCCCGCACTCGGCGGGCACGACCCGTGTAGTGATCGACCTGCCGCCCCGCTTCCCGTTTCGGCCGCCGAGGGTGGTGCCGGTCGATCACGACGCGGTGCCCTGGTCCTGGCACCGCGATTCGGACGGCGCGCTGTGCCTAGTTGCTGAAGAAGATCACGACGAGCTCTGGTGGACGGAGGCACCGGCGTATCTCGAACACGTCACAGCATGGTTCGAGCACGCGCACACCGGATGGACGGACGATCGGCCCGACCTCGACCTCGACCGGTACTTCCATCAGTCCGCGGACCGGCGCCTCTACCTCTACGACGACCTCGGCCAGTACCTCAACCGCTCCGTCCGCTTCAGCCCGGCCAGCAACAACACGATGCGGATCAGGCACGGCATCCGTCGCAGGAAGGCCCTCAAGCACAGCAAGGACCGCTTTGGGTTCGTGGCCGATCTCGGCGAGGTCGACGTGCCGCCGCGAACCTGGGCAGACATCTGTGCCCGGCTCGGTTCGAACGCGGATCTGAACCGCAGAATTCGTCGGCAGTTGGTCGCGGTCGTCGTGCTGGTTTACCGACGAGGCACCCACGAGGGCGCGATCGTGCTGGACGTAATGCCCACGAAGGAGGGCCGCACGGCCGTCACACGCCTGCGCTCGGGCGCAGACACCGAGGACGCCCGGTCCGCTCGCGCAGGCGTTCTCGCTGCCGAACTGCGTGAATCCAAGGTTGCCGTGGTCGGCGTCGGCGCTTTGGGCTCGTTCATCGCCGACATGCTCGTGCGCTCCGGTGTCCGTCACCTCACTCTCGTCGACGACGATGTGGTCATGCCAGGAAACCTCGTCCGCCACCTCGTCGGCCCCGACGCCGTCGGACTTCCAAAAGCCGAAGCGGTCAAGCGACACCTCATCAGACACAACGAGGCGCCAGCCGCAGGCATCGACGCTATCAATAGCTCCCTTACCTCGGGAACCGACGCGGTCGACCACTTGCGGAGCCACGACCTCGTCGTGAACGCCACCGCCGACTTCGCCACCACCGCGCTTCTGCATGTAAGCGCCCTAACCCTGGGCACACGGGTCCTGTCTGCGGCGCTTCAAAACGACGGCAGGACCTATCGCATCGACGTACTGCCACCGATCGACGCCTCAGCACCGCTGCCGCCTTCTACGAGCAGAACCGACACCAAGGCACCGCAACTGTTCGAAGCAGGCTGTGGAAGCCCGATCTCCCCAACGCCGCCCCACGCGGTGATTGAGGCAGCAGCAGCGACCGTCCGCCACGCCGTCGGACTCCTCGTGGACCGCCCCCTCCACCCTGCAGGGGAGACGCGCCACCTCCACTCCGCACCACAAGGGAGGCGCCACCAGTGACCCGGCCAGCACCACGGATCGAGCTGCGACAGGCAGCATACGAGGTCATCGCGTCCGCGACCGCGCAGCAGCTGCCGCGGGAAACGGGTGGCATCCTCCTCGGCTATCAGGAAGACGCCAACGTCGTTGTCACCCATACCCTCGTGGTCGACGGACAAGGAGCGTCGACCCACAGGTACGTGCGCGATGACGTTAAAGCGAACATGCTGCTCGCAGAGTTCCTGGTCCAGCGAGCGGACGACGATCCAACCGGCTACGTCGGCGAGTGGCACAGCCATCCCACACCGTCCGGACCGAGCCCGACGGATCATGCCGCGATGCGGGCAATGGCCCGGGAGCACAACGGCCCGATCGCACTCCTCGTTTACGCTCCCGGCGGGACGGAACCCTTCTCCGGACTTATCACCCGGCGCCAACGATGGGGACGCGTCACCGGCAGGGCAGCAACGGTCCTTCCGCCACCGCAGAAATTCAAGCCGCTGGGACCACTGCCCAAGGGCGCAGTCCGGCCTGACGGAGCGGTGTTCATCTCCTACCGGCAGTCTGACGGGTCCTCGCAAGCCGAGGCGATCGAGAATCTGCTCAGGGCGGCCGGCCTCGTCGTGTGGAGAGACCGTACCGACCTGCGCGCAGGCACAACGACCGATCGCCTCGAACAAGCCCTGACCCAAGGGCTTTCAGCAGCCGTACTCGTCGTGACACCGGACATCGTCCACAGCGACATCGTCCGAGAACGTGAGCTGCCTCGGCTGCTCCAACTGGACGAGGCTCCCGCCTTCAGCCTGTGCATCGCGAACAAGACCGCCAGAGCGGGAAGCGATACACGGTGCGACTACAACGCACCGGACCGACTCCTAAGACTCGCTCCCTCCCAGACCCTCGCCGACAAGAAGCAAAGCAACATGCTCCAGCCGTCGGGCGAGAGCGAGATCGTGCGCGACCTACTGATGCACCGAGTCGAACAACGCAAGCCCGCCATTCACAGCCAGAACGATGTCTTCACGATCCGAGTCCAGACCCGCCCCGCGCCCTTCGCCATGGACGCGGGCGAGGACGACCTGCACATCCGCATCAGGGCCGCCAGCGACGGGCGTCTGCCGTTGCGAGAGGGACTTCAGCTCCTGCAGACCACACTGCCCCTGACCAGCGACGCCGTCTATGCTGCTGGCGCGCAAACGGTACGCGTCTTTGGCGGAGCTCACCTGTCGGTAGCCCTGGCCTTGGGAGCTGCCCTGCCCGAGACCAAGATCGGCAATGTCGAGGTGGTCGACACCCGCGGCGCTGAGTGGACGTCTGCAGAAAGTGGTGACGACCCACTGAACCGCGAACTTCATACGCACCCAGTTGGCCTCGAACGAGCGCAGACACCCGACAGCCACGACCGCGTCGCGATCTTCCTCAGCCTGACTGCCAATCCAGATCAGACCGCATTCGAGCAGCTCCTGCACGAGTCCAGCGACGGTTTCGCCGCGGCCGCCGTAATCTCCGTCGCCGGCGAAGACCGACTCGACCCGCGCGAGGCCGCACGCCTCAGCACGGCTGCCGCGCAACAGATCAAAGCGCTTGCCGCACATAACGGCCGTGCGGAGGTGCATCTCGCTTTCCACGGCCCCTACACGATGGCTCTACTTGTAGGGCGATACCTCAACACACTGCGCACCGTCGTCTACGAGTGGGACGGTGCGACCCCTGGGAGGCCCCGCTACACCCCAGCTCTCGTGCTTGAGCCAGGTGTCAGCGGTGGACCGATCACCGAGGTCCTGCTCGGCCAATAGGCGTGGCCGTCCAGTTGCTTAACACTGGAGACCGCACCTCCGGTCGGCACAAGGCGTCGGCCCACTTGGCGAAGGCCTCCAGAAGGGCGGGGTAGTACTCGCGCAGCAGCGAGCGATGCTGGCTAACGACCTGCTGCCGGTTACAGACCGCGTCCTGCTGAACGCGGGCTAGTACGGCGATGGCGCGGGCCAGGTCGTTGTCGTTCGGCAGCGGCCATTGGGCATGCATATCCGTGCGCAGGGTGTTCGCCAGGGCCAGGGCGCCGCCGGGGTCGGACTTCTTGCGGAAGACTGCGCGCCGGTCGCGCGGGCCCGCCGGCAAGAGCCTGACATTCCCAGCCACGCCGCTGTCAGTGCCGGTGAGTACGGTAACAATCGGCACATCACGCACAGAGCAAGGACGGGAAGCCGTCCGGCAGTAAGGGAGACCGATGGCTCCGGAGCCAGGCGGCAATGCGGACAAGTTGGGTAACCGCTACGAGAGCGTGTGGACGATCAGACACGCCCTCTACGTCCTGCGCGGTGAGGGCGAATCGATCACCCTCGAGCCGGACGGCGTCTTGGGTGAGGGAACCGAGTTCGCCTACCGCTCCAACGGCCGAACCGAGGTACACCAGGTCAAGCGGCAGAACCGGAATGCCAACAGTTGGAGTGTGGCTTCCCTGCACGAAAAGGAGATTTGGCGGCATCTCCGCACGCACGCCGAAGCCGGTCACGACTTCCACTTCGTGTCCACGGTACCCGCCCGGCCACTCCAGGAGCTCAGCGACCGGGCCCGCAACTCGGATGACTATGCCTCCTTCGTTCGTCACCGGCTGACCAAAGAGCTTGAGACAGCCTTCAAAGGACTTTCCTCCCCGAGGATCTACGGCACGCCCGAGGCAGCATGGCGCATGCTCCGCTCGCTGTGGGTGGAGTGGCCCGACGAGCGGGACATCATCTCGATGAACACCACGCTCGCTGAACAAGTCCTGGCCGGTGCCCCCGGCCACGCGGCGGCCCTCGGGCTGGGTGATCTTCTCAACGACGCACTGGGCGTTCGTCTCGATGTTGCGGCCATCACCG
Organism: Streptomyces sp. NPDC057287; assembly: GCF_042667905.1. Taxonomy (NCBI): domain Bacteria; kingdom Bacillati; phylum Actinomycetota; class Actinomycetes; order Kitasatosporales; family Streptomycetaceae; genus Streptomyces; species Streptomyces sp. NPDC057287. The sequence continues at coordinate 461,212 of NZ_JBHUYV010000002.1, read as the reverse complement.
CCCGGCTCCCGAGGTACAGGCTGCGGCGCGTGCGTCTGCTGGACGGCGGGCTCGTGGCCGACGCGGTAGGCGAGGCCACACAACGCTGGGCAGGGAGTGCCGAGCGGGATCTCCTGCAGCCGGTCATTCCTCGCCCGGAGGCTGCTCTGCTGACGGCGGGAGCGGCCGACGGCCCCCAGCTCACCCTGCTGACGGGTGCCGCCGGGGGCGGCAAAAGCGCCGTGCTGTACCAAGCATTCACCGGCCTCAGCGCCGCTGACACTCCGGTGCTGGCGTTCCGGCTCGACCGACTGGGCGCGTTCTCCACCACGACCGAGCTGGGCGAGCGCATCGGCCTGACCACATCGCCTGTCAGCGCGCTCGCCACCTTGGCGGACGGGCGCCCGTCTGTCCTGATCGTGGACCAGCTCGACGCTGTCAGTGTGATGTCCGGGCGCATCCCGAACACCTTCGACGCGGTCGCCGATTTGGTCCGTGAGGCGAGTGCCTATCCCACCATGCGGATCATCCTCGCCTGCCGTGGGTTCGACGCCGAGCACGACCACCGCATCCGGCAGCTCACCGATCCAAAGCGCTGTGTCCATGCCACCGTTGGGGAGCTCGACGACGAACAGATCGACTCTGCCATCACCGCCATGGGACTCGATGCCGCTGACGTTGGTCCTGATCAGCGGCGGCAGCTGCGGTCCCCTCTGCATCTGGTACTACTCGCCCAGGTTGCCGACAAGGAAGGAGCGCTAACCTTCCGTACCACTCAGCAGCTCTTCGATTCTTTCTGGGATCACAAGGAGAGGGAGTGCCGGCGCCGCAATTCAGACACACTCTTCCAAGAGACAGTCTCCACTGTCGCCGAGGCCATTAGCCGTCGACAGCAGTTGTCAGTCCCGCACACTATCCTCGACGGAGACAGTCTCTCTGCCAGTAGGAACACGTTGGTGTCTGAGCACGTACTGGTGCATGACGGCCAGCGGATCGCCTTCTTCCACGAGAGCTTTTTCGACTACGCATTCGCACGCGGCTGGATGCACCGCAACGAGACCCTGGTCACCTTCCTCACCAGCAGCGAACAGGAGCTCTTCCGACGCAGCCAGGTTCGCCAGATTCTCAGTCATTTGCGGGAGTTGGACCGCGAGCGGTTTGTCGAGGAGTGCGAGGCTCTGCTGTTGTGCCAGGACATCCGCTACCACATCAAGGAAGCGGCGCTCGCACTGCTCGGCAGCCTGGAGGCGCCGACCGCCGAGGAGTGGGACGCCGTAGCACGAGTGCTGGAGACCCGGCCCGTTTACCTGGACCGACTGGTGCACACTCTCAGCTGCGTCGGCTGGTTCGCCTGCGCCGACGCCGATGGGGTGATCGAGGAATGGATGAGTGGGCACGATCCGCAGGAGCGTGCGTGGGCGCTCCGGATCATGACGGGCGCCGTCAAGAAGCACCCCGATCGCATAGCCGAACTCCTGGCGCCCCACACCGCGCATCCGGAATATCTTTCGTGGTTGCTCGGGATCACTCGTTTCGCCGAGGTCGGAGACAGCAGGCCGCTCTTCGATCTGCTCTTGAGCGCAGTGCGGGCCGGGAGGTGCGCGGCCTACGAGCGCGCCCTCTGGATCTCCGCGCGCGACCTCGGCAAGCAGCAGCCGGAGTGGGCGGTCGACCTGCTCGTCGCCCACCTCTCCGAGCGACCGGACGCTCTATGGCTCGACGATCACCGACGGATCATCGCTCTCCTCAGCGAGGATCACTTCGCCCTGCGCTTGGTGGAGCACGCCTCCACCGGTGCTCCCGCATTCTTTTGCACCCGTCTGCTGCCCGTTCTTCTGCTGGTCATGGAAGCCACCGCTCATCCTGCGCGGGCCGGCTGGCCTGTCAGTGACGGCCACTTCGCCTTCCGCTGGCCGAACCAGGAGGCCAGGGCGTTGGACTCTGCCCTGCTCAACGGTGCGACCGCGGCACTGCGAGCCTGTGCCCTTGACTCCCCTTCCCAGCTCCGCCCGCTCCTGGAGAAACTGGTGGCCACCCCGTACGACACGGCACAGTGGCTTCTGTACCAGGCTCTGGATGCTGCGGGAGAGGCCCTCGCCCCGTGGTCGGCCGAGCTATTGCTTGAAGGCCGGCACCGCCTGCTGTCCGGGTACGCGAATGACGTGGTCTGGAGTGCACGCCAGGTCATTCGCTCCGTCAGCCCTTACCTTCCCGGCGAAACCCTCCGACAGCTTGAGGAAGCCGTGCTCCACCTCCGCCTTCCCCCCAAGGAAGAGCTCTCGCCCTGGGACGAGTTCGCTCTGCTCTCTGCATTGCCCGAGCAGAAGCTGTCGGAGCGAGGGGCCCGGCGCCTGGGGGAGCTTCGCCGTCGGCATGGCGGTGTACACCAGCCAGAGGAGCCGGAGGAGTTCACCGTAGGAATCATCGAGCCTCCCATCGCCAAAGAAGCAGCCCGGCGGATGAATGACGACCAGTGGTTGCGGGCCATGAGAAAGCACAATGAAGACCACACTGACTGGAAGACTCGCACAGGAGGCGTCGGTGAGCTGCGCCAAGTGCTCGAGAGCCAAACGGTTCAGCAACCTGAACGGTTCGCCCGGCTCGTGCTGAACCTGGACCGCGATATTCACCCCGCGTACGGCGCTTCACTGCTCTTGGGGCTCGGCAAGGCCGAAAAGCTCTGCGACCCGGCACCAGTCTTCGACGCGGTACGACATCTCGGCAGCCTCGGGCTGTCAGAGCACGATCGTTGGCTCGGCCGACCGCTCCAGAAGTACCTGGCGACCGCACCGCTTGATCTGGTGAAGCTGATCCTCGACCGGGCTCTCCAATTCGGCCGCCAGGGAGACGAACCGGTCGAACTCAGCAGCAACCCCGATCTGTACTTCGTCGGCATCAACACAGTCCGCGGAAGCGCCGCCGAGGGCTTGGGCGATCTACTTCTCTATGACTCGGACGGCTCCCGCACCGCGCTTGTGGCACCCCAGCTGCACAGCATGGCCGCCGATCCGTCCCTTGCAGTGCGATCCTGCGTCGCCCACGTCCTCCTCGCCGCCATGCGTCATGCCGGCCCTCAAGCGACCGCAGCGTTCCGCGTACTCGTCACAGCAAATGATGCGCTGCTGGCCACTCCGCGCGTGATGCGCCTTACCGTAGCCTTGGGCTACGAAGATCCTTCCGTGGTCAAGCCGGTGATCCAGCGAATGCTGTCTTCCGCCGACGAAGCTGTACGGCGGTCGGGCGGATTCCTCGCGGCGCTGGGGGCAATGCAGTGGGACATGCCGGACCTGTTGCGGGCGGTCCTCAGAGGTGACGACAGCGCCAAGCGCGAAGGGGCCGCTGACCTGTGCGCCCAGAGGCTTTCCAGCACTGGCGATCTCGCCCTGGCCAACGAAGCACTCAGCCAGTTCTTCCACGACCCGAACCAGCAAGTGCGTGAGGCCGCAGCAGCAACAGCTTCAGCCCTGCGGGGCCGACGCCTTCGCCCGTTCCGGAAGCAACTCACCGATCTCATGGCTTCACCTGCCTTCAGCCATGCCCTCCCCCAACTGTTGATCACTCTGGAACAGGCACCCGACCGAATCGACGACCTGCTCCTGCAATGCGTCCGCCGCTTCATTGAAGAGCACGGCGCTGAGTCCGGGGACATCTCCAACCGTGCGGCAGCAGACGCACACCACATCGGCGAGATACTGGTCCGCGCATACACTCAAGCCAGCACCGCCTCACGCCGCTCAGACATCCTCAACCTCCTGGATGAATTGCTGCTCAACGGAGCACAGGGGTTGACCGAAGCAGTCAACAGCGTCGGGCGCCCGTGAGTCAGACCACACGGCTCAACCTCAACCCGAGACCTACGCATTGCGAGACCGAGAGCGATCGTGCCGGGTAGTGCCGCACCATGCTTCCTGATGACGTTTTCCCAGATCAGACCACGTGTGCCGGTCTTCCCCGTGCGGCCTCGTACTGGCTCGTCCAAAGGCGTCTGTCCACCGGCTGTCCACCGGAGCGTCCCTCCGGGCGGTTCCCAGTGACCATTCAGTTGCGCACGTCGGGCGACCCGAACCGATGTGGCCCCTCCGCCCGACGCGCTTGTCAGAGTCTCACAACTGCTGCTCACGCTCTCGGGGAGACCTCCTCGCCCGATGACGCGACCCAGCCGGTGCGGGTGGTGCGGCACGCGGACGGTGACCTCATACGAATTCAGCTCAGCGCCCATGGGATGGGGCGAGCCACAGGCTGTCTGCCGCCGTCGCGCCACTCCAGCCACTTCGGATCATTCAGGACTCCGTCGGGGTCAGGGACGCCCAGCGCTTCGAGGAAAACAACCAGGTCGTGGTCGGAGTAGGCGGTGCCCAGTACCTCGTCACGGCCTCGGCGGTGAACCGTGACTCGTCGGCCGCCCGCCGCCGAGGGGCGATGGACGACGATCGGCGCACTACGCATGCACTCCACCCTGCAGTCGGTGTCCCTGACCGGCCATCTCTCGCGCCGGTCGTCGATCATCCCGCCCGCCGGATGGCCGGGGTGGAACTGCGGACGCTGCGCTGGGCCAGCTCCTTCAGTTCCATCCGGGCAGCTGGGGTTCCGGCTGGCCCTCTCCAGAACGGGTGGTCGGCGATCCGGGCCGACAGCTCCAGCAGACGACGGCGACCTTCGGTCGGGCTGGCGGCCGGGCCACCATCCGCGAGCTTCCGGTATGTGCTGTACCAGGCGGTCTGGTCACGTAGGAGATCAACTGGAAAGTCGTACGGGCGCATAACAACTATTAGATCGGATGTTCGATTTCTACGGCAACCGGCCGCGCGGATCGACACGGGCATCATCGCCGCCACCCAGCGTCGTCGAGCCTTGATCACGCGCTGCGGACCGGCGGGCGCGCCCAGGCCCGCCGGTCGGCGCCGTAGGCGTGATCCTTCAGCTGCCACACGCGCAGCTCGTGGCCACCTTCGGCGCGATCTCGGGCGCTGGCTGGTCGGTGCAGCAGGCGTCTGCGTTGTTGAGTGCGAGGCTCTTGCCCATCTGATCGGCGTCTGCCTTGACGACGTAGACCTCCCAGGGCTCCCTGCCGGGGCCGTGGACCCAGACCTTGTCCTGGAGGGCGTAGCAGCAAGAGGTGTCGTTCTCCTCGAAGGTGGCGAGGCCGGCGTCCTTGAGGCGGTCGGTGGCTTCGGTGACTGTCTGAGTGGATTCGACCTCGACTCCGAGGTGGTCCAGGCGGGTGTCCTGGCCGGGCTCGCCCTCGATCAGGACGAGCTTGAGCGGGGGCTCGGCGATCGCGAAGTTGGCGTATCCGGGGCGCCGCTTGGCCGGTTCGACGCCGAACAGCTGGGAGTAGAAGGTCACCGAGGCGTCGAGGTCGGCGACGTTGAGGGCGAGCTGGACACGGGACATGGAGGTCTCCCCGATCAGGTTGATTCGATGCCTGCCGATACAAGCTTGCGTCTTGAATAGAAGAACGTCAACATAGACGCATGTCGAAACAAGAGCTTGTGGTGCTCGGCCAGGACGGTGCCGAGGGTTGCTGCCCGGCGCTGCTAACCGCGCCGCTGGACGAGGACCAGGCCGCCGACCTGGCCAAGGTCTTCAAGGCGCTGGGCGACCCGGTGCGGCTGCGCCTGCTGTCGATGATCGCCTCCCGGGCGGGCGGGGAGGTCTGCGTCTGCGACCTCACCCCGGCCTTCGATCTGTCGCAGCCGACGATCTCCCATCACCTGAAGCTGCTGAAGCAGGCCGGGCTCATCGACTCCGAGCGACGCGGGACCTGGGTGTACTACCGCCTGCTGCCGCAGATGACCGACCGGCTTGCCGCCGTCCTGACCCGGCCGGTCGGGGAGGAACTGCCGGCGGTCGTACCTGCCGGGGCTGCCTCATGAGGGTCCAGCCCGCCACGACGGCGGAGACTGCGGTGCCGGTCGCCGGGCGGCTGTCCTTCCTCGACCGGTTTCTCGCCGCGTGGATCTTGCTCGCGATGGCGGCCGGGCTCGGGCTCGGCCGTCTCGTGCCCGGCCTCGGGGACGTGCTGGCCGGGGTAACCGTCACGGGGGTCTCCCTGCCGATCGCGCTGGGCCTGCTCGTGATGATGTTCCCCGTGCTGACCAAGGTCCGCTACGACCGCCTCGACACCGTCACCCGCGACCGCCGCCTGCTGGTGACGTCCCTGGTCCTGAACTGGGTCCTCGGCCCGGCCCTGATGTTCGCGCTGGCCTGGATCTTCCTGCCGGACCTGCCCGAGTACCGCACCGGCCTGATCATCGTCGGGCTCGCCCGCTGCATCGCCATGGTCATCATCTGGAACGACCTCGCCTGCGGCGACCGGGAGGCCGCCGCCGTGCTGGTCGCCCTGAACTCGCTCTTCCAGGTGGTCGCCTTCGCCGCGCTCGGCTGGTTCTACCTCTCCGTCCTGCCCGGCTGGCTCGGACTGGAGCAGACCGCCCTAGACGTGTCCGTGTGGGAGATCGCCCGCTCCGTCCTGATCTTCCTCGGCATCCCCCTGCTGGCCGGGTTCCTCACCCGCCGCATCGGCGAGAAGACCAAGGGCCGCACCTGGTACGAGACGAGGCTGATTCCCCGGATCGGGCCGTTCGCCCTGTACGGGCTGCTGTTCACCATCGTCGTGCTCTTCGCCCTCCAGGGCGACGCCATCACCTCCAAGCCGTTCGACGTCGCTCGGATCGCGCTGCCTCTGCTGGCCTACTTCGCGCTCATGTGGGCCGGGTCCATGGCCACCGGCCGCGCCGTCGGGCTGGACCACCCCAAGGCGACGACCCTGGCGTTCACCGCGGCAGGCAACAACTTCGAACTCGCCATCGCCGTCGCCATCGCCACCTTCGGCGCGACCTCCGGCCAAGCCCTCGCCGGAGTCGTCGGCCCTCTCATCGAGGTCCCCGTCCTGATCGGCCTCGTCTACGTCGCCCTGGCCGCCCGCCGCTACTTCCCCCAGCCCGCGGCCGACCCGGCCGCTCTCCAGAGGAGTTCCGCCCGTGCCTGAGCCCAGGCCGTCCGTGCTGTTCGTCTGCGTCCACAACGCCGGCCGCTCCCAGATGGCCGCCGCCTTCCTCACCCACCTCTCCCAGGGCCGCGTCGAGGTCCGCTCCGCCGGCTCCGCACCCGCCGACTCCGTGAACCCCGCCGCCGTCCAGGCCATGACGGAAGTCGGCATCGACATCGCCGCCGAAACCCCGAAGGTGCTCACCACCGAGGCCGTACAGGCATCCGACGTCGTGATCACCATGGGCTGCGGGGACACCTGCCCCGTCTTCCCCGGCAAGACGTACCTCGACTGGACACTCGAAGACCCCGCCGGCCAAGGCGTCGAGGCCGTCAGACCGATCCGCGACCAGATCGAACAACACGTCCGCAGCCTCCTCTCCGACCTTCAGCCCCGGTAACAACTGCCAACGGCAGCACAACACCTGCGCGTGAGAGCAGCCGGCGGCCACGGCCTGACCGATCAAGTGGAATAACCAAGGCGTTCGTTCAATTGGCTTCCTTGCAGAGATCGCGGGAGGGGGCGCTGGTGGCCGAGCTGATGTTGTTCCGGCAGGACGCGGACGGACGGGACGTCGAGCTGGCCGGCTCGACGGTTGCGCTGGAGGTGGAGCTGCAGCGGCGGGTCGAGGCCGGCCTGGAGCAGATGCTGGGCGTCCGTTTCCTGGCCTCGGAGTATCCGACCGGGCCTTGGCACCGGGGGCGGATCGACACCCTGGGGCTCGATGAGAACGGCAGCCCGGTGGTGATCGAGTTCAAGAAGGGCTCGGACAGCGGGGTGATGTCCCAGGCGGTCTCCTACCTGTCCTGGCTGGAGTCGGCGCACCACGAGTTCGAGGCGCTCGTGCGGAAGGTGCTGGGGGCGGACGCCGCCGAGTCCGTCGACTGGCGTCGTCCGCGGATGATCTGCATCGCGGCGGGCTTCTCGCACCACGACCGGGTGGCGGTGCAGAGGTTGCCCGAGCGGATCGACCTGGTGCGTTACCGGATCTTCGACGGTGGCCTGCTGGGGCTGCTGCTCGTGGACTCCGCGACCGGCTTCCCGAGCGCTGCCTCGTCTCGCCGGGGCCGGGAGCGGGCACCCGTGGCGGACAGCGTGCCGACGGCTTCGGCGGTTCCTCCGCCTGCGGGTGGAGGAGCGGTGCCGGAGTGCCTGCGGGACCTGTACGCGGAACTGGACGAGGCGCTCACGGCGTGGGGCGAGGTGGAGGTGGCGTCCCTGCGGCACTACATCGCCTACCGGCGGTTGGTGAATGTGGCGTCGGTGATCTTCCGTCCGAAGCACGAGGCGATCCTGGTGTACCTCAGACTCGACCCGGGCACGGTCGAGTTGGAGGAGGGCTTCACCCGGGACATGCGCGGTATCGGGCACCTCGGGACCGGCGACCTGGAGGTCCGCGTCGTCTCGGCAGCCGACTTGGAGAAGGCGGCGCCGCTGATCCGGCGGGCGTTCGAGGCGGCCTGACGTAACAGGAGGGGCGGCTGGTGCATCGGTTAGTCGATGCTCCAGCCGCCCCTCTGGCGTCTGTGGGCCGCCGGCCCTGGCCTCTCTTCGCTCTCATGCTCATGCCTCCGGTCCGGCCAGCTCGAAGTCGTCCTTCGTCAGTTCGGCCCGCAGCCGCTCCTCGGCGACGTCCGCGTAGTGCGCGGACAGCTCGACGCCCACGAAGTGGCGTCCCTCGCGCAGGGCAGCGACCCCGGTGGAGCCGCTGCCGGTGAACGGGTCAAGGACGGTGCCACCCTCGGAGCAGACCTGGACGAGCTGCTGCATGACCTCGACCGGCTTCTGGGTGATGTGAACCCGGCCCTTGCGGGGCTGGGAGGCGATGTAGTGCCCCGGCAGGTAGAGATCGCGGGTGTTGTCGAGGGAGCCCTTGACGCCCCAGATGATGAACTCCGAGTCCTGCTTCGGCCCGCCCTTGCGGGGCCGGCTGGACGGCTTGATCCACGGAATCGTGCCGCTCCAGGTCCATCCCGCCATCTGCAGGGCGTCGGAGGTGGTCGGCTCCTGGCGCCAGTCGGTGAAGACCATCGCGACCGCGTGCTCGGTCGAGGCCCGGTACGCCTCGGTGAGGAGTTCGGTGAGCCAGGAGCGGTAGGAGCGCTGGTCGCGGTTCTCTCCCGGGAAGTTGGCGAGGTCGTGCGTCGAGTTGCTCGTGACGTACTTGGCACGGGCGGTACGGCCGGTTCGGTCCGAGCTGGTGCGGCCCCCAGAGTTGTACGGGGGATCGGTGATCACCGCCTGGACGCTCTCGTCCGGGAGGGACTTCAGGACGGTCAGGGCATCGCCTCGGTGCAGCGTGTAACTCATGGGGGCCTCTTTTCGGGCGCGGCGGAGTCTGGACCTGCTCCGGACAGCGCTCAACGGCGCCATCCGGCGCAAGGTTGCAGCGGAGGTTAACGGCGAATTCCGGCCGCGCCCAACGAGGTGGATCCCTGCTTCTGGCCCCTGGATGGCAGTCGTTTGGTGCGGCCGGAATCCCGGTCTACTGTCTCGCCGTGCCACCGGGAAGGAGCGCTGCTTCACCCCCGTTGAGCTGTGCTTATTCGTGCCGTCTCGTCCAATCGAGCGGCTTCGGAGGCATGTTGCCCATCTGCCCGCGAGCGCCGTGAGGAGGCCCCTGTGCACTGCCTGAGATTACGAGCGCGGCTGGCTGCCGCGCGTGACCTGAAACCGGCGTCGGGGAGCTACCAACTCCTCTGACGTGGGCCCGCCGAGAGGCGGATGTACATCGACGCGGTGCCGACGGCTTTGCACGAGAAGTCGGCACCGCGTCTCCTACGAACACCGAGGAGCCGCGATGCAGCATGCCCTGACACACCCGCGCCCCGACCCACCTCCGTCGACTGGTCCGCACCGCCGTCGTGCTGAACGGCGGCGGCCGTGAGGAAGACGACGGGAGCCCTCGTCGGTCTGTGCGCCACCGGACCACTCCTGCTGGCACTGCCGATCCTTGGCATCGGTGCCGGGACCGCCTCGGCCTCGTGCTCGACCGACGGCGCACAAGGTGTGGACACCTCCACCGTCGCCAAGCAGGTGAAGGCCATCCTGGACGGCGGCGACAAGGGCTCGGTCTCCGTGCCGGGCCTGGACGCGCCTGCCGACCAGGTGCCCAACGCCAAGACGATCCAGGCCACGGGCGTCGCCATGAACATCCCCGCCCGAGGGCAGGTCGTCGCCCTGTCAACCGCTCTGCAGGAGAGCGGCCTGCGGAACCTGACCTACGGCGACCGCGATTCGCTGGGTCTCTTCCAGCAGCGGCCTTCGATGGGCTGGGGCACGGCCAGCCAGATCCTTGACCCGGTGCACGCCTCGACGAAGTTCTACGAGGGGCTCAAGAAGGTCTCCGGCTGGCAGTCCCTCTCTGTCACCCAGGCCGCCCAGGCGGTGCAGAAGTCGGGCTTCCCGGAGGCGTACGCCAAGTGGGAGCCGCTGGCCACCGCCCTGCAGAAGGCCATCGAGCCCCTGCTGCAGAGGGCCGGCGGTGCATCGCCGAGCCCGTCGCCGTCCGGCTCTGCCGACACCGGCAGCCCCTCTCCCGATTCCGCGGGGGGTTGTTCGGCGGACGGCGACGGGACGGACTTCGGCACCATCCCGGCGGGCGCCCTGCCGGACGAGTACAAGATTCCCGCCTCCGCGCCGCGAGAGGTGCAGACGGCGATCCGGTGGGCGCTCGGCCAGCTCGGCACCCCGTATCAGTGGGGCGGCACGTGCACCGACTCCCACGGCAAGAACCCGATGGGCCGCTGCGACTGCTCCTCCCTCATGCAGGGCGCGTACAAGGCCACCGGGGTCACCCTGACGCGGACCACGTACACGCAGGTCAAGGACGGCAAGGCCGTCTCGGTCGATGCCCTCAAGCCGGGCGACCTCCTCTTCACCGAGGGGACGGCCGCCGTACCGGAACACGTCGGGATGGCGATCGGGCAGGGCCTGATCGTCCACGCCCCACACACCGGTGACGTCGTACGGATCACCACCGTCGCGTCCTGGAAATCGCGGATTCTCGCGGCCCGCCGAGTCGTCTGACCGGCGCTCCTCCCCCTCCTCACCTCCCCCTCGCACCGCTGGTTCCCCCCGCCGGGCTTTGGCGTGCGCCCATTCGAACTGGAGTTCACATGTATCTCGCTGACCAGGTCATACAGCTCGCCTACGACCCCGGAATCAAGCCGAACGAGGGAGGGCTTCCGGGCCTCAACGTCCTCAAGCAGGTGATGGGCTCGATCAACCTCTTCGGGCTCATCGCCGTGGTCGGCGCCCTCGCCGTCAGTGCGGGCGTGTGGGCCTGGGGTCACCACTCGGGTGGTCACCAGGCCGAGGCGAACGGGAAGAAGGGCGTGCTAGTGAGCGCGGGCGCGGCCCTTCTGCTCGGTGCGGCCAACGGCGTGGTGGCGTTCTTCTCGACGCTCGGGACGCAGGTCCACTGATGGCTCAGCACTCCACCCACCCCGGCGGCGCATCTCGCGTGCGCCGCCGGGCGCTGCTCGGCACTGCCGTCCTGGCGGTGCTCGTCGCCCTCGCCGGCCTGGCCGCCTACCTCACCCGCGAGGGCCGAAGCCCCTCCGAAACTGCGGCGCCACCGCCGAGTTCGCCCACGGCGTCCGCGTCGTCCGCGGCACCGTCCGGGCCTCATACCCGGCCCCGCGCTCTGCCCGTTCCACCGAAAACCCACGACCCGATCACGTACGGGAAGGCCGCCGCAGCAGCGCTGTGGTCGTACGACACCCGCGCGTACTCGCAACCCGAGCTGCGCAAGGCACTGCGCGGCTGGCTGACCACGGAGTCGAAATACGCCGACCCGGCCTCCGTCGACCAGGCGGTCCCCTCGGCCGTGCTGTGGAAGGAGATGGCCGCCAACAAGCAGGTCGCCACCGCCAAGATCAACGAGGGGCACTTCCCGCACGCCTTCACCCAGGCCCTCCAGGACGACCCCGGGGCGATCACCCAGGCGTACGTCTACGCCGTCACGGTCTCCGGCAAGCAGTCGATTCGCTGGAGGGGCTCGGCCGCCGGCGGCGCGGAGAGCCGGTCCACCACCCTCGCGGTCCAGTGCCGGCCCGACCACCCCTGCGCCCTGGTCGGCGTCATGCCGTCCGTCGCGCCCTGACCCTCGCCCCAGAACGGAGGTACGACCCATGGGAGTCTGCGACTTCCCGCTGATGGACAAGGTGTGCGGCGCCGTCGACTTCGCCACCAACCCCGCCGGCACCGTCACCGATGGTCTCGGCGCGTGGATCGCGAAGTCGGCGGGCGAGCTGGCGTCCAGCGCGGCCGACCTGGCCGCCAAGGCCGTCAACAAGACAACGGCCATCGACCTCAACGCGGGGTGGTTCCGCGACAACTACGAGCTGCTGCTGCCCATCGGCCTCGCCCTGACCGTCGGCATCTTCTGCATCCAGCTCATGACCGCGGCCTGGCGCCGCGACGAACGTGCCCTCGCCAAGGCGGCGTTCGGCACCATGACCGGAGTTCTGTTCAGCTTCTCCGCCATCGCTTTCACGACCGTCGCCATCACCGTGGTGGACGCGCTGTCCGACGGCCTCTTCAAAGCCGCCAACACCTCGATCGACGACGCGATTCGTCGTGTGATCAAGGTTGATCAGATGGGGGCCATGTACGGCCTCGGCTGGGGTGTGCCCGCGCTGGTGGCCTTCGGGTGCGCGATCGGTGCCATCCTCTACTGGGGCGTGATGGTGGCCCGCAAGGTCGGCGTCCTGATCATGGTCGCGCTCGCGGTGTTCGCCGGGGCGGGCGGCGGCTGGGAAGTCGCCAAACGGTGGCGACGCGGCTGGATCGAGGCCACCGGCACCCTCATCGTCTCCAAGCTGTTGATGACCGTGGTCTTCCTCATCGGCGTCTCCGCCATGGGCAAGACCGACGCCAGCGACGGAATGGCGGCCCTGTCCGACGCGATGGCCGGCATCGTCGTGATGGTCCTGGTGTTGCTCTGCCCCTACGCGACGTACAAGTTCGTCCACTGGGCCAGCGACGGCGGCGGCCACGACGACATGCACCGCACCGGCGTCGCCGGCATGGCGGTCGCCGCGGGAGCCGCAAAGACCGCAGGCAGCCTCGCACTGCGGGCCGGTACCGGCACCCCCGCTCCGCAGGGTCCGAACCAGGTCCCGGGCGCGGGCACCGATGGCGTCGCCTCCGGCATCACCCCCTCCGGCGGCAACCTCAGCAAGGAGGGCATCGACGCCGGGCCGCCCAAGCAGCAGACGCGCTTCCGGTACGGCGAAGACCCGGACGCGAGCGGCGACAAGGGCCAGGCTCTGATCCAGCGCCCCGGGATCCCGCCACTGATCACACGTCCTGGCGAGGACAAACCGGAAGGGTCCGAGTCGACTGCCCAAGGCGTTGCGGGCGGCTCCGGTCACCTCGCAGGCGCATCGGCTCCGGGCGGCGACATGACCTCCATGCCGCCAGCCGACCCCGGACCTTCGGCCTCGGGCACTCCGGCGTCCGGGCCGTCGGCCACCGGCTCCGCGACGCCGACGAACTGGGTGTATCCCACCCAGCCGCCGTCGGGTTCCTGACCCACATCCCCGGGGGCGGGCCGCACTCCACGGCCCTCCCCCGCCCCCACCAGCAGAAAGGTTTCGCCATGACGTCCAGAAGAGCGCCGCGCGCCCCGTCCTCCGCCCGCTCCCACCGTCTGGAACCACCATGTCCGGCAAGCACCAGTCCTCCACGCCCACCGTGAAGTTCCCGCACCGCAGCAGGCGCGGCGTCCTGCTCGGCCTGACCGTCCCGCAGTTGGCCGTCGCCGGACTCACCGGCCTTCTCCTTCTCGCCGTGATCCTCGCCCGCGGTGTGGTCGGCGGCCTCCAGCTCATCCCGCTGTGGGCCGTCATCGGCCTCCTCGTTTTCGTCCGCCACCGAGGCCGTGCTCTGGCGGACTGGGCCCCGATCGTCGTCCGATACGCGCTGCGCCGGATGCGAGGCCAGCTCCTCTGGCTCACCCGGCCCTCCCGCCGGCCGACCCGCGAGGGACTGCTCCACCTTCCCGGCACCGCTGCCAGCCTGCGCGTGACCACCGCCCCCGATGGCAAGTACGGCGCGGTCCACAACCCGCACACCGGGACGCTGACCGCGGTGGTCAAGGTCTCCTCCCGCGCCTACGCCCTGCTCGACCCGGGCACCCAGCAGGCCAACGTCGGCGGCTGGGGACGCGCGCTGGCAGCCCTCGCCCGTACCGGGCAGATCGCCCGCATCCAGGTGATCGAGCGCACCATCCCCGACTCCGGTGACGCGCTGCGCCGCTACTGGGAAGAGCACGGCCGGCCCGACACCCCGATGGCCGGAGCGATCTACAACGAGCTGATCCAGAGCGCCGGGCCCGCAGCCGCCCCGCACGAGGCGTACGTCGCGGTTTCCCTGGCCACCAAGGCGGCCCGTCGGCTGATCAACCAGGCTGGCGGCGGTCTCACCGGTGCCTTCAGCGTCCTCGCCCAGCTCACCTCCACGTTCGACCAGGCGGCGCGGACCGCGGGTCTCACCCCGACGGGCTGGCTCACCGCACGCGAGATCGCCGCCGTGGTGCGCACCTCCTACGACCCGAAGGCGCTGGCGACACTCGACCGCTGGTCCACTGCCGGTCGCCCCGAGGCCGAGCCCGCCGCCGCCGGCCCCGTCGTGGTCGTCGAGAAGGCGGACCACATCGCCACCGACTCCGCCGTGCACGCCACCTACTGGGTGGAGAACTGGCCGCGCACCGAGGCCAGCGCCGGCTTCCTGCACCAGCTCCTGTTCACCGGCGGCGTCCGGCGCACGCTGTCGCTCTCCTACGAGCCGAAGAACCTCGACGCTGCCCTGCGCGACGTGCAGCGCAAGAAGTCCAGCGTGATCGCCGACGCCGCCGAACGGGCCCGGCGCGGCCAGGTCGACTCCGAGGCGGACTCGATCGAGTACCAGGACATCAAGTCCCGCGAACGCCAGCTCATCGCCGGGCACGCCGACGTCGCCCTGACCGGTCTGCTGACCGTCTCGGCCGACACCGAGGACGAGCTGCGCACCGCCTGCGCGGTCGTGGAGACCGCCGCTGTCGGCGCCCAGCTCGATCTCCGGCCGCTGACCTGGCAGCAGGCCGAGGCGTTCACCGCCGCCGCCCTGCCGCTCGCGCTCGCTGCCTGACCCTTCCCTTCGAAAGAGCACCCTCATGTCCCGCACCGCCAGCCCGACCGCGCAGGACTTCGTGCCCTTCGCCACCGCCGCGCTCGACTTCCACCGGGCGCTCAACATCCCGGGCGGCCCGCTGGTCACCACCCGGGCCGAGCTGGACGCCCTGCACGCCCACCTCGTCTCGCTGTACGGGCTGCTCGACGCCCACGCCGATCGCACCGGGCAGCTCGTCGCGGTCGAGGGCGACCAGCTTCGTACCGCCCGCACCCGCATCTGGCAGGCCGCCGAGCACCTCCACGCCGCCTACCACGCGGCGCCCCGGCCGGACTCCGGCGAGATCCCCGAGCCGGAGGCGTGCCAGGCCGGCCTTCCGGAGGGCGCACCGGAACTGACCATCTGCCAGCGCCACCAGCGCACCGCTCATCTCGTGCGGCGGCGCACCACCCCGGCCGACCTGCACGCCCCGTTCACCGGCCTCGTCCGCCGCTGACCCACCCCTCATCTGGAGAAACGCTCATGCCCCGTACCCGCGCCAGTGCCTCCCCTCTGTTCGTGCCCCGTAAGACGACACGCGCCGAGCAGCGGGCTGCCCGAGCCGGTTTCGCCGAAGCCCGCCGCCAGGCACGCCTCGCCGGAAACTCGCCCAAGCACCGCGCCGAGCAGACCCTCGACCCGGATCTGCGGCCCACCTACCCGCTCGCCGGTCGCCCCGGTCTGGCCTCCGCCCGCGGCGGGAAGCTCGCCCTGCCCGCCCACCGGATGACCACCGCCACAGCCAGCGGCGCGTACCCGTTTGTGGCCGAGGGCGGCCTGGGCGCCGAAGGGGTGTTCATCGGCCGCGATGTGCACGCGGAGGCGGCTTTCTGCTTCGACCCGTTCTCGCTCTACAACAGCGGCCGGGTGGAGGGCTTCACCAATCCCAACGCGGTCCTCGCCGGGATCATCGGCATGGGCAAGTCGGCGCTGGCGAAGTCGATCGCCACGCGGTCGATCGCCCACGGCTACCGGATCTACATCCCCTGCGATCCCAAGGGGGAGTGGACCGGTGTCTCGCAGGCCCTCGGCGGATACAGCATCGCCCTGGGCCCGGGGCTCCCTGGCCGGTTGAACCCGCTGGATGCCCCGGCCCGCCCCGCCTCCGTGAGCGAGGAGGACTGGTTCACGGAGGTTCGCAAGCGCCGTCTGCTGCTGCTGGCCAGCCTCGCCCGCACCGTGCTGAAGCGCGACCTGCTGCCGATGGAGCACACCGCCCTCGACCTGGCCCTGGATCTGGTCGTCGCTGACGCCGCCGCCCGGGGCACGGTGCCGCTGCTCGGCGAGATCGCGCACGTACTCGGCTCGCCCGAACGCCTCGACCAGGCCCTCGGCCACCAGGCGGGGCACCTCGGTTCAGCCGCCCAGGACCTCGCCCATGCCTTGCGACGTCTCGTGCACGGCGACTTGAGCGGCATGTTCGACGCGCCGAGCACCGTGTCGTTCGATCCGACCACACCGATGCTGTCCATCGATCTCTCCCGTCTCGGCGGCTCCGGTGACGACACGGCACTGGTGCTCGCGATGACGTGCGCGAGCGCGTGGATGGAGTCAGCCCTCAGTGATCCCGATGGTGGTCGGCGCTGGGTGATCTACGACGAGGCGTGGCGGCTGATGCGGCACGTCGGGCTGCTGGAGCGGATGCAGAGCCAGTGGAAGCTCTCCCGAGGGCTGGGCATCGCGAACCTGATGGTGATCCACCGCCTCAGCGATTTGCTCTCGGCGGGCGACGCCGGGTCTCGCGGCCGGGTCCTTGCCGAGGGGCTCCTCGCGGACTGCAGCACGCGCATCATCTACCGCCAGGAGCCTGACCAGCTCGCCGCCGCTGCATCTCTGCTCGGCCTGACCGGCGTCGAGACCCAGGCGGTGTCCGCCCTGACCAAGGGCCGAGGTCTGTGGAAGGTCGCCGGCCGCTCCTTCATCACCCAGCACATCCTCCACCCGGCCGAGCGGGAGCTGTTCGACACCGACGCCCGCATGTCGGCCTAGCCCAACGACCAGCTCAGCAGCAGGGATCGATCATGTCTGCTTCTTCCACTCCTCCTTCCTCCGGTGATAACCAACCACCGCAGGCCACCGACCCCTTGGCGTGGCGACGACACCTCCCGGCACTGGCCTCAGCCGCCGCCGGCATCAACGAGGCGTCCGACGCTTGGGACGCGGTTTCGGACTCCCTCTGCGACGCGGACGGCTGGCCGCTGGACGACAAGGTCTACGGGGACGGGAAGGTCAAGCGGGACGCCGAAGCGTGGAAGCACGCCGAGGTGTTCCTCGACCACGGACCCGAGGTGCTGGCCGGCGTCCGCGCCGCCGCCGACGGCCCCGACTACGTCGAGGGGCCGATCAGTGACGACCTCCGTCGGATAGGCGGGATCGACACCATCCTGTTCCGGGCGGAGGAGCTGCGGCACGAATGGGACGGCGTCATGGCGCTTATGGACGGTTCGCAGCCGAGCGTGCTCCACCTCTACCAGGAGCGTGCCGAGGAGCACCGCAACACCGAAGGCTGGCACTACGCACACGAAATGGGCTACAAGGGCCCGGCGTTGGTGCGCGTCGGCGAATACCTAGCTCACCGGGCGGACACCGAACGGCCGCCGCAGACCGAGCGGGCTCGCGTCGCCCTGACCCGCTCCACGCACAACACCCCCGCCGTATCACCTGCTTCGCCCCAGGTCCCGCCGGCATCGCATCCGCCGGCTCCCGGTCGCTCGCGGTGATCCGTAGCACACAGTCACGGCAGCGCCAAACTGCCCGATCACCGGATCCTCATGGACCACCGCACTCCTTCAAGCTCCACGCCCCCAGCGGCTCCCGCCGTGCGGCGGGGCGTTCGGCAACGGAGAACTCCATGCACCACGAAACCCCGCCCCCGCCCGCCGCGTCCGATCCGCGTCGCCTTAAGGCCGCCCTCTGTTCCGCGCTCGGGCAGCGCGGCCTGGAGTGCACCGTCGAGTACGGCCTCAGCGACTACATCGTCCACGCCGAGCTTCCTGACGGCAGTTCGCTGATCATCTCGCCCCCGCAGGAGCCGCCCTCCGAGCACCCCGAGTCCCCGGAAAGCTGGATGGTCACCCGCCACCGGTCCGCCGAGCCTGCCGTCTACGAGGTGATCTACGACTCCGAACCGGACGGTCCGCATGCGCGCCACGGCGGCAGCGTGCCGGATCTCCTCTCCGCTGTCGACGCCCGCCTGGACCAGCTTGGCGTACCGCCACGCCAGGAGCAGGAACGTTCCAGCAAGGCGCGCGCCGCCACCGTGCTCCCGCCCGACTCCGCTCCATCCCGGGCGAGTGTCGCTCTCGCCTCTTCGCCGTCGGTCGGCCAGCGCGTGCTCCCGACCGGTCCGCCGCCGGAGTCTTCCGCGCGGGCCGCGCCGCCGTCGGCCAGTTCCTCATCCGCTCCCCGGCTCTGACCGACCGCGATCCAGGAGTCCTCCGTGCACCGCACCCTCAGAACTGATCCGCCCGTCGCCCGCACCTGCAACCGCACCCGCCTCGGATGGATCTGCCATGCCCAGCCACTACGACGTGCTGCCCGACCTGGCCTTCGGCCACCACCCCGTCCACGGCATCGTCGCCGCGAACCCGAAGAACCTCGCGGCCAGCACCTGGATGCTCAAGGGATTCGACTTCCATCCCGTCCCCGACCAGCCGACGTTGTACGCGCTGGCCGACCAGAACCGTGACGGACACGGCCGTACGAGCCGGGCCATCGAGCTGCTGCGCAAGGCCGGCTACGAGGTCGATGTGGACGTCGCACTTGCCCCTGCGCTGGCGCCCGACACGGCACAGGTACGCGACCGCGGTCCGCTTGGTGAACCAGACGTCGCCTTCGCCGATCACCCGCAGCTCGGCATCGTCGCAGCCCTCGACGACCGTGTCTCCGGCCTCAGCGGGCTCGTGCTGGTGGAGGACGGCTGGCGGCACAACTTGAGCCTGGACATCTACACGCTCCCCGCGACCACCGATCGCGTCGAGGCGCTGGGAAAGGTCGCCGACGCCACGGTGGCCCTGCACCGTTCGGGGCTCCAGGTCGCAGTGCAGCCCCGCCTCGCTCAAGAGGTGACGGATCGGCCCCGCCCTGCTGCCACGCCGGCCGTCGGTCGTGAGCGCGGCCGTGGTCCCGCTCGCGCGTCTCCGTTGAGCGCCGCCGCGCTCGCCGCCAGCCCGGCCTGTGCAGGAACTCTGGGCAGGGCGCCGGTCCCCGCCTCCGCCGTCACCACGGCGGCGGTCCGACCGATCGCCCCCCGCATCGCGTACTCCCGCGACCGCTGATCCAACTCCTTAAGGAGGCCCTTCCATGGCCGTGAAGACGATCTGGCCTATCGGCCACACCGCCGCAGACCTCTTCGGCGCATGGACGGGAGGACGGGTATTCTTCTGTGACTTCGCGAGGGTTCGTTCACTGGTGCTACGGGGGAATTGTGTCGCAGTTTGTGGATTTCGAGTTCGAGGACGGCACCTCGGCTCTGGTGGAGATTTCGCCCGTGGCGGGGGCTGACCCGGTAGCCCGTGGTGATGGCCAGTGGGAGGACGATTCCCCGGTGGGGCCGGTGGGTGCTGGTTCGCGCGTGGTCCAGCGCTCAGGCCAGTTGCTGCTCGACGCTTTCGCACCTCTGTCGCCCATCCTGTCGGGTATCCACGACCAAGCGCGAAATATGGGCGACGCGCCGGATGAACTGTCCGTCGAATTCGGCGTGAAACTGACGGCCGGGCTGAAAGTGGCGGTCGTGAGTGGAGGCGAGGCCAGCTTCACGGTGACCGCAACATGGACCACGTCGCGGGCACAGCGGCAGCACCAGAACTCGGCCGATGCACCGCAGTCCGCTCCCCCGGCCGGGGCTGCCGGGCAGTCCGTGAGCTGATACGGCTGGGGGCAGGCGGATCATGATGGAGGCCGACGAACCTCTGTGGAGCGCCTTCGTCACCATCCTGGCGGACGACGGGCGCGTCATCGGCGGTGGGGTCTACGCGCACTGCGGGGACATTGACCGTCCCAGCCTCCTGACGTGCGCGCACGTCGTCAATCTCGCCTTGGGCCGCGACGAGTTCACCGTGGCATCGCCCAGCCGGGCCGAAGTCGCCCTGGAGTTCCCGGCGGCTCCCGGCGTACGCGTCCAGGCCCGGGTACGCCGGTGGTGGCCGGCCAGTGCGCTGACCGATCCGGACACCGCCCCCGTGCGCGGGCGCGATGGGCGCTGGGCAGCAGATCTTGCCGAACTGGAGCCGGTGAGGGCCCTGCCGGGCGAGCTGCGGCCGGTGCTGGTGGCCGTTCCGGAACTAGGCGACACCCTGTGGGCCTGGCGGGGTAATGCAGACCCACGGACCGTGGTGCGCCTGCGAGTCAATGGGGCTGCGGGTGAGTGGCTGGTCCTCGAAGCCCCGCCGACCGGGTTCGCCGTCCAGCCCGGCTACAGCGGCGGCCCGCTCTGGGACCGCAGCAAGGCGGCCGTGGTCGGGCTCATGGTCAGCGCGCACGAGCGCGTGGCCTACAGCAACATGACCACCGCCGTGCCGATCCGGCAGAGCTACGGCGTCCGCGGCGATGTGCTGCGCGAGCGTCTCCTGGGCGCCCAGGATCCCCGGGGCCGGCTCAATCCGCGGGTCTGGCTGCTGTTGAAGGCGCAGCAGCAGGCAGCGGCGTCCTTCCCCTACCGGTCCGTGGGTCTCCACCGGGACGACCTCACCCAGGTCTATGTACGCCAGCAGCTGGCCGCCGGCGTGGAATCCCGTCCGCGATCCCATACCGCACAAGAGGCCGCCCAGGCCGCGGACGAGCGGCTGCCGCGTACCGTCGAGGAGTTCCTCGCCCGCTCTCGTCACTTAATGGTCGTCGGTGCTCCGGGAACGGGAAAGTCGACGCTCACCCTGCAGATGTCCTCCGAGCTGGTGCGCATCCCGTCCGTGCGTCGAGGCGAGGCGATCCAGCTGGTCCCGATCCGCGTATCCGCTCGTGACCTCGCCGGCCGGCCCGAGACAGAGCTCCTCGCGGCGGTGTCCGCCACGGCTCGTGCAGCCGTCGCGGCCCGCCTACACGTCGACATCGGTGAAGATCTATGCGTCTGTCCGGTCGGGCAGACGGGGTGGCTGCTCATTATTGATGGCCTGGACGAGGTAGAGGACGTGGCTGCCCGCGCTGACCTGTCCGATCGGCTGCGTCGGTTCATGGACATCGAGACCAAGCACCGGCTTCTAGTCACGACCCGGCAGCTCCCGGCACGCGAGCGGTCCCGCTGGGAAGCCCGTCGTGATCTCGGCCGATGCGAGATTGAGCCTTTCGAGCGGAATCAGCGCCGCGATTTCGTGCAGCGCTGGTTCCGGAGCCGTCCCGATCTCGCGGGTGACTTCCTCGCCCAGATCCGCACAGCCCGTCTCGAAGAAGTCGTATCCGTTCCTCTGATGGCGACCGTCGCGGCCATCGTCTTCGAAGAACGGGTCGGCCAGCCGCTGCCACAGACCGCATTTGCCCTCTACCAGCGGTTCGTGTCGCACCTGTATGAATCGCGCCTGGAACAGCTGACTGCCAACCTGCGTTCCCGGCTGGCAGGTTGGGCGGAAGCCGACCACCTCATGGAACGCCTGGTCACGGGGCGGATCGATCTGCTGGAACACTGCGCGTCGGTCTGGCTCCGTGGCGCGGACATTCTGTCCGCCGCATTGGAGTGGCTGCGCACGGTCAACTGCCAGCCGTATCCGCAGCCAACCGACTGGCCTGACGTCGTCGCTGCCCTCCTGACCTCGACCGGGCTAGTCGTCCACGACGGCACCGACCTGACCTTCGTGCACCGCAGCTTCGCCGAACACCTGGCCTCGGCAGGCGCGGCGCGGAGGCTCCCGGCTCAGTTCGACGCGGCCAACCCGCGCTGGTGGCATACTTTGCGCGGCGCTCTGGTGGACAGCAACTCGCGTGCCCATGAGGCAGTGCTGCACCGGGCGCTGCTGTCGGACACGAGCGGCCTGCTGGACTGGCTACTGGCCGGCGACGATCAGGCGCGCGAACTCGGGGCCCGCCTGATCTTCGAGGGCGTTCCCAGCACGCCGGAGCATCACGCCGCGCTCACCGAGACCCTCAGTTACTGGGTCGCGCGGATCCATCGGTCGGACAAATGGCTTGAGTTGCTAGTACGCCTCATAGACGCGGTCCGGATAGCTCCTGCCTCCGTGGCGGATCTCCTCGTGGAATTGCTCGATGTCTCGCGCTATCCCTTGGTGCTGCGGGATGCCGCCGTCCGCGCACTCTTGCGTGCGGGTAGCGCCACGACGGAAGCGGTACGTGCCCTCACCGCGATCATGGACGAGCGCCCGCTCACCGGATTCCAGCGGGTGCGCGCGGCGGAGATGCTCATGGACTTGGGGCCGCACGCCCGTGCCGCCGCTCGGGCCGGCCTTGTGCGCATTGCCAGAGAGGACGACTGGGTGCGCTCCAGTGATCGTGAACGAGCCGCGAAACTCGTCGAGGAGATCGATGCCTCGTCACCATCACGAGGAGCCCAGACCACGCAGACCAGGGGACGGTATTCGGCTTTCAGTAAGGCCCCAGCGTGGACGTACTCGACGCTGATCCCCGAAAGGCACCCGGCAGCCTGGAACAACCGCGTCGTTTCCGACGATCCCTCTGTCCCTTTCGAGTCCACAGAAACACTGAGCACGGTGAGTCTTTGGCGCCCGGACTCCGTCATCTCAGGCCGAAGCGAATGCGGGCCCGCTGGTCACCCCCTGTACCCCAAGGTGTTGGCCGCCCTGGGCCTGCCAGAATTCAGCGATCCCGGGTCGACGGTGGCGGCGATACACCGCGCGCTCTGGGCCGCCCTCACCGCCCCAGTCCCCGAACGTGAGGGCGGCCAGCATCCCCTCCCGTCCCAGGACAGCGCGCCCAGACCTCGCACGCTGCTCGCCGACACGCATACTTCCACCGAGCCGGACCTGTCCGAGGAACAGTGGAACGCGGTGGCACGCTGGCTATGCGCGCATCCGGAGACGTACACGTCGGCAGCGGTCGAAGAACAGTGGGTCGCGGTGGCACACCGGCTGTGCACGCTTTCAGAGACGCCCACGCCGGCCGTGTTCAAGGACCTCTTCGAGGCGCACGAGGTCTACGTCTCGCCCACCACACCCGGCCGACTCCATGCTCTTGCCGCCATGCTCATCCACGGACCGCGCGCCACGGCACGGCACGCGTACGAGCTGCTGGCGCGACGCGTCTTCGTACACGGCGGGGTTGAGGTACCGCTGGAACTCGTTCGTATCGCCGCCGGGTGTTCGCCGTCGTCTGTTGACCAGATTGCTGCCGAACCTGTCATCGCAGCCCTGTGTACCAAGCTCCGGCACAACAATAAGTACCGGGACACCCCTTCGTACGAGCAGACCGCGCAGGTCTTGGGAACTGGCCTGTTCTCAGTCCGCCTGGTGTCGGACCTCTCCAGCGAACCTCGCGAAACCGTCAGGGCTCTACTCAGACTGGGCGCCGAGCACGCCAACGACGCCATCAACTTCCTTGCAGCCCAGGCTCATGCAGGTCAATGCGACCTCCCGAAGTGGTGTGCCGCCATCCGGCTCCTACGACAGGTTCCCCATGCCGCCGCACCTGTGATCAAGCTGGCACGAGAGGCCACCGAGGTAGCGCACGATCCGCAGGACGTCCTCGAGCTGTGCGGAGTCCTCCTTGACTTCTCCGCCGTCGACATCGCCACTGAGCACCTGCTGGAGCTAGCGCATGACGCCTCCGTAAGCACGGAAGACCGGCATAGAGCCGTCAAGCTGCTTCCCCGTGGCGAGGGACACGAGAGCTGCGCTGAACAGGCCCATGTGGTGCTGGCGGAGCTGATCGCCGACGCCTCGTCTGCCCAGCGCCTCGCCATGGCCGAGACACTACGGAAGATTGACCCGCAGGGATGCCGATCAGCAACTGCACTCGTCCTCTCTGCCTTGGACGACGCTACGCTTCCCCTTGAGGCTCGCCACCAAGCTCTTGCGGCCTTGGCCGTCATGGGGCCTGATGTGCGTCGCCAACTGGCTGCGAACCTTGAAAAGTTGTACACGCGCCCGGCCGCTTCTGATGCCGAACGGCTCACAATTCTGCGGAGTGTCGCCCGGTGGGGACCGGACCTGCATCGTTCTGCCCAGGGCATCTGGGAGCGTCTGACACAGTGCCGCACCGGGCTTAAGCGCGTATCCATGGCAGCGGAGCTTCATCGATGGGGATGGATCAGCCAATCACGGTCGTCGCGTCTCCTCACTCGCATCGCACGCCAGACCGACGAGGAGCCGGAGGCTCGGATCGCGGCCGCCCAAGCCCTGGTGCGTCATGGCCCGGACCGGTGCCGTGTCGTGGGTGAAGTTCTGCAGCAGCTGGTGCAAGAGAGGCAGGTCCCGCCCGTGGTGGCGTTGCAGACAGCCCGAGATCTCGCTGCCGCCGGTGGCCTGCTGGAGGCACGGCGCGTGTTGAGTGACCTGGCCCTTGACGCCAAGGTTGCGGACGGCCATCGCTACAAGGCAGCCACGGTCCTCCTCATGGTCGATCTTGCATGCGGACCCGACACCTTGGCGACCCTCCATCACCTGAGCAGAGACAGATCTCTGAGCGAGCACACACGCGACTGGGCGGTCTACGCAGTAGATTGCGCCCGGGACGGGATCCACGCACCAGACGGCCCGCCCCCAGGCTCCTGGCTCCGCAGCTGATTGAGCGGGTGGTGCTCGCACTCCTGCCCGGCCCAGGACCCACCGACGAAGCCGTAATTAATCACGAGGCACGGCACTACCAGGAGAACCGGGATCTGTTCCACCAGCATCTCCACGCCGAGACCCTGTTCATGACCGGCAGCGCGAAGGTATTCAGGGACACCGCCCAGCACTTCTTCGACGTCGCCCGAAACGGCCCCGGATACGTCCCCGTCCATCCGAGCTACCCGCACTTCTGCACCGACCTCCACTCCAACGACGGCATTCTCGGCGCCGCGCGAGAGATCCACATCGAGTACTGCGACCAATGGGACTCATGACCCCGACCGACAGGACCCCGCCGACCAGGACGTTCAACGATCACCTCCAGCATCTCGTCGAGAGGGCCCTCGCATCCATCCCGGCCGCCGATGCCGGCGACATCCACGCTGTCTCTTTCCTCATCGACAACGAGACGACGACCCTCGTCAGCCGACCTTGACGATCGGCTACAACACTGAAACCCAGGCCCGACGCAGCATCCAGGACGCCTCTGACCAGGCAGAAGCCCGCTGGAACTACGCTTTCTGGATCCAGAACGAGCTGACTGTGGTCGGCGACCTGGCACGCCTCGAACGAGGGCGACGAGCAGGACAAGGCCGCCTGGCTCAAGGCGAAGCGCGCCGAGGAGCAGACCGCGTCCGAAGCCTGGCCCGAGCAGTGCCGGATGCCTCCGCTGGAGGGGACCGAGCGGGCGGTTTCCTGGGCCTTGCGAGGCCGTCACCGGATCTGCCCGACGCCGACACCGCACTGGTCACCGAAGGCACGACGAGCAAAGCGGAGTGGGTGGGGATCGAGGAGAGCGCTCGCACGGTGACCCGCGCCGGGTGGTGAAAAGACCAGAGGTCGTCCGAGCCTGAGGACCTTTCCGAACTGCTTCGAGCCGCTACCGGGGCCGATCGGCCGACAGAGAATCACTTCTCCTGACCGACCGGGTCCCCTGCCGCGGTGGGGACCGCCACCGGGCGGCCTCTACCAGCGATTCTCGGCCGGGCCAAACCCCGGATTTGCCGGACGCTCTGCCCACTGGCCCATCTGCAACGGGTCTCTCGCTCCCTCTGCCCCGGAGACTTCCGTGCCTACCTCGATCACCATCACGTCCGAGTTCAGCGGCAGCGTCGTTGCCAAGGGCGCTGCCGATGACCTCTCCGCACAGCTCCTCCGCCACGCCGGCTTCAAGCAGATCGACGACTGGCACGGCCGACGCCATCGCCTGCCCACCACCACTCCGCTCGCCGACCAGGTCGCCATCGCCACTCATGCGGCCGAGATGCTTCGAGCCGCTCGCTATGGCGTCACCCTTCCGCCGTCTCTCGACACGGCCCGGATGAGCCCTCCGGTGCATGCGCTGGGGCCCTACGCCGCCGGAGCCGAACTTCTCAGCATCACGGACCAGATCCGTGCGGCCGAAGGCGGAGCCAGCCTTCAGCGAGCAGTTGACCACCTCCTTCACCCCGAGCACGGTGCGCTGGAGCGTGTCCGGGAGGCGCTGGAAGCAGCGGGAGAACAGGTCAACGACTTGGACGACGACGCGTATGCGCTCGCCGACCGGTTCGGCTTCGCCTCGGAGTTCGTCAGCTCGGCCCAGTCTGAACTCGTCGATTTCGAGGCCGAGCTACGCCGCGTCGGCACCGCTTCGACGGGTTACTCCGCAGCACGGACCGTCCGTGATCACCGTGGTGCCGCTCTGGCCACCTCTCCCGCGGCAAACCAGGCCAAGGTCTCCTCGGCGTCCAGTTCCCAGACGGCGCCGCTCACTACGACGGGTCACCCGCCGCGCGCCGCACCCCCCCGACGGTGACCCCGGCGGCTCTCTTTGCCGTCGGCCACCACTACGTCGCGCGTCCCCGCTCGACTCACCCGTCAGAGACCACTCACCCGAAGAGGCAAACGTGCCCGAGTACTACTCCAGCATCGGCGAGGCCGTCGGTGCGGCCATGCAGCACAACATCCGGCTCGCCCACCGCAGCGCGGCACCGGGCTCCGACAAGCCGCTGCAGCTCAGGCTGCCTGCCCAGCGCTTCCGCCGATCCGTACTCGGTCCGCGGGATGATTTCTCGCCTCCACGAGGATGCCGCGCCCGATGAGTGGCGGCATCATCGAGAAGGTCAACGGCGCGCTGGTCGGCGCCCTGCCCGAGCTGACCGAACTCGTGGCCTCTGCCGCCGACTGGACTCACGCCCGTCTCGACTTCGACGACCCGCATCACCATCCGACTTTCGAGACGTGGACCCGACTGGCGGCCTCGTACGGGATGCTCCAGGACGTCCGTGAGCAGTTGGAAGTCGCCGAGGACGGTCTCGCTGCCTGTCCCGCAGAGCGCACGGACCCCCGGCACCACCAGATGGTCAACGTCCTGCGCAGCCGGGAGTTGCTCGACGATGTCCTCGGTGCCGAAGCTGCTCCTGCGCCGTCCGCTGCCCGGAACTTCGATTCAGACCGGCAGCGGGGCGCCTGCGCCTCCTCGCCGCGCGCCGGAACATCGCCGTCGACCGGCAGTCCGCCGGCCACCGCAGCGCGTCCACCCGCGCCTCGTTCTGCCGGCCGACCCCGCTGCAACGTTCCGCGTCAGACTTCCAGGAGTACCCCCATGAGCTGCACGAGAGCCGAGCGCGCCCCGTCCCCACCCGCTCGCACACCCAAGGAACCGCCGTGACTTCCCCGCGCACCAGCGCGCCCTCGACCACCACCGGATCGGACGCGCTCCTCTACCTCCTGTTCGGCATCCTCGGCGCCGCCATGGCTTTCGGCTCCCTCGCCTGGCTGACCGGGAATCTCACCAATACCTTTGCCGGGAGCGGGACATGGGCCCCCTTCCGCGTCACGGACGCGCTGCTGCACCCGGAGGTGCTGTGGCCGACCTTGAGCACCAGCATGCTGATGGTCGGTGCCCGCGTCGTCCCCGGCTTGTTCACCGTGACCCTGGTCGTCACTGCTGGGGTGCTGTGGATGCGCTGGCGTGCTGGGTCCAAGTCCGGCCTCGCCCGCAAGGCGGACCTGGCGCCGCTGCTGGACAAGGAGATCGTCGCCAAGGCGAAGAGCCTGCGCCCGAGCCTGGGCGGCCGGGAGAGTAAAAGAGGTCCTGCCCGCTGACCGCGGCATCCTGCTCGGCACCCTCGATCCCGGTCGTGCGGAGGTCCGCGCGTCCTGGGAGGACGTGATCGTCGCGATCATGGCCCCGCGTTCCGGCAAGACGTCCGGGCTGGCGATCCCCGCGATCCTCTCGGCACCGGGTCCAGTTCTGCTCACCAGTAACAAGGCCGCGAACGACGCGTTCACCACCACGGTGGACGCCCGCGCCGAGGTCGGCACGATCTGGACCCTCGATCCGCAGCAGATCGCCCATCACCCGCGCGAGATGTGGTGGGACATCCTCGCTGACGCCCGCGATCTGGCCGGGGCGAAGAGGTTGGCGGGGCACTTCGTCACCGCGAGCGTGGACGAGTCCAGTGGCTCCGACTTCTGGTCCACCGCCGCGAGCAACACCCTCGGCGCCCTCTTCCTCGCCGCCGCGTCCCACCGTCGGCCGATCACCGACGTCCTGGCCTGGCTCGCCATGCCGGCCGACCGCACCCCGGTGGACCTGCTCACCGACGCCGGCCACCATGCCGTCGCCGCCCAACTCCAGGGCACCGTCTCCGGTGCGACCGAAACGCGCGACGGCATCTACGAGACAGCGAGGCAGTACGCGAGCTGCCTGCTCGACCCGGACGTCGCCGCCTGGGTCACCCCGAACGAGGACCTCCCCGAGTTCCAGCCGTTCGCCTTCGCCACGTCTCGCGACACCCTCTACTTGCTGAGCAAGGACGGCGGCGGCAGCGCGTCCGCGATCATCGCGGCGGCGGCCGACGCCGTGATGCGCGCGGCCGTGATCGTCGCCGAGCGCTCCGGCGGGCGACTCGACCCGCCCGCCCTGTGTGTCCTCGACGAGGCGGCGAACGTGTGCCGCATCAGCGACCTCCCCGACCTGTACTCGCATCTGGGCAGCCGGGGTGTGATCCCGATGACGATCTTGCAGTCGTACCGGCAGGGCCAGC
Organism: Streptomyces sp. NPDC057287; assembly: GCF_042667905.1. Lineage (NCBI taxonomy): Bacteria > Bacillati > Actinomycetota > Actinomycetes > Kitasatosporales > Streptomycetaceae > Streptomyces > Streptomyces sp. NPDC057287. Next base: position 432,326 of record NZ_JBHUYV010000002.1, on the reverse strand, counting down.
GGTGCTGGGGCGAGGCCGGTATGGACGCTCTGTACTCCGCCGCCACCATCAAGATCATCGGTTCGGGCATCGACGACGCGGATTTCGCGGATCGGCTCAGCCGTCAGGTCGGCGACCACGACGTCCAGACCACCTCGGTGTCGACGAGCGAGAGCGGCAAGTCCACCTCGGTGAGCATGCGCACCGTGCGGATCCTTCCGCCGGACGCCATCCGCGCCCTGCCCAAGGGCAAGGTTCTGCTGCTGGCCACCGGCATCCGGGTCGCCATGCTCAACCTCAAGCCCTGGTATAAGGAGCCCTCCGCCAAGGTGGTCGGCCCGGCTTCCGCTCGCGCCACGAAGGCGATCACCGAGCGGGCCCTCGCGAAGAGCATCGGCCAGGACGATCTTGGGCTGTCGGCATGATCGCGCCCACCCCGCGCCAGGGCCGGTTGGCCGACGCTCCGGTCGTTCTGCGCGGTGGCCAGTGGTGGCTTGACGGCGGAGCCGGCTCGGTCCCCGCCTCTGATCCCGCCTTCACCGCGTCCCTGGACGACTTCGCCCTGTCGATGGCCGCTGCCGACCATGCGGTCGCCAACCTCCTTCTCCGGCAGGACGAGGCGTCCGCCGTTGAACCCGGCGGCTGGCGGTGAACCCGCTGATGAGTGCCGAGCAGGCGGTTCTCGGTGCCGTGCTCCTCGACCCCGAGCAGCTCACGCGCCTGGGGTGGCTCGCTGCGGACCACTTCTATCGGCCGGTCCACCAGGCGCTGTTCGGCGCGCTTTGCAAGCTCCGCAGCGAAGGGCATCCCACGCTCTCGGCCGAGGGACCGTTGCCGCTGTCGTGGGTGACCGACGCGGTAGGGGAGGCCGGACAGCACGTGCGCGGGCTGACCGCGGTGTACGCCCACACCCTGATCCAGGCATGTCCCCGAACCGAACACGCCCCGGTGTACGGCCGCATGGTGCTGGAGGGAGCGATTCACCGCACCGTCGCCCAGCATGCGATCCGTCTCCACCAAGCGGCTCGGGCCGACGCCGTCCAGGGCGAGGTCGAGGGAGCGCTGTGTACGGCGGACGTCCTGACCGGCGTACTCACCGACCTTGCGCGACGCTGGGGAACCGATCCTCGTCCGGTCCAACCCGCCGCTGCGCCTTCTGCCGCCGCAAACACCCCGGCGCCGGCGCAGTCCGGCCAGGTCACCGAGGACGAGCAATTCCTCCTGGCCGTCCTCACCGAGCAGCCAGGAGCCATGGACGAGGTGGTGGCCTGGCTGCGGCCGGGAGACTTCGCCGACCCAACCCACGGGCAGCTCTACCGGTGCCTGGGCGCGCTGCACCACCGGGGCGAACCCATCGACCGGATCACCCTGCTCTGGGAGGCCCAGCGACGCGGCCTGCTGGCCGACGGCACTCTGTCGAGCGAGCAGCTGACCGCCGTCTGCGAAGGCATGGTCCCTGGCAGCGCCGACTGGTTCGGGCACCGGGTGATGCGCTCCTCCCTCACTCGCACCGCCGCCGCCTCCGCGCGAGCCATCCGGACCCTGGCTCAGGACGAGACCCTGGGGCCCGGTCGCCTGATCAACCACGCCCTGCACTCGCTCGGTCCGCTCGACGAGGTACGTGCCCGCTGGGCCACCGCGAACAGCAGTCCGGCTCCGAAGCCCTCGGCACCCACGCCGTCGGCGGGCGAGCCGCCGCCCGCCCGCGTAAAGGCCGCCCGCGCCCGCAGCACACCCCACCCAGGGGCATCACCCCCAGCCTCGGCCAGCCGTCTCCCCACGCCGTCAGCAGCCCGACCACCCTCGCGCGGCCACCCGTGAGACTCCCTCCTCACCAGCCCTCTTCTGACCCTGGAACTCGCCTTGATCTACCCCCTCTCCTCAGCCGCGCCGGACCTACGCGCCACGGCTCCGGGCCTCGTCGCCCCGTCGTGCTCTCCGTTGATCGGGTCTATCTGCTCGGGGTACGGCGGCCTCGACCTGGGCGTGCAGGCCGCCCTCGGCGGCACTCTGGCCTGGCACGCCGAGGTCGACCCGAACGCCTCACGCATCCTGGGGTGCAGGGGTCCACTCCGAGTGGACCTCTGCACCTGGCGTTGGGCTTTCCTGGTCAGAGCTGAATGGTCTCCGCGGGGAAGGCGGACGGCTCTGAATGAGGGGGCTGAGCGCCTACGGCCGGCGTCACCGCTGAATCCCGAGGTGACCGAGCCAACGTGCCAGAAGTCGGCTACCGAGCGGATTGCACGCTGGCTCGCTCTTCACCTCGGCGTACCCCTCGGGCTGGCGCAGCCTCCTGCCACTGCTGCGAACCACCTCGACCACCTGCGGCAGTACGGAGTGCAGCGCCACGACTCCATTGACCCTTTGCAGGACGAAGTCCAACGCCTCTCCGAACTTCGGGCTGCTGCCGGCAGGTCCGGTCACCCGTAGCCGAGCCGCTCCCGCCAGGGACGGGACAGCCGGGGGCGCAGGAAAACCACTCCTTGCTGGGTGCCGACGGCGAGGTCGAAGTTGGGGCTGGCGGGCAGGGCGGCGAGGGAGGTGACTAGCGCTGGCAGGGGCGCCGACCACACCTTCTCTCCACTAGGTAGATGGCACAGTGCCACGCCCTGTTCGTCGCTGATCGCGACCAGCGTGTCGCCGTCCGGGACCCGTCCCGTCCACAGCAACCGGCAGGCGGGTAAACCCAGCTGACGCGGGGTTTCTGGGGCGGCGGAATCCCAGACGGTGACCGGGGCCGCATGGGCGTCGTCGCAGGCCTCGGGGTCCAGGAGGAGCAGGACGGCACCCCCGTCGGACAACTCGGTCCAGCGCAGGAAGACATCGATTTCGGAGATCATCCGGTGGCCAATGCCCGAACGGGGTTCGTCCACCGGCTGGCTGGGCCGGACCCGGTACCGGCTGTCCGTCGACAGATCGATGACTTCTGTCGTGCCTTCCCGCCCCTGCTGGGCCACCCACCGCGTCCCGGCTTTGGTGTGGTGCGGCAGGAGGAGGCAGACGTCGCCGAGAAGTTTCAGCGGCGTGCCCCTACCAGGCGTGCCCGCCGAGACGTCCCACAGCCGGCCGTCCGTGATGCCGGCCCGCGGTGCCTCCCCTTCGGCCGAGCGGTCGTATCGGCCCGCCACGCTGCTTTCCCAGCGCCCAAGCGGGCGAGTGCCCGTCAGCAGCACGGTGGTTCCTTCCAGGGTGGTGAAGGCCGCCGAACAGACCGAGTCGTTGCTCGGATCGACCGGCCAGGGAAGGTTGGTCCACTCGGGAATCGAGTGCGGGGTGTCGAGGCGTTTCACCCGGCCACGGACTGCGTCCAGGCCCAGCAGCCGGGTGTGCGGATGGCTTGAGGTCGGTGGCAGCAGGTGAGCCTGGACCCCGAGATCGGCCATCCCTTCCAGCCAGGTCAGGTTTGTGTGCTCGGCAAGTCCGCCCGGGGCGATGCGGTGCCAGACCGCCTGGGAGTGAGGAACGGATCCGGGCCACCCGGGCAGGTCGGAGTGAGCGTCCGGCTTCACCTGGCCCTTGTAGTCCCAAATCAGGAGCTGGAGCGAGCCGTCCGGGTCCACAGCGCGCTCCTGTTCGGAGACCGCGTCGACGAACAGATCCTCGACCAGGTCGAACGTGGTGCCGGGGGGCTCCGGGGAGAGCGCAACGCGCCGGACCATGCGGCCGGAGACCGCCATGACGCCGGGGGGGTCCTCGGGCCAGGCAATGAGTGAGTCGATCTCCGGAGCGGACAGCTCTAGTGAGGCGGACCGCGGGTCGCCCGGCCTGGCATGGTCAGCCCACCGCCACAGTCGTGCCGTCCCGTCGTTACCCACCGCCAGGATGTCGGGTCCCGGTTCACCGTGAGCGGGAAGCAGCCGGAGGGCGCAGACTGCGGCCTCGTGCCCCCACAACGGCGAACCCACGGCGTCAGCGGTCGTGCAGCTGACCACGCAGACCTGGCTTCCGTAGCCGACCGTCGCGGCGTGCAACCCGGCCCGCAGCAGCACGGGTGCCAGGAAACTCGCATGGTCGGCGTCCTTGTCCCGGGCCGCGACGCGTTGCACGGGGCCATCGAGACGCGCAATGAGCAGATCGTCGCGGTCCTGCGTCACGAACACGGGGTCGTCCTCACTGCCCAGGGCGAAGCCGCTCTCCTGCCAGACGAACCCGTTGAACGGCAAGGCAGCCATCCGTCCCGATCCCGTCTCGATCAGCGTCACCCTGGTGCGCGGCTCGCACACTGCGGCAACGGTGCCTCGGCCGCCATGGATGCGGTCGGCCAGGAAGGGCCGGATGCAGTCGTCGAGCAGGATGTCGACGCTCCCCTCCGCGTCGAGGGAGTGCAGGGTGACACGGCCGCGCACCCCGTCGCACAGCAGGAGCCGGACGCGGCCGTCGGCGTCGTGGGCGAGGTAGGCGGATGCCTCGGGCATGTCGAGATCGATCTTCGCGGGTGTCTCGCAGGCCGCCTGGACCAGTGGTTCAAGCAGGGGCAGCGTGCACACGCGAACCTGTTCGGTGTCCCCGCACACGACCACAGGCGTGCCGTCGTCGCGGAACCCCGCGTCGAACAGCAGCGTTGCCCCACTGGGGGCGGTGTGGCGCAGTGTCTGATCGGTGACGTCCCATATTCTAATGTCTCCCTTGACGTCGAGGGTCACTGCCTGCGCCGGGCTCGCACCGTCATTAAGCAGAGCGAGCCCCGCGACGACAGCGGGATGCGGCAGCAGGGTCGACTGCGAGGGGTCGTCGAGCCGCCACACGTGCACGTGGTGGGTCGACGGAGGCGCCGCGAGCACGACGTGGCCACCATCCGGCAGGGCCAGGTCCTCGATCCGCCACCCCTTGCTGTACGAGCGGATCGCATAGGCGTCCCCGTTGTGTCGGCCCACCACGCGATGCGGGGTGATCTCCCGTGGCTCCACCCACACGCGCTCCAGCACAGCCGACAGGTTCTGGGCCTGCGCAGACAGCGCGTGCTCCCCGTGTGCCCCCGCCACAAAAGCCAGCAGCGCCGGCTTGTCGACTTGGGCGGAGTCAGTGTTGGCGACGAGGTAGGCGTAGCGCTCGACGGCGAGGGCGAGCGTGGGTCGGCGCAGTGCTCGCCGCACCGCCGGTAGCAGCGTCGCCAGGTCGGCGTGAACGACGAACGAGGCGTCCTCGATGAGATCGTCCAGTTCTCCCGAAGCAGCGGCGTGCGTCGACAGGTGGGTGCGGACGTACGGATGTGCTTGAGACCAGTCCCGGTCCGGCACGAGTTCCAAAAGAGTCACCACAAAACACTCCTGAAGATCAGCCAGGTCCCGATGCTTGAGTGATCGCTGCTTCAGATGGTCCGTCAGTTCCTGGTGATACAGCCGGAAGTATTTCGTGCCGTCCACGTCGGCGTGCGCCAAGTAGGAGCCGTCCTCATCCAGCAGCAGGTCGACATCCGCCTGGACAAGTGGGATGCCTGAGAGCCGGGTCGCCACCTGCACCCAGAGCCGGCGCGGTAGGCCGTTGCCCTCTCCGAAGGCCAGCACTGTGAGAAGGGCCATGGTCTTGGCGTGCCGCTCCTGCGGCAGTCGCTGGAGATACGCCTCGAAAGCGCCTCCAACGTCCGAGGGCAGTTGCTCCGCCCAGCCCGGTACGGCAGTGTCGATGACCGAACCGCGCAGCAGAGCGCTCGCCGTCATCCGGGCAACCAGGAAACATCTCCCAGCCCGGCGAGCCACCTCGCGGGCGACCTGGCGGGCCACGTCCGGCCGGTGTTCGTACGGCGCCCCCTCGTCGCAGAGGATCTTCGCCACATACTCGGCCGGCTCCGTGTCCTGCGCGTACTCGCCGTTGTCGAGGTCGATCACCGGCACGTGCCCGCCGAGGTGAGGCAACAGCTCGCGACGTGAGCCGACCACCAGCCGCACACAGGTCACCGCCGCGAGGGGGCGCAGCAGTTCCCATGCGATGCGGCGGGCCTCGGCCTTGTCACCCGCCGAGCCGGCTTCGTCGAGCGAGTCGACGACAATCCGGAAGGGGCGTCCCCGGTCCACAAGGGCGGTGAACAGGGCCACCGGCGTACTGGCTCGGACGTCCGCCGCGGCGGCGATGCGCTCCACCAAGGCCTCAAGCGTCTGGTGGTGCGCGTTGACGGAGGTGTCGGCACAGCCTTCCAGCACCAGCCGGCCCAGGACCGCGGACTTGCCCGAGCCGGGGTCGGCGGTGACGACCATGGCCTGTCCCTGCCCGTCGCCCTCCAGATGGGCGCGTGCCTCACGCAGGGCCCGCTCACGTCCGGTGAAGTACGAACCGGGGTCGTGCACATGCTCCACTCCACGACCCCGCGGCTCGAAGTGCGAGGAGAGGTCCGAGGCGTCGGAGACCGTGCGCCCGTCGCCCGTGACCTCGGCGCTCGGGTCGAAGGAGGGGTTCACGAAGAACGGGGGCCGCTCGGACTGGTCGGTGGACGAGCACGCGGCCCGCTGGGCCAGCCCCATCGCCGTGAGGGAACGATTGACCCGCTCGGCGAGCATGCTCGGCGCCAGGCACCGTTGTGACGGCCCGTCACCTTGATGGAACGCCTTCGCCAGTTCGGTCACGAAGGCGCCGTCCACCGCCAGATCGCGATGCCGGGCGGAGGCCAGCAGCCAGGTGCCCCCGCCGAATCTGTCGCCGCGTCCCCGGCCAGCCACGATGGTGTCGGTGACGGTGCCGATCTCCGCCGTGGCCGCCGCCGCGTGACAGGCGTCCACCACGAACAGGACGTTGCGGACCGGTGACGTGGCTAGGATCTCGGCCAGGTTGGGGAGTGACAGCCACGAGCGTGGTCGCCCCGGCTCGCTGTCAGCGCAGGCCAGACGGTACTGGCCGGCCGGGGAGCGGTCCCCGTGCCCGGCGTAGTACACGACTACGACGTCGTCAGCGGTCAGTCCGGGGGTGTGGCACCAGTCGGCCAGGGCATTCTCGAAGGACGCGCAGTCCGGGTCGTAGGAGACGGCCGTGAGGACACGCTCGTAGCCCATTGACACGAACAGCTCGGTCGCCCGGTGGACGTCCTCGTGGGCCAGGGGAAGTTCGGGGGCTTCTCGGTAGTGGCGGGTGCCCGCCGCGACGAGGTACCGCATCAGACGGTCCCGTTCCCCGGTAGCAGGCCCGTCAAGATGGTCCGCCCCGTCTCGACGGCGGTCAGGTACCGCGTGGCGTCGTGCATGTGGCTGCCGTTGTTCACCGCCACGTCTCGTACGCCTTCGCCGAAGGCCGGGCCGAGTTCGCGTACGACGGCGACGATGTCGGTGTCGTCGGCGATGTTGGTCCATGCCCGCACCGGCTTCGGCCACACGGCTCGGCGGGTCTCGGGCGCCGGTTCGAGCCGGTCGAGGACGAGGGCGCGCATGCCCAGCGGTGATCCCAGGGTGACGAGCATGCGGATGTCCCAGTCGCCGTTACGCCGCGGGTCGCAGAGCGTCTCGTAGGCGATGACGGACCCGAGCGAATGGGCCACGACGACCCGTGTCCTCGGGGTGATCCGTGCGGCCAGCCGGTCCTGCGCCGCGCGCCGGATCTCCTCGTCGCCGAAGTAGCCGGTCATCTGCTTGAGACTGCCGATCAGCGCGCGGTCGAGAACCCCGCGCAGGTACCGGGCGCCCGTGAGGGCGTCCAGGGCTGCTCGCACGGCGTTGAGCCGGAGAGCCCGGGAGGCGGTCCAGCCCACGGGGCCCCGCGTACCGGTGGCCGCCGGATCAGGGACAGCGGGGTCGGTGCGCGCCGCCTCGGCCCACCACTCCATCAGGAGAGCAAACTCCGCGTCGTTGTCGACATCGCCCTCATCGTAAGGGAGTTCGGCCCCCGCGCGGGTGCCGCGTGGGCGGAATAGGTCACCGTAGAAAGCCACCCCCACGTCGTCGGACGATGGCACCGGGCCGCCCGCAAGACGTGTGCCGCCCTGGAGTTCGGGAACGACGTCCCGTGCCAAAGAGTCCTCGCTCAGGTACTGCTTGCCGACGCCGTGCACGAAGACGACCTTGCTCAATGCCCCTCCCAGAGTGAGAGTCTAAATGTACGCGGGAACGGTCGGCCCGGCAGCTAGAAGCCGAGGGCACCGCCACGTGGACGGGTGTCGGCTGGACGGCGATGGGGAGCGTACGGAGCCGCCATCACCCGATGGGAGAGGCTCACCCGTCCGGCCCCGGCTCCCACGGACGCGGCCGGCCGGCTCCGCGCGGACTTCGTGGAGTGGATGCAGGGCCTCGACGCCGGTTGGGTCACCGCGACTCCGGGGCTCGGCCGTCCGGCGCAGCTCACTGCGCTCGGCAACGGCGTCGTCCCGCAACAGGCCGCATGTGCCTTGCAGTTGCTGGCACAACCTTCTCCTCACTGTCCCCGCTGTGCCGACCGGTAGCGCTCCACTACCGCGTTCCACCGGCCGGACCAAACCGCTGTTTCTCCAGATCCTCTCGGACATGTCGCCGTCTCACAGATGGAGCACATCCTCATGGCCAACACCAGCCCGACCTCCCCCGGCCCCGAGCCGTACCGCGTCCCCGACGCAGGCCTTGACGACCTCGCCAGCACCCTCGCCAAGACCGTGGCCGAAGTCAGGCAGCACGGCGTCATCCTCGACCGCCTCGGCTCCGAGCCCGAATCCGCTGCCAGCCAGCCGACGGACGGCGCTCCGGAAGCCGAGGCGGCTGACGGCAAGAAGGCCGACGGCCCCGCCTCGGTGTTCATCCTCGCCCTGGGCGGCGAGGCGTACGCCGTCGAACTCGCTGCCCTCAGCGACTGGGTGAACTACCTCTTCCTGCCGGTGTACGGCCGGGAGATCAGCACGGGCCGCCCATGGTGCGCGCAATGGCACGAACACCCCGAGGCCGTCGCCCGGCTCCACGCACTCTGGCTCGCCTGGCAGCAGTTCACCGACACGGAGGCCGGCCTGTGCGGTCCTTCGACCTGGCATCGCGACCACCTGGACCAGACGCTGGTGCACCTGCGTGCCCCCGACGGACCCTTCGCGGCTTGTACGACGAGCCCGACGCGGCCGAACCACCGCTTGTTGACCCACCCCGCGTCCAAGCAGACGGGGCCGGCGGCATGAGCGACATACCCGACTTCCACTTGGACGATCTCGCACCTTCCGACGCGAATTCCGAGTACGCGGAGCGACAGTTCTGGACCGGTGACGTTACGGTCCTTGCTGAACACCGCACCCCTCCCGATGGCTCCCACAGTTACGTCGTCGCTCACGACGGATCGGTCGCCTGGGGTGCGCCGGGTGAACCGCAGGTAGCAGCGATCAAGGTCGCGCGGGACCTCAGCCTGAATACGTTCACCTTCGAGGTGACCTATCACGCCACCGTGGCCTTCGCCCAAAACTGGCTGATCGAACGCGGGTGCCCACCCGAGCACATCTCCCAGGCTGGCGGGGACCTCATGAAGCCCGCCGACGACCTCACTCTCCAGGTCGAGCAGCAGATCCGGGAGTCGGGAACTCGGTACGAGGTACTCGACACCCAGACCTCGGACTCCGACCCGCGTGAGGCATGGACGCTGGCCCGGAACTCCGATGCCGGGCAGACACCGATCCGTGTCTTCCTCGACGAGGGAAACTTCAGCACCCGCACGTACACGATGCGCGAGGGCGCCTTCGCCGACGTGGACGCCGCCCGCTGCTGGTTGGATAGCCGCAGCGGCCCGTTGCCAGAACCGCCGGAGTACAGCGACCACAACGGTGCTGTCGTCCGGGCCCGCATCGCCCTCTCCCGGTCAGTCGGCGCCTCCGCGACACCGCAGACCGGCCTCGACGCCACCCGCGCGACCCCGGCGACACCGGTCCAGCACCCGGTCCAGGGGAGGCTACTGTGAGCCGCGCCCGCTTCGCCTTTGCAGCGCACCCTGATGTCATTGCCGACCTGCGGGAACTTCCCGATGGGGTACGCGGCTTGGCACTGCTGGAGCTGCAGAACCTGGTCCACGGAAGCGACGACTGTCTGCCGTTGAGGGGCCGTCTAACCGGCTTCCACAAGGTGTACGTCGACCCGAAGGTCTCTTACTGGCTGGTCATTCAGTTCCGCCAGGCTCCGCCGACCTCGACTCACAAGCGCGAGATCTACCTCGTAGCCGCTGGCAGCCGGAAGGACTACGCGGTCTACCACGCGGCCCACCTGCGCACCGGCCCTCAGCAAGGGGTCGGGCCGGACTCCGCCACGGAGGCCCGCGTACAGGCCGCCCGGTCCCGCTCGACGCTCACCGCCGAACGTCGGACAGCGGGCCGCGCGACTGCCCCGTCAACAGCGCCACCCTCGGCCACTGCCCCCCGAAAGGCCACCCAGCGATGACCAACGACCCTGCTTCGCGCACCCGTTCAGAGCTAGCGGATCTCCTCACCGAGGCCGCTCAGAACGTCGGCGGTATCCCTGCCGCCGAGTACCCGACGGCTGCCGCCCGCTCCTACCTGCATCCCGTCTTGGGTCCGCTGGCCGCTGGGCCCCGCGTGATCACCGGGCTGAACGACCGGTTCGAGGGCTTCGTGGCCGCCGACCCACGCCCCGCTGGTTCGGCGGGCCTGTTCGCTCTGGCCTCCTACGCCTCCGCGCTGGGGTGGCTCACCGAGTCGTTCGCCGAGCTGACCTCCTCGGCCGACGAGATCTGTACCCGCGTGGGCACCCCTACGGAGCCTTGCGCGCCGTTCGTCGCCGCATCCGGCGGAACCGAGCGGGACGACGACTTCGACTTCGCTTTCAGCGCGCTTGAATTGGAGGCGGTCCGCAACGCAGCCGAGGCCGCCGGCCTCGCGCCGGACGACTACGTCGAGGTTCTCTCCCAGTCGCTGCTCGCCTCCGCCCGGATCACCGACGCCTGCATGGAGATCTCCAGCGGTCTGCTCGATGACGCCGATCTCCTCCGCGAAGCGAGCGACCGCCCTCGGCTCGGCGACGACCCCGGGATCCTGCCCGCTCTGGTCCGCTCCCTGCTCGCCCGGATGGAGGCGACGGAGTGAACCCGTACGACGCAGACACACCCCCTGGGCCTTATCTCGTCGTCGAAGTGCTCAGTGTCGGGGATGTCAGCGTGCCCGCCCTCGCGCGTGGTCCGGGAGAGCCGCTGCACCAGGCCGCTACACGCGTCATCGAAGCCGCAGCGGCGTTGGACGAGCGACACGAGAGCGTGCTCCACGCGGTCCAACGGGCTGAGCGGCTACACAAAGGCATCGGTCGCAGTGAAGTCGGCCGCGCCCAGGTGTCGTACGCGCTGCTGCGGACAGCACTCCCCGAACTCGGAGGCGTTCTGGCGCAACAAGACCGGGCGTACAGCCAGCTCGTCGAGTCCCTGTCCGCCTACCGCCGGCATCTTTCCTCGCCCGAGCCTGCTCAACGCGCGATAAACAAGAGCCAAGGGCAGGACCAGAAGACGAGGCCCGACCGGGACGACGACTGGGCCGTCGCCGGGGAGCGCGGGCTGGTAGCCCTCGAAGCCGTCGCGGCCGGAGGCGTTCGCTTTGGTCGCAACGCGATCGGCGAGGACCCGTACATCTCGCGGGAGAGGGCCCAGCGGCAGGACCCGGCGGTCTTCCCGCAGACCGTGCAGCGGCTGGTCGCCGACGGGCTACTGCATCAGGACACCACCGAGAACGTGTACCGGCCCGGCCAGCTCCTCTCGCTCACTGCGCAGGGGGAAGCCGCCCTGCGTGATGGTCGCGCGACGACCTCCCGGGTGTCCGCCGCCCTCGGCCGCACCACCACGCGGACCACGTCAGGCGCGCTCTCCGAACCGGCCGCCGTGCCCATCGCCAGGACCTCCCTCGCGACCCCCCGCTCACGCTGACCTCATCCCGATAAGGACCCCACCATGGCTACCCCCGGCCTGCCTCCCACCTTCTCCATCGCTTCCATCGACGCCCAGCGCGTCGAGGAGGCTCTCGCCCGGATCGGGCCCAAGTGGACCACCTGGACCGCGATGACCCTGGCCCAGGTGAGGGGCCCCGTGCGCGTCCGCGACGTTGCTGCGCAGCTCCCCTTCGTCAGTGAGCAGTTCGTCGGCAAACGGCTGGCCACGATGCACGCTGACGGACTGGTGGTCCGCGGCTACGACCGGCGGGGCGCGCCGTACCAACTCAGCGCGCTCGGCACGTCTCTGGCCCCCGTCCTCCGCACGGTCTCGGACTGGTCCCGCACCCACCTGACACAGGAACCGATGGCCGAAGCCGAGCGTGTCGAGGACGCGCTGCGCCGCCTGCATCTTCGGCACTCAACTGCCGTGATTCAGGCCCTCGACTCGGCTGACGGCCAGATGCGGTTCGTCCACATCGCCGAGGCGGCCGGTCTGGACTACGGCCTCGCACGGCAGCGACTTGTCCGGCTTCAGGCCGATGGCCTGGTCACGCGGACGGGCTCCCGGCACGGAGACCCGTACGTGCTTACCGATGCCGGCCAGGCGTTGGGGGCCGTCTACGCGAGTGTCGAGCACTGGAGTCAGCCCTTCTCGCTGCGAGGTGGAACAGCGGCACCGCGTCCGACAGCGGCAGCCACGCGGACCCACGTCGGCATTCCGCTGGGGGCGGGAGCCGAGAGCGCCCGGACCGCGGCGGCCCTACGACGGAGCGCCGCCGCGTCGAACGTCATGTTCAGCCACGCGCCTCAGCCGGAACCGCGGGTGCCGGCGGCCGTGACCGCTCAGTCGGCACCGGGCCGGGGTCGGTGACGGGGGTGAGAACTAGAGGCCACTCGCCGCCACTACGGCATCCGCGTGCGCTCCGGCGGCTCCCGCCGCTGCATACGCTGATCCGTTCTCCTCCTTCGCTTCCGGAGACTCGACCATGTACGCCCCTGATGACCCGACCCGGTACCAAGAGGTACTGGTCAGCCCCATGTATCTGGCTGGTTCCAACGGGACCGGTGAGGCTGGCTTCGCGCCCGTCGCCCACTGGCCCCATCAGTACCTCGATGAGGGCCCCTGCCAGCTCCTCGTGACCTCTCCCGACCAACGGATACGGATCGGCTGGTTCGGCGACGACTTCGAACTGTGGAAGATCAGCGCAGCCGAGGACGCCTTCTCGGCGCCTCGCTGGACGGCGACGTTCAACCACGTCACCCCGGCCGAGATGGTCGCCGGCCTCACCGCCACACTGGTCCAGGACTACGACGAAGCCATCGCCTCCGACACCCCCGGCCGCTTCTTGACAGGACCAACCGTCCCCTGGAGGGACACCGTCCGGCCGCTGACCGATGCCGGCTGGAACCTTGACGGAGCTGCTGAACTCGGCACCGTCGAGATCATCGCTCCTGACGACCAAGCGGGCATCCTTATCGATCGGCGCGGATACGGCTCCGACCGCACGACCGTCGAGCTGTGGGCTGGCCCACCGGGCTGGGGCACTCGTGCCGAAGCGACGTTCACGGCCCGCACCCCGTCCCACTTGATCGCCGAAACCGCCGCTGTGATGGCGAAGTCGACCCCGGTGGTCCGCGAGCGCCACCAAGTCGACCGGGGGATGCAGCACCTGGTCACTATGACCCCTGTCGCGTCGGCCACGCCGATCGCCGAGGCTCAGGTCTCGCGCGCTCCAACTCCGCTGGACGTACGCCGCACCGCCGTCACCCAGGCCGTACACCGTGCCGCGCGGGCTCCACGCACGGCAGCCGACCTCCGGGTGATGGCCGCCCAGAGCCGCTCCACGGGGCCGGGCCAGAAACGGACGGGACACCCCGCGCCCGCGACCTCTGCCCGCCTGCCGGCTAGCTCGCCGGCGCCCCGGCGCGGACGCTGAGAGCCCATCTTTGAATCCCTGTTGATCTCGTACACGCACAGTCCCGGCTCTGCGAAGGGCTGGTCTACGCTCACCACGTGGGCCTGTGTTTGGAACTCCTGATCGTCGACTGCGCGTACATAGAAGCAGCGTCGGCCGAGAATGCGGGCAGACCTGGTGGAGACCGCTGCGTTCGGCAGTGGCGACGTCCGGGAGGCCCGACGGCCGGAGGGATGATCCTGGCCTGAGGCCCACGGCAGCCCCTGGTACGCGCGCTACGAGTTCCGCAACACGCTCACCTCGTACGAGCCGCACTTCTGGGCCGGTGAACGCTGGGAGACCCCCTCATCCGCCCCTGCGAACTCACGAGCGACGGCGTAATGGGCAGTCCGTCGCCCGAGACGAAGCGACGGACTGCCCATTCTCACGCCTGCTCGGCGCGGCAACGTGAGAGGCGGCGAGTTAGGCGTTGTTTCTCGGATCGCGGACCTCAGGCGGGAATGAGGCCGTGGGGGTCGATGATGAACTTCTCGGACACTCCCGTGTCGAAGGTCGCGTAGGCGTCGGGGGCGTCGTCGAGGCTGATCACCTTCGTGTTGAGCATGGCGCTCAGGTAGGGCATGCGGTCCCACAGGATCGCCATCATCAGCTCGCGGTTGTAGTGCATGATCGGTGCCTGCCCGGCGGCGATCCGCGGCGATTTGATCCATGCCTTGCCGAAGTCGATCGGGTATGTGCCCTCTTGCTCGGCTTTCGACTGAGCGAGCGGGTCGGGGCCGTAGACGCCGATGACTCCGGTGGCTCCGCCCGCGCGGGTGGCGTCGATTACCTGGTTGATGGCGTGGGCCGGGTCCATGTCCTCGGCCTCGCGGCCGATGCCGTGTGCCTCGTTACCGACGTAGTCGACTGCGCAGTCGACCATGGGTTCGCCCAGGATGGCCTCGATCTGGTCGGTGAGCGCCGCGTCCTGGCTCAGGTCGATCGTCTCGCAGCCGTTCTTCTTCACCAGCTCCAGGCGGTCCTTGTGGTAGTCGCCGACGATGATGCAGGACGCCCCGAGGAGGCGCGCCGCTGCTGCGCCGCAGCGGCCGACCGGTCCGGCGCCGGCGATGTACACGGTCGAGCCCGGCTCGGCACCGGCCTCCATGAGACCGTGAAACGCGGTGGGCAGGATGTCCGAGAGCAGCGCCAGGTCACGGATCTTCGCCATGGCCTGGTCCCTGTCCGGGAAGCGCAGGAGCTGGAAGTCGGCGTAGGGGACGAACAGGTATTCGGCCTGGCCGCCGGTCCAGTCGCCCAGGTTGAAGCCGTACGCTGCGCAGGACACCTCGGGGTTCGTGGTCTCGCAGACTTCGGTCCGGCGCGCCCTGCAGTTGCGGCATCGGCCGCAGGCGACGTTGAACGGGACGGATACGAGGTCGCCCTCACTGAGGAACTCGACGTCGGGGCCGACCTCGATGACCTCCCCGGTCATCTCATGCCCCATCACCATGCCCTGGGGCACTGGGAAGGACCCGCGGTAGATGTGCAGGTCGCTCCCGCAGATGTTGGTGGCGACGATCCTGAGGATGACTCCGTGCGGAGCCTTCTTCCCGTTCGGCATCTGAAGCTTCGGGAAGTCCAGGGACTCAACGCGCATGTCTTTTGGGTTCTGGAAGGTGACGGCGCGGTTGCTGCTTGCCATGACGATCTCCTCTGCTGATCCACGGCGACTCGGCCGTGCGGGTGCCGGATGTCATTCGGTGGCTTGCGACTTCTCCCGATCAGGCGGGTTGCGCTGCGGCGGCGAAGCGTTCGATGATCGTCTTGCAGAAGGCGGGGAGGTCCTGCGGGCTGCGGCTGGAGATCAGCTGGTCGTCGATCACGACCTCCTCGTCAACGACCTCGGCGCCGGCGTTGCGCAGGTCAGTACGAATGCTGGGCCATGAGGTGAGGCGGCGACCGCGCAGCACGCCAGCCTCCGCCAGTATCCAAGGTCCGTGGCAGATGGTGGCAACGGGCTTCCCGGTCTCCACGAACTCCCTCACGAAGGCGACGGCGTCGGAGTCGGTGCGCAACTGGTCGGGGTTCATGGTGCCGCCGGGCAGCAGGAGCGCCTCGTAGTCGCCCACACGGGCGTCAGCGACCTTCTTGTCGACGGTAAAGGTTCCGGCCGGGTCGATGTCCATCTGGCGCGCGTTGATCTCGCCGGTGTGGAGGGAGAGGAGTTCGGCCTGCGCTCCAGCGCCCAGCAGTGCGCCGAGAGGCTGTTCGAGCTCGACGCGCTCAACGCCGTCCGTGGCCAGGATGGCGACCTTCCAGCCGTGCAGTTCGTTGGTCATGGTGCGTGGTTCCTTCCGGTTGTCGTCGGGGGACCGGTTCGGGTCCGCGCTGCCGCCGCTCAGCTGCCGTCAAGGTGGAGGAGGGCCTTGGTCCAACCGTCCTCGCGGTGGAGTTTCCAACGAGCGGCCTCGCTGAGGGCTCCGCTGATCACGGCATGGCGTGGCCAGTCGTCAGAATGCCGTCGCCGCAGCCTCGGCCACGGTCTGGTCCTGCTCACCGCTGCCGCCGCTGACGCCCACGGCGCCGACGATCCGGCCGCCGTGCCTCAGCGGGACACCGCCCGCGAAGATCATGACGCGTCCGTTGTTGGATGCGTTGATCCCGAAGAACTGCTCACCGGGACCCGCGTTGGCGGCCAGGTCGGCGGTACTGATGTCGAAGGCCCGGGACGTGAAGGCCTTGCTGATGGAAATGTCGACGCTCCCGATCCACGCCTCGTCCATCCGGATGTGCGCGACGAGGTTGCCACCGACATCGACGACGGCGATGTTGCTCGGCGAGCCGATCTCGTCGGCCTTGGCCTCCCCCGCAGCGACAACTCGCCGGGCGTCCTCCAGGGACACGGACTCCGTCTTGATGGTCACGGCAAGGTCCCTTCTGCTGTGGGTACGCGGTTGTCGCCTGGTGTATTCCGACCCCGCGCTCCGCCTACCGGGCCGAACCTCGCGTGCTCCGATGCGTACGGCGGGCCCACCCCATGACGACCCAATCGATCGCCGCTGCGATGATTCGGGCGCCGGCCGGGACCAGTGCGACGCGCCGGGCGTGGACCAGGCAGTCTGGTCTTCACGGGAGTTTGTGGGCGAGGACGTCGAGTTGCTCGACGGACGGCGGTTGGGCGAACAGTTCACCGGCTCGTTCCGTCAAGGCGCTGCCCAGACGGCCGGCGAGGTGGGCCTGGCGTGCGTCGTCGTGGGGGAAGGCATCGAAGATGGCGAAGGTGGACGGACTCAGGCGCACGGCGAACCAGGCGACGGTGTCGGGCTCCTCCTGCACGATGGCAAGACCGTCGCGGAGAAACGCGGCGACCTCTTCCTCCTTGCCGGGCTGGGCCTCGACCTGTACGTGCAGCGCCACGTTGATGTCAGCCATGAGGGGACTCCTTTCAGGTGCTCGGTCGCCCGGGAGCGGCCGAGCACTGCCGTGACCGGCTGGCGTCGAACAGGTCTCCTGCACGACCGCGCCGATGCCTGGCGGCGGATGAGGTATGGCTCTTGCTGACCCCCGGCCCGCCCTCCGCGACCTGCCCCAGGTTCACGTGCCCCAGCGTGCGCCCCGTCTCGAACGAGGTCCGCCCCTCATACATGTGCAGGTTTCGGAACCGCAGATGTTGGTGCTGGTGATCCGCACGATAATGTCGAAGGGGCTCGATCCTCGGGTCCGGCTTCACCGTGACTGTCCACGGTCCTCCGTACGCTGCTGCACGCATGTCGAGACCGTCCCCTCTTCTCTTCTGCTCACGTGCCCGCGCAGAAGCCGCGACCTGTCGCGGCGCGCCCGCGGCGCCAGCCTGATGACAACGCACGGCCTAAGACGCCCCACGATCGCAGCTGGGGCGGGCTCTCGCTCACCGGATGGGATCCTCGCTTGTGAAGCCGCCGAGCCATGCCCTACCAACCCTCCCACTGCGGGCCGCGCTGTCAAATCCACGGCATACGCGATGGGTGAGAATGAACCGTTGACCAGGACCGTCTTCACGCCCTGTCCCGGCATGGGTACGTGCCTGACTTCTACGAACTCGACCGGATCACCGAAGCGGCAGTCAGCCTCCGCGTCGCCCACGCGGAGAGCCGTGCGTACCTCCAGGCGATCCGGCGCGTGGTGGAGGCTCGTGAGGCATCCGCACCCGAGGTTGAGGCGCCGAGGGTTCGGCTGGCACAGGCCGCTGTCGCCCGCTCCGGGCAGACGCAGCACGCCCCGGGGGCCGTGCCCGAACCGTCCTCTCCAGCGGCTGTCATCGGGCCGTCGGCGCCCACAACGGGCCCCCGACGTTGAACGGTTAGCTCTGATTCTCGTCGCGGTGGTCCTCTTCTGCGCGGAGGCCCACCGCGCGGGCCAGCTCCTCCATCGTCAGCTCCACGCGCCGGCCTTCGGCGACCCGGCGCTCCACCGTCTCCTCGTCCGGCCACTGATCGGGCTGTGCGCCGACTCCCCACTGGCCGTCGGCGACCATCGCGATGTCGCCTACGGTCCACGGCCGCCCGGCCGCGCGGATCTTGCGCTCCAACCCGGCGCCGTCCCAGCGTCTGCTCGTCTCGGCCATCGCTGTCCCCCTTCTCTCGCCTGTGGCCCGTCACCGCAACCCATGTAGGACAACCGCGGTGGCCTGTCCATTCCCCGGTCTCCAGTCACCAGCCGACAACTCCGAGTTCGCCCACGGCAGACGTCCTTGCCGGGAAACGACTACGCACTTCGGCATGCCGCATGCCAACGTACGGGTGTCGGGAAACCGCAGCTCAACGAAGGGATCCATCCAACCGTGAGCCCCCCTTCCACCCTCCTTCCGGCCGTTATCCGACCCGCAGCGGATGCTCTCAACTGGCTCTCCGCCGACCACGGTGCGGGCCCGGTGCTCGATCTCCTGGACGCACTCGGGTGGGCGATCGTTGACACCCCCGAGGCCAACGTCCACGCGACCAGCCCCGACGGTTATGTCTACGTCGGCTGGCTCTCCGAGGACCCGTCGGCCTGGCAGCGCAACATCGTCTGGCACGTCCGGGTGCAGCCCGCCGAGGGCGACTCATGGGTCCAGGAGTTCGGTCTCCACACCCCCTCCGAGGCCGTTACCGGATTCCTCTCCGCCTTGGTCACCAACTCCTCGTGCTGACTGCCGATCAGGCTCCGCTCATACATTCACCCACGGCTCGACGACTCCCCGTCTTCGAGCCGACCAGCCTCGTAGATGTTCACCGTTCACGGAGACTCCCTTGCCCCAGTACCTGACCGTCGGCCACCTGCTCCGCCAGCTCCAGGATCTCGACCCCAACCTGCCGGTCCGTCTCGCCGTCAACCCCGACTTCCCGTTCGCCCACTTCGTGGGGGCCGAGGTCGTCATCCGCGACGGCAAGGCGTACATCTCCGATGACGGTCAGGAGGACTACCTCCCGGCGGGGGCGCGCGATGCCCTCGCCTGGGCTTGATCGCTTCTCTACCACCACGGAGGCTTCAATCTCGTCGCTCTCGCGTCCCGTGCCTCGTCTCGCGCTGCACGATGTCGCCGTGCGCCCCATGCCGGACGGCGTGCATAGCGCGCTTCTCCAGCGCATCTCCACTCGCCCCGATGGCCCCCTCGACATCACCTGGCTCGCTGCCGAAACTCCCCAACTTCCCCTCGGGCGCATCCGGCTGCGCTGGGAGCCGGCCTCGCGCAGCGGCTGGGACATCACGGCGTACCTGGGGTTGACCACGACCGAGGTGCTCCTCGGTTCCTGGCCCGCCGCCCCGGACGACTGGCCGCGCCTGGTCCGTCCGACCCTGTACGAGGTGACCGGCTTGTGCGCCGCCCTCTCTTTCGCGACCGACGCCCTCGACCTCTCCAACCGGCGCTCCGGAGTGTGACCGAGGACCGCCGAAGGCCGCCCCATGCCGCTCAGGCAGGGGCGGCCTCGTCGTGCTTCCACCTGTTCGTTCCGTACGCTCGCCCTGACGGAGGAGAACACTATGGCCGACGACCAGAGGCTCTGGGGTACCCGGAGGTCGCCGCCCACCTGGGTATCAGCGTCGGCGCGACCCGCAGCCGCAAGAGCCGGGGCAGCCTGCCCTCGCCCGACGACGACAGCGTTCCGGGCCGTCCCCGCTGGAAGCCGTCCACGTTCCAGAACTGGAGGCCGGTCGGCCGGGGATTTCGCAGCGACCTGCACAGCTCCCCCCGACAGGAGACCACGTCGACCGACTGACCGAGCGGGTGCTCGCCCGTAGGCTGCGGGCATGACACCCGACTCGCAGTGCCCTCGCCCCCGTTCCCCTCGACCGACAACGCCGTACTCGGGTTGATCGTCGGCGGAGCCATCGAGTCAGTCCGTAGCGGCGAGGCCACCGTGGAGGAGGCCATCCTGCATGCGGCGGTCCACGGCTGGTACGAGGGACACGTCCAGGGTGAAGATGAGTGCCCGGGGTGCGACTTCCGGGGTGGGCTGGCGAAGGACAGCGCACGCGGCTGAACCTCACCTGCACGCCAAGGGGCGCCACCGACATGCCGGTGGCGCCCTTCGGTATTCCGTCTGGTGCTCGCCTACTCCAGGTAGATGCCGGCGAATACGCCGTCGAACCCGAGCGCGGTCAAGCCCGCCTCGACACTCGGGTAGGTCGTCCCGTGCGGGCCGCCGATCAGGGCATCGAAGTCGGCGCGGCCGATCTCGGGCTCGAGCCATTGGTTGCCGCACCGGCAGCGGACCCAGACGTTGCGCCCGTGGTTGATGAGCAGCCAGTCGCGTCGGGCCCGGCAGGCGGAGCACATCACGGGGATGCCCCCGAGGGCGAGTTCGCGTGAGTGGCCGACGCAGCGGATTGCCCCGGGGCCGTCGGCCGACCGAGTCTCGGCCTGGAGCTGCAGCGGGGGGTCGGTACCAGTGGGGAGGACGGGCAGGGCGGGTGCCGGCTCCGTGGTGCGGGTGGTGGTTCTGAGCACGAGCGTCATCTCCCGGTTGTTGGTCCTGTCTTCATCCGTAACAGCCGGTGGAACCGGCTGTCCATACCTTTCGAGGCGTCCGCTCGGACGGTGGTCTACGTCCGGTTCGACGTGGTCAGCGACGTGGCGAGCGGCGGTTGGGGTCTTGAGCAGTCCCGAGCGGTACGGCTGCCGTCGCGTTTCGTTCACTGGTACGGCTGCTCGGCGTGGTGGCCTGGCGGGTGGCGGCCTGCGGACGACGGGCACCGTCACCCGGGTGTGCCGGGAGCTGGGCGATGCGCCGCAGGCGCCAGACCAGGACGTCGTTCACGTCGTCGGCGCTGTCGAGTTCGCGCATGTCGATGGCCTGGCGCAGGAGGGCTTCGGAGTCGTGGCCTGCCCGCTCGGCCTGGGCGAGGGTGGCGACCAAGGCGTCGGTCCTCGCTTCCGTGCCTCCTGCCCGTACGACCTTCTCGGGCAGGACGGCGCGAAGGGTGGCCTCGTGCATGAGGCGCTGGGCGTCAGGAAGGGCGCGGCCTTGGTCGTGCAGCATGCGCATCGGGGTGGCGGCGGCCTGCCGGTAGGCGGTGCGCAGGTGCGCGGCGGCTTGTCGGGAGGCGTGGGCCTGCTGGGCGTGTCCGCGGGCGGAGTGCCAGCGGGCGGCGGCGAGGGTGACGAGGACGAGGGTGGAAACGAGCATGGCGGTGGTGCCGCCGTCCTCGCCTCGGCCGAGCGCCCCGCCGGCCTGGACAATGCCTCGGGCGGCCGAGCGGAGGGCCCGGGTGTCGGCGCGTTCGGCGCGGACATGACTGCGGGTCGCCCGCTCGAAGGCGCGAGCTGCGGCGGCCAGCTCGGTGCGGGTGGTGGCCGGTGAGGTCTGGGCCACAGCGTCGAGGAGTTCTCCGACGCCGACGAGTTGGGGGGCGGCCTCGCCGTCCTCGTCGCGTTCCAGGAGCGTGGCCGAGCGCTCTGCGATGAGGGTGGCGTTGCGTCGTTGACGGGCGGGCGGTGACCAGTTCGTCCGGTCAGCGCCGACCGCGGGCGCGCTCGGCTCGGCGGCCCCGTCGGCGAGGCGTAGGCGGATCTTCGGAAGGGAGAGGTCGGGGGCCAGTTTGGAGCCGGGATACCAGACCGGGTCTCCGTCGCGGTTGCGGTCGCCGGGCAGGGCCACGTTGTAGCCGAGCGCGTCACCGGACGGAGCGTGCCGCAGCTTCACCCGTACCCCCGCCTCTCGGAGCCGCGTGAAGAACTCCTCTTCCGAGTCCGCTCCCGCCACGGCTCGACGGACGGCCTCACGGAGCGTCTCGCGCGAGGTCTCCGGGCGGCCGGTGCGCTCGGCCTTGAACTTCTCGGCGCTGCTGGGATTCTTCGCTGCGGTTCCGTCGCCGGCGTTCAGGCGCCGCAGGCCCATCTCCTTCTCGATGCGGCGGCATTCGGCCTGGGCCTTGTTGAAGTCGTAGTTCAGGCGCGGGTTGCGCAGGTCGCCGCGTACGAGGGTGGCGACGATGTGGATGTGGTCCTCCGCGTGGCGGACGGCGATCCACCGGCAGCCGTCGGGGTCTCCGGCCGGGGCGATGCCGGTGGCGTGGACGATGCGCTGGGCGACGGCGTTCCACTCCCCGTCGTCCAGCCGCCGGTCGCCGGGGGCGGTGCGGACCGAGCAGTGCCAGACGTGCTTGGCGGGTGCGCGGTCGCCGGCCTGCTTGACCCGCAGGTCCAGGGCGGCGGTGAGCCGGGCGAGGGTGATCTTCGGGTCGGGGTCGAGGCCGGTGTCGCGGCCGGGGTCGGGGGCGAAGCAGTCCCAGGAGCCGACGAGGTGTGCGTCGGTGTGCTCCTCGCGCCGTCCGGGGCCGTACAGGTAGACGAGGAGGCCGTGGGTGCGGGCGCCGCGTCCTATGTCGGGAACCATCACAGCCGCCGGGTCACCAGGTCGTTCGCCGCGTCATCGACGCGGGCGAGAAGTCCGGTCAGCGCGCCCAGCGCGTGTTCGAGTTCACCGGCGCGCGGCTGGCCACCGCTGTTGAGGACGAAGGCG
Organism: Streptomyces sp. NPDC057287; assembly: GCF_042667905.1. Classification (NCBI taxonomy): domain Bacteria; kingdom Bacillati; phylum Actinomycetota; class Actinomycetes; order Kitasatosporales; family Streptomycetaceae; genus Streptomyces; species Streptomyces sp. NPDC057287. The sequence continues at coordinate 409,688 of NZ_JBHUYV010000002.1, read as the reverse complement.
ATCTGGTTGATGTTGTTGCCGATCCGGGCCAGCGCGGTGCGCAGAGCGGCGAGTTCGTCGATGGCGGTGTCGAGCTGGTCGTTGCTGTGCACGGCGGCGCATCCGCGGGCGGCGCTCAGGCCGGAGACGGCGAGGAAGCGGGCGACGGTGACGCCGCGCTTGGTGGCGGCCTCGGCAATCTCGGTCTTCTCGGTGTCGGAGAGGCGGGTGGTCGTCTTGCGGGTGCGCTCGCTGGGGTTGCGGGTGCGGCGGCGCGGTTTGCGGTCGGGGTAGGCGGGCGTGCTCGGGCTCGGCTGCTCGCGGTGGTCGTCGCGGTCGGCTTCTCCCCCGGTGACCGGCGCCCCCTGGTGCCGGTTGCCCGGCTGGTCCCCGTGCGCCCTCGCTCGGGGACCAGCCGGGCTTCCCCCGCCCTCCTGGGCGGGGGTAAGTGCGTACGTCGGGCCGTAGGACCGTCGTACGCGATAGCTTGCTCCGCCAGGAGGCGTGGTGGGGACACGCTGCTGTCCGGTGGTGGTGGCCGCCAGGTCGTCGGTGGTCATCGGCTCGTCTCAGGGTCCTGCTGCTGGATTGCGCGGACGAGTCCCTCGATCCAGTCCATGGCCAGGACCGGGTGGTGCAAGGTCCAGGGCCGGTCGTGCTGCTCGCGCTGCACGATCCAGGTGGTGTCGGGGCCGGACTGGGCGCGGTGGAGGTGGCCGTGCTGGTGCAGGACGGTCAGCCAGGAGTCGACTTCGGCGGGCGTGGCCGGGTGGGTACGCATCAGGGGTTCTCCGCTTCTGCTGTGCCGGGACGTCGGGCGGGCGTAGGGAGCGGGCGACCGGCGGGGTGACCGGCTCGGTCACCCGCTCCGTGGAGGTGCGGTCAGGTCCGGGAGGAGGTGACCGGCTGGCGATGCTGCTCGCGGAGCTGGGACATCAGCGCGGTCAGGGTGTCGCTGGACAGCGGGATCTGCTGACCTCGGATCGCCTGGGCGACCACCTTGCGGGTCAGCTTGTCCTCGGCCCTGACCGCCGACCGGGCGATCTTCAGCAACTCCTCGGTGCCCAGGTCGGACCGCCGGTCACCGGCTGTCCGGGTGTCCCGGTCAGTGACCGGCGACAGGGTGACGGGCGGGGCGGTGACCGCTGGCGGGCTGTCCTGGTCACCAGCGACCGAGGCTGAGCCGTCGGGGCGGTCAGTGAACGGCCGCGCCCTGTCCGTCTGTCCCGGCAGGTCAGGGGTTCCGTGAGCCCGATCGCGGTCACCGGTGACCGGCAGGCCGCTGTCCACCGGGTTCGTGTCCCCGGTCAGTGACCGGGTGGTGATGGCCTGCTTGGTCAGCGACAGCGGCAACCTGTCAGTCGGGGCGGTGACCGACTGACCGGGCTTGACCTGACCGGCCGCCGGCTGCTGCTGACCGGCTCGGTCAGTCCGGGTGACCTCGGTGGCGTCGCCCCGATCTGTCCGACCGGGGTGGCCGGCCTGACCGAGGTTCTCCCGGTCATAGACCTTGGCCGGCCCCCGGGCGATGAGGATGTAGAGGTGGACCGCCCCGGCCAGGGCGAGCGGGGCGATGGTGGACAGCACCGCGACCACCGTGTCTCCGAGCCGGAGCCCGGTGCCGGTGGCCGCCTCTTCGTTGAGCCGGACCGCGTGGAGCGCGTTGGCCCAGATGCTGGCGGCGGTGGCCGTGCCGAAGAGCGTCCAGACGTAGAGCCGGGCGCGCAGGGGTGCCTCGCGGAGGACGAGGAGAGCCCGTACGCCGTAGGCGATGAACCCGTCGATCACCAGGGGGAAGAGGTAGGTCAGGAACCCGCGGACGTGGATGGCGCCGGCCATCTGCTGGAGGGCGTCGTACGACAGCGCGCATCCCGCGCCGCCCAGGGCGATGACGACCGCGCGATCCCATCCGGATATGTGCGCCGGCTTCGCCAGGCTCGTCGTGGTCATGCCGCCGTCCCGAAGTCGTCACGGACCAGGCGCTCGCCGCCGGCCTCGGGGAGTGAGGTGGCCGTCGTGGGCTGGTTGAGGTCTCGGTTGCGCAGGGCGCGGCGGAGTTCGCGGTAGAGTTTCTGGGCATGTTCCTCGGTGATCTTGAGGAGCCAGGCCAGGCGCTGCTCGCTCACCCCGTGGCGGTAGGCGGCATGGACGACCGCACGGCGCTCGGCCTTGGTGAGGTGGATGTCGCGTCCGTCGATCGTGTCGTTGACGCGGCTGTAGTCGAGGCGCTGGGCGATCTTCTCGTGCAGCGGTCCGCGCTCTTCCTCGGTCAGTCCGCCTCGGATGCCGTCGGTGGTGCCGCCTTCCAGCGCGGCGTCCAGGCAGGCTCGGCGGGCCGGGCACTGGCCGCACAGGGACTTGGCGGTGGCGATCTTGTCGGTCTCGTCGGGCTCGGGGAAGAAGATTTCGGGGTCCACCGGGTTGTACTCGGTGCTCTGGCAGACGGCATCGGCCTGCCAGGCGTGGTCGCCGAGCTGACGGTGGCGGGTAGGGCTGATCGTCGTGTTGGTCATGCGAGGTGCTCCGATCGCTCTCCGCGCGCAGGGGCGTCGGCGGAGAGGTGCGCTGGGTCGGTAGGTGCCCGGGGCAGGTGCTGTGGAGGCGCGGCCGGCGGGGTTGCCCGCCGCGGGTCAGGCGACGGCGCTGCGACGTCTGCGGTCAACGGCCTCGAACTCGACCCGGGTGGTCATCTGCGCGAGCCTGCTGGCGACGCGGTCGCCGAGGTGAGAGCGGAGGTCCCTGATCGCCAGGTTGGTGGTGATCAGCGTGGGGAGTTCGTAGTTGTACCGCCGGTTGATCAGCCGGTACGTCACTTCCTCGACCCACTCGCTCGCCTTGGCCGCGCCGAGGTCGTCGATGATCAGCAGCGGGCAGCGGCTGATGGCCGCCAGCTCCCGCTCGCTGTCGACCCCGGTCCGGGGGCGAAGATCGGCGTAGAGGTCGGCAGCGGTGGTCGCACGCCAGCGCACGCCGACCCCGCTCTGCACCAGCGCTCGGACCGCGCCGTACGCCTGGTGCGTCTTGCCCGCGCCCACAATCCCGGCCAACAGCAGGCTGGTCCCGGTGGTGACCTGCCGCCGGGCTCCCCGGCTGGGGGCGACGGCAGCCTCGGTGACCTGCCGGACCCAGTCCAGGACCGTGGGGTGGTCGGCGACAGCCGCCTGGTAGCGCGGGGGCATCCCGGCCAGCAGGGCGTCCAGCGGGGAGAACGGCTCGGGATCGTCGTGCGGCGCGGCGTCGGCCGGGTCGATGTTGCGCATGGCCAGGATCCGGGCCATGCGCTCCAGGGTGCCTTCGTTCCCGAGGAGCTGCGGCTCGCGGTGACGGGTGTACATCACAGCTCCTCGGCGTAGGCGGCGGAAGCGTTGGCCGGGTTGGTCCACGCCTGGTGGGCGGGCACGGTAGGCCGGATTGCCGGCCGCACCAAACCGCCGGGTCGTGCATTCATCGCCTCGTTAACCATGCTGGTCAGCACGCTCGGGTGCTTTGGGTTGGCCGCGAAGTTCGTCAGCCCGGCCCGGATGTGCTCCGGGGCGATGCCCTCGCCCAGCAGCTTCTTGGTGATGCGCCCGAGGTGCCCGATCACGTCGCTCGGGGGGCGCTCGTCGCACCCGGCGACGTACTCACCGACGAGGTCCTTGGCGGAGACGCCGATTGCGGGCGCTGGGCGCCCCGTAGGGATAAGAGATCCAGGATCCAAGATCCTAGATCCAGGCGCCGAGTCTTCGGGGAGACTTCGGAGAGGGTTCGGGGAGTCCTCGGAGAATGCCTGCTGACCTGCGCTCTTGGCTCCAGCCCGCTCGGGAGCGCTGATTGCTCCGGCGGCGGCCTCCTGCCGGTCGGCTGCGGGCTCGTCTGCGTGGTCAGGCCTCGTCGAAGTGGGCATGGCAGGCAGATCGAGGGCTCGGGGAGTCCTCCCCGAAGTCTCGGCGAGTCCTCGGGTAGTGATGGACGAGCCCTCGGCCCGCCGGGTGCAGGCGCCCTTGCACGGTGCGCACCGGTAGGCAGCCTGGTGCTGCGGACACGAGGGCAGGCGCGACTGGCTCGGCTTGTCGATCTTCTGGTGCTCGGACCAGGTCACGACATGGAGGTAGCGGCGACCGTCGCAGCCGGTGTACCGGCAGATCAGGCCGGCGTTCGCGAGCTGGTGAAGATCGTCCTCGACGTGGACCGAGGTGTGCTCGGCGCGCAGGGGCCACAGGAGCCCAGCGATGATCGCGGCGTTATCGCGGTGCCGTCCATGGTCGTCGGCCTGCGTGAGGAGGCCGAAGAAGGTCCGCTCGGCCTCGACGCTCACTTCGGCGAGCGACTCGGAGAAAAACGCCTCCGGCTTGATGGTGCGTATCCGGGCCATGTCAGCGGCTCCGACCGGCGGCGACCAGGTCACTGCAGGTGAGGACAGCGCGCTGGATGTCGAAGGTGTGCGGCCGGGTCCAGTCCGCCTCCGGCCAGACGCGCAGGATCCAGCGGGCGGCGACCGTCGCCGTCGTCCGGCTCGCCTCCAGGGCCTTCCCGCCCTCGTCCCGGATAGCGGCACGCGGGTGGGGCCACACCCCGCTCGGGTCGGTGAGGCTGACTCGGATCGTGGCCGCGCCCGGGATCATCTCTGCGAGCTGAGCAGCGAGACGGTGCTGTCGTTCGATATCCGGGCAGGCTGGGTTGACGCTTGGCGTGGCGAGCATGTGATACTCCGTTGTTCGTAGGAACGCGGTGCGGCGGTTCTCGTGCAAAAGCCCCGCCGCCCGCGAGTTGTGAACAGGTGCCCTCGGGTCCTTGAGCCGACGCTCGGGAGTTGGTAGCTCCCGGCGTCCGGCTACCCCGGCCCCGTGCGCGGTTATGTCTCCTGTGTTGGCATCGCCCTCTCCTCCTGTATGCCTCCCGGCCCCCGGTCGGGGACCAGGACCATATGGCTAGCCCTGGCACAAGTCCAGAGGCAGAACCCACCCTGAGCAGGCACGGAACACCGCACTGGATGAAGGTGCGAGTAAACGTACACCGCAATTGCGCCCGCACGTCAACTGCAATGGCCGCCACAGGGGCACCCCTGCGCAAGATCACCACTGGAGTGGATAGGGTTACGGTCATGACGAAGGGCTGGAGATGACCGAGAAGAGCTTCGCCGAGTTGCTCGACTACCTGTTCAGAGAGGTACACCCGAAGGGCCGCGGTCCGTACACGTACGCGGAGGTGTCGAAGGGCATCGCGGAAACTTCAGGCGTAGCGATCTCTGCCAGCGCCATCCAGCAGCTCCGCAAAGGGGTCAACTCGAACCCGAAGATGCAGACGATCCGAGCCCTGGCCGGTTTCTTCGGAGTGAAGCCTGGCTACTTCTTCGACGAGGAAGAGGCCACACGGCAGCGCGCGGAGATTCACGTTGTCGCAGCAATGCGCGACCACGACGTGCGACGGGTCGCACTGCGCGCCAACGGGCTCAGCGCGGCAAGTCTGAGCATGCTGAACACCGTGATCGACCAAGCTCGCCGACTAGAAGGCATGACAGACGACTCGGCACTGCTCGACGACGAATGAGGCGCATCGACTTGAGCTGGCCACATGGTGACCGGCAGAACTAGGCGTCGGAAGCCAGACCACTCTCCATCAGAACGTTCACCCGCAGCCGGTCGCTACGCATGAGGCGCAGGGCGACGATGCGGACCGAGACTTCCCGACCTCGATGGCAAGGAAGCATGAGTCTGCGCAGGTCGCCGTCGGCATGCTCGCGAACCTCACGGAGGTTCCACATCCTCCGCGCGTCAGCCGAGCGCGCGAGGATCTCGCGCTCCAAGCTCGCGAGCGCCCCGTCGTCCGGATACCGAGCACGGGCGTACCGGATTTGCCCCAGGTAAGGACGAGCCCAGCCGCGCTCCCAGTCGACGAGTTGCTCCCGGGCCTGCGGACTCAGAAACGCCCACAACATCTGGTTGCCTTGCTCCGCGGCCCAGGGGAACCACTCACGCAGCGGGTCGTTCCAGCCGATGACATTCCACGCCAGGTCCGTCACGAAGGCAGGGTTCGGAGCTTGGTTGTCCAAGAACTGTTGAAGCGTGAGGTCCATCCCTGCCGAACTCGTCGAGACGCCGGACGCCGGCGGCCGGCCGATCGCTCCCAGATAGAGCGCGCTCCGTTCGGCCTCACTCAATCCCAGGGCAGACGCCAGGCGGTCCAGGAAGTCCGCAGAGTACTCAGCCGGCTCCCCTCGCTCCAGATTGCCGTACCAACGTTCACTCACACCTGCAAGGCGCGCAAGTTCCCGCTGCGTCAACCCGGAGCGCCGCCTCGCAGTCGCGGCCTCCGAAACGGCGCGCCGAGAAACGCGCTTCCGCCAGGACCGCAGGAGCTCAGGCAGTGACTCTCCACCGGGCGTATCGGCGCCACCCAGGCCACCGGGGAGTTCCATAAGGCCAAGAATAGATCGGGCAGTTCCGTGAAACGCCTCACACGACACGATGAGACGGGACGGATTGATCATGAAGCCGTCATTCAGCGTAGCCAGACATACCAGACAGTCTCATTTTCAACCACGCTCGGAAGCGGCAAGCTGACTGTCCGCGTCGCCCAGAATACCGGCCTCCAACAGGATTCACCGAAATTCAACAAGCCCAACCGCCTTCGCCGGACCGAGCTGAAGCTTCACCATCTGTAACCGGAACTACTACTTCCGACGAGTTCGGCTTTCCAGCCGTCCTTGGCATGCTCTTTGGCGTCGCTCAGGAGCGAGACACCATACGTACCGAAGAGGACGCCGATACCCTTGCCAGCAATCGACGAGCGTCACCTGCGCGCATCATGTGAGAAGCAGATCGATCAGCTGAACCTGCCGCACCGCTTCAGTACACGCGGATTCCGAGACTCGATCGCCACCCTTCGTGGTAAGCCGATCGTCGTAAAGCCGCTCAACACGCTCGGCACCATTGATGCGCCGTGCGGCATCCGTCTGGAGACTCCCGAGATCGACTTCCTCTACTACGAGGAAGGAACCTCCGTGCATCACCAGAGGCACATCTTGACGCATGAGCTGTGCCACGTACTCCTCAACCACCCCGGAAGCCTGGAAGTTGACTCGGCCACAGCCCACACACTCGGCGTCAACCCCACGCTGGTGATGCGCATGTCGGGGCGCACAAGCTATTCGACCGACGACGAACGCGAAGCCGAGATGATGGCAACCGTCGTGCGGCAGCGCATGTATCGCGAACGTGAGTGTCCTGCACGTGCGCCAGAGAAGGGGCGCGAGAGCTGGGATGCCCTCTTCACCCAGTCGGTCAGGAAGGGCCGGTCTCGCACGCGATGAATGTGGTTTTTCTCGGGATGGCCTGCGTGCTCACTGTCGCCTCCTTGTACTGGACCTTCGGGCGTGGCACGCCTCGCCCCGCTGGCACTTGGGCGATGGGGAGTCTTCTCGCCTCATTCGCTTTGGCCTTCTCCTCCTACGCCCCCCTGTTCGCGCACACGCTGGAAACTCTCGTACCTCACGCAGCACGCCTGCTGAGCAACTCGGCGTCTCTGGCAGCCGCTACGTCAGTCCTGGCCCTCTCCTTCCAGGTGAATCTCGAATCTGCAGAAGCCCGACGACGTATTCGCATACGCATGAGGCTTCTTGCTGCGGCTATAGCCTGCATGACGGCGCTCTTTGCGGTGGAACAGTCGACAGGGCGCTCCCCGCATGTACACGCCATATATTCGCTCGTCTACATCGCGTACTTGGGCTTCGCCGTCGTCGAATTCCTTCGGCAGGTCCTCCGCCAGTCGACGGCCACGGGTAGAAGCAGCGTCAAGGTTGGCCTTCGGATCGCGGCGACCGGCTGCGCGTTCGCCATGGTCTACGTCGCTTACAAGGTGACGGGGCTCGTGTCCCTCATGTTCGGCCTGGGCCTCATACCCGTACACGGGAAATGTTCCTCGCTGGTCGCGTCGACTTGCGCCTTCAGTGTGGCGTCCCCAGCACTCGCTGTACTTCTGATCTGCCTGGGCCTCACCCTGCCCGCCGTCGTGTATCCGATCCGCGAGTCCCTGCGCCGCCGTTGGGAAAAGCGCTCATTGGAGAAGCTCGGTCCTCTCTGGCAGGACCTGTCTGCCGCAATGCCCGAGATCGTACTGCCGGCCGAAGACGTCGATGACGGTGACTTTCTCCTCCAGCGACGTGTCATTGAGATCAGCGATGGCATCCTCGCCCTCCGTGCCTACAGCTCCCGACAGGTACAGGAAGCCGCCGAGCGATCGATTGGTATCGGTACCCAGGCGGCTGCAGCGATCGTGGAGGCGACTGTCGTGAAGGGTGCGCTGACTTCCATGCGGGAGGGGCGGCGCCCCGAGGAGACAGCGGCCCTGCCAGGGGGCTTTGGAGCAGACCGACGGGACCTGCGCGCGGAGACGGAATGGCTGCTCCAAGTCACCCATGCCTACAAGAACCGTCCTCTGCCGCGTGTCGCCGATGATGGTCTGCCGTACTCGGTTGGAGCCTGACACCATGAACGACGCTTCCAAGGACAGCCAGCCTGTCCGCGACCCCTATCCCGCGTACGCGGCCATGCGGTCCGAATGCCCCGTGCAGGCTGTGGCGTCCGGATCCAGCGGACGCCACAGCTACCTGGTCACCGGATACGCGGAAGCCCGGCAAGCTCTCAGCGACGCTCGACTGTCCAAAGACACCGCCGCCTTCTTCGCTGGCAAAGACTCGAAGCGTCAGTTGCATCCCGCCGTTGCGCACACCATGCTGGCCAGTGACCCGCCTCAGCACACCAGGCTCCGCAAGCTGGTCACCGGAGCGTTCACGAGCGGCGCGGTCACCGGCCTTCGCCCCTTCATCACCGGGCTGACCGACGAACTGCTGGACCGCTGGCCCGCGGACGGGCCGGTTGACCTCGTCGCCGACCTAGCCGTCCCTCTTCCGGTCATGGTGATCTGCGAGATGCTCGGCGTGCCGGAGGGCGACCGCTCACAGGTTCAGCACTGGTCCGCCGAACTGTTCGCCGCCGGAGAACCCGCTCGCGGAGACGCCGCGTCGTACGCCGTCGCCGAATACATGACTGGCCTCATCGCGTCCAAGCGCAGTCGCCCAGGCGACTCACTCCTCGACCGCCTCATCGCCGCCCACGACGGCCAGGACCGTCTGAGCGAGGAGGAGCTGGTCTCCTTGGCCGTGCTCCTGCTCGTCGCCGGCCATGAGACGACCACCAACTTCCTCGGCAACGCCGCCCTGGCCCTGCTGCAGCACCCGACCGAGCTGGAACGTCTACGCAGCAACCCAGAAGCCATCCCGCAGGCACTGGACGAGCTGCTCCGCTTCGACGCACCGGTCAGCACCTCCACCTTCCGGTTCACCACGGAAGCCATCACCCTGGGCGGGACCGACATCCCCGCGGGCGTCCCCGTCCTCGTCGCCCTCGGAGCCGCCAACCGCGACCCGAGGCGCTTCCCGGCGCCGGACCGGCTCGACCTGGACCGGGACGCGACCGGCCATCTCAGCTTCGGCCACGGCATCCACCGCTGCGTCGGCGCACCTCTGGCCAAGGCTGAAGCGCACACCGCCCTGCGCGCGGTTCTGAATCGCTTCCCCAACATCCGACTCGCCGTGCCTGCTGAACGACTGGAGTGGCGGCCCACCCGGCTCATCCGCGGGCTGGATTCTCTTCCCGTCCTGCTCTGAGATCCGCCATCATGATGAGGTGAGGTCGGTAATCCGGCACTGCCGAGGTCGGCTGCTGGCCTCGAGAAACGCGGTCATATGACGGCGTGGGCGAACGTGCCAGGGCGAGCGGCCCCCAAGCACGCAGAAGTCCGTCGGCCGGTCGCAGATGCCGTGCTCGAGCAGGCCAATCAGCAGCAAACAACGTCCTGCGAGTGGAGGATGAACCACAAACTCCGCGGATTAGGCCGGCGACGTCGCGCCCAGACCATGGACTTGGACGCGCTACGGCTCCTGTCCCGGCATCTCGACTCAGCGGATTCGGCCGCTCCCGGGCGTCACAGCGGCGTTGTGCACAGCCTGCTCACTTCGCTCCGGATCGACGGAGAGACGAGAGCAGCCACCAGGGCGTCTGTGCATCACCCCGCCCCCAGCGCTGGACGGTGCGCGAGCGGCCAGAAGGCTCGGCCTCGACCAAGACACCCCGCGCGATATCGTTCACCACGTCGTTAGATCACCCTCGACGGACGGAGCACCCTTCACATTCCTCTCACACCATGCGCACCTACATGCCACACTGCTCCTTCCACAGCACATCCCTGGGGGGACCATGCACACCCGCACCATCACCGCGGCCACCATCGCTGCGGCGTTCATGCTCACCCTCACAGCGTGCAGCAGCGACAACGGCGCCACTGTCACGAAGAGCGACTCCAAGCCCGAATCCGCCACCACCACGAGTAGCACCGCCCCGGAACCCAAGCAGCAGACCACCTTCACCATGGGCGAGACCGCAGACATCAATGACAGGCCCAACGACATCACCTTCAGCGCCGCCGTCATCGCCTACGCCCAGCCGGTGAAGGGGCCACAGCCTCCAGGCGACGAGCTGGGCGGCGACGTCTGGGCCACCGCAGAAATCAAGGTCTGCAACACCGGCGCGATGACGTTCACCGTCAGCCAGTTCCCCTGGTCCCTCGCATACGAAGACGGCACCCGTGTAGAGGTCACCGGTCTCAACGGTGGCGACCTGCCCAAGCCCGAGTTCCCTACAGACGACGTCTCGGTCAAGCCAGACCGATGCGTGCGAGGGAAGATTCCGTTCCCAGTGCAGAGCAGTGCGAGGCCTCAGTACATCGTCTACGCCCCTGACGCGATAGACGAGCCGCTGGAATGGGCCGTGCCCGCCGCCTAGCAGGGATGGCACCCCGACCTAGCTGGCCGACCGTCAGGCGGGCAACGACTGCAATTCTTGATCGGGGTGGGGCTGTGGCTTTCCGGCCGGATCACGATGTTGAGTTCGGCAGCCAGGTCGAGAACCAGCTCCGGATTCACCTCGATCTGCCCGAAGTACGGTGCCATTAGCCCACATCTCAGGTCGTCGGCGAGCCGCAGCCTGCGATTGTTGCGGGCAGAGCTGTGAGAGAGGCCGGGGCGGCGTGGCCCACCGCTCCCGGCCCATTCGCATTGCGCAGTTACGCGGTGGCCCAGTCGTCCTCAACGATCGCGTGCACCACCGAGTCGCGCCACACTCCGGCTCTCTCGATGTGCTGCCGGATGATGCCCTCCTCCACCATGCCCGCCTTCGCCATGGTCCTCGCCGACGCCTCGTTCAGAGGCGATCGTGCTCCCCAAATGCGGTGAAGCTTCAGGTCCTCGAAGCCGAGGCCGAGGAGGAGGCGCACCGATTCGACGCCGTACCCGAATCCCCAGACCTTGGCGTTCAGCGCGAAGCCGAAGGTGGCGCCGCGGGGCTGGTGAGGATCTGTGGCTATGCGGCCGAACCCGATCAGTTCGTCGCTGTGGCTCTCGACGATCGCGAGGGCGTACTCACTGCGGGGCGATGCGCTGGCCGAGGCTACGGAGCGAGCGACGATCTGACCTACCTGTGCTCGCGTCCGCGGCTCGAACGACATGTGTTTCGTCGTCTCGCGGTCTCCGTAGATCGCGAGAATGGCGTCTACGTCATCGATGGTGAGTTCGCGAAGTTCCAGGCGCTCGCTGGAACGGCTGATCGGGTACATGCAGGGACTGTATCCCGGGCCTACCGAGGCAGGGCGGGGCGAGAGGGCTCAAACATGCCGATCTCGGTGCGCAGGTCGCCTGCCAGCGCTGTGGCGCCCATCGAGTTGCGGCCGAGCGCGTCCCTCACCCGCTCGGCGGACCTGACGATGCCGTTGTTCCTCATGCCCGGGGCCAGGTCGAGGACAGGCCGGATTGCCGCTGCCGCACCGTCCAGGTCCTCGGCGTGCAGCCGGACGAGAGCCAGGTTGCACTGCGAGCCGGCGAGATCGCCGAAGGCCCAGTGCGACTGCTCCTGATCGCTGAAGCCGCGGACTGCCTCCTCCGCGCGCGCAGCGAGTTGGGTGTCGCCGTGGCCGAGGAGCACCTCGGACTCGACTACGTAGTAGAGCTGCTTCAGCTCCGGGTAGGTGAGCAGGCCTCCCAGCGCGTCCAGGTCATCGGGCACCACCAGTTCGCGAAGCGACTCTGCCCTCTGGTTGGCTGCGCGTACGGCTCCTTCGTCGCCGAGGAGCGCTGCGGCGCGGGCCTCGAGTCCGGGGAGCCAGACGCTGACCGTGCCCCTCTGGTTGGGGGCGTAGGTCGCCCCCTGGCGTGCGTAGTGCAGGGCGTCGTCGGGCCGGCCCGCCCAGTAGGAGATGAGGGACTTGAGCCCGTCAACGACGGCCATCAGGCCCGTGTGCTCTGCCTCCTTCGCGCAGAACGCGGCGACGCGGGTCTGCTGCAGAGCAACCTTGGACTCACCCATGTCGTGGGAGCCCTTCGCCATCAGGAAGGTGAGCACTGTAGCCATGAAGTGCAGTTGCCTGAGCTGGGACGGGCGGGCTCGTCCGCCTTCGAGGATCCGGAAGGTGTCCTCCTGTGCGTTGGCCAGGTCCTCCCAGATCTCTGACAGGGGGATGCGGGGGTACAGCTCCACGATCCGGGCGACCTCGTCCTGGAGGAAGCCGAGAGCTTCGTCGCCGACCTGGTTGCGTTCCGCACCCAGGGCGAAATCCATTGCGCGTCGTGCTGCCATTACGCCCGTCCTTTTCATCTCGTGCATGGCCAAGCCGGGTTCGGCCGGACCTTCTGCGCGTGACGTGCCGAACAGTGAGGGGAGCTCGGGCACCGTGCCGGCCTCAACTTCAGTCCAGAGCTGGTCGATGCTGTAGCCCAGGAGCCGCACCAGCACCCTCCGGGCATCTCGCTGGGGTCTGCGGGTGCCGTAGTACCAGCCCTCGAAGGTCGCCTTTGCCGGGGCGAGAGTCGCGATGGCCGGGTTCCCTTCGAACTCGGCCAGCTCGCGTGCAGCCTTCTTGAAGTAGGGCAGAAACGCTGCGAGGTCGCGGAGCTCACGTTGGTCGAGCAGGTACCGGAGCAGCGTTGGCATGGTCTCCCTCATCTCCTGCACGTTCTGCATGTCACTGGCGTCGACGGTAGAGCCCCGCCCCCAGGAAGTTGCCCTTGAACCAACGTACTTAGCGGCACCGAGGTAAGTCCGAGGAAAGTACGAGGTTCGGCGTCAACTTGCGTCTGCGTTCCGAGGGAGAGACGGGGCTAGGTCTGGAAGGCGGGCGTCGTCAGGCTCGTACTTGCCCTTGCTGACAGTGCCGGTACGAACCATTCGCGTAATCAGGGAGTCCCTGTGTCCATCGAGACCGCACGGCCGCCAGTGCACCCGGACGGTGCGGCGGAGCCTCGCTTACCGCTCGGCCGCCGGCCGACGCCTTCGTCGGATCCCTTGCCGAGCTCGCCAGTCGATCGTGAGTGGAGCAGGGTGTTCCAGCTTGAGCCCGGTGCCGCACAACTGGCGCGCTTACACGCCCGGACCAGGCTGACGATGCTCCGATGGCCGGGGAACCGCGAGTCCGCTACGCAGGTCGTCGGCATCCTCGTCGGCAATGCCGTCAAGCATGCCGACCCGGGCGCGCAGCATGATGACCGGCTCCTGCGGCTGAGGCTCGCCATCACGGAAGATCACGCCCTTCTGATCGATGTCGAGGACCCTCTCCCCGAGTTCCGTCACTTTGAGCGGGCGCAGGCCGGCGAGCTCGGCTGTGGTCTCTGGACGGTGCGCCGTCTTGGGGGTGCTCTTTCCTGGCACCTGTGCGAGCACGGTGGCAAGGCTGTCCGTGCACGCCTCCTCCCAGGCCTGGTGCAGCCGTGATTACCTCGACCGCGCCGCCGGCCCAGATCGCCGTCGAGATGATGCAGCAGCTGGTCGAGTCCAGTGGACCGGTCCGCGAGCCGGCTGCCGATATGGCGGACCTCGCCGAAGTGATCCGAACGCTTCTGGCGGTCGAGGCCAGACGCGATACGCGGGTGCGTCTCGGAGGCAACCTGTTCGATGTCGTGATCACCGGTTTCGACTCTCAGGCCCGCAAGGTCGTCAACCGCATGGACGAGCAGCAGAACGGCTGTGGGCCGGTCATCGAGGATCCTGAGGCCGAGTGGCTGTACTGGCTGGTCCCGCCCGGTTCCTCCGCCCGCTGGGAGCCCCACGAGTACGCCGTGTGTCTCGGTGCGCCCCACACGATCACCTTGCCTTCCCTGGACCGCTGCGGGCCCCCTGGCCCGTACTGGCTCCGTCCGTCCGCGAGTGACCGCCTTGTTCCTCTCCAGCCCCTCCGGAACGCCCTCGACGTGTGCCGCCCCGAGCCAACACCGCACGCCGCCCTCGCGGCCCAACTCGGTCTGGCCCCCTGAACTCCGTGCTCGCCGACGCCGTCCCCCTGGACGTTGGCGAGCACGGACCCCCCGCCCTGGTGCCGGCTCCCGGACCGGCTCCGGCACCAGGGCCCGCCCCGCGCAGAGCTGCACCGGAGGATGCTGTGCTGGAGATCGTCCCCGTCGACGAGATCGACGACGACTGGCCGTACTACGACCGCCAGGTACCACGGCGGCGGTTGAGTGCCGGCAGCAGGCTCGCGGCCCTGCGCCGCAGCTTCTTCGAGAGCGCCGTCTCCACGATCGCACCGCACCGCCCCATCAGGGTCTCCACGTACGTGCTGGCCGGGCCCGGCGGCGACGTCGACGCCGAGCACGCTCTCCTCGGTGAGTTCGCCGAGGGCCGGAACTGGCGTGTGCACCGTGAACGCTTCACCGACCAAACACCCGGCGGTCCGACGCCGACCGACCTACGGCCCGAGTTCAGCCGGGCCTGCCGCCACGCGGGAGCCGGTTTCGTGGACGGCATCCTCACGACCAGCCGCCAGGCCATGCCCACCGCCGACGATGCCTACGAGCACTTCCTGCACTGGTTGCACGACCGTCGCGCCTTCATCGCCTACGGACAGCTGACACCCGGAAGGGACCGTGAACATGCCAGCAACGGCTGACAGCGGGCTCCCGGCCCGGGGCCGAGTTCAGCGCTACTGGCGCGGCCTGCACGTCCCGTTCATCGCGACGTGGAGCTTCGAAACGGTCTTCCACCCCCAGGTGATCCGTGCCTCCTACCGCGGGGTGTGGGGCATCAGCTACACCGACGAGCTGGAAGTCGCCGACCGGCGGCACGGCGCCCTGTGGGTGCGCCAGGCAGTCGCGCGCGGGAAGGGGACTCCGGCGCTCGCCGGCGTGCACCCGATGCGCCAGCGCCAGGCCATGGCCCACCTGCTGTGCCAGGTCTGCGGCAACAGCACGTTCGACGAGCACTGGAAGTTCTGGGGCGAACGGCACCTGTTCCTCATGCGTGCTCTCGACCCCGGTCAGGTCATATCGGATGGGGAAACGACAGACTCACCACCCGTCTGTCTCCCGTGCGCGCTTGAGTCCGTCGAGGCGTGCTCACACATCAGGCAAGGGTGGACCGCCGCGCTGGTCAAGAACGCACGGCCGTGGGGTGTCGCCGGTGTCCTGCGCGATCCGGCGACGCTCGAACCGAGTCTCGGCCCCCGCAAACGGCTGATCGAGCGGCCGTTCGGCCACAAGGAATACGCGTGGATCAACGCCGCTCGCGAGCTTGTACAGCTCGAAGGCGTCACCCCCGTCGACCTCCATGAACTCGCCGCCGAGGCGGCGTCCGCAGGTATCAAGATCACCGCCCCGCCTGCGGACGGATGCTGACATGACGACCACCGATGAAATCCTGAAGCGCCTACGGCTCGACCCGGAATGGGCCGCGCAGTACGCGGACCACCTGGTTGCCACGGGCCGAGCGCTGCCGTCATGTGAGCAGCAGGACTACAGGGTTCCCCTCGCCCTGCGGGCTACCGTCCTGGCCCTGCCGTCAGACACCGGCGGGGACGACTACATCAGCTGGTCGAGCTGCCCGTTGCCCCCGAACCACCGCGGCCCGCACTACGCGTGCCTCCGACACCTCGGCGCGGATCAGGTCGCGTGGATCAAATGGCTCGGCCCCCTGAGCACCGTGGTCGTACTGACCGACTGCCCGCATTCACCCGAACCCGACGACGCATGCCCGCTCTTCGCCGGGCACCACGGTCCCTGCCCCGTTGTCTCCCCGGGGCCGGCCGGGCGGCCGCTTCCGCCGTGGTGACCGCACGGCAGTACCCCGCCGACCGCGCTGCTGAGATTCAAGAAGTCCATGTTCCGACGCGTGTGCCAAGTGGCGGTCTTCCTGACTGCCGTCGTCCTCATCGTCACCGCAGCTTCCATCAAGCCCATGTAGCTCTCGGCACCTCCGAGCCTCCTGGAGAATCCATGCTCACAGCTGATCTCACGGCCCTTGCCAGGCAGGTGACCTCACTCCACGGACCGTACGAAGCTGAGGACCTGGCACACACCACGGCGCCAGTGCTGGCCCTGGGAACGTTCGAGCGCGTCGGGTCCAACTGGCTGTCCGACTCGTTGCGCGCAGAGATGCCCCAGCACAACGAACCGTTCCGGCAGCAGCTCAGCAGAAAACACCCGACGTCCCCGCAGAACCGTGTTCCGCTCGAGTTGACCGGGGGTGCCTGGCTCGGTGAGCTGGAGCGGCACCACCTGGCCTGTGCACTGAGCGATCTCTATGGGGATCCGCGGCACCTGGTCAAGGAAACGAACCTCTTCTTCTCCACGGCCACCACGCTCGCGCTCTTGCCCTACTCTCCGGTGCTGGTCCTCACCCGTGCACCGGTCGGAGTGGCCTCCAGCTTTGCCCGCGGACGCCTGTGGAAGCGTTGGAGCTACGGCGAGCGGTATGAGCAGGTCGCGGTGACCGCCCGCTCTGCGCGGTGGCGCGACGAGTTCGAACTGCTGCTGCCGCAGGACGACCCCGAGGAACCCGTCGCGCTGGGGCGCCTGATGGCTGTGAATTCGCTGCTGCTGGCCCGTGCCCTGCAGGAACGAGCCCACACCATCGTTTCGTACGAGCAGCACGTCAAGGACCCCACGGGGACTCTGGGCCGCATCGCCGACCTGCTGGACGTCAACCTGCGGGCCAAAGGTCAGCCGCGGCCCACCAGCCCCACCGTCGCGGACTCCACCTTCGCCACCAACAGGCCCAAGAACGAACTCATCGCCGGCCTGAACCGTCGTACGGCAGAACTAGTGAGCAAACACGCCAACGACACCCTTGGCCGCGCTGCACAGACGCTCGACCCGCAGGTCACCGCGACTGCTGCCGAATGGCTGGCCGGAGACGACCTGTATGAGCTGCACGAACCGGTCACACGTCCGCGCCGGGCCACACGGCCCGCCTCAGCCGGGCAGAAGGTACCGCTTCCCGGCTACTGCCCGATGGCCGGCGTGTCCTGGCGGAACACGCTGGTCACCAACACTGAAATGGCCGACCTGCTGACCATGCTGCGGGTAGCCGGTATGCCGAACACCCAGTCCGGCACGAATCTCCTGCTGTGCCCGATGCCGCACGAACGTGGCGGCCGACTGCGCTTCGATTCCAAGGAGCGGCGATGGCTGGTGAGTCCTGGCTTCGAGGCGCACCCGGCGTACTGGGTCACGTGGGTGGGAGCAGCCGTCATGGCCGCCTGGTCGGGGGCACGCCTGCCTACCCGAGCCGAGGCGCTGGAAGCCAGCCTTGGAGCGCCGCCGGCGCGTAACTGCGATTACGCGATAGGGGACGCGTCCTGCGTCGTCGAGCCAGATCTCGGCGCTGGGCAGGTTCACCACCTGGTGGGGAACCTTCAGATCTGGTGCAGCGACGGCCCCACCCAGGACGCGGCGCGTCCCGAGCAGCGTTTCCTGTTCGGTGCGGCGTGGAATACCCCGGGCACCAGGGCGGCGATCTCTGCGGAGCGGTCGAGGTACCTGCTGGGCTCCTCGCGCGGCGTCGGTATCCGCCTCGTACGCGACCCTGACACTACTCAGGCAACCGGGCTCGGCGCCTGGGAGCTGGCGCACCGCCTCAACGGCTGGATTGATGATCTCGGCGGTCCCGCCCGCTCACTGGGCGAACTGGACCGCCGTTTGGTCACCGCACTGACTGCGGCGGCGCCGAGCTCATAGGCCGATCGCGGACTTGGGGCCCATGTATGAGCCAGCCCCAGGAAAGTCCTCCTGACAGAGCTTCACGAACGTCTCGCTGAACCCCAGGGCGGGCAGGTCGTCGAGCTTGACGAACGCGACCTGCCGAATCGGGCGTGTATCCGCGCCCTCGGTGACGGCCCCGATCTGCCCGCCGATCCGCCGGGCCTCGAAAGTGACGTGAACGACATGAGCCTTGACGTTGTCGCACAGGTACAGCAAGCGCCCGACCTCGACCTCGACGCCCGTTTCCTCTCGCATCTCTCGAACCAGGGCCTCGACCAGAGTCTCGCCGTCCTCGACCTTGCCCCCCGGCAGGCTCCACGACCGCTTGCTGTCCGTGTCCTGGTCCAGAAGCAGGATCGCGCCGTCCTCGATGACGACGCCCGTCACACGTGTATGCATCCCCAGACCGTAGCGCCACCCCACCCGGGCAAGGGGGAACACCGATGAATGAGCGTCCCACCGCGGTTGTCATCGCTGCCGGAGGACTCGGCACCCGCGTAGCCGGCTGGTCCCCGTTCCTG
This sequence comes from Streptomyces sp. NPDC057287, assembly GCF_042667905.1. NCBI lineage: Bacteria > Bacillati > Actinomycetota > Actinomycetes > Kitasatosporales > Streptomycetaceae > Streptomyces > Streptomyces sp. NPDC057287. Next base: position 391,133 of record NZ_JBHUYV010000002.1, on the reverse strand, counting down.
CCAAAGGAACTCCGCCCGGTCCAGGGGCGCCCTGGCCTCCTTCACGTACTCGAGGAGGCCGCCAAACTGGGGGCCGATCGCGCCGTCGTCGTGCACCACCCGTACTACGCCCCGCTCATCGACTGGACCCGGCAGGTTCTCGCTCCCGGCGCCCAGGCCCGATACCGCCAACTCGCCCACCAGCCGGCTGGCCAGCACCCGCTGACCGACCGTATGCAGGTCGACTTCATCGCCCAGCACGGCCGCTACGCCGACATCACCTCAGTGCTGAACGGCGCCGAACACCTGAACACCGGGGACCTCTGTCTGGCCTTCGCTGACAACGTCGACCCCAGCCACACAGCCCTCTCCGAACTCATGGCCACCGCGGCCCCGGGTACCCCGGCAGTTCTCGCCGGTCCGTTCACCCTGCAAGGCGCCAGCAGTCACGGGGTAATCATCTGCAACGGCACAGGAGCAGATCGCACCATGGCGGCCCTGGTCGAGAAGCCTGACCCCGCACACGCCGCGCAACTTGCCGCCGAGCATGGGCCGGACAACCTCCGCCTGCTCCAGGGCCGCGCCCGGCTCACCCCCGACCTGCTGCGCCACCTGACCGCATCCATGCAGCGCACCCCTTCGGAGCCGAAGCTGTCCCTGGCACTCGCCGACTACGCCCGCCACCACGCGGTAAGCGTCGTCACCAACACCAAGTCCATGATTGATCTCGGCATCCCTGACGCTGTCGCACTGACACATAGCGAGTAGGCCGGAAGCCCCCGGCCCCTGAGCGAGCCGCTCGGCTTTCCGTAGTCGCGCACCTCGAACGCGCATGACGCGAGCGGCTACGGCGCAACACCCGCACGACACGAGGAGCACAACCATGACCGTCCTGCCGAGCGATCACCCCATCTGGGTCGAGACCGAAGCCGTTGGCCGCGCGCGAGCCGTACGCACCGCCACCGGAATCTGGGGTGCATGTGGAAGGTGCCGAGGTTCGCAACCACCGACTCCGCGTGCCTGCCTGAGACCCTCGAAGCCGGATTCAGGGTCGGCCTCGACGCTCTTGGCGTCTCCCACCGCATGACCAACCCGCGGCTCTGGGATGCGCTCTCCACGGCGATCCTGGGCCAGGCACGGCCTGCGGACGCCCCGGACGCTGTGGGGGCGTGTCCGGGGCGTCCGCACGGAAGACGCTGCAGCGGAGCCGATGGCAGCTCCTTGCAGAGGCCGGGGCACCGCGGCGTCCTGCGGAACCTGGGCGTGACGTATCTACATGCTCAGGTAGATCTGGAAGCCGGCTTCCGTGCCGAGCCAGAGAATGGCGTCGCTGTCGACGGTGGGCGAGACGAAGAACCGCCTCTCTGCCCTACCGGCTGCGCAGGAGGAGCAGAGCGACGTCGTCTGTGCGCGCGTGATGAAGGTCTGCATGACGGAGAGGCTGTCGCACAGGTCGTCGAGTGGCCGGTCACCGTTACTGCTGAGGACATGAGCAAGAGCACCGATGGAGTCGGTGAGGTCGATGTCAGGGGCTTCCACGAGGCCGTCGGTGTAGAGAGCGAGGAGGGCTCCTTCAGGCAGCGCAACGGTGGTGAGCGGGTAGTCGGCCTCTGTGCAGGCGGATGTCCTGCGCTGGCCAGTTGGAGACGGTGATCGGCAAGATCGATATGGATGTACAGGCAGGAGACGAACAGGTCGGTCTCGAGATCCATGAGCACGCGGTTCGTGCGGGCCAGGACTTCGCCGGGCAGGGTGCCGGCGGTGGCGTGGACGGCGGTGCGGACCTGCCCCATGAGGGCCGCGGCGTTGATGTTGTGCCCTTGCACGTCTCCGATGACGGCGGCGGCAGCAGTGTCGCTGAGTCGGATCAGATCGTAGAAGTCGCCGCCGACATCGACACCGCGGGCAGCCGGCAGATAGCGGGCTGCGACGGAGAGATCGCGAATGGTGGGTAGTGTCATCGGGAGAAGAGCCTGTTGCAGACCGTGGGCAAGGTCGTGCTTAGCGTCGTACAGGAGAGCCCGGTCCATGGCCTGCGCGATGAGCCCTTGCGATCGTCGTCCTGAACGCCCTGCACGGAGAGCAGCAGCGCCCCCTCGAGCAGGAGCTCGGCATGCTGCGGAGAGCCCTGTCCCAGGTGCCAGTGCCTCACCTCACCCACCACTGCTGATCTGGCAGAGCCAGGCACCGATCGCCACCGCCGTTGATGACCGGCAGCGGCTCACAGGCTCGGGGGCACCGGTAGCGGTTCCTCGAAAACGCTACCTGTGCACACCGTGTGGGCACGTCTCTGCCTCGCTCGCCGCGTACCCCCGACCACAGGGTTGCTGGCTCATGTCGCACCGTCCGATCACTCAGCACTCCGGCCACGGTGAGCACCGGCTTCTATCCATCTTGGTTCGTAACCGGTTTCCCAGCCATTCGTTTACCCCGGCGTCGTGGCCGATCAGGCCCCCGAGTCGGCCCGACCTCCAAAATGCCCCACACCCCACGCCGACAGGTGTGGGGCATTCGGCGGGCCTGCTGCGCTCCGTCGTGAGCCTGTCCGGCAGGACACCCATCCTTGCCTCTGGGGCCGGCCGAGGAGGGGTCAAGACGACGTAGGCGTCTGTGCCCCTACCGCCCCGTGGTCAACAGGTCCGATCGCCGCGCGGATCGCTTAGCGCTGGTTGTCGGGCGCGGGGCCGGCTCCCTTACGCACGTCGTGCTCCACGTCGGGGCGAGGCCTACCGGACTCTTTCGCGTACTGGGCGACAGCGTTCTGCCTGTCGCGTTCCAGATCCCGCCACGCCCGCCACGCTGTCTCCTGAGCAACGACCTGCACCGGGGTCAAGGACCCGGCCGAGGGCGGGCCGAACCGCTCCCGCAGTTCCTCGACACGGCCGAGCGCCTCATCCACCGCGCGCTGCTTCTCGATCAACTCTTCCAAGGTGTATCCCACAGCGTCAAACACTAGCTGCGGCCCGCCACCTGACAGCGCTCGTAGCGGATGACAGCGACGCGGCGCACCACGCCGGCTCAAAGACCGGCTGGTCGGCCCCGCTACCCTGTCTCCAGCCGGTGGCTCGAGCGAGCAGAACACGACGTCCGCCCGGGGATCGGGACGGACATGGGCGGCGGCGACGCCTGGCCCGCCATCCGGGAGAAGGTGCTGGCCGCCGACATCCTCCTGATCGCCACGCCGATCTGGCTCGGTCACCCGTCCAGCGTCTGTCAGAGGGTGCTGGAGCGCCTGAACGACGAGTCCTCCGAAACCGACGACCAAGGCCGTCCGCACACCTACGGCAAGGTCGCCACAGTGGCCGTCGTCGGCAACGAGGACGGCGCGCACAGGGTGAGCGCGGACGTCTTCCAGGGGCTGAACGACGTCGGCTTCTCATTGGCGCCCGGAGCCGTCACGTACTGGGTCGGCGAAGCCATGCACGGCACCGATTACCAGGATCTGGACGAAACGCCTGACGCCGTCGCCTCGACCACTACAACACTCGCGGCGAACGCCGTCCACCTGGCCCGCCTGCTGGCCGACCGCACCTACCCGGCGGCCTGACGAACCGGAGCTCGACAGCGGTAGACATGATGCATGACCGGTCCCACCCGGCCGCCCGAGCGCGCTGCGTGCTCGTCCTGGCCCCTCTACGGTCGAGACCGCTCTCAGCGCACAGCGTGACGAGGAACTCTTCACGAGCGTGGGCTTCCCCTAGCGTTCGCGCAATCGGCCGGGCAGAAAGGAGAGCGTCCGGACGCGCGGTGCCCAAGTCCGCCGGGGCTCAGATGGGCTACTTGGTGCGCCAGCACCTGGGCAGTGACACCGCCATGGCCATCTGGTCCCTCGCAAAGTGGCCCGTAGCGAGCCTGGTGGCCATCGTCTGGGCGATCCGCGCACCCAACGCAAAGGACCGCGGGTTCAAGTTCATCTCCCGCGGCAGCCTGCAGGCCTTGCGCTCTCAGAACGTCACTCACCCCCGGTGCGCGGGTTCTGTGCCATCGCTTGCAGCCTCCATGTCCGCCAGCACCCGCTGCTCCTCGCGCACGGAGCCGACGTCGCGCTCCAGGGGGGTGCGGCTTACGGCTGTCGCAAGGTCCTCCAGGGCGCGCTTCTGCAGGTCCGCCTCGCGCCGTAGCGCTGGGCTCCGGGCACCGGCGCCCTCCCACGCCTGGAGAGCCTTGTCCACGCGCCCCCAGTCCGGATCCCTGTGCTCGCGCACGTCGGCTGCCGCCTGCGCCGTGTCCGTTTCCAGGGCCTCGGCGAGCCCCTCCGCCTCGAGAGCGAAAGGGTTGCCGTCCTGCGGGACGCGGTTCTCCATGAGCGTTGCCGCCCTGTCGAACCCTGTGAGTGCCTCCTGTGCCTCCTCCGCCTCACGCGAAGTCAGGCCCCTGGGGCGGACCGGTTCCTGCTTTGCCCGGTCGTATGCCTCCTGCCAGGCGGCACGCGCTTTTCTGCTCGCCAGTTGGGCACTGCGCATGTCGGCACGGCGTTCGCTGGTCGGTTCGGCGTAGTTGCGGAGCACTGCGGCCGCGTAGCGGCCGTTGGCGGCGAGCCAGTCCGCAAGCCGGTCCGGCAGCCGGGGCGTCTCCCATGCAGGGAACACCGCGTAGGCCAGCATTGCCAGGGCTCCGCCCAGCAAGGTGAGTACCATCCGCTCCGGGACTGTCTGTTCCCATGCCTGGCCGCCCATCCCGAGCAGGAAGACGACGTACGCGGCAGTGAAGCACTGGGAGTAGGCGTAGCCGGTACGGATCAGGGTGTACGACAGGCCCGCCGAGACCACCGCCAGCGCACCGAAGACATGAGCGTCCGGGCCCAGGGCCCCCACCACTCCGGTGGCGAGCGCGACCCCCACCAGGGTCCCGGCGAGACGGGCGACCACACGCGCGTACGTCCGGTGGAAGTCCGGACGCATCACCATCACCGAGGCGATGGGTGCCCAGTAGCCGTGCCCCAGGGGCAGCCGGTCGGCGATGAGATAGCCGAGCGTGGCTACCGCCGCCAGTCGAACGGCATGCCGGAAGACGGGCGAGTCGTGGCGGAGCTCGCGACGGACCGCCCGCACGATGACGGGGATCAGCCGGAACATGGTCGGGCGCACCAGGAACTGAACACCCGCGGGGCCGTGCTGCGCGGGCGTCCTTCTGTGCGCATTGCCGCACTCAGCGATCTCCAGCGCCTCACCGAGCAGTGCTGCGAGCCTCTCGGCGGCCTGCCGCGCAGGACCCTCGAGCACCTCGTGCTCGTCATGTCCACGCAGGAGGTCCACAGTCTTGGGTGGTACCTCGACGGGGGTGCCGCGGCGGATCGATCGGGCGGCCGCATCCAACACGTCGGCAGCCGCGTCGAGCAGCTCCCGCGCGCGGTCCCTCCCAGGTCCCTCCGCCGGGGCGCCGACGTCCGGGTCGGCGAGCGCGGCGATGGCCGGCAGAATGCGCTCGGCAAGTCCTCGCGGGCCGTGGAGGACGGCAGGGCGGGTGCGAGCCTGTGACGGCGTGACAGCGGCCGCGTCCCGGGCTGTCATCAAGGGCTCCGGGTCGAACCGGGCGGTCGGGTCGTGCCGGAGCTGGCGGGCGTGGTCCGCCACGGCGGCCAGCGCGTCGGCGAGCGCGTCACGATGCGCCCCCCATCGGCGGATCGGGAACAGCAGGATCAGCACGGCCTGCACCACCCCGCCGAGCGCGATGATCCCGGCGTGCTCCAGGGCTCGTCCGACGCTCGTGGGCAGGGTGATGGTCACCAGCATGCTGCCGACCGTCGTCGCTGCGACGATCCCAGCGGTCGATCCGACGGCCCACGCCAGCCCCGCGACAAAGGTCCACAGGGCCAGCAGCGGAAGGAACGTCACGAGTTGCCCCGCCGCCAGGTATCCCACCAGGGTACTGAGCGCCAGCCCCACTCCGGCGCCGAGCGCGATCACCTTGCGTGGGCGCCAGGTGCGCTGGAAGGTGGCCCCACCCGCGGAGAAGGCGCCGAGGGCGGCAGATGCGGCGAACGCAGGGGAGCCCAGCCATAGCGCCACCCCGACGACGAGTGCCACACCAACGGCCGTGCGCAGCGCGAGCAGGGGCTCCAGCCGCGTCTCCTCGATTTTGAGCCCGGACCGAAGGACTTCCCTGAAGGCCCGCGGCCACGTCATGGTGGTGAGCCCAGCCGGGAGGCCATGCCGGTTCGCGTCGGCCTGGTTCTGGTCCGTCCGTCGTGCGGGAGGACCGCCCACACGCTCCAGAAGCAGGGTGACGGCCGCGGTTCCTGACACAGGGGGTTGCCGCTGCGGACGCCCCTGGCCGAAGGTCCGGCAAGTACCGTGGAGCCGATGGGCTGCTGAACAGTCGATCTGCGCTCCGTCAGCCCGGTCGCCGACCGCACCATCACGTCATCGTCACCGCCGCCGAGGAGACGGGCGTGATTCACCGTCCGCCATCGCCCTCGGCTTCTGTGCGTCTTCGTACAGCTAGCCATCGTGCTCGTCCTGGAGCATGTGGCGACGTTCCTGTTCGCGCTTGGAGTAGGCGGCTGCTCGGATCGCCTCGTCGCTCTCCAGGCCTGATCCCAGCGCGCCGCCCACTGTGGCAGTCGAAGCCACGAACCACGACAACGTCCAGTAGTCCGTTGCGTTCAACGGGTCTCGTGTCATGGAAGCGAACACTTGGTCGTTGAGGATGAAAAGCGCCCACACAAAGTTGATGGCCACCAAGCCCACGTAGCAGACGAGCACCCCGATACCCACGGTCAGGACCGTCGAGACGTTGTAGAGCCGCGCCCTCTGCCGCGCCTCCGGCGAGCCCTGTGCCGAGCGATGCCACAGCTGCGCGTCTACGATCAGCCAACCGATCATGAGCGCCACGGACCCGACCGTGGCGATGATGAGGCGCGGCACGCTCAGAGAGTCGGCCAGGGTCCAGACGGTGGAGTTCACCGTGGCGACGGCTCCCGTGGCGAGCGCGGCCGCCAGGGCTTTCGAAAGGCCTGGCACCAACCGCCACGGCCGGTTGGCGCGGACCATACCGAAGAGAACCCGTAGATAGCCGCGTGGCCCGCTGATGGCGTACCGGAGATCAGCGCTCTCCTCCTCGCCGACCGGGCTCGGATGAACGGATGTGAGACGGCCGTCGAGGGACTCCGGAAGCATCTGCCTTCGTGGAGGCCTCTCGGGGTCGGTGGGCTGCGGGCCCGCCAAGCCGAGCACGGCTTCTTCCACGGCGAGGCGCGCCCTCGTCTGCAGCCGGAAGCCCCCCAAAGAAGGCAGCGACAACAAGGCCAAGCCGTGTTCGTGGCTCATATCCGCGACGAGCCTGCGGCCGTGCAAGTGCAGCGGGAGGTCGGTGAGGGCGACGACGATGTCCCAATTCTCCGCACTGCCACGATCTATGATCCGGCGCATCAAGGCGGGTGGGTCCTCAGTCCCTGAAGTGAAGGGCTCACTGATCACTTCGATGTCGAACCGTCGCCCCTGGCCGGACTTGTCGGCGAGCCGAGCAGGAAGGGTCCGGCTCATGCGCTTCGCAATCTCGGTCGGTGCGTCCGGATCCGCCAGGAGCGCCACGACCGTAACGCCCTGCGACGAGGCTTGCATGACTGGATCCTTCTCGTTGTCTGTCCCCGCGACCGCAAGTGCCCACAGAATGCCCTCGGGGTGGCGCCGGCGCAGCGATGACACGCTGGCTCCCGCCGGCCGGTGCAGGCGGCGCGGCCAGATCTCCTCGCTCTCCCGGTCCGGGGCCTGCTCCCTGTGACCGGTGCTCAGCCGCTCGCGCCCTCGTCAGGAGCCCGCGAGCCGGGCCGCGAGATAGGGAGCGGTGGCGCTGCGGCGGGCCCTCGCGACCTTGGCCGGCGGGCCCGCCGCTACCACCCGCCCGCCCGCGTCGCCACCGCCCGGCCCGAGGTCGATGACCCAGTCGGCGGTGACGATCGTGTCCAGGTCGTGCTCGACGAGGACGACCGTGTTGCCCGCGTCGACGAGCCGGTGCAGCTGTCGCAGCAGCAGTGCGACGTCCGAGGGGTGCAGCCCCGCCGTCGGCTCGTCGAGCAGGTAGAGCGCGTGGCCGCGGCGGGCTCGCTGCAGTTCCGTGGCCAGTTTGATGCGTTGCGCCTCACCACCGCTGAGCTCCGTCGCGGGCTGCCCCAGCCGCAGGTACCCCAGCCCCACCTCGCGCAACGTCTCCAGACTGCGGGAGGCGGCCGGGACGGCGGACAGGAACCGGGCAGCGGCATCGACGGACAGCCCCAGCACGTCCGCGATGTTCTTGCCACGGTAGGTGACCTCCAGCGTTTCGGCGTTGTACCGGGCTCCCTGGCAGGTCGGGCACGGCGCGTACGTGCCAGGCAGGAAGAGCAGTTCCACCGCCACGAATCCTTCGCCCTGGCAGGTCTCGCACCGCCCTTCGGGCACGTTGAAGGAGAACCGCCCGGCCGAGTAGCCGCGCGCCCTGGCCTCGTCCGTCGCCGCGTACAGCTTGCGCACCGCGTCGAACATCCCCGTGTACGTGGCCAGGTTGGACCGGGGAGTCCGGCCGATGGGCCGCTGGTCGACCCGGACCAGCCGGTCGAACGACTCGACCCCCGACGCGTCCTGGACATCGACCTCCAACTGTGCCTCGTCGGGATCGTCGGGTACAAGTCCGAGGTGGCCGCGGACGACCTCCGCCAGCACCTGCGTCACCAGCGTCGACTTTCCGGAACCGGACACGCCCGTCACCGCCGTCAGCACACAGAGCGGTACGTCGACGGACACGTCGTGCAGATTGTGGCGGGAGACGCCGCTCAGGTGCAGCCAGCCGTGCGGTCTGCGCGGGCGGTGATCGAGCGGCTCGGCGCGCCCGAACAGGTACTGGCTCGTTGCCGACTCCCCCACCCGCTCAAGACCGGCGACCGAGCCGCTGTACAGCACGCGCCCGCCGCCCTCACCCGCGCCGGGGCCGATGTCGACCACCCAGTCCGCCCGCCGTACGACGTCCATGTCGTGCTCCACGACGAACAGCGAGTTTCCAGCCTCCTTCAGGCGGTCCAGCACGTCCAGCAGCGGTTCCACGTCAGCCGGGTGCAGGCCCGCGGAGGGCTCGTCCAGGACGTAGACGACACCGAACAGCCCCGATCGCAGCTGAGTGGCGATCCGCAGGCGCTGCGCCTCGCCCGGCGACAGGGTCGTCGAGCGGCGCCCGAGGCTGAGATATCCCAAGCCCAGGCCGAGCAGTACGTCGACCCGTGCGACCAGATCGCCGCAGATCCGGACCGCGACCTCGGTCGTCTCCCCGGATCGGGCGGTCGACGTGGTGGCGTCGGCCTCGGACCGCCCCGCGACGGGCCGCAGCAGCGCCACGACCTCGGTGAGCGGCATAGCGTTGATCTCGGCGATGGAACATCCGGCGAAGGTCACGGCGAGCGCCTCGGGCCGCAGCCCGCTGCCGTGACAAACCGGGCAAGGCACACTCCTGACGAACCGGAGCGCCCGTTCGCGCATCCTCTCGCTCTTGGAGTCGGCAAGGACGTGCATGACGTGCTTACGGGCGCTCCAGAACGTGCCCTGGTAGCCGTAATCGACGCGGTCCTCCTCCGGCTCGACGTACACGGAGGGCTGCTCGTCCGTGTACAGCAGCCAGTCCCGGTCCTTCTTCCTGAGCCTGCGCCACGGCCGGTCGATGTCGATCCCCAGGCCGCTCACGACACTGCGCAGGTTGGCGCCCTGCCAGGCACCCGGCCAGGCGGCGATCGCCCCCTCGCGGATGCTCAGCGAGGGGTCCGGGACGAGCAGCTCCTCGGCGACATCGTGCACGACGCCCAGTCCGTGGCACTCCGGACAGGCGCCGGCCGCGGTGTTGGGTGAGAACGACTCGGCCTCCAACCGCGCGGCCCGGGGCGGATACGTGCCGGCGCGGGAGTACAGCACGCGCAGCAGATTGGACAGCGTGGTGATGGTGCCGACCGTCGAGCGCGAACTGGGCGACCCGCGTCTCTGCTGCAGGGCCACGGCCGGTGGCAGCCCGGTTATTTCCTGCACGTGCGGCGCACCGACCTGTTGCAACAGCCTCCGGGCGTACGGTGCTACGGACTCGAAGTAGCGCCGCTGGGCCTCGGCGTAGAGCGTGCCGAACGCGAGCGAGGACTTACCCGAACCGGAGACACCGGTGAAGGCGACCATCGCGTCCCGCGGAACGTCTACATCGATGTTCCGAAGGTTGTTCTCGCTGGCGCCCCGGACATGCACGAAGGGGTCGGTCGCGTTCTTGTCCACCATTCCTGGGTACCTGATCGCGCCGGGAACCGCGCGATGGGCGCCGTCACCGGGCCTCGCCGACACGAGCGTCCTGAGTGTCCCGGATCCACTTGCGATACACGACCTTCCAGGTGTTCGTGCCGTGGCGCTAGGTCACATGAGTCCTGCCGTTGTGACGACCATGGCTCCGTAAGACACCCTGCCTGGTGGCTCGTCGCCCGTTCGCCACGCCGTCCGTCCGGTGCCACAATTGCTGCATGCGCCGACGCGGACCTGCGCCGACGAGCGCTGCGACGAGTGCCTGGAGAAGTGAGCGGATCACCCGCGCCTGCCGCCGGGGTCGGTGACCCGGTCCGAGATGGGACCTACGCCGGGGCCAGGCAGAGTACCTGCGGGTTCCGTTCGGCGACTGCAACGCGCGGTTTTGATCAGCGCCATGTCACGGACTGGCCCGTCACTGGTCGAGGCCCCTCCGGGCCTGCGGTGCGGACCAGGTTGCCGGCATTTTCCCGATGCTCGTGCACGAGGCGGATCGCCATGGAACCTTCACCGGTGGCCGAGGCAACTCGTTTGACCGAGCCGCTCCTGACGTCGCCGGCTGCGAAGACCCCGGGAAGGCTGGTCTCCAGCAGCAACGGACCACGGCCGAGCGAGTCCCATCGGGTCGCGTCGGCAGCAGCCTGGGCGTCAGCCCCCGTCAGGACGAAGCCCTTCTCGTCCAGGGCGAGCACGCCCCTCAGCCACTCCGTGCGCGGGCGAGCCCCGATGAACACGAACAGCGCGGCGGCCTGCAGCGTGCGGCGCTCACCATTTTTGTTGTCCTCGACGCTCAGCGACTCCAGTTTCTCCTTCCCTGAGGCGCCCCGGACTTCGGTGTGGAGCAGCACCTCGATCTTCGGGTGCCGTTCCACCTGGTCCACCAGGTAACGCGACATGTCCGCGTTGAGGTCGCTGCCCCGGACGAGGAGGTGGACTCCGGACGCGTGGTGGGCCAGGAACAGCGCCGCCTGCCCGGCGGAGTTGCCCCCGCCGACAATGGCGACCGGATCTGCCTCGCAGAGACTGGCCTCGTGCACGGTCGCCGCGTAGTAGACGCTGATGCCCTCCAGACGGTCGATGCCGGGCACCTCGAGCCTGCGGTAGCGGACACCTGAGGCGAGCACCACGGCGTCCGCCCGGACTTGAGACCCGTCCGTGAAGGTGACTACGTACTCGTCGTCCTGCGGGACGAGCCTGTTGACCTGGGCCGGCACCATGAGGCGGGCACCGAATTTGTGGGCCTGGAGCACCGCGCGTTCGATGAGCTCGCCCCCGGAGATGCCCGACGGGAAGCCGAGGTAGTTCTCGATGCGGGATGAGGTGCCTGCCTGGCCTCCGGTGGCCACAGCGTCGACGGAAATCGTGGTGAGACCGTCGGAGGCGCCGTACACGGCTGCGGCGAGTCCTGCGGGGCCCGCGCCGACCACCATCACGTCGCACTGGGCGGCCTTCGCCGTGGGGGCGGGCAGCCCGATGAGCCTGGCGAGTTCGGCGTTGCTCGGATTGCGCAGCACCCGCTCGCCCTTCCAGAGGACCACCGGAGTTTCCTCGGGGCGGATGGAGAACCGACGCAGCAGCGCCTCAGCCTCCTTGTCCCTTTCCAGATCCAGCCAGCGGTGGGGCAGCCGGTTGCGAGCAGCGAACTCGCGCAACCGCAGCGTGTCTCTCGAGTAGCACGATCCCAGGATGCGGAAGCCTGCGCCGATGCCGATGAGCAGATATCGTCTGCCCAGATAAGCGCGGAGGATCAGGTCGCCGAGTACGGGGTCGCGGCCGATCAAGGTGCGTTGGCGCTCCACCGGTACCGCCAGGATCTCACCTGCCTCACGCACAACGGCGGTGTCGAACGCCGCCTGCCCCTCCAGCATCCCCAGTTCACCCAGGAACCTGCCGGGTCCGTGTGCCGCCATCGTGCGCTCTTCCGGCCCACCGTGGTCCTGAAGGACCTCGACGGTCCCGCTGAGGATCGCGAGGAACTCCTGGAACGGCTCGCCCTCCCGGTACAGCACTTCACCTTCCGTGGTTCTGCGGCGCTCACCGTGCGCGGTCAGGTCCTGAAGCTGTTCCGGTGTCAGGCGCGGGAACGCCCCGTACCGGTCCGGCGTCTCGCGGACCGCACCGTTCTTGTGCGGGGAAGTACTCATCAGACCAAGGCCTCGTGGACGTAGCACCAGCGCCAGTCCTCTCCCGGTTGGAAGGACTGCACGATGGGGTGCTCGGAGCTGCCCGCGTGTCGTCGGGCGTGTTTGAGGGGTGAGGAGTCGCAGCAGCCGACGTGCCCGCAGGTGAGGCAGAGCCGCAGGTGCACCCATGGGGAATGCTCCCGTAGACACTCCTCGCAGCCTTGCGGGGTACGCGGCGTGACTGGCCGCACCATTGCCAGGTGCGGGTCCGGAATCGTTGCCATGACGTTCTCCTCTCGTGGGGCTACGGCAGTACGGCGGCCAGCGAGTTGGGCAGGCCGGACTTGAGGTGATCCCACTCCCCTTCGCTGACGTAGCGCTTCAGAGCCTCCAGCACGGTCCGCACGACCGTTTCGATGCCGCCGTCCACCGCGTAGGGAAAGTCGTCCCTGACGCGCTGGAAAAAGCCCTCGCCACTGAGTTTCACCGGTGTCCCAGACGGCTTCCATCCGTCGTAGTAGACGCCGCGGATCAGAGTCGGAAGCTGCGCCCCCAGGTGCACCGCACCGTCGACGGAGAGGCGGTCCCGTAGCCGGTGCAGGACGGCACGCAAAGCGGCGTACGACTGTTTCCGGCGTTCCTTGGGCCAGCCGTTGGCTTCCTCGATGTCCCTGAGGAGCCGATTGGCTTTGTCCACCATGGTATCGAAGGAGGAGAATGTCGTTTCACTCATTTCATGGCTCCTTTCGTTACCGGAAAGCCCTTGTGGTGGCCGGGCCATGCCGACTCACCGACCCGCGGTGGTCTGCCGTCCTTCCAGGGCCTGTTCGACCCACTGACGCAGGACGTGCGCGGGTGCCGCACCGGCCTGTCGGGCGACCGTCTCGCCCTGGTCTTGGACGAGGAGTGTGGGCACTGCTTGGACTTCGAAACGCCGGCTGACTCCTGGGTTCTTGTCGATGTCGACCTTGACGAGCTTGATCCTTCCGGCGAGGTCGCGGGCGACCTGTTCGAGGGCGGGGCTGACCATGCGGCAGGGGCCGCACCACGTGGCCCAGAGGTCGACGACGACGGGTTGGACGGCCTTGTCGGCGACTTCGGTGAAGTCGTCGTCACCGGCGTCGACGACCCAGGGCAGCGGCTGCTTGCAATGGCCGCATGTGGGGCGTCCCTCGGCGGCGACAGGAATGCGGTTGTCGCGCCCGCAGTGCGGGCAGGTCACCGTCGTTGTACGTGTGGTGTTCACGCTGCCCTCGCTTCCCCGGCCTCTTCCTGCTGGTCGTAGGTGACCACCAGCTCTCCGTGTTCGGCGTCGACGCGAACCGTCGCGCCGTCCTGGACGTCGCCGCGCAGAAGGGCGCGCCCGACCAGCGTCTCGACCTCGTGGGAGATGTACCGCCGCAGCGGCCGGGCCCCGTACACCGGGTCGTAGCCCTGGTGGGAAATCACTTCTCGGGCCGCACCGGTGAGTTCTACGTTGATGCGGCGGTCCGCCAGCCGCTGACGCAGTTCGTCGAACTGCAGCTCCACGATACGTTCGATCTGCCGCTCACCCAGCGGCTTGAACAGCACGATGTCATCGACGCGGTTGAGGAACTCCGGACGGAAGTGCCCGCGCAGCTCACCCATCACCAGGGCGCGGGCGTCAGGCTTGATCTCACCCTCGGCTGTGGCGCCGTCGAGGAGGTGCTCGGAGCCGATGTTGGACGTCATGATGATCACGGTGTTGCGGAAGTTGACGGTGCGGCCCTGAGCATCGGTGATGCGGCCGTCATCGAGGATTTGCAGCAGGGTGTTGAAGACGTCGCTGTGTGCCTTCTCGATCTCGTCGAACAGCACAACCGAGTACGGCTTGCGGCGTACGGCCTCGGTGAGCTGGCCGCCTTCCTCGTAGCCGACGTATCCGGGTGGTGCGCCCATGAGCCTGCTGACGGTGTGCCGCTCCTGGTACTCACTCATGTCGAGGCGCACCATGTTCTCCTCGGAGTCGAACAGCGCCCGGGCGAGAGTCTTGGTCAGCTCGGTCTTTCCTACGCCGGTGGGGCCCAGGAAGATGAAGGAACCGATGGGGCGGCGAGGGTCGCGGATGCCGGAGCGGGCACGGATGATCGCGTCGGCGACGAGCTGGACGGCCTCGTCCTGGCCGACGACGCGCTCGCGAAGGATCTCGTCGAGGCGCAGCAGCTTGTCGCGTTCACCCTCCTGCAGGCGGGCGACCGGGATGCCGGTCCAGGCGGCGACGATCTCTGCGATCTCCTCTTCGGTGACCACCTCGCGCAGCAACCGGTTCTGTCCCTGCCTGGTGGCCAGCTGCTCCTCCTCCGCTGCGAGTCGGCGCTCCAGATCCTGGAGGCGGCCGTATCGGAGTTCGGCGGCGCGGTTGAGGTCGTAGGCGCGTTCGGCCTCCTCCGCCTCGTGGCGGACCTGCTCCAGTTCCTGACGCAGTTCCTGCACACGCCGGATCGCCTGGCGTTCGGCCTCCCACTGGGCGTGTTTGGCGTCGGCTTCACCGCGGAGGTCGGCCAGTTCCTTGCGCAGCTCCTCCAGGCGGGTTTTGCTGGCGGGGTCCGTCTCCTTGGAGAGGGCGGCTTCCTCGATCTCCAGACGCGTGACGCGGCGGGTGATCTCGTCGAGTTCGGCAGGCATGGAGTCGATCTCGGTACGCAGCCGGGCGCATGCCTCGTCGACGAGGTCGATGGCCTTGTCGGGCAGGAATCGATCGGTGATGTAGCGATGGCTGAGGGTGGCGGCGGAGACCAGCGCGGTGTCCTGGATCTTGACGCCGTGGAAGACCTCCAGGCGCTCACGCAGTCCACGCAGGATGGAGATGGCGTCCTCGAGGCTGGGCTCGTCGACCAGGACCTGCTGGAATCGTCGTTCGAGCGCGGCGTCCTTTTCGATGTGTTTGCGGTACTCGTCGAGGGTGGTGGCGCCGATCATGTGGAGTTCGCCGCGGGCAAGCATCGGCTTGAGCATGTTCCCCGCGTCCATGGCCCCTTCGGCGGCGCCCGCACCGACAACGGTGTGCAGTTCGTCGACGAAGAGCAAGATTCCGCCTTGCGCAGCCTTGACCTCGCTGAGCACGGCCTTGAGGCGTTCCTCGAACTCACCTCGGTATTTGGCACCGGCGACCAGGGAACCCATGTCGAGGGCGAAAACGATCTTGTCGCGAAGGCCCTCAGGGACGTCGCCGCGGACGATGCGCTGGGCGAGGCCCTCGACGATGGCGGTCTTGCCGACACCGGGGTCGCCGATGAGGACCGGGTTGTTCTTGGACTTGCGGCTCAGGATCTGGGTGACGCGGCGAATCTCGGCGTCCCGGCCGATGACCGGGTCCAGCCTGCCTTCCTTGGCCTCGGCGACGAGATCGCGGCCGTACTTCTCCAGAGCCTCGTAGGCCACCTCGGGATTGGCGGAGGTGACGCGCTGATTGCCGCGGACCTGGGTGAGCGCGCCCAGGAACGAGTCCCTCGTGATCCCTGCCTGGTTGAGCAGACGTCCGGCGGCTGTTGATGTCCCCTCTTCAGCCAGGGCGAGCAGGAGGTGCTCCACGGACACGTACTCGTCCTTGAGGCGTTTGGCCTCCCGTTCAGCGGCGTCGAGCAGGCCGGCGAGGCGCTGAGTGACGAAGACCTGGCCTGGTGCCGCACCGGGGCCGGTGACCTTCGGGCGGCGGGAGAGTTCCTCGCGCACGGCCGCGCGCAGTTCCTTCGGCTCGGCTCCGGCCTGTTGCAGCAGCCGTGGGATCAGACCGTCCTCTTGATCGAGGAGTGCGAGCAGCAGGTGTTCTCCGTCCACTTCGGTCTGCCCCATGCGGCCGGTCGCGGTCTGGGCCTCCTGGAGGGCTTCCTGGGATTTCTGTGTCAGACGGTTCATGTCCATGGGGGTGTATCACTCCTCGTGCCGCGGCCACGCAGGGCGGTTTCGAGCAGGCTGATGCGGTCGAGCAGGTCGAGCACCAGGCCGATGGATGCGTAATTGAGGCAGAGTCCGGAGCGCAGCCGCTGGATGCGGGCAAGTACCGCTGGGGCACCGGGGTCGAAAACCAGGTGGCCGACGGCATCGCGTTCGGCGTCGACCAGCCCGAGGGCGACGAACCGGCGGACCAGATCAGGATGGAGACCCGATCGACGGGCCACGGCCTCCAGGGAAAGTCTCGGGGCGGGAACGAGCGCATACCGGGCAGCCGTCGAGGCGGTGGCGACGTGGGTGACGGGCTGTACCGGACGGTCGCCTGCACCGGACCGGCCGATGCCTGCCGCTCCCGTGGGTCGGTCATTCATCGCGTCCTCCTGGGGTCGAACGAGGAGGTCGCGGCGAGCTCCTCGAACAGTTCACGCTCCCGGTCGCCAAGCGCGGGTGGCACCATGACGCGGAGTTCGGCGTACAGGTCGCCGTTCGCACCGCGCGGGTTCGGCATGCCCTCGCCTCGCAGCCGCAGCCGACGGCCGCTGGACGAGCCGGCAGGCACTGTGACCTTGGCTGTGCCACCGCTGGGGGTGGGCACCGGCACGGTCGCACCCAGGGCCGCCTCCCAGGGGGTGACCGGGACCTGCACGTGGACATCGCGGCCGTCCAGCCTGAACTGAGGATGGGACTGAATCCTCACCCGCAGGTGCAGGTCGCCCGCGGGGGCGGAACCACTGCCTCGCCCGCCCTCTCCCGCCAGACGGATGCGCTGCCCGTCGGTGACGCCCGGCGGGACGTCGACCTCGTAGCGCCGCGGCTGACCGGTGGGTCCGGCGAGTGTGACGGTACGGCGGCCGCCCTTGTACGCCTCCTCGACGGTGAGCGGCAGTTCGGCCTCCTGGTCGGCTCCCGGTACGCCTGCGGAGCCGGCGCCTGCGCCGAAGAGCGAGCCGAGCAGGTCCTCTATGTCCACATCCTCGGCTGAGAAGTCATCGCCGAAGCCGGTGGTGTACCGGACGCGGGGGCCGCCCGCGCCTGCGGTCTGCCGGGTACGGAATCCGCCGCCCGCTCCGGCCGCGACCCGGTCGTCGAAGTCTTCGGGGATCTTGCGGAAGTCTTCGCCGAAGCGGTCGTAGCGCGCCCGGGTCTTCGGGTCGGACAGGACGCTGTATGCCTCGTTGAGGTCCTTGAAGCGTTCCTCCGCCGCCGGGTCCTTGTTGACGTCGGGATGGTGTTTGCGGGCGAGCTTGCGATAGGCCTGCTGGATCTCGTCCTGGCTCGCGGTCCGCGACACTCCGAGCACGTCGTAGAAGTCCCGTGCCATGACTGATCACTCCCGCTTCGCGACAGTCACGGTGGCGGGCCTGAGCTGCCGATCGCCGTCGCCGTATCCCGGGCGCAGCACCTGTACGACGGTGCCCGGCTCGACGTCGGGGTCGTCGACGACGCTGACCACCTCGTGCCGGGCCGGATCGAAGGCCACGCCGGTCTCCGCGTGCCGCGGGTAGCCGAGCAGTTCGAGGACGTTCACCGCCTGGTCGCGGACTGCCCGGATGCCCTCCACGACCGCACCTGAATCGGCGTCGGCGTGGGACAGGGCGAGCTCGAGGTTGTCCAGGACGGGCAGGAAGGCGGCGGCTGTACGCGAACGCTCGACCGTCCGCTCCCGCTCCAGTTCCCTCGCGTGACGCTTGCGCAGGTTGTCGAGGTCGGCGAGCGCGCGCCGCCAGCGGTCCTCCAGTTCCTGCATCGCGGCCGTGTGCTCGTCCACCGCGGGTGCGGGGCCGGCTGCCTCGGGTCCCGGTTCGTCGTTCGTCGCTTGCGGCCGGGGCGGCGGGCCAGGTTGAAGCGAGTCTTCGTCCGGAGGGCGTACGGCGCCTTCCGGGGCCGGTTCGACCGACGTGGCCCGTTCGGGTTCTTGGGGGTGGCGGGGCATGGCGGCCTCAACCCTTGTCGAACTCGGCGTCGATGACATCGTCGTCACCGTTGCCACCACTCGGGGGAGCGCCGGTGGCGGCGTCCTCGCCCGGGCCTGCCGTGGCGGTGGCACCCTGCTGGGCAGCCAGTCCGGCGAGGACCTGCTGGAGTTCGGAGGCCAGTGGCCGCACGCGCTCCACGCCCGCCTCTTCCTTGACCGCCGCCCGGGCATCGGAGACGAGCATCTCGGCCCGTGCCTTCTCGTGCGCGGGGGCTGCGTCCCCCAGTTCGGCGAGGCGCTTCTCGACCTGGTACGCGACGGCGTCGAGCTCGTTGCGTGCGTCTACGGCCTCGCGGAGCTCTCGGTCCTGGCCCTGGTTGCTCTCGGCCTCCTGCACCATGCGCTCGACCTCACCGCGGTCCAGGTTGGAGCTTTCACTGATGGTGATGCCCTGTTCCTTGCCGGTGTCCCCGTCGCGCGCCTTGACATTGAGGATGCCGTTGGCGTCGATGTCGAAGGTGACCTCGATCTGCGGTTCGCCTCGCGGCGCCGGCCGGATGTCGGTGAGCTGGAACCGGCCGAGCACCCGGTTGTCGGCAGCGCGCTCACGCTCACCCTGGAGGACCACCACGTCAACGGCCGGCTGGTTGTCCTCGGCGGTGGAGAACGTCTCGGTACGCCGCACCGGGATGGTGGTGTTCCGCTCGATGATCTTCGTCATGACCCCGCCGCGCGTCTCGACGCCCAGCGACAGGGGGGTCACATCGAGCAGCAGGACGTCCTTGACCTCGCCCTTGAGCACCCCGGCCTGGATCGCGGCGCCCAGGGCCACGACCTCGTCGGGGTTGACGCTCATATTGGGGTCCTTGCCGCCGGTCAGCCGGCGCACCAGGGCCTGGACCGCGGGTATGCGTGTGGAGCCGCCAACGAGGATGACCTCGTCGAGGTCGCTCTCACCGACCTTGGCGTCGGCCATTGCCTGCTGGACCGGCTCCAGGCACCGCTCCACGAGGTCGCCGGTGATCTGCTCGAATGTGGACCGCATGACGGAGTCGGTGAGGTGTTTGGGGCCCGCAGCGTCTGCGGTGATGAACGGCAGGCTGACCTGCGTCTGCGTCACAGAACTGAGCTCGGTCTTGGCCTTCTCCGCCGCCTCGAACAGTCGTTGCAGCGCCTGCGGGTCATTCCGCAGGTCGATGCCGTTCTCCTTCTGGAAGCCGTCTGCGAGATGGTCCACCAGACGCCGGTCGAAGTCGTCGCCGCCCAGGTGGCTATCCCCGGCAGTGGAACGAACCTCCACCACGCCGTCGCCGACATCGAGGATGCTCACGTCGAAGGTGCCGCCGCCCAGGTCGAAGACGAGGACGGTCTCGTGCTCCTTCTTGTCCATGCCGTACGCGAGGGCGGCCGCCGTGGGCTCGTTGATGATCCGCAGCACCTCCAGACCCGCGATCCGACCGGCGTCCTTGGTGGCGGTGCGCTGGGCGTCGTTGAAGTAGGCGGGCACGGTGATGACCGCCTCCGTCACGCGCTCCCCCATCTGCTTGGAGGCGTCGTCGGCGAGCTTGCGCAACACCTGTGCGCTGATCTCCTCAGGCGCGTACAGCTTGTCGCGGACCTTGAAGCGGGCCGCCCCGCCGTCACCCTCGACGACGTCGTACGCCACCGCTTTCGCCTCGTCGGAGATCTCGTCGAAGTGCCGGCCGATGAAGCGCTTGGCCGAGTAAATGGTGCCCTTGGGGTTGAGGATCGCCTGGCGCCGGGCCATCTGGCCCACCAGGCGCTCGCCGGTGTCGGTGAAGGCCACCACGGACGGTGTCGTGCGGTTGCCCTCGGTGTTGGGCACAACGGACGGCTCGCCGCCCTCCCATACGGCGATCACCGAGTTGGTTGTGCCCAGGTCGATGCCTACTGCCCTGGCCATGAGGGACTCCTCCCGGTACTGCGGCCTGCGCCGACTCTCCGGTTAAGATTCGTTTCAGGTACGAATAGGACCTCCGCGGGCACCTCAGAGCGCGCCAAGTGATGTGGCGCCGCGATCAACTCGTAGCGGCTCGGGCTAGACCCAGCTCAGCCCTTGGCCGGAGGAACAAACGGGGCCGGAGGGCCATCGGAGGGGCAGCCAGCCGGTACGTCCCGTACAAGTCAGCTGAGCTGTCATGCTGCTCCGGCATCGCGGTCCCCCTCCTGCGGGTTCACGTACGGAGGTTTTTCCAACGCACCCCAGGATGGCGAGCCGAGTGGCGCGGCGCCTGCGCCTGGGCGGCCAGGAATGCACGCGCCCGGTCGCCCTACGAGTACTAGAGTGAATCTACGGACATATCGCACGGGGTGGCGCGCGAGCGAGAGTCGAATTATCGCTTCCTCGCTTGCCTTGCCCCCTGAGGGCTCGGGAGTGATCCCATGGCCAAGAGTCGGCCGCACAACCTGTCCCGCCGCTCCGACAGGGAAAGCAGTAGTACACCGACCAGCCATAGGCGTCCTCCCGCAGCCGCACACAAAGAGCCTTACCCACAGGCGCTGCCTCCCGCCGACCAGGCCCTCCACGAACTTACGGCGCTCTCTCGCACCCTGTTCGAGACCTCGGACGAAAGCGAGATCCTGCGACTGGCCATGGTGTACATATCCGCCGCCGGGCCGTACAGCACAGAGGCCGGCTACCTCGAAGCGGACGGAGAGCTGGTCCCCAGCCCGAGGAACCGCCAGGATCACGCCTTGACCACGGACCGGAGGGTGCGGGAGCTGGCCGGACAGGACGGTCCTGTGGCCGTCCCCGGTAGGCCCCGGGGCCAAGCTCTTGGGCTGCGCGGGCTTGAGGGACTCCACGGCTACCTCGTAGTGACGTCCCGCTCGCAGCCCACCGAAGCCGAGCGGTCCCTACTCGCCACACTCGTCCGGCACACCACTGCTGCGCTGTCAGTCGCCTTCGCGCACCGCCGCCGCCGCGAGGAGGTTCTGGAGCTGCACCAGCTAAGGGAGGAACGCTCAGCCCTCCAGCGGCAGCTGATCGCCGTCGTAGCCGAGCTGGCGTACTGGCAAGCCGTACACGCACACATGGCCGACGTCGCCGCCACGGGCGATGCCGAGGACGCCGTCACCCACGCCCTGCACGGGCTGACTGGACTCCCCGCACTGGTCGAGGACCGCTTCGGCCGGCTGAGGTCCTGGACCGGTCCCAGCCGGCCCGACCCCTATCCGGAACCGGACCCCGTGCGCCAGGACGAACTGCTGAACGCCGTCGCCCGGGAGGCCGGGCCGGCGCGGATCAAGGACCGGCTTATCACTCTCGTCCGCCCGCACGGCGAGATCCTGGGCACGCTGGCTCTTGTCGACCCCCACGGCGAAGCAGACGAGCACACCCTGCTCGCGCTGGAACAGGCCGCCGCATCGCTCGCCCCGGAGCTGGCGCACCTGCGCAACCTGGCCGAAGTGGAACTGAGGCTGCACCGCCAGCTGGCCGACGACCTACTCGCAGGAACGGACGAGGCGAGCGCCTACGCCCGCTCCGAGGCCGTCGGACACGACCTGCACCGCAGCCACTACGTCGTCG
Source organism: Streptomyces sp. NPDC057287 (assembly GCF_042667905.1). NCBI lineage: Bacteria > Bacillati > Actinomycetota > Actinomycetes > Kitasatosporales > Streptomycetaceae > Streptomyces > Streptomyces sp. NPDC057287. The sequence continues at coordinate 369,416 of NZ_JBHUYV010000002.1, read as the reverse complement.
TGGTCCAGTGGTCGGACCGGACTGCGAACGGTTCCTTTGCCCAGACCGTGGGCCGGGCCGCATCTGCCGTAGGCATGCGCTCACTGCTGACCCGGCGTGCCGAGCACGTGGTCCTGCTCGCTGACGACAGACCGCACGCCCGAGCGCTGTACGACGCGCTCACCCTGGAGACGGGGACACCGTCCGGGGCGATCGGCGTGAGCGCCCGGTGCGATTCCCCCGACGACATCCCCCAGCGCTATCAGGAGGCACAGCGCGCCTTGGAAGTGCGCCGCCACTCCCGCAAGCGATGCGGCACGACGTTCTTCGACGAACTCGGCCTCTACCGGATCCTGGGGCCCGGCAACGATTTCCAGGAACTGGAGGCGTTCGTCCACGAGTGGCTCGGACAGCTCATCGACTACGACGCCCGACACAACTCGGCCATGGCGGAGACCTTGGCCCGGTACTTTGACTGCGGCGGCAACTATGACGAGACCGCCGCATCCCTCGCCATCCACCGCAGCACGCTGCGCTACAGACTTCAGCGCATCCGCGACATCAGCGGCAGCGACCTCGCGAACGTCGAGGACCGGCTCAACCTTCAGGTGGCGACCCGGGTGTGGAAGATCGTGCTGGGGGGATTCGGCTGAGGCCCTATGTAAGAGCTGGGCATGGGCAGCACCCGGCCTGGGAACCGGAGGTCCGCTCCTTCGACCGTGATGGGGTCGCCGTCCGGCGCGGACCACGGCAAATGTGAGCTGCAACCAGCGCCTTCTCGCCCGAGGCTGAGAAGGCGCTGGTTGCCTGGGGGCGCGCTGCCGCAGGCTGGGCAACATTCGTAGGACACGTCTCGCAAAACCGGTACACCGTGGCCGCGGTTCGACCGGCGCTCTGGTCATGCCTGGATCCCCGGGCTTCATCCAGGTGTCGGACACCCCTCGCAAGGTCAGGGCCCTGTACACGGACTCCGTTTGTCGATGCGGCGGCGGTGCCGGCACACCTCAGCGGTGGGCCAACAGAGCCCGTGTCTCCACGTTGATCTGCTGAGCCTCACCAGTGGGGACGACCACGACGGGAACTCGCGCACCGGGCTCGCTGATGATTTCGGGACGTTCGGCGACCAGCGGTCGCAGTCCGCCCGTGAGGCCGAAGACAGAAAGTACGGCGCACACCTCCTCACGCACCTCAGGCTGGTCCTCGCCGATCTCGCCGGTGAAAACGAGAGCGTCAAGACGGCTCAAGGATGCGGCCATCCCGGCGATGCCGCGACGGCACTGGTGGGTGAACACGTCGAGAGCGAGTGCGGCTCGCTCGTCGCCTGCCGCCCGGCTGCGGACCAGGTCGCGCGTGTCGTCCGAAGTGCCGGAGAGGGCGAGGAGACCGGACCTGTGGTTCAGAGTGTCCTCGATCTCGTTCGCAGACACATTCTTCCGTGTCAGCAGCCAGGTCAGGGCGCCAGGGTCGACGCTGCCGCTGCGATGGCTCATCACCAGGCCCTCCAAGGGCGTAAAGCCCATCGTCGTGTCGACACTGCGCCCATCACGAACCGCGCAGGCGGAGCAGCCACCGCCGAGGTGCACCATCACCAGGTGGAGCTGCTCGGGACGGCGGCCCAGGAGCTCAGCCGTGCGGGCCAGCGCCCAGGCGTAGGACAGGCCATGAAAGCCGTAGCGGCGCAGTCCGTACTTCTCGCGCCAGCTGGAAGGTACCGCGTACTCCCGTGCCGCAACGGGTAAGCCGGCGTGGAAGACGGTGTCGAAGCAGGCGACGTGCGGAACTCCCGGCAGTTGCTCCCGAGCCGCATCCAGAACGGTCAGTGCTTGGGGGACGTGCAACGGCGCGAGGTCTGCCACCCGGTCCAGGCGGGCACGCACGGCGTCGTCCAGCAGGGTGTGGCTGCGCAGCTCCGATCCGCCGTGGACGATGCGGTGACCTACAGCTGCAGGAGCCGGCCCTTCCTTCAGCAACTGCCGCAGCGAGCCGGTTACCCCCTCGCCTGGCGGAGAGTCACTGTGATGTTCGTTGAGGACTTGACCACCGCCCCCGAAGACCGTCAGACGCAAGCTCGATGACCCTGCGTCAGTCACCAGCACCGGGCTGGTTCGTGGGCGCACACACTGATCCTCTCTCTGGTTCCGCGAGCATCCCTCGAAAGAGGATTCATGGCTTTCCAAGCGGGCTTTCACGCCCCGGCGCTGAGTACCCGATCCGACCACACTGAAAACAGAACGGTCCGCTGAGCGAGCCCGGAAGACCAGCGCAATCGGCCTGGCGATCAACAGGCGCTCAGGATCACTGGCAACTTCCACTCGCCGCTACGGCCGAGGTAGGACAGCGAACCGGAGGGCAATCCACCCGGCCACGCCGTCGTCCAGGGAACGCCCACTCCGCGGTGCGGTCTTCGATCGAGGTGCCGAAGAGCGCGGCGGACGCGGGCTGGTGTGAGCCTGTCAGGGGCCGGTTACTTCCAAGGCCTGCGGAGGTCTGCCGCCAGGGGCGGGCAAAGCCGCAGCTGGGTGAAAACCGTCTCCGAGATGTCCCCTACCAAGCGAGGGTAGGTTCATCTGTCGTCGCCGCGGACTGGTAGGTAAATGGGCTGAGGCGGAGCTTCCAGGCCCCACACGGTGCGGCTGCGGAACCCCGTCTCCTCCAGCCTCACACCGGTCGACTCACCTAGGGCTGGGTGTCAGGCCCGGGGCCAGCCCCTCTGCGCATGTCGTGCTCCACGTCGGGGCGGGGCCTACCGGTCTCTTTCGCGTACTGGACGACTGCGCTCTGCATATCGCGTACCAGATCACGGCACGCCCGCAACGCTGTTTCCTGAGCCACAGCCTGCACCGGGGTCAACAACTCACCCGCAGGCGGACCAAACCGCTCCCGGAGCTCCTCGACGTGCCCTTGCGCCTCATCCACCGCGCGCTGCTTCTCGATCAACTCTTCCAAGGTGTATCCCACAGCGACGAACACTAGCCACGGCCCGCCGTACGACAGCGCTCATCGCCAGCGACAGCAAACGCGGCGCCCCGCTGACACAGAAGTGGAAAGACTGGCCCCGCGGCGATGCCTTGAAGCCTCCGCTTCCAGCCCACGGCTCAGAGAAGCAGCCGACTCGTAGATCCCCGTATGCCCGCACCCGCTGGCGGGGCACGTGCCTGCGGAGACATCCTGGGGACACCTGTGATCGAGGGGCAGTCGACGCGAAGGGTCCAGTCATGCGCGGATCGGCTCAGGACGTTACGGTGGTCGCCCTCCTGGCGGACCCGGAGGCTCCGACAGAGATTGCCCACCGCGCGGCCCGGGCCCTTCCTGATCGGCTCGCCGAGAAGGCGGGCCAGGGACACCGATTCGATGTGCAGGTGGTCAGTGAGCCCTTCACCGCGGAGACCGAGGACCTGCCCACGTTGATGCAGCGGATCGCCGACCGCAGAAGTTCGGAGAACTGGGACGTCGTCGTGGCCCTCACCGACCTCCCCCTGCATACGCACGGGCGCAAGCTCGCGGTGAATCTGAGTCACGAAGACGGCGCAGCACTGCTGTCCCTCCCCTCGCTGGGGGGCTTGCGCCTGCAGAGGAGAGCCCGGCAGGCCGTTGAAGAAGCCGTACTCAGCCTGTTGGCGGCCCCACAGGCGGCGGGAGGTGAGGGGGCTGGAGGGCGTCCGCGGAGTAAGCCACTGCGGGGGCCCTTCGCTGACCCTCTCACTCCCATCCATCCGGGCCAGGTCGGTGAGGAAGAGGCCGCTGATCGCCGGTATGTCGTCAGCGGGCCGCGCGGTTACCTGCGGGTCCTGGCCGGTATGGTACGCGCCAACCGGCCGTGGCGGCTGGTACCTGGCCTCTCGAAGGCGTTGGCGGCCGCCCTTGCCACCGGGGCCATCGCCACCGTGAACTCCACCGTCTGGAGCCTGGCCGCCTCCCTGAGCACCCCGCGCCTTGTGGTCGCCATGATCGGGTCCATCGCGCTCATGATCGGCTGGCTGATCGTGGACGCGAACCTGTGGCATCAAACGGCAGGGCACTCGCCGGAGGAGAGGAAGAGGACGGCCCTCTACAACGCCTCGACGGTCCTGACCGTGGGTATCGGGGTGCTCGTCTGCTACGTGGGTCTGCTGATCATCAACTTCGTATGGGCGCTGTTCATCCTGAACGATCAAGTGTTCGCTTCCATGACACGGAACTCGTTGAGCGCAACGGAATACTGGACGTTGTCCTGGTTCGTCGCTTCGACGGCCACCGTGGGAGGCGCATTGGGTTCGGGCCTGGAGAGCGACGAAGCGATCCGGGCATCCGCATACTCCAAGCGCGAACAGGAACGCCGCCAGATGCTCCAGGACGACCACGACGCCTAAAGGTTGTTGCAGAAGGGTGGGTGTGGGCAGGCCGGGAAGGCGTTTGACCTGCTGGTTCAGCCTGTCATGGCGAGGTTGTGCATGGTGGCGACGGCTTGGACGGCGTGGTGGAGGCCGTCTCCTTTCTGGCGGCAGTCGCGGAGGATTTTCCAGTTCTTCATGCGGGCGAAGGTGTGCTCGACGCGGGCGCGGACGCGTCGGTGTTCGGCGTTGTCCTCCTCCTGGCCGCGCAGGAGTGGGCGTCCGGCTCTTCTGCGGTGCGGGACGATCAAGCCGGTTCCCAGGTAGGCACCGTCTGCGATGACCGTTGTCCCGGCCGCGACGGCGGGCAGGTCCGATTCTCGCCAGGCGTGGGCGTCGGCCTTGTTCCCGGGGACGGGGCGGGCTGAGGCGATCACCAGGCGGCTGTCCGCGTCGATGATGACCTGCACGTTCGCCGAGGCCGATAGTTGCGGGAGGATGCGGCAACCGTGCGGTCGCGGACCGCGACCAGGGTTGCGTCCACGATCCACAACCGTTCGACATCCGCGACGGGCCGCGGCGCCGGCTCCAGCGCGATAAGCGGCCGCAGGCGATGGATGACCGGCAGATGGTGGCTGGGGAGATCCCGAAGAGCGGGGCAAGCTGGCGCATCGTGAGGTTGGTCCGGTAGTAGACGGCCGCCAGGAGGACCCGGTCCGCCAGCGGCGGGCACCACGGGCGCCCTCCACCGGGACCGTTTCCTCCCCGCTCCGTTATGCCTTCACCAACTTCGCGAACCGGCCCATGCGCAAGCAGTGAACGTCTCCACCCACAACAGATCAGCCCGCAACACCCCACCCATACAAGAGGAATGCCCTATCCCAGACGTTCTGCAACAACTTTTGGCAGGTGACCCGAACCGGCGAGGTGCGCCAGATGGCCGCCCGGACCCGCAGAATCCCCTGCGCTGACCGGCCGGCGCACAGTCGTTTAGCAAGGGTTTCTATGGGTATGGGAAAAATGTGCATGGCTAGGGTCGCCTGGGCTCCTTCTGTCGGCCCGGCCGTGGCGCCACCGCGCACCTGAACCGGGTGGACGGCCCGCCGAGGCGTGCCGGAGCCGAAGACTCCGTCGTACCACCGCGCGAGAGTCGGGCTGCGTGCTGCGCCTCCATCGCAGCCGCGCTGCGGTCATGCCGCGGCGCCGAAAGAAGCGATCATGAAAGCAGCGGTATATGAGAGCCCGCGTACGGTCACGGTGAAGGACGTGCCGGACGCGAAGATCGAGCACCCCTGCGACATCGTCGTCAAGATCACCGCCACCAACATCTGCGGCTCGGACCTGCACATGTACGAGGGCCGCACCTCGTTCGAGTCCGGCCGCACCCTGGGCCACGAGAACATGGGCCAGGTCGTCGAGGTCGGGTCGGCCGTGAGCAAGGTCCAGGTCGGCGAGTACGTGGTCCTGCCCTTCAACATCGCCTGCGGCTTCTGCAAGCAGTGCGAGCGGGGCCTGACGAACTACTGCCTGACCATGCAGCCGGAACCGGCCCTCGCCGGAGCCGCCTACGGATTCGCCGAGATGGGCCCCTACCAGGGCGGCCAGGCGGAACTGCTGCGCGTGCCCTACGGCGACTTCAACGCGCTGCGCCTGGGTGAGGACGCCGCCGAGCGGCAGAGCGACTACGTGATGCTCGCCGACATCTTCCCCACCGGCTACCACGCCACCGAGATGGCCCACGTCAAACCCGGCGACCAGACGGTCGTCTTCGGAGCCGGCCCGGTCGGCCTGATGGCGGCCTACTCCGCCCTCATCAAGGGCGCCGGCCGCGTCTGGGTAGCCGACCACCAGCCCGACCGGCTGAGCAAGGCCGAGGAGATCGGCGCCATCCCCATCAACACCGCCGAGCAGGACCCGGCAGAAGTCGTCAAGGAAGCCACCCTCGGCCTGGGCGCCGACAACGGCTGCGAATGCGTCGGCTACCAGGCACACGACCCCCAGGGACACGAGGACGCCAGCCTCACACTCAACGGCCTGATCGACTCCGTCAGGTTCACTGGCGACCTCGGCGTCGTGGGCGTGTTCCTGCCCGAGGACCCCGGCGGCGAAAAAGCCCAAGGGAAGCTGGAGGCACAGGGCAAGGTCCCCATCGACTTCGGCATGATGTGGTTCAAGGGCCAGCACATGGGGACCGGACAAGCACCCGTGAAGAGGTACAACCGGGCGCTGCGCGACCTCATCGCCGGCGACAAGGCAAAGCCGAGCTTCATCGTTTCCCACGAACTCGGCCTCGACGAAGCACCCACCGCCTACAAGCACTTCGACGCCCGGGACGAGGGCTGGACCAAGGTAGTCCTGCACCCCAACGGACACGGCAACGGTCACAAGCGGTAAGGCTCCCGGGGCTGCCATCCCGCCCGTATCCTCCGAACCGAACCGGCCGAGGCAGTTGTTCAGGGGGTAGGGAGGCGACAACCCCACGACGCAGGTTGGACGGCGCGAACGAGCGCGCGGTCCACACGCCGACGTCCCCTCTTCCCAGCCAAGTCAATTTGTGGGATTCCTTCAAACGAACCTCGCTCTCAACCTGGTTCCGGCCTGGCTCCCTGGCAGAGCGCAGGAAGCCGGCCGGACACAACTCATTGCCCCGACAAGTCTGCCGCTCCAGGACTGGTCGGTGTGGGGTCGGGAGCACGCCTGGACGAATGGCAATTAACTGACCACCCGTCAGCAAAGTCAGCATTGGGTCAGCATTGGCCCGACTAGACCTGCCCACACACGGCGACACCTCCGCCTGACAGCCAGCCCCGGGCGGTACCGCTGAGCAAACTTGCAGCAGCAAGTCACGCCTGACAGTCAGGTGCGATCCACGCCCCCACTTCCGCTAGCCCCCAGATCCCCATAAGTCCCTGCTCAGCGAATACGACCCCGCGACTTCAAGCGCCCCGGCGGTAGCTCCGGGGCGGAGAGCCGCGCCCCTGCGTACCCGTTCACATCCCCAAACCTCATCCCCTTCACCCAGTCCTCGCGCGCCCTGCTGATATCGTCGTGGGATCTAGCGATGAAGTTCCACCACATGATGATCTCCTCCTCGAACGGTTCGCCGCCGAGGAGCATCAGCCCCGCGTCGGAGGCAGCGCGCAGCGGCAGCTCGGTGCGGCCGCAGCCGAGGTAGAGCATCGAGCCCGCCTGGACCGGGACGCCGTCGACCTCCGCCTCGCCGGACATCGACAACACCGCGTACTCGAAGTCGGGATCCAGCGGCAGCCGGGCCTCGGCGCCGCCCGTCAGGGCCAGGTCCGCCCCGACGATCGGGGTGTAGGCCCTGCCGGGTGACGCGGCACCGTCGAGTTCGCCGAGGATCACGGTCGCCACGAGGCCGGGCGCCGTCACGACGGGCAGGTCGGTGTGGTGCTGGAAGTGCGGCTCGACATGCCGGTCGGCATCGGGGAGGGCCACCCAGAGCTGGGCGCCGTGCAGAATCCTCCCGTGCGGCTTCGGGCTCTCCTCGGAGTGGCTGATGGCCCTTCCGGAGGTCATCAGACCCAGCTCCCGCGGACGGATCCGCTGGAGGCTGCCCAGGCTGTCGCGGTGCAGGACTTCCCCGTCGTGCAGCCAGCTGACCGTCTGCAGGCCCATGTGAGGGTGCGGCGGCACCTGCATCCCGGGCTCGTCGGCGATGTCGTCGGGGCCGTAGTGGTCCACGAACGCCCAGGCACCGACCATGCGGCGCCCCAGGTTGGGCAGGAGCCTGCGCACCTCGGTGGACTCGCCGAGCTGGACGTGGCGCGGGGTGAGGAGTTCACGTACCGGTTCGGCGACGACGAACCCACGTCCGCCGCAGACGGAGGGAGCGGCATGGCGATCGAGATTGCTCATGGCGCACAACCTATTCCCGTGCGGTCGGTGAGCACCGGTCCCCACGCCCAAAATTTAGTGGAATGTTTAACTACCTCATTGTGTTGACGCGACTGCAAGACATTCCGGCCGAGGAGGAGAAGTGGACGACACCTACTACGAGTTCGGCACACCCGCCGACCGCTGGGACCGGGCTCAGATGTTCTTCGAGGCCAAGGAGTACGTGACGGCGGCCCGGATCCTGGGAGGCCTGGTGCAGGAGGTGCCGGAGCAGGTGGGACCGCGGTTGCTGCTGGCACGCGCCTACTACCACTCGGCCCGGCTCACCAAGGCCGAAACGGAGTTGCGCGAGGTGCTGGAGCGCGACCCTGTCGAGGACTACGCCCGGCTGATGCTCGGGCGCACCCTCGAACGCCAGGGGCGGCACGCGGAGGCGGCTCCCCATCTGCGCATGGCTCACACGATGGCAGGGGACGTCGCAGCTCCCGAGACTCTCGCGCAGGAGCAGCAGGAGCAGCAGGAGCAGCAGGAGCAGCAGGAGCAGCAGGAGCAGCAGCAGGGGTGACAACCACGCCGGCCGACGGCGCCGGGAGGGCGGAGCAGCAGCGCCGCTCCCCCGGCACCGGCCTGGGCCGGTTCACCGTTCCGCGTTCGACACCCGGTCGAGCCATTCCGTCATCAGTGCCGACTCGGCCGTACTCAGCCCGGATCCGTGCGACCGGCGCAGGAGAGCGCCCAGTCTGGCCGCGGCGGAGGGGATTCCGGATTCCGCCGGCTCACGCGCCTGCACGTCAGGGGTGAAGACCGCAGCGTGCACGGCGTCGCGGACGCGCGCCGACACTCCGGCGTCCACGAAGGTCGTGGGGCGGGAGACGAGCATCAGCGCGACGCCGGTCGTCGCCGACATGATCATCTGCGCGGCCAGTGCGGGTGCCACACGGAGCTTCCCCTGCTCGGCCGCCCGCTCGAGGTCCCGCGTCAGGATGCGGTGCGACTCGAGGGCGGCCTCCGGCGGCATGCGCATCGCCGGCGAGTTCATCAGCCGGTACAGGTTGGGGTTCCGGAGAGCGAAATCGACATGGCTGTCCCAGCCGTTGCGGAGGTCCTCGATGGGATCCGTGCTCTCGCCCCGCTCCCGCTTGGTCGCCAGGTAGGCGTCGAAGCCGTGATCGACCACTGCCGACAGCAGCCCTTCCTTGTCCCCGAAGTGCCGGTAGAGGGCCGGCGCCCCGACCTGTGCGGCCTCGCACACGGCCCGCGTGGAGATGTCCCCGTCCGGGGACTCCGCGACCAGCCGGGCCGCGACGTCGAGGATGCGCGCTCGTGTACTCATCGGACGGACGGTATCAAGGGGCACGCCCGGTGAATCCGAGCGCGGCAGCGGGAAGCTCCGCCCCGCGAAGGCCTCCCCCACGGCCGCCCGGTCCCACCACTCATGACGTCGCCCATGGCCATCACCCGCGTCGGCTGCGGAATCGGGGTGCCGGGGCGGCCGCGGTCAGACGATGCCGCCGTTGGCACGCAGCACCTGTCCGTTGACCCAGCGGGCGGGTCCGGCGAGGAAGGAGACGACCTCCGCGATGTCCTGGGGTGCCCCCAGCCGCTCCAGGGGCGGCTGGGCGGCCATCCGCGCGACGGTCTCCTCGTCCTTGCCGTCCAGGAACAGGGCGGTGGCGGTCGGCCCCGGCGCGACGGCGTTGACCGTGATGTCCCGGCCACGCAGCTCGCGGGCGAGGATCAGCGTCATCGCCTCGACGGCCCCCTTGGTCGCGGCGTACGCCGTGTACCCGGGGATGGCCAGCCCCAGCACCGAGCTCGAGAAGTTGATGATCGCCCCGCCGTCGCGAAGGCGACGGGCCGCCTGCTGGCCGACGACGAAGGTACCGCGGACGTTGGTGCGGAACATCCGGTCCAGGGCGTCCAGGTCGAGGTCCACCAGCGGGGAGAGCGACATGACCCCCGCGGCGTGAACGACCACGTCGATGCCGCCGAAGGCCTCCTCCGCGGCGTCGAAGAGTGCGGAGACCGCTACCTCGTCCGCGACATCCGCCTGGTGCGCGAAGGCCTTGCCGCCAGCGGCGACGACTGCCGCGACCGCCGCGTCGGCCTCGGTCCTGTTTCCCGCGTAGTTGACGACGACCGCGAACCCGTCCGCCGCCAGCCGTTCGGCGCTCTCACGGCCGATCCCTCGCGAGCCCCCGGTGACCAGAGCGACCCTGTGTGTGGCGGCGGTGTGCTGTTCGGTCATGACGCTGCTCCTGTGGCAATGGGACTGCCGACGGTTCCACGAACCCTGACGTGATCAACGCTAACATCTCGTCGTTAGCAACGCTACGAAAAAGTGGTAGCGGCGTTTCCGGCGCCGCTCCCCTCCGCGCCCCGACCGAGACGAACCCGACCGGACCGAACCGGCCATGGATGCGTCAGGAGCATGCAGAAGTCCGCCCGCATCGACACGCCCCGCCCGACTCAGGCGGGACGGCCTGCGGGGAGCGCGATCGCGGTCACCGCGAAGCCGTCGTCGACCAGCCATCTTCCCTCGTACGTGTCCGGCATCCCGGGCGCGGACTGCGAGAGCTCCGCGGTGAACGTGCCTTCGACGGCACTTCCCGGGCTCCGGTCGAATCTCACGTCCGCCTCGTCGAAGTCGAGTTCGATCCGCGTGAGCGGAAACCAGGTCTTGAAGACGCTCTCCTTGGCACTGAACAGCAGCCGGTCCCAGTGGACAGCCGTGTCGTGCGCGCCCGTGGACAGCCTCGCTCGTTCCGAAGGCAGCGAGATCATCTCCCACACGTCGGGCGGTAGGGGCTCGTTCGGCTCGGCGTCGATACCGACCGCGCGTATCTCGGATGCCCTGGCCAGGGCTGCCGCGCGGTACCCGTCGCAGTGCGTCATGCTGCCGACTGTGCCGTCGGGCCACAGCGGTATCCCCCGGTGGCCGCGCAGCACCGGCGCCGGGGGGAGCCCCAGGGCGCCCATGGCCCGTCTCGCGCAGGCGCGCACCGCCGCGAATTCGTGTCTGCGCCGGTCCACGCTGGCGGCCACGAGCCGTGCCTCCTCCGGATAGAGGCTGCCCGCCGGAGCATCGTCCTCATGGGTGTCCGCACACGCGACGTTCGGAGGAAGGATCCGTTCGATCACGAGGTGCCTCCCTCGGCCGGCTCGGGCTGCCGGCCCTCGTAGGGGAGGATCTGGCGCAACAGCCCGCGCGGGTGCCCTCTCTTGCGCCACTCCCTCGGATAACCGATCGAGACCTCCTCGAACCGGACGCCGTCGTGCCAGGTCGTCCGGGGGATGTGGAGGTGCCCGTAGACGACGGCCGCGACGTTGAACCGGCGGTGCCAGTCGGCGGTGAGTTCCGTGCCGCACCACTGGGCGAACTCCGGGTACCACATCACCGAGGTGGGCTCGCGCAGCAGGGGCCAGTGCCCGGCGACCACGAGCGGGATGTCCGGGTCGTGTGCCGCCAGGCGCTGCTCGGTGACTTCCACCCGGGCACGGCACCAGTCGTCCCGGGACGGATAGGGGTCGGGGTGCAGCAGGTACTCGTCGGTGCAGACGACGCCTGCCTCGTGGGCGCGGGCCAGGGACTCCTCCTTGGTCGCGGTTCCCGGGACCCTGAAGGTGTAGTCGTACAGAAGGAACACCGGGGCCACGGCCACCGGACCGTCCGCACCCTGCCACCGGGGGTAGGGGTCCTCGGGCGTGGTCACTCCGAGCTCACGGCACACCTGGACGAGGTGCTCGTACCGTGCGAGGCCACGAAGCCGTACGGGGTCCTTGTCCACGGTCCACAGCTCGTGGTTGCCGGGGGTCCAGACCACGTGGGCGAATCGCCCCGCGAGCAGTTCGAGCGCGCGCTCCACCTCCTCCGCCTGCTCCGCCACGTCCCCCGCGACGATGAGCCAGTCCTCGTCGGACGACGGGTGCAGCCCCTCGGCGATGGGACGGTTGTCGGCGATCCCGACGTGGAGATCACTGACTGCGAGGAGACGGCCGTTCGTCGGAGAAGCGGCAGATCCGGTCGTGGAACTCATTGTTCGAATTTAGCCTCTCCGAGGCGCGATCCGGGGCGCATCGCTCGACGTGCCCCGTCGTTCAGCTGCCAGGAACCGCTCCGGAGGTACGCGACGGCGGACGGCCGACGTGCCCGCAGCCGGCTGACGCGCTGTGCGTTCCAGATCCGGCGTGTCCATCCCCTGCGGACGGTCCGTGCCGGGGTGGACGGTGAGACCCTTGGGGCATGACCCGGGGGGTACGAGAACGTCGCACGGCACACGACGAGAGGACCGGACATGCCCGTCGCCACCTACAGCCTTGTCGCCCTCGACTGCCCCGATCCCCCGTCCCTGGCCGCTTTCTACCGGGCCGTCCTGGGCGGCGAGATCAAGCAGTACAACGAGGACTGGTACGACCTCTACGCCCCGGGCGGCGCACGCATCGCCTTCCAGAGGGCGGCGGACCACCGGCCGCCGGAGTGGCCCCGGGGGGACAGCAATTCCCAGCAGGCGCACCTGGACTTCGACGTGACGGACATCGAGCACGCGCAGGAGCAGGTGCTGACGCTCGGTGCGACACCTCTCGATCTCGACGACCGGGGCGGCGAGCGGGGATTCCGTGTGTACGCCGACCCGGCGGGCCACCCGTTCTGCCTCTGCTGGGAGTGACCTCCGCGGCCCGCGGTGAGGCCGCGCCCACCTGCCGGATGCGTCCTCCCTCGCGCGACGGATCCGACGGCCGTGCCGTCTCCGTGCCGCGCGAGGCAGGCGGGGAGAATGCGGATCCATGAGCAGAAGTGCCCTCATCGTCATCGACATGCTCAACACCTACGGCCATCCGGACGCGGAGATCCTCATTCCCTCCGTGCGCGAGGCACTCCCCCACGTCGTCGGGCTCATCGAACGGGCTCGCGATGGCGGTGTGCCGGTGATCCATGTGAACGACAACTTCGGTGAATGGCGATCCCATCACGGCGAGATCATCGAGAAGACGATGGCGGGGCCGCACAGCGACTTGGTGGAACCGGTCCTGCCGGACGCCGATTCGCTGTTCGTCGTGAAGGCCAGGCACTCGATCTTCTACGAGACACCGCTCAACTATCTCCTGTCGCAGCTGGACGTCGGTCATGTGGTCCTCTGCGGCCAGGTCACCGAGCAGTGCGTCCTGTACTCGGCCCTCGACGGGCATGTCCGCCACCTCCGGGTGACCGTTCCCGACGACGCCGTCGCCCACATCCACAAGGACTTGGCAGAGGCGTCCCTCGGGATGATGGAGCGCAACATGAACGCGTCCGTCCAACAGGCCCGGACCGTCGAGTTCACGCTCGGGGCGTCCTGACCATGGACAGATGCCTCCGGCAACGCTCCGAGGCCCGGGACCGAGACCGGGAAGCCTGGTCGTCGCTGCCGACTTGCGCGTAGTGTCGTCATCCTCTTCTCGTTCACGTTCCTCGATCTCAGCACTCAACGCATCTGCCGGCGCCGGAGCCGACACGGACGCGGGCTTCGGCTCCCGTCCGCGTCACCTTGGACGACTCCAGGCGGTTGGGCGTGGTGCCCGCCACGGGCATCGCGCTCCTGACCGTCCCACCGCGCAGCGGAAGGTTCGCCGTGACACCGCGGCACCTGTTCCGTCGTACCGCGCGGGGGTCCCGCAGCCCCCTTCCGGCCCGGACGGAGACCGGCTCCTACCGTTCAGCCCTGCGGACCCCCGGGGCGGCGGCCTTCTTCCTGGCCTCGGCCCCGGCCAGGATCGGAGTGGCCATGGCCGGCCTCGGCATCGTCTGGCTGGTCCATGCCGAGACCGGCTCCTTCGGGGTGGCCGGGCTGGTCACCGGCTCGTTCGCCGTCGCGGAGAGCGTGGTCGGCCCGCTGGTGGCCCGTCTCATGGACCGTTTCGGACAGCCGCGTGTCCTCGTCCCCCTCCTGTGCGCCCACGCCGGAGCGATCGCCTCCCTGATCGCGTCGGCACTGACGGGGGCGCACCCGGTGCCGCTGGTGGCGGCCGGGCTCGCCGCCGGGGCAACAGTCCCTCAGTTCGGCGCTCTCTCCTCGGCCCGCTGGTCAGCCCTGCTGCACGACAGGGCCGAGCTCACCCAGGCCTTCGCGCTCGAGACGATCAGCAATGAGATCGCCTTCCTCCTCGGGCCCGCCCTGGCGGTGCTGATGGCCGATCAGGTACACCCGGCCGCCGGGACGGCGCTGGCGGGAACGCTCGTCGTCGGGGCCGGACTGGTCTTCGCGGCACTGCGTCGTACGGCCCCGACGCCCGCCACGAGGCCCGTCCCGGACCGTGCGACCGCCCGGGGCGCACGGACTCTTCTGACCCGGGAGTTCGCCACCCTGCTGGCCGTCAATCTGGCACTGGGCGTCTTCTTCGGCTCCACACAGGTCTCGGTCAGCGCCTTCGCGGGCGCTCACCACGCCGCCGGCGCAGCCGGGTTCCTGTACGGACTGATGAGCGCGGCGAGCCTGTCGGCCGGACTGGCCTACGGGCGACTCCGCCGGCACACCCCGCCGGCCGTACAACTTCCTCTGATCCTGACCTTTCTGGCCTGCGCGTCGCTGCTGCCCCTGCTGGCCGAGTCGCCCTGGCAACTCGGCCTCGCCCTCCTGCTCCCCGGTGCGGGCATCGCTCCGTGCGTCATCGTCTCCTCGACGCTCGTCGAGTCGGTCGCGGACAGGTCGGTCCTGACCCAGGCCTTCACCTGGACGAACTCCGCGACCGCGGCGGGCATCGCCGCCTCCGCCGCCGCGGTCGGCCGGCTCGTGGACGGTCCGGACGGCGCCCGCGCCGGCTTCGCCGTCCCGCTCCTCGTCCTGACCGCGACGGCGGCCCTGGCCTGGTCGAGCCGTCACACCCCCCGTACGGGCACCACGGCATCCGGGTCACCGCGGGAGGCCGAGCCGAGCGAGCGCCGCCCCTGACCCCCGGCCGCGTCAGGCGGCCCGGACCTCGGTGTTCTGGCAGGCGTGGAGCAGCCATGCCCCGTCGTCGCGTTTCGTCATGACGTAGAGCGGGGCGCCCTCCGATTCACCCTCTGGGGAGCGGTAAACCTGACGGACCTTGACTGCCGCCACGTCAGGACGCAGGAGTTGTGTGTGAACGACCTCGTAGGTGACGTCTCCGTCCCAGTCGGAGCGGGGCAGGACGGCGCGGGTGAACTCGGCGATCGCGTCGAAGCCGATCAGGACCTTGCCGTGAGCAGTCGTCCAGAGGGCATCGGGGTGGAAGAGTGCGAGGAATCCTTCGGCGTCCTTGGCTCGCTGGCTGCGCTCCACGGTGGCGACCACCTGTTCGATGGCCTTGATGTCTGCGGCTTCGGTGTTCATGGGCACCACTCTGATAGCTCAAGCACGCTTGAGGTCAAGGCCTTGTCCGGGACCACGGGCCCGGACTGGTTCACCCGCCGGGTTCGGAGGCGGTGCCCGCCCCGTCCGGCATCTGTGGACGGGGCGGGGATCCGGTGCCTCGTGGGGCGTCCGCCGTCACGGACTCACGCGGGTACCAGCCTGATCCGGACGGGCGGGCCGGACGGCCGGTCCTGCCGGGCCGGTGGCTGCACGGTTTCCGCGTCCGCGTCCACGGCCATGAGCAGGGCCATCAGTGAATGGCGTGCGCGTGCCACGCGTGAACGCACGGTCCCGACGGGACAGCCGATGGCCGTGGCGGCTTCGGCGTAGGGAAGACCGAGGAACTGGGTGAGCACGAACGCCTCACGGCGTTCCGCGGGGATCACCGACAACAGTTCGGCGAGGGCGACTCCTTCCTCGAAGCCGGGGAGGCCGTGGGGCTGGCGCTGTTCCGCCGCGCGCTGCCAGTCGTCCCGGTCCGCGAGCCTGGGACGGGCCGCGGCGTGCCGGAGGCTGTCCGCCACGGTGCGGCGGGCGATGGAGAGGAGCCATGTACGCGCGGACGAGCGGCCTTCGAATCCGGGCAGCCCGGTGAGCGCCCGGAGGAAGACGTCCTGCGTGAGGTCGTCGGCCGCCTGGGGGTCCGCGCCGAGAAAGGCGACGTACCGCCAGACGTCACGGTGGAGCGCGCGCACGAAGCGGTCCGCCTTCGCGGGGTCTCCGTCCCGTGCCGCCAACGCGAGCCGTGTCACCGCCTCGTCGGCCGCCGGGGAGTGGCCTCTCGGTTTTCTCGTGCCGCCGGGAGACGGATGGTGGGCGTGGAACGGGGTCTGGGCATGAATCGGCTGCAGGGCGTGAGTCATCGCCACAAGGTCCTTACGGGCGCGTGGGATCCGGCGACGCGCGAAGCGTCCCGGTGGGGGAACGGCCTGCCGCGAGGCAGCGCCGGTGCCCGAGCCGCCACGGAGTGTTCCGCACGCTCGGGGAAGCCGCTGTCGCTACGCGACAGCCGTCCCCGTCGGCGGACCCCGCGAGGTGATGCTGTGAACGAGAAGGAGCCGCACGGGCGCGCGACCGGGGCGCCCGCGCCGCACGCGCGGGCGTGGACGCCGTGGGCGCGCGGTGAGACCGAGCAGGAGCTGCAACGGCGTCCAGAGTCGCACCGCGAGGGCGCGCAGCACGCGGAAGAGCGCTCGTTCCCCGTACGCGAGCCACAGCCCGCACAGCACGGCGGCCAGCAGGTGTGCCGCGAGCATCCCGGCCGACGACGCGGAGGCCATGCCATGGCCGCCGTGCACGGCCGGTTCCACGTGGGAGGCGGCCTCCGCGGTCATCCCGTGCACCACGTGGGTGCTGTGACCGCCCGCCTCCGCCGACGCGGTGGCGAGAGTGCCCGGAGGCGGTCGGGAGATCAGGTCGCCCAGCCCGGCGTCCGTGACGATTCGGGCCGCTTCCCGGTCGGAGAGTGCGGCTGCCCCGTCCCCGCAGAGCAGCTTTCCGGCCCACTGGCGGGCGTAGGAGACCGGTGTGGGCGGGGAAGACCGGGCGAAGGACTGCGCGAGCGTGAATCCCGTGTGCAGCGCGGTCTGCGCCACGACGGCAGCCGAAGTGACGGTGAGCAGTCCCCTCTCGCGGCCTGCGAGCGCCCAGGCCGCGGCAGCCGTGGCGACGAGCGCCAGGGACATCGCCCGCCCGGAGACCGGCGTTCCCGACATGAGGACGTGGCCCGTCGCCGCGAGCAGCACGCAGACGACTGCGAAGAGCGCAGCCCGCACAGCTCGGGAACACCGGCCTGGAATCATGGCGGCCCATCCTCGCACCGACGGTCGGCCCGGCGCAGGCGAGTACGCGGGAGGACCGGAGGGCGGGCGCCGCCCTCCGGTCCTCCCACGCGGACGGTCTCGCGACCACCCCAGGACTCCTGACGCCTCCTCGCTCCGAGGACGGCCGGGATGTCCTGTCAGCCGACGGGAGCGTACGTGCGCCGCCCTCGACGGTGGGCGACCTCGCCCAGCACGATGTCCACGGCGATGAAGGCTGCCAGGGGGATGCCGAGGAGCGGTACGAAGTACCCCACGACCGCGACGCCCGCCATCAGCGGTACCAGGACGTGGGGCGGTACCTTCTGCCACGCCCCGCGCTGCATCGGGCGGCCGAACGCGGAACCGCGGCCGCGCCGCCACCACATGCGGTAGCCCAGGACGATCAGCGCGATGAGGGCGGCGGTGAGGACGGCGAGCACGAGCTGGTTGGCAAGCCCGAACAGGACGCCGGTGTGTGCGTCGATGCCCCAGCGGGACAGCTTGGCGAGCAGCGGGTAGTCGGCGAACCTCACCACGTCGGTCACCGCGCCGGTGGACGGATCGACGGCGACCGCGTCCTGCTTCTCCGGCCAGCTCCGCTGGATCTGGCGCACGACGTAGGCGGAGGCCGGGTCGGCCGGAGGCACGATCTCCACCGGGTCCGAGAGGCGCTCGGCGCGGGCCGCACCGAGCACGGCGTCCAGGCCGACGCCCGGACCGGGTGCGCCGTCCTGCCCGCCCGACCGCGCGTGCTCGGCGTGCTCGCCCCCGGACACGATTCCCGCGGAGACGGCCGGCGTCGTCTGGCCGACGGCCTCACGCAGGTCGGAGACGTTCTGTCCGGCGTACGTCGACCAGGTCAGACCTGTCGCGGCCAGGAAGAAGAGCCCGATCGCCGCCCACACGCCCACCGTGCCGTGCAGGGAGAGCGTGCGCCGTCGGCCCGTGGTTCCACGGACCCTCCTGCGGGCCCTCCGGCGGCCGAACCACAGCACGAGGCCTCCCCCGGCTATCACCCACAGCCAGCTGGCGGCGAGCTCGCTGTAGAGGCGCCCTGTCTGGCCGAGATGGAGATCGCGGTGGAGCTCGTCGATCCAGGTGCGCAGCGGCAACGCGCCCGTGGAGCCGTACTGTTCCAGCGTTCCGGTCAGCTCACCGGTGTACGGGTTCACGAACACGGCGAGCGTGTGGTCCGGGTCCACCCCGGGCACGCCGGAGAGCAGCACCCGCGTCGTCGCGCCGTCCTCCGGCGACGGCCTGACGGCGCTGACGGTTCCCTCGGGATGTGCCTCGCGGGCTGCCGCGACCTGCCGTGAGACCGGCAGTTCGTCCGCGCCGACGGGGACGCGCAGCTCATCCGCGTACACGATCTTCTCGGCCTGGTACGAACCGGCGTAGAGGAGACCCGTCGTGGCCGCGACCAACAGGAACGGGGCGATCAGCACGCCGGCGTAGAAGTGCAGTCTCAGCACCAGCGGCCGGAGCGACGCCCATGCGGTGCGCGCGCCGGGTGGTTCGGGCTGCCGGGTCTCCCGCGCATCATCGGAAGCGCGTACCGCTGGCTCGACGGACATGGCTGGTCTCCTCATGCGCGGGACAGGGGCGGGCAGACCGTGGTCGGCCGGTCGAGTAGTCGGAGCGGGGTGCGTGGGAGTTCCCCGCGTTCCGTGTGCTCTACGTCACTTCCGTCCGGGAGGGCCCCCGTCCACCCGGCGCGTCAGGGCCGCACCGCCGCCGTCGGCGTCACGGAGTCCGCGGCACCTGCCGTGTCCTACGGGGGCGCCGGCCGGCGGACGGGCGCCCCCGGCCACCTCGCCCGGGCCGGAGCCATACCGGCGGCTCCTGGGGGTAGAGGGCCACGAGAGTAGGGTCGCCATGCCCGTCTGCCCACAAGTCACCAGGTGAGAAATTTGTCCAGCCACATAGATGAGAGATCCACGCTCGACAGACCCGAGGAAGCCTTGCACGAGAAGCGCGCGAAGCGGCTGCGGCGGCGGCTGGAGCGCCTGATCGGCATCGCCGCGACCGAGGGCAACAAGCTCGTCCCGCTCCGCAACGGGGACGAGATCTTCCCCGCGATGCTGGCCTCCATCCGTGGTGCCGAACACACCGTGGACATGATGACGTTCGTCTACTGGCGCGGGGACATCGCCTCCGAGTTCGCCGAGGCACTGGCCGAGCGGGCTCGCGCCGGAGTACGGGTGCGACTGCTGCTGGACGGCTTCGGGTCCCGGCTGATCGAGAAGGACCAGCTGGCGCTGATGGACGAGGCCGGGGTGGAGGTCGCGTGGTTCCGGAAGCCGCTGTACCTCTCTCCGCTCAAGCAGAACCACCGCTGCCACCGCAAGGTCCTGATCACCGACGAGGAGACCGCGTACACCGGCGGGGTGGGGATCGCCGAGGAGTGGTGCGGCGACGCCCGTAACAAGAACGAGTGGCGGGACACCCATGTGCGGGTGCAGGGCCCCGCGGTGGACGGTCTGGCCGCCGCGTTCGCACAGAACTGGGCCGAGTGCCACGACGAGCTCTTCACCGACCGCGACAGGTTCGTGGACGCCACACGGCAGGGCGACTCGGTCGTCCAGGTGGTGCGCGGATCGTCCAGCTTCGGCTGGCAGGACATGCAGACCCTGCTCCGCGTCGTGCTGGAGTCCGCGGAGGAGCGGGTCCGGCTCACCACGGCGTACTTCTCGCCCGATGCCTACTTCGTCGAGGTGCTGTGCGCCGCCGCCCGCCGGGGTGTGTCGGTGGAGATACTGCTCCCCGGGCCGCACACGGACAAGCGGGTGTGCCAGCTGGCAGGCCAGAACTTCTACGAGGACCTGACCGCTTGCGGCGTGAAGATCTACCAGTACCAGCCGACCATGATGCACACCAAGGTGCTGACGGTGGACGGTATCGGCTCGCTGATCGGATCGACGAACTTCAACCGCCGCTCGCTGGAGCACGACGAGGAAGTGATGCTCGCGGTGCTGGACCCGGAGTTCACCGCCACGCTGGACGGCCACTTCGAAGAGGACATGAAGAAGAGCACCCTGATCGACGGGAGCCGGTGGAGGCGCCGCTCAGTCGTGCAGCGGGCGCGCGAAGCAGCGGTCGTGCCGATCCGGCGCTGGCTGTGACACCCGTGTTCGTGTGTGCGGTGAGTCAAGGGGCCGCCCTCGCCCATCTCCCCGTCACTCGGTTGTCCGGGGGTGTGACGGCCCCGGCAGGGGGCATACGGGCTGTCACCTGCCGCTTGTCAGACGAAGGGAGTGGTCCATGAGCGAGTCTGTCGGGACACCGCCGGAAACGACCGCGGTGATGACGGAGCCCGTGCCCGATCTCCAGCTGCAGTTGCTGATCCAGCTGCTGGACAGAGAGCTGCGCTCCAGTCTGCCGATCACCCTCGCCATGGCCGGTGGCGTTCTGCACGGAGACGTGATCGGCCACGAGGCGTGGAAGGCGGACTGGGCACGAAGCCTCCGCCAGGTGGAGGGCGAGGGCGCGAACCTGATCGCGGAGTTCCCGGAGACGGTGGACCAGGGCATCAGGGAGCTGGGGGCCGGCGAGGACGTCGCGCACCTTCCGCGCTGGATCCACCTCAGAGACGCCACACTGGTCTTCGGCGGTACGGGATCGCTGCGGCTGCCCCTGTGGCGTGGACGCCTGGCCGATGTGTCGGGATGGGCGCTGGGACGCCCGCAATGACGTAGGGACGTACGGGAGAGCCGACGGGCGCGGATTGCCGGCCCGTCGGCTCCCTGCTGTCCGCCCGCGGTCCGAGGCGGGCGGACAGCCGGTCGAAGCGTTTCCACCGACGTCCTGGCGTGCGGGTGAACGGAGGTGCGGCGGCGCCGGCACCGTCCTACGCGGGCAGCGACGCTCCCGACTCGGCGTCCAGCGCGGCGAGAAGCCAGTCGTGCGCCGACCCGGGAGTCGGCTGGGGCGGACCGGCCGGCGGGCGGGTCAGCTCGGACGTGAGCTCCCAGTACCGGTCGATGCGCGGGTCAGCCGTGAGCTGACGGGCCAGCGCCCGGCGGAAGCCGGGCGTGTCCGCGGTGTTGCGGGCGCTCGCGTACGCGTCCACGAAGCCGTCCAGCGCCTCCCCCGGACACGGCTCCCTGTCCCGGCGCATCTCGGTCGCCGCCAGGTCGTACGCCTCGGCCAGACCCGCGTAGAGCACGGCCGAGTCCCGGGGTCCCGCAGCCCTGTGCGCATGGGGCTGGGTGGGCCCGGCAGACGCGTCGCAGGTGCGGGACACCATGGCGCACAGATGAGCGAACGCGAGCACCTGGTTCGGCTCGGGATCCTCGGGTGGCTGCGGCACGGCGATCTCGAGGAACGCGGTGACCGACCGGGCGGGCATGCGCGGCGGCAGCCAGCCGCGCCAGAACCGGGCCAGGGGCGCGGTGTCGGGCGGCGCGGTCACCGCGCCGATCAGGCGCAGCCGGCCGGGGCGTTCGGCCGCCGGACACTCCTGGACCGAGCGGAGCGCCGCCTCTCTCCAGCGCAGCGCGCGCAGTTGGGATCCGAGCGTGCGCAACTGCCCGGCGACGGCCTCCTCCAGAGCACCGCCCGCACGCCCCGCCGTGTCCTCCTCCTCGTCGAGGACGCGGCGCACCGCGGCGACCGGCAGGTCCATGGAGCGCAGGGAGCGGATCATCCGCAGCCGATCGAGGGATCCGGGGCCGTATCTGCGGTGCCCGCCGGCGCTGCGGGCCGCTTCGGGCAGCAGGCCGCTGTCGGAGTAGAAGCGGACCGTCTTGACGCTGACCGCCGCACGCTCGGCGAGCTCACCGATGCCCCACAGACCGTCGTACGACGAGGACACTTGAACCTCCCTCAGGGGGAGTTCCTACGGTACCCGCGCAGGGACCGGGTGTCCGGTCCCGTCCGCGGTCGACGGCGTATCGAGGAGAGACCATGAGCACGTTCATCCTGGTGTCCGGAATGTTCACCGGCCCACACGTCTGGGACGAGACAGCCGCGCGGCTCACCGCGACGGGTGCCGACGTCCACGCGGTGACCCTGACCGGACTCGGAGGAACCCGCCCTCCCGCCGGTACGGACATCGGCCTGGAGACACACGTCGCGGACGTCCTCGCGGTGATCGACTCGGTCCAACGGACCGCGGGTGAGGGGATCGTGCTGGTCGGCCACGACTACGGCATCCACCCGGCCGTCGGCGCCGCCGACCGGCGGGTGGAGTCGGTCGCCCGGATCATCCACCTGGACTCCGGACTGCCCCAGGACGGTGTCCCGGCCCTGGCGGCGGTGGCCGACCGGGGCCTGCGCGAGGAGGCGGTGCGTGCCGCCGGAGGCGGGGCGCAGGGGGCGGGCGCGTCGCTGCCGCCCCCGGCCCGCGACGGGTGGCGGCTCTGGGGCAGCACCGCGGACGTCCCCGGCGCCGCGCTCGACCGGCTCACCGCCCTCGCCTCGCCGCAGCCGCTGGGCACGCTGCTCCAGCCGCTGCGACTGACCGGTGCGGTGGCCGCGGTGCCCAGGACGGGAGTGCTGTGCACCGGTAACGGGGCGAGCATCGCGATGGTCCAGGCCCGTGCTGACCTGGGCGAACCCACGCTCCGGGCGCTGGCCGACGCCCGGGTGGCCTTCTTCGAGCTGCCCACGGGGCACTGGCCGATGCTGTCCAGCCCCACCGCTCTCGCCGTGACGCTGCTGAAGGCCTCGGCGGGCGAAGGACACCGGCTGGCCCCGGTGGACGCGGCCCAGCCGCCGGCCCATCTGCGGCCGTTCCTGCTGGACGTGCCCGACATCCCCCGCGAGCGGGCCGGCGACGTCGACCTGTACGTGCCGTCCTCCGCCCAGGAGCCCTCCCCTGCCGTGGTCTTCGTCCATGGCGGTCCTGTTCCCGCCGGGGCCCGCCCGACCCCCCGGGACTGGCCGCTGCTGACCGGTTACGCCAGGTTCGCCGCCGCCCACGGCGTGGTGGGCGTGACTCTCGACCACGGTCTGCACTCCGTGGACGACTACGAGCAGGCCGCCGCCGACGTGGCGGACGCGGTGGAACAGGTCCGGGCCCATCCGCGGGTGGACGCGGACCGCGTCGCCCTGTGGTTCTTCTCCGGCAGTGGCCCGCTCACCGCGGACTGGATGGGAGAGCCCCCGCCGTGGCTGCGCTGTCTGGCGGCCAACTACCCGATCATGGCGCCGCTGCCGAACTGGGGCCGGCTCGGCAGCCGCTTCAGCCCGGCGGAGGCGGTCGCCCGGGCGGGTTCCCTGCCGCTCGTGCTGGTCCGGGCCGGGCTGGAGACGGCCGACATCTCGGCCACCGTGGAGGATTTCCTGACCGCGGCACACGCCTGCGGGGCGGACGTCGAGGTGGTCGACGTGCCGGACGGCCACCACACGTTCGAGGCGGTCGACCCGACCGACGCGTCGCGTGACGCCGTTCACCGTGCGATGCGTATCGTGCTGGGCCATCTCACGAACTGAGCGGCTCCGGCCGTACGCCTCGTGGGAACGCCTCGCGGGGCTCGCCTTCCCACGGCACAATGGCCGCATGAAGCAGCGTCCCTCCCGTGCGGCCTCGGGCTCCTCGTATTCCCTGTGGTCGCGGGACTCACTCCTGTCGATCGGCTCCGTGGGCTCCGTGCTGTCCATCGGTTCGGTGGGCAGCGCGCTGTCCGTCGGCTCCATCGGGTCCTCGTTGTCCGTGGGCTCGATCGGCTCCGGCATGTCCGTGCTGTCGGCCGGGTCCCTGCAGAGCACCGGGAGCGTCCTGTCCGTACAGTCACGGTGGTCCCTGATGGCCGCGGGCCCGTACCGGCCGTTCTCCTCGCGCGGGACGCTCACGGCGCTCGGTCTGGGCGCCCTCGCCGTGGCCGGGGCATTCGCCCTGCGCACGCGGGGCTCCGGACGCTGACCCGGCCGGAGCGGACGGCGTGGGTCCGTACGGGGCACCCGAAGGGGCGGTCCTGGGGGCGGCTGCTGGCTTCGGCGCCCGGAACGTGATCGGGTTGACAGCCCGTCAGTCGTACGGGACCGAGCCGAGGGACACGGATGACGAACCGACAGCACCCGCCGGCGCCGGACGTCGTGGTCGTGGGCGCGGGCCTGGCTGGACTGGCCTGCGCACTCGACCTCAGCGGCGCCGGCCTCCGCGTCGAACTGCTGGAGGCCTCCGACGGGGTGGGCGGCCGGATGCGCACGGACCGCAAGGACGGCTTCCTCCTGGACCGCGGCTTCCAGGTCTTCAACACCTCCTACCCGCAGGTGAAGAAGCGCGTCGACCTGCGCGCGCTGCGCCTGCGGCCGTTCACCCCGGGCCTGATCGCCCGGACGGCCTCGGGCCGCGTGCGCGTCACCGACCCCACCAGGCGCCCGGAGGACGCGGCCCAGCTGCTTCCGGGACGTGTACTCTCCGCACGCGACCTCGCCGCCGTCGCCGCACTGACCGCCCGCGACGTCCTGCTCCCGGCGAAGCGACTGGGGCGCATGCCCGACCGCACCGCGTCGGACGCGCTCGTCCGCGCCGGGCTGTCACCACGCGCGGTCGAGGACCTCATGCGGCCGTTCCTGTCCGGGGTGTTCCTCGAGGAAGGACTGGAGACCTCGGCACGCTTCCTGCATCTGGTGTGGCGGAGCATGGCGCGCGGCACGCTCTGTCTGCCAGCCCTCGGCATCGGCGCCGTGCCGGCGCAGCTCGCCGCCCGGCTCCCGGACGGCGCCCTCCGCCTCGGTTCTCCCGTCGCCGAGGTCACGGACGCGGGGGTGCTCCTGGCCGACGGCGCGGAGCGGCCCGCCGCCTCCGTGGTCGTGGCCACGGACGCCGTCACGGCCGCCCGCCTGCTGCCGGGTCTGGCGGTTCCGGACAGCCGCACGGTGACGACGTATTACCACGCGGCCGCACGGTCACCGCTGACCGAGCCGACCCTGGTCGTGGACAGCGGGCTCGCCGTCCTGAACAGCTGTGTGCTCACCGAGGTCGTGCCCGGCTACGCTCCCCCGGGCACGGCCCTGGTGTCGACGTCCGTACTCGGCGAAGGCCCGCCCGACGGGGAGAGGACGGTCCGGGCACGCCTGGCGGAGCTCTACGACACGGACACGGACACCTGGGAGCCGGTCGCCGCCTACACCGTGAAGGGAGCCCTGCCCGCCATGCGGCCCCCCTGGCCGCTGAGCCGTACGACCCGCTTCGCCCGGGGCCGTTACGTCTGCGGGGACCACCGGGCGACCGGATCGGTGCAGGGCGCGCTCGCCTCCGGCAGCAGGGCCGCACGCGAGGTGCTGGCCGACCGCGCGGCCGCGCGGACCCCCAGGACGTGACGGGACGGCGCGCGACGGGGCAGGCCGCGGCCGACGGCGCGCGGGGGCGGGCGGAGGACGCCGTGATCGTGGGCGGCGGCGCGGCCGGACTCTGCCTGGCCCACTGGCTCACCAGGACCGGCACGGGTGTGACGCTGGTCGAGGCCCCCGACGGCCCGTTGCGCCCTGCGGAGCGCACCTGGTGCTACTGGGAGGCGGGCGACGGCGTGTTCGAGGAGGCCGTCACCGCCACGTGGCAGCGGCTGCGCGTGCGCGGGCCGGACGGATTCGTGATCGAGTCGGACCCCGCGCCGCTGCGTTACCGCATGGTGCGTTCGGGCCCCTTCGAACAGCTGGTCCACTCCCGCCTGGCGGCTTCCCCCGCCGGCCGCCTGGTGCGCGCCACGGCCCACGAGGTGCGCGAAGCGCCGTA
Source organism: Streptomyces sp. NPDC057287 (assembly GCF_042667905.1). Classification (NCBI taxonomy): domain Bacteria; kingdom Bacillati; phylum Actinomycetota; class Actinomycetes; order Kitasatosporales; family Streptomycetaceae; genus Streptomyces; species Streptomyces sp. NPDC057287. The sequence continues at coordinate 343,435 of NZ_JBHUYV010000002.1, read as the reverse complement.
CGGCGGCGAGGTGCGCTGCACGACGCCCGACGGACGACCACTCGTGCTGCGCGGCAGATACGTCTTCGACTCGCGTCCCGTGCGGGACACCCCGCCGCACCGCACGCTGCTGCTGCAGCACTTCCGGGGCTGGTTCGTCCGCACCGCCTCCCCCGCCTTCGATCCCGGGGTGGCCGACCTCATGGACTTCCGGGTCCCGCAGCCCCGCCACGGGCTCGCGTTCGGCTACGTCCTGCCGCTCGCACCGGACCGGGCTCTGGTGGAGTACACCGAGTTCTCCCGTGCCCCCCTGACGACGGCCGCGTACGAAACCGCCCTGCGGCAGTACACGGGGAACGTCCTGCGGCTCGGCGGGTTCGCCGTGGAGTCGGCCGAGCAGGGCGTCATCCCCATGACCGACGCGCGGTTCCCCCGCAGGACGGGCCGCAGCGTCTTCCGTATCGGGGCTGCCGGGGGTGCCACCCGCCCGGCGACCGGTTACACCTTCGCGGCCGTACAGCGCCAGAGCCGCGCCATCGCGGCGGCACTCCACCGGGGCCGCCCGGGCGTGCCGCCGCCGCACGGCCGCCGTGCTCTCGCCATGGACGCCGTGCTGCTGCGTGCCCTGGACACCGGGCGGGTGGACGGCCCGCGCTTCTTCACCGACCTCTTCCGACGCGTTCCCATGGAACGGATGCTGCGCTTCCTCGACGGCGGGAGCACGCCGTGGGAGGAGTTCGGCATCGGCCTGCGGACGCCAGTGGGCCCGATGCTGCGCACCGCGGCCGAACTCCCCTTCCTCGCCCGCCGGGCCACCGGCCGATCCGAAGAGAGCCCCCGATGACCCTGCTGCGGGACCACGACCTGGCACGCGCCTTCGATCAGGCGTCGCACAGCTACGACCGGCTCACGGCGCTGAACCCGGGCTACCGCTCGGACCTGTTCCGCTCGGCGCACCGCCTCCGGCTGCCCCGCGGAGGAAGAGGGCTGAGGGTGCTCGATCTCGGCTGCGGGACGGGTGCGTCGACGCGGGCGCTGCTGCGGGCGGCCCCGTACGCGAGGATCACGGCGGTCGACGCCTCCGCGGGGATGCTGGCGCGGGCGCGCGCGAAGCGCTGGCCACCGAACGTGCGCTTCCTGCACCGGTCCGCCGAGGATCTCGCCACCACCGACGACGACGGATCGTACGACGCCGTCTTCGCCGCCTACCTCTTCCGCAACGTCGCAGACCCCGGTGAGGTCCTCGAAGCCGTGCGCGCCCTCCTGCGCCCCGGCGGCCGTCTGCTGGTCCACGAGTACAGCCTCAGTGGTTCCCCCGTGCACCGGGCCGTGTGGAACACGGTCTGCAGGGGTGTCATCGTCCCGGCGGGCACCCTGACCGGTGACCGTGAGCTGTACCGGCATCTGTGGCGCAGCGTCCTGGCGTTCGACACCGCTCCCGCCTTCGCCGAGCGGATCACCCGGGCCGGGTTCCCGTTCGTGCGGACCGTCCCCGTGGGCGGCTGGCAGACCGGCATCGTCCATGTCTTCCTGGCCCGGAACGGCGCGGGGCACGCCGGGGCGGGGTCGTCATGAGTGCCCGCGGGCTCCGCCCGGATGCCGGCCGCCACGGGCGCGACGGCCGGGCGGAGGTCCTCATGCCGGAACCGGGACGGGAGCGCTTCACCGGCGACGCCCCCTCGGCCGCGGTGGTCGGTGGCGGCATCGCCGGCATCGCGGCTGCGACAGCACTGGCCGAACGCGGTGTCCGCGTCACCCTGTACGAGCAGGGGGAGAGCCTCGGCGGCCGCCTCGCCGGGTGGCCCGTCAGCCTCGCCGACGGGTCGGGGGCGACGATGAGCCGCGGGTTCCACGCCTTCTTCCGCCAGTACTACAACCTGCGCGGCCTCCTGCGGCGTACGGACCCCGGGCTGGTGTCGCTCACCCCGCTGCCGGACTACCCCCTGCGGCACCGCAATGGCCTGACGGACAGCTTCGCCCGCGTCCCGAGGACCCCGCCGTGGAGCGCGCTCGGATTCGTCGCGCTCAGCCCGGCGTTCGGCTGGCGCGACCTCGCCGCGATGAACCCCCGGGAAGCTCTTCCCCTCCTCGACGTCCGGGTCCCCGAGGTGTACGAGCGGTACGACGGGGTCAGCGCTGAGGACTTCCTCCGCCGGATCAACTTCCCCGAGGCGGCCCGGCACCTGGCCTTCGAGGTGTTCTCCCGCAGCTTCTTCGCCGACCCGCGAGAACTGTCCGCCGCCGAACTCCTGCTGATGTTCCACATCTACTTCCTCGGGTCCTCCGAGGGCCTCCTCTTCGACGTGCCGGCCGAGCCGTTCCCGCAGGCGCTCTGGGATCCGCTGGACGGTTATCTGCGGCAGCTCGGCGCCCAGGTGCGTACCGGCACGCCCGTCCTGCGTGTCAGCCCCGCCGCCGGCGGTGACCTGACGGTGGAGACCGAGGGGGCGGCCGACCTCCACCAGGCGGTGGTCCTGGCTCTGGACACCGACGGACTGCGTCATGTCGTGGGCGCGTCGCCGCAGTTGGGAGAGGCGTCCTGGCGCGCGGACATCGCGGCCCTGCGCACAGCGCCTCCGTTCCTCGTGTCCCGGCTGTGGCTCGACCGACCGGTGCGCGAGGACCGACCGGGGTTCCTGGGGACCAGCGGGTACGACGGCCTCGACAATGTCAGCGTCCTCGACCGCTGGGAGGGCGAATCGGCCCGCTGGGCCGCGCGGACGGGTGGATCCGTGGTCGAACTCCACGCCTACGCCGTCGACGGGCGGGAGGAACGGAAGAAGGTCCGGCGCCGGATGCTCGACCGGCTGCACGAGATCTATCCCGAGACGGCGGACGCGCGCGTCGTCGACGCACGGCACGAATGGCGCGCCGACTGCCCCGTCTTCTCCGTGGGCGGCTACCGGCGGCGGCCGGGCGTGCGCACCTCCCATCCCCGCGTCACGCTGGCGGGCGACCTGGTGCGCACGGGGCTTCCCGTCGCCCTGATGGAGCGCGCGGCGACCTCGGGGTTCCTGGCCGCCAACGCGCTCCTCGCCGGATGGGGCATCCGGGGGCAGGTGCTGTGGACCGTCCCCCGGGCCGGCCGGTCGCGGGTCCTGCGCGCCCTCGCGGGTCCGGCAGGCCGGCGCTGAGGATCAGCCGGGGTGGCGCCCGGTGCCCCGCAGGGACCAGCGGCGCTCGGCGTAGGCGAGATCGTCACGCCAGAGCCGGCCCGCCGTCCGGCGCATCAGGGGCCGCAGGGCCGGCGCGGCGGCGCGCGCGAGGGCGAAGCCCCGCCGGTCCGAGGAGGCGACGACGGCCTCGACCACCGCCGTCCGCGGATCCGTGGCGCCGGGCGCGGTGAGCGGGGTCGCGTGGGTCTCCACCACCGAACCGGCACCCTCGCCGTCCGTGATGTGCATGACCACCGTGCGCGGTTCGGGCGCGGTGAACACCGCCCGCACCGGGACCACCAGCCGGCCCGCGACCTTGAACGACACATCGACCGCGAACGCGTCGTCCCCGCCGTCCTCGGGGGTGGCTGCCACGTCCAGGCCGACGAACGCGTACGGATGGAACCAGGATCCGTGCCACGGGTCGAGCCGGTTGGCGACCACGTCCTCGGGCTCGCAGCGCCCCGCAGCCGTGAACACCGCGTCCACCCCGCCCTCCTGCGCCGGCCGCTCCGGCACGACCGGCCGCTCCAGCGGGCGTTCGCCCCCGGCGGAGTCGAGCCTGACCCAGACCAGCACCCCGTCGTCGTGCACCGGGTAGGGCTCCCACCCGGCGAACGGCCCGCCGTCGAGGGCGAGCCCGTGCCAGTGGCACCGGAGCGTTCCGCACGTCACCCTGCTGTCACGCAGTGGTGCTCCCAGGTGCGGGCACTCCCCCGGGCCGGCGCGCAGCGTGCCGTCCTGGGCCCTCCACAGGACGACTTCCGCCCCGGCGACCCTCCGCCCGTACGGACGGTCCCGCGCCGCCATCCCGCGCGAGGCCCCGACGACGTACCAGTTGCCCGACGGCCGTGCCGCGGCACGCTTCAGTGCTTCGGCGATCACGGCCGGCTTCGCCTGGCGCCAGGTCGGTGCCTGCCCCTCCCAGCGAGGGGCCCGCCGTACCCGCAGGGGCGGGGTCCACACCGTCCTTCTCCGTCGGCCGCTCATCGCAGGGAGCCTTCCGCCCCGGCGGCCGCCTCCGGCACCGCGACGGGCGGGCCGGACCGCAGGCGCGCGCCCAGGATCCGTACGAGCCCTCCGGCGGCGATCGCGGTCCGCCGCCGGCGCGGCACCACGGCGCGGCGGTGCAGCACCCGGTAGTCGTCGGCGGCGATCGCGTCCAGGATCCCCCGGTACAGGACGAACGCCGTGCGGATGCAGGGCCGCGCCCTCGGTTCCAGCATGGCGATGCCGGGTTCCGCCTCCCGGTACACGGCGCGGATCATCGTGTCGGCCTCGGCGAACGCGGCCCGGATGCGGCGGTCGTGGCGTCCGCTGCGACGGCTCCACTCCAGCAGGGGCCGCTCCACTCCGTGGGCGGCGAGCAGGTCCGCCGGCAGGTAGACGCGTCCGCGGTCCAGGTCCTCGCCGACGTCCCGCAGGAAGTTGGTCAGCTGGAAGGCCACTCCGAGAGCGGCCGCGTGCGGTGCGGCGGCCTCGCGGGCCACGACCGTCCCGAGCACGGGCAGCATCTGGAGCCCGATCACCGCTGCCGAGCCGTGCATGTAGCCCCGCAGGTCCTCGTACGTCGGGTAGTCGGTGACCGTCAGGTCGCTGCGCATGGACGCGAGGAAGTCGGCGAAGAGTCCGTGGTCGATGGCATAGCGCCCGGCGGTGTCCGCGACGGCCCTGACCACCGGCTCCTCGCCGCCTCCCGTACGGAGGCCGTCGGCCAGGTCGCTCTCCAGCAGGCGCAGCAGCCGGTCGCGCTCCTGCGGCGGCTGCCGGCGGTCCAGGTCGTCCACGATGTCGTCGGCCCACCGGGCGAAGCCGTACAGCGCGTGCACGGCGGCCCGGCGTTCGACCGGCAACAGCCGGGTGGCCAGGAAGTACGTCCGCCCGTGCTGGGCGTTGAGCCGCCGGCACCGGGCGTACGCGGCGCGCAGGGCAGGCCCGGTGATCCCGGCGGCGTCCAGTTCACGGCGGTTCATCTGCTCTGCCTCTCGAGGACGGGGGGACCGCGGCGCACGCGCGGCGCGCGCGGCAGGCCGGTGACGCGGGCCGCGGCGAGCTTGCCGCTGACGAGGACGGTCGGCACGCCCACACCGGGTGTGGTCCCGCATCCGGCGAGGACGACGTTGTCGTAGCCCCGTACGAGGTTGCGGGGCCGGAAGGGGCCGGTCTGCGCGAACGTGTGCGCCGCGGAGAACGGGGTGCCGGCCGCGTGCCCCTGGGCCGTCCAGTCCACCGGGGTGACCAGCAGCTCCTGCTCCATGGACGCTTCGAAGCCGTCGAGTCCCCGGCGCTCGAGCTCGGCGCACAGGCTGTCCCGGTAGCGGGGGCCCAGGTCGCGCCAGGTGGCCGCCGACGGGCCGGTCGTGGTGTTGGGGCACGGGGCGAGGACGTAGTGCAGGTGCCTGCCCTTCGGCGCGAGTGACGGGTCGTGGGTCGTCGGCCGGGTGATGAGCAGTGACGGGTCGCTCATCAGGCGTCCGGTGCGGGTGAGTTCGTCGAAGGTGCCCTCCCAGGCGGCCCCGAAGGAGAGCGTGTGGTGCGCCAGTTCGGGCCAGGTGCGGTCCGTGCCGGCGTGCAGGACCACGGCCGAGGGCGCGTGGCGCAGCGGCACGGGGCGGCGTGGTGCCCGGCCCAGGAGGCGGTGGGCCGTGGGCAGATCCGGTGTCAGGACGACGGCGTCACAGGTGATCCGTTCGCCCGACGCCAGCCTGACGGCCCGTACGCGGCCGGCCGACCTCTCCAGCGCGCTCACCTCGGAGGACCACCGGAACCGGCCCCCGGCGTCGGCCGCCGCGTCCGCCATCGCCCGGGGAAGCGCGTGCATGCCGCCCTTCGGGAACCAGACGCCCGCGACGGTGTCCATGTACGCGATGACGGCGTAGGCGGCGAGGGCGCGGGCCGGGGCGACACCCGCGTACAGCGCCTGGAAGGAGAACACCCTGCGCAGCCGCGGGTCCGACAGGAACCTGCCGATCTGCGGATCGAGCCGGCCGAAGCCCCCCAGGGCGGCCAGCCGTGCCAGGTCCGGGTGCAGCAGTTGGAAGGGGGAGTCGAAGTTGGTGTCGATGAACCGGTGCATCTGTGCCTGGTACAGCCGCTCCAGCCACGTCCTCATCCGGCGGTATCCCGCGGCCTCCGTGGCCCCGGCGAACCGCCGCACCTCGGCCTCCATGGCGTCGCCGTCCGTGTGGACGTCCAGTCGGCTGCCGTCCGCGAAACGGGCCCGGTAGGCCGGGTGCAGCGGGATCAGCTCCACCCTGCGGTGGAGGCTGTCCCCGACGGCGGCGAACGCCTCGTCGGCCAGGTGCGGCATGGTGAGCACCGTCGGCCCGGTGTCGATCCGGTACCCGCTGATCTCCACTCGTCCCGCCCGGCCCCCCGGCCCGGTGTCCCGTTCGACCACGGTCACCCGGCGGCCCGCCCCGAGCAGGTGGAGGGCGGCGGCGAGGCCGGACAGACCGGCGCCGACCACCACCACGTGGTCGGTACGGCCGGGCACGGTCTTCATGCGTCCTCCCCGCTCCGGGCGGGCACGGCGCCCACGGCACGGGCCACGAGCGAGGCGAACTCGCTCCGGGCCCTCTCGTCGGCCCCGGAGGACGCGAAGTGGCGCAGCCCCGAAGCCGACAGCCCCGCGATCTCCTCCTCCACCGCGGCCCGCGCGCCCGTACGTTCCAGAGCCGCCCGCATGCGGTGCACCCTCTCGCCACCGGGTGCGGCGCCCTCGGGGCCGAGGACGGCCAGGGCGTCGGTGTCGCCCGACTCGGTGGCGAGCCTGAGTGCGACCGCGAGGAGGTAGGTGAGCTTGCGTGCCCGCAGGTCCTCGTCCGTGGGCTTTCCCGTGACGTCGGGGTCGCCGAACGCGCCCAGCAGGTCGTCACGGAGCTGGAAGGCGAGTCCCACGGACTGCCCGGCGGACCGCAGCGCGTCCATGGTGCGGGCGTCGGCCCCGGCGAGGGAGGCTCCCAGGGCGAGCGGCCGCTCCACGGTGTAGAGCGCGCTCTTGAGCGTCGCGATGTGCCTGGCCTGGGCGAGGTCGGAGGACCCCGTCGCCTGTGCCCGCACGTCCAGGTACTGACCGGCGGCCATCTCGACGCGCATCGCCTGCCACTCGCGGTGCAGCCGCTCGCCGTACGGGGAGTTCAGCGCGGTCTCGGTGAGCAGGTCGTCGGCCCATGCCAGGGCCAGGTCTCCGGCGAGCACCGCCGCGTTGGCCGACCAGGACGCGGCGGAGCCGCGCATCCGGCCCGCCCGGTGCATACGGGCGAAGTCCATGTGCACGGCCGGCGCGCTCCGGCGTACCGGCGATTCGTCCATGACGTCGTCGTGGACCAGTGCACAGGCCTGAAGCAGTTCGAGGGCGGCTCCGATGCGCAGGGGCGTCCCGGCGTCACCGGATCCGCCGGCGGCCATCCATCCGCACCGCACGAAGGCCGTCCGCAGCCGCTTTCCCCCGTTCAGGACGAAAGCGGCCACCCTCGACGCCACCTCGTCGGCGAACACGCTGTCCACCTGCCGGGCTTCCCGCAGCCTCGTGCCGAGGTGCTCTGCGAGGAGTGCGTCGACGGCCGCCGTGCTCGATTCCCTGTCGGAGCCGGTACGTCCGCCGGGGCCGGTCCCGGCCCGCGTCGCCCGTGGACCGAGCATGGAGATCCCCTTTCGCCCGCTTGTCCGCTACCGCGTACACCGGTGCTTCCGGCCGCGAGAACCGCGGATGCCCCTATCCCTGCCCGGCGTGGGGCCCGGTCGGAGCGGAGTTCACCCGGACGGCGGACGGACGGTACGGCGAGGGCAGGCGGGCGGGGACAGCTCATCGCCCGGAAGGCGCGGTCCCCACCGTCGCCGGGGAGGAGCGCCGCCCGGTCACGTCACTGCTGGGGGACTCCGCGCACGGGGTGCTTGCTCATGATGGAGACCCGGTTGAAGGCGTTGATGGTGACGGCGGTCCAGATCACGGCCGAGATCTCGTCGTCGGAGAGGGTCAGGCGGGCCGTGACGTAGGCGTCCTCCTGCAGAGCGGCGTCGGCGGGCGTCGTCGTCGCCTCGGCGAGGGCGAGGGCGGCGCGCTCCTGCGCGGTGAACACCTCGGTGTCGCGCCAGGCCGGCAGGACCCCCAGCCGCCGGGTCGTCTCGCCCGCGCGCAGGGCCGCCCGGGTGTGGACGTCCAGGCAGTAGGCGCAGCCGTTGATCTGTGAGACCCGGAGGTTGACCAGCTCGACCAGGGTCCGGGACAGTCCTGCCTCCTGGGCGACCGTGCGCACCGCTTCGGCCGTGGCGACCAGAGCGTGGTAGGCCTTCGGGCTCTGCTTGTCGACGTAGACCCGTTTCTCCACATGTCCTGTCTCCGTGCCGTTCACCCTGGACTCCTCACCGGGGCGTCCCGCCCCTGGTCGCACCGTGCGCCCCGATGGACCACGGCTTATCATCGAGCATGATTGTTGAACATAAAAGCACCTTTGTCGCGCAGGAGGGCCCGCGGTGAGCGGCGTCGGAGCAGGCCGGGCCGCTCCCCGGGCGGACGACGACGGCAGTGGGGAGCCGTCGCCGGACGCCGGCGTCGAGGTACTGACGGCGCGGGACGTACCTCTGGGCGGCCCGAGGGCGATGACGGTGCGGCGCACACTTCCGCAGAGGGCCCGCACGCTGATCGGGGCCTGGTGCTTCATCGACCATTACGGCCCGGACGATGTCGCCGGGACGGGCGGGATGGACGTGGCCCCGCACCCGCACATCGGCCTGCAGACCGTCAGCTGGCTGTTCAGTGGGGAGATCGAGCACCGCGACAGCCTGGGCAGCCACGCTTTCGTGCGCCCCGGAGAGCTGAACCTGATGACCGGCGGCCACGGAATCAGCCACACGGAGGTCTCCACCCCCGGCACCACGGTCCTGCACGGCGTCCAACTGTGGGTGGCTCTCCCCGAGGAGCACCGCGGCACCGGGCGCGACTTCCGGCACCACGCGCCGAGCCCCGTCCACCGGGACGGCGCCACGATCAGGGTGTTCCTCGGCTCGCTCGCCGAGGAGACCTCACCGGTCCCCACCTTCACCCCTCTGCTCGGAGCCGAGATCGTCATCGGCCCGCGTGCCACGACGACACTCGACACGGACACCGCCTTCGAGCACGGGCTCCTGGTCGACCAGGGGAGCATCCGCGTGGAAGGAACGCTGCTGAACGGCGCGGAACTGGGCTACCTCGGCCCCGGCCGGGACTCGGTGACCCTGACCAACGAGACGGACGCACCCGCCCGGGCGGTACTGGTGGGCGGGACTCCGTTCGAGGAACAGATCGTCATGTGGTGGAATTTCGTCGGCCGCAGCCATCAGGACATCGCCGAGGCACGTGAGGACTGGGCCGCGGCCTCCGACCGCTTCGGCCACGTCGACGGCTACCCCGGCGACCGCATCCCCGCCCCCGCGCTTCCCAACGCCGTCCTCGCCCCCCGGGGCAATCCGACCCGCCCGAAAGGCAGTACCCGATGACCCAGGCCGCCGATCCGACCGTCCGGAACGTGGACGCCCGGCACCGCTACGAGATCCTGGTGGACGAGGTGTCCGCCGGGTTCACCGCCTATCGCGACCGCGACGGGCAGCGCGTCTTCTTCCACACCGAGATCGATGACGCCTTCGCGGGCCGGGGACTGGCATCCGTCCTCGTGCGGGAGGCACTGAGCCACGTGCGCGCCTCGGGCAAGCGGATCGTGCCGGTCTGCCCCTACGTGGCGAAGTTCCTCAAGAAGCACGAGGAGTTCGCCGACATCACCGACCCGGTCACACCCGAGATCCTGCAATGGCTGGAGACCGCCCTGCCTCGCTGACGCCGCACCCGCGACCCTGCCGAGGCACGGCGGCAGGGTCGCGGTCCGCGGCGCCGTCAGGCAGCCCGCAGTTCGAACCGGTCGAAGGCGAGGGAGCCCCGAGTCGCGTACATGCCGATGACCCGGCCGGTGAAACCCCCCGCGACCTCCGTGGTGAGGTAGCGGCCGTCGAGTTCGGCGAGGACCTCGAAGACTCCGTCGTCGGTCTCGTACACCAGGCGCAGGGTGTCGGGTCCGCCGACGCGGAGCCCGGACACCGCCGCGTCCCCGGCGTCCTCGGGACGTACGGTGACGGTGGGCGGCAGGACGTCCGTGGTGGTCACGTCGATCCGCAGCGTCACAGCGCCCGGCGGCACGGCCCTCTCGGCCACCGTCCGGCACAGCGGGCCGATCCGGGCGACCGCACGCACCAGGCCGCCCTCCGTCTCCATCTGGTAGTGGTGCGCCTCGTCGAGCCGGACGGCGAGGCCGCCCCGCCCGCTCTCACCGGCGTCGACCCGCGTGCGCGCCGCGCAGTCGGGGTCGGACTGCCGCTGTCCCACGAATACCGCGCCGGGCTTGTCCAAGCCGTCCGCGCGGGCGTGCAGCACCAGATGGCCGGGCCGCTCGTCGAGGCGCACGGCGGCCGGGTCGTGCCGTCGCGGCGAGACCCAGCGCGGGGCGAGCTCGGGGGCGTCGAAGTCGTCGAGGTCCGGCTCGGCGGGCCAGGGGTGCGGAGCCAGCTCCGGTGCCTGCGCGCGGAGTTCCAGCGGGCCAGGCAGCGGCCACTCGTCCTCCCACCGCACCGGCACCAGGAACGTCTCCCGGCCCATGCCGTGGAACTTCGGCGTGTCACCGCGCGGCCGGGTGCCCAGCAGAACCATCCACCACGTGCCGTCGTGGGCCTGCACCAGATCGCCGTGGCCGGTGTTCTGCACCGGGTGACCCGTGCTGCGGTGCGAGAGAACGGGATTGTCCGGGTGCGGCTCGTAGGGGCCGGTCAGGGTACGGGCCCTGGCCACCGACATCGCGTGCCCGCGTTCGGTCCCGCCCTCCGACAGCAGCAGGTACCACCAGTCGCCGATCCGGTAGAGGTGCGGGCCCTCGGGATACTGCAGGCCGCTCCCGGACCACATGTCCACCGGTTCGCCGAGCACTTCGCCCGTCTCCGGCTCGATGCGCACGGCGCGGATCCCGTCGTGGGAGAACACGCACCAGCAGTCCCCCTCGTCGTCCCAGGTCAGGTCGGGGTCGATGCCCGGGATTCCGACCGGTACGGGGTCGGACCACGGGCCGGCGGGGTCCTCGGCAGTCACCAGGATGTTGCCCTCGCCGGCGACCACCGTCGTGATCAGCCAGAAGCGACCGTCGTGGTGCCGCAGCGTCGGGGCGTACACCCCGCACGAGGACGGGGCCGTGTCGGGCAGCGTCAACTGCGACGGCCGGTCCAGAGCGTGACCGATGAGCCTCCAGTTCACGAGGTCCCGGCTGTGCCACAGCGGCACCCCGGGCACGTACTCGAAACTGGACGTCGCGACGTAGTAGTCCTCGCCCACGCGGCAGATGCTCGGATCCGGGCTGAAGCCGGGGATCACCGGGTTGTCGAAGAACGCCATGGTCTGTCCTCAGAGTTCGGGGGCCACGGCCGGGTCCTTCGGCCATGGTCGTTGAAGCGCTTCGACGATGGCACCGGGGTGCGGGGGTGTCAATAGATCCTGCCGGACCCATGGCCCGCACATGCTCGGGTCATCACCTGGAGTGCAGCCCTCGAGGTCGAGGAGCAGGAAGAGCAGGCGAATCGAAGCGCTTCAACTCCCTCGTCATGCCTGGACTCCGCCGCCGGAAACCTCGTACGCCCCATGCGTTTCAGGCACCGGCGTTTCGGCCAACTCGCGCCGCCCGACGACGGCTCAGGCGCGGCGAACAGGCACCTGGGGCCTTGCCCTTCAAGGGGCCACCGACGTCCGGAATCGAGTGCGTTCGAATCCCGTGGCACGTCGTTAGGCCGTGCACCGCCGAGCCGGCCAGGCGCGGCACGTACCTCCAGGAGAGATGCAGAGTGACCGTGACCGATCCCCCGGCCGCAAGCGCCGAAACGCCTCCCCCTCCGCCGCCGGCCACCATCACCTTCGAGGGCAAGCACGGTAAGAACCCCCTGGCAGGAGCCAGTTTCGGGGCGATGTGCAGGCGACTGCCCGCCATCCTCGTGCACGCCGGACGCAGGACCTGGAGCGTCGACAGGACAGGCGCCGCGCTCCTTCTCGGCTGCCAGCTCCTCACGGGGGCCGCGGCCGCCGTCGTGCTCGCGTTCACCGCGCGGGCCATGACGCACATCCTTGCCTCCGGACCCGTCTCCGAACGCCTGCATGCCTCGCTGCCCGCCCTGATCGTGGTAGCGGCGGCCGCCGGCGTGGGCCGCGTCAGCGGCGCCCTGTCGTCCTACGCCGACGCCCGGATCACGCCACTGCTGACGACCGAGGCGGACATCGCGCTCGTCTCCGCCGTGTGCCGCGTCGAATCGTCCGCGTACGGGGAGGACGGGTTCGCCGACCGGCAGGAGGCCGCCGAGGTCGGCGTGACCCGGACGCGGTCGATGGTGCAGGACGCCCAGCGGTTCATGGCCGCCCTCGTCCGCATGACCGCGGCGACCGGAGTCATCACGGCGCTGCACTGGATGATGCTGCCGCTGCTCCTGCTCGCCGTGCTTCCCGCCGGATTCGGTGCCGTACTGACGGCCAGGGTGGACTACGAGACGCACTACACCAACGTCGCCGACCGCAACGTGCGCTCCATGATGCGCTGGTGGGCCACCTACTCACGTCACGGGGACGAGGTCCGCGCCAACGGCATGACCGGCTACCTCGTCCACTGGTATCGCGCCCTGTCCGACCGGATCGACCGGCGCACCCTCGCCGCGGCTCCCCGCATGCTGCGCATCGTCCTGGCGACCAGCTCCCTGGGCGGTGTCTTCCTGCTGGGCACCTGGGCCACCCTCGCGTGGCTTGCCGTCTCCGGGCGTGTCGCCCTGCCCGTCGCGGCCACCGCGGTCGTCGCCGTCCAGACCGCGCTGGCCGCGCTCTCACAGTTCGTCATCCATGGCGCGGCGCTCTTCCACACGTCCCTGTATCTCGCGGACATGGAGACCTTCCTGGACATGGCGGCCCGACTCGCTCCTGAGCGCGGCGGTGCGGTGATTCCCGACCGGGTGGACGAGATCCGGCTCGACGAAGTCGTCTACCGGTACCCCGGCAAGGACGTGCCCGCCGTGGCGGGCGTCTCGCTCACCCTGCGCCGCGGCGAGATCCTGGCGGTCGTCGGCGAGAACGGCTCGGGAAAATCGACCCTGGCCAAGCTGATCACCGGCATCCTCCTGGCCGACAAGGGACGCGTCCTGTGGGACGGCACCGACCTCGCCGGCGCCGATCCCGAGGCCGTGTGGAAGCGCACCGCCCTCGTCCCCCAGAACTTCGCCTGCTGGCCGCTGCGTACGCGCGAGAACATCACGCTCGGCCAGCCCAGGACGTACGACGACGGACCCGTGTGGAAGGCCGTCGACGCCGTCGGCATGCGCGAGGTGGTGGAGGAGCTGCCTCAGCAGCTCGACACCCTCCTCGCGAGGGAGCTCTGGGGCGGGGCCGAGCTGTCCGGTGGCCAGTGGCAGAGGCTCGCGTGCGCACGGGCGCTGTACCGGAGGACCCCCTTGCTGATCCTCGACGAGCCGACGTCGCAGATGGACCCGCGCGGGGAGCACCAGATCTTCCTCGAGATCAAGCGCATCGCCGCAGAGTGCATGACCATCGTCGTCACCCACCAGCTCGAGAACACCCGGCTGGCCGACCGCATCGTCGTCCTGCGCGAGGGCCGCGTGGTCGAGCAGGGCACCTACGACGACCTCGCACACGCCGGTGGCCTGTTCGCCGAGCTCGTCGCCCTGGCCAAGGACCGGTAGGAGCTGCCCGCCCCGTGGCCCCAGCGGCAGAGCAGCGGACGCGCGGCGCGTCCCTTGTTCCGGTGGCCGGGGCCGTGGTGCGGTCGGCGGCGCTGCTGGAGTCCGGCATCCGGGTCGGCAGCGGCGGATCCGTCGGGGGCCCCGCGCTCCAGGACAGGTCCGCGCCGTTCGTGGCGGAGGACGTTCCGCCGGCCGGGCGCCCCGCCGCCGAGGCCGGGCGCCCCGGCCGGGCTGCGGGGAACGGTCCTCAGCGCAGCTCCAGTTCCCCGACGGTCTGGTCCCCGCTGGTCTCCCCCGTCGGCCGGAATCCGAGACCCAGGTAGAAGCCCTCGGGGCCGTCCGCGCCGGGGTGCCAGGTAGTGGTCAGACGGGTGCCGCCGCGGCGGCGGATCTCGGCGGCCACGGTCTCGACCGCGAAGCGGCCGTAGCCGCGGCCCTGCTCGCCGGCGGCGATGTTGAGCCGCCACAGCCCGGAGCGGATGTCGGTGCCCGTACCGTCGCCGGCGAAGTCGATGTCGAGGAAGGCCATGAGGAAACCGACGGGCCGGTCTCCGTCGAGGATGAGACGGGGCCAGGCGATGTCCGGGTACACGTAGGCCTCGGCGAGGGATTTCACCACCGGCGCAACCAAGTGGTCCTGGTCGGGGCGGACCTTCAGGCCGATCGCCACATCGATATTGGTGGTAGAAATCTCTTCCAACCGGAGCGAAGTCGTCATGCGGAAAACCTAAGTCCGAGGTCAAGTCGTTTTCCTCCGGCTCGGCCACTCCCCTCCACGACGCCCGGCCCGGCCGCTCCCTCCACGACGCCCGGCCCGCACGCGAATCCGGGTGCGGGATCGTCGTGCTGGCCCTCAGACTGCGGGGATGGACGGACAAGCAGTCGAATTCCCAGCCGTGACGGCACCGGTGGCGGCGAACGCGATCACGGGGTTCCCGCCCGATGCCCGCCTCCTGATCGTCAACTGCGACGACTTCGGAATGTACCCCGCGGTCAACGCGGCGGTGATCGAGTCGATCGAGGAGGGGATCGCCGCCTCGTGCAGCCTCATGACCGTGTGTCCGGCGGCAGCGGATGCCATGCGGCTGCTCGGGCAGCGGCCCGGCATTCCGTTCGGGATCCACCTGACACTCGTGTGCGAGATGCCCCTCATGCCCTGGGGGCCCCTGACAGCGAGGGAAAAGGTGCCCTCCCTGCTGGACCCCTCCGGCAATCTCTTCGCGCCGACCCCGGCCGGGAGGGCCGCGCTGCTCCGCCGGGCCCGGCCGGACGAGATCGAGACCGAGTTCCGCGCGCAGATCGATGCCGTGGCCGACACGGGACTCGCACCGACCCACCTGGACTTCCACTGTCTGGCGGACGGGGGGCGCGACGACATCCTGGACCTGACCGTGGGACTGGCCGCGGAGTACGGCCTCGCCGTTCGCGTCTGGCTGGAGCCCGGCCTGAGCGCGATGCGCCGGCGGGGGCTGCCCGTCATCGACCACGCCTTCCTGGACAGCTTCTCCCTCGGTACCGAGGACAAGCCGGCCAGTTACGCCCGGCTTCTGCACGACCTGCCGGCCGGGCTCAGCGAGTGGGCCGTCCATCCCGCGCTCAACACCCGGGAGGCGCGGAGCCTCGACAGCGGCTGGCGCGTGCGGCACACGGACCACGCGTTCCTGACCTCGCCGGAGGCCAGGGAGGCCGTGGCCCGGGAGGGCATCACGGTGCTCGACCACCGGGCCCTTCAGCGCGTCTGGGCCCGGCGCGCCCCGGCTCCGGGTTTCGTACGGGGGAAGGGCGGACACGCGCCGGAGGGGCGATGATCCCGGGCGCCCCGGCCGAGATCGCCTCCCCCGGGGTGCGCCCGCCCCCGTCCGGCAGCGCATCCGGAGTGTATGGGGGCGCGCACACTCCGGATACGGATGACCATTAAGGCATATCGTCCTGTTTGCCTACTTTGATGCCGGGTACGCCGCTTGGAGGGCGGAATGCAGTACTCCGCCGTGTGACCCATGTGTCACCCCCCACGTCGTCCTGGAGATTTCATGTCGGACCAGCGCAGGAGCACGTTCGCCACCGTCGACCCGGCCACAGGAGAGACCGTCGCGGAGTTCCCTTCGATCGAGGGGGAGCAGGTCGACGCCGTCCTCGACACGGCGGACCGCGCGTTCGACGCGTGGCGCAAGCGTCCGATCGAGGACCGTGCGGACGTGGTCGGACGGGCGGCCGAGCTGATGAGGGAGCGCAAGGAGCCACTGGCCCGGATCATCACACTCGAGATGGGCAAGCTGATCTCCGAGGCGCGCGGTGAGGTCGATCTGGCCGCGTCGATCCTCACGTACTACGCGGAACACGGCCCGGGCTTCGCGGCGGACGAGCCGCTGGACGTCGCGGAGGGCGAGGCGTATCTCGTCAACGAGCCGCTCGGTGTGCTGCTGGGCGTGATGCCGTGGAACTTCCCCTTGTACCAGGTGGTGCGCTTCGCCGGGCCCAACCTGGTGCTGGGCAACACCGTGCTGGTCAAGCACGCGGGAATCTGCCCGCAGTCCGCGCTCGCCCTGGAGTCACTGTTCCGCGACGCGGGAGCCCCGGTCGGCGTCTACACCAATCTGTTCGTGAGCCACGACGAGATCTCGCGCATCATCGACAGCCCGGTCGTACGCGGGGCCTCCCTGACCGGCAGCGAGAAGGCGGGGGCGCAGGTCGCCGAACGCGCCGGACGGAACATGAAGCCCAGCCTGCTGGAGCTCGGCGGCAGCGATGTCTTCATCGTGCTCGACGGCGAAGCGCTGGACCGCACGGTCGGCGCCGCAGTGGCCGGCCGGATGGGCAACACCGGGCAGAGCTGCGTGGCGTCGAAGCGGTTCATCGTCGTGGCGGACGTGTACGACGAGTTCGTGGAGGGCATGCGCCGGGGCTTCGAGGCTCTCGAAGCCGGCGATCCCTCGGACGACTCGACGACACTGGGACCGCTCTCGTCGGAGCAGGCGGCGTCCGATCTGGTCGACCAGATCCGCGAGACCGTGGCCCAGGGCGCCGAGCTCGTCATCGGCGGCGACCGCGTCGACCGCCCGGGCGCGTACGTCGAGCCGACGATCCTCACCAGCGTCAAACCCGGAATGCGCGCCTACGCCGAGGAGCTGTTCGGACCGGCCGCGGTGATCCACCGGGTCGCGGACGAGGACGAGGCGATCGCCCTCGCCAACGACAGCCAGTACGGGCTGGGCGGCTCCGTCTTCTGCGCGGACGTGGAGCGGGCCCGCCGGGTGGCCGAGCGGGTGGAGACCGGCATGGTCTGGGTCAACCACCCCACGTCCACCCAGGCGGATCTGCCCTTCGGCGGTATCAAGCGTTCCGGATACGGACGGGAGCTGTCGAAGCTCGGCATGCAGGAGTTCGTCAACCGCAAGCTGGTCCGGATCCTGCCGCCGGACGCCGAGCTGCGCGGAATCGCCGGCTGAGCCGCCGGCGGCGTCCCGGCGGGGTGTCCTCGTCCTCGGCCCGGAGCACCTGTCCCTGACCCCACTGACCACCCCGAACATCCACGCAAGGAGTCGCTCGTGCCCTCCGTACCCTCCCTCACGCTCAACAACGGTGTGGAAATCCCGCAGCTCGGCTTCGGGACCTTCCAGATCCCTCCGGAAGACACCCGCGAGACCACTCTGGCGGCCCTGGAGGCCGGCTACCGGCACATCGACACGGCGCAGATGTACGGCAACGAGAAGGAGGTCGGCCAGGCGGTCCTCGACTCCGGCCTCGACCGGGCCGACGTCTTCGTCACCAGCAAGCTGGACAACGGCGCCCACGCCTACGACGACGCCCTCCAGGCGTTCGAGGGCACCATGGAGAAGGTACGGCTGGAGTACCTGGACCTCTTCCTCATCCACTGGCCGCTGCCCGACAGGGGCGACTTCGTGGAGACCTGGAAGGCCATGGAGGAGATCTACCGCTCGGGACGTGTCAAGGCGATCGGGGTCTCCAACTTCCAACCCAGCCACTTGCGCCGCCTGATGGACAACAGCGTGGTGGTGCCGGCCGTCAACCAGATCGAGGTGCACCCGTACCTCACCCAGGACGCCGTCAGGTCCTTCGGCGCCGAACACGGCATCGCCACCGAGGCCTGGTCCCCCATCGCGCAGGGCAAGGTGCTCGACGATCCGGCGCTCACCCGCATCGCGGAGCGGGTCGGCAAGTCGACGGCCCAGGTCACCCTGCGCTGGCACCTGCAGCGCGGTGACATCGTGTTCCCCAAGTCGGTGACGCAGCGGCGCATCGAGGAGAACTTCGACCTCTTCGACTTCCAGCTCACCGAAGGGGACATCGGCGAGATCAACGCCCTGAACCGCGACGAGCGCACCGGGTTCGACCCCGACCGGTTCAACGGCTGAGCATCCTCGCGGCCGGACGCGCCACAGGACCCGCCCCTCGGTGAGGGGCGGGTCCTGTGGCGTACGGACCGCAGCGGCGCCCTACTTCAGGGCGGGCGGTGCTGCGTCCGCCGAGGTGCCCCACTTCGAGGGCTGCGAGCCGACGTCGAAGGTCAGGTCGCGCGTACCGCGGATGTCCTCGGTGGTGAGGTAGGTCTTCCCGTACGCCGCCCCGTCCGTCTTCGCGGACTGGATGTAGCGCGCCGAGTCGGACGTCCCCCGCGCCTTCACGGTCAGCTTCCCCTTGGGGTAGTAGCGCCGGTCCAGGGTCAGGTCGACCCGCTCGAAGACCGGGGTCGACAGGCCCCAGGTGTCGGTGCCCGGCTGGACCGGGAAGATCCCGATCGAGGACAGGACGTTCCAGGCGGACATCGTGCCCAGGTCGTCGTTGCCCGTCATGCCGGTCGGCGCGTCCGTGAAGAGGGTCAGCGCGGCGTGCACCACGTCCGTCGTCTTCCAGGGCTGACCGGTGGAGAGGTACGTGTAGGGAGCGATCAGGTCGGGCTCGTTCTGCGGGTTGTACTTGTCCGCGTTGTAGTAGTCGTACGGCCCGTTCACCCACACCTCTCGGGCGGTCTTCGCCGGGTCCTGGAGCAGCTGCTCGTAGGCGAAGAACGAGTCGAGGCGTTCGTTGGCGGACGCGGTGCCGCCGATCAGGGAGACCATGCCGGGCAGGTCCTGAGGGACGAGCCACTGGTACTGCCAGGACGTGCCCTCGTGGAAGCCCTCGCTCTGAGCCGGGTCGACGGGACCGGTGAAGTCCCCGTTCACGTCCCGCGCACGGAAGAAGCCGGTCGAACTGTCGAAGATCTTCCGGTAGTTCTGCGCACGCTCCGCGTACCGGGCGGCGTCGTCCTCGTGTCCCAGCTCCTTCGCCATCTGTCCGAGCATCGCGTCGGACAGCGCGTACTCCAGGGTCGCGGAGGCGCCGTGGTCGTAGTCGGAGTCACCCGGCTTCACATGGGCGCGGTCCTTGATGTACGGCGCGAAACCGTCGGCAAGGTACTCCTTGTTGGCCTCGCGGCCCACGGGGGCGGAGTCGGCCGGGGGCACACCGTCGGCGTTCTTCTTCAACGCCCGGTAGGCCTGCTCCTCGTATCCCTTGAGGAGACCCTGCTGGTAGGCGTTGGTGAGGAACGGCGTGACGGGGTCGCCCGTCATGATGTTCGTCTCGACCGTGCCGTAGCCCCACTTGGGCAGCCAGCCGCTGTCCTGGTCGATCTTGAGCACGGAGATCGCCATGTCACGGGACTCGTGGGGTGCGAGCAGTGACAGGAGCTGGGCCTGGGTGCGGTAGGTGTCCCAGAGCGACCAGTTCTGGTAGTAGGTGAAGCCCTTGGCCCGGTGGGTCTTCTGGTCCCAGCCGGTGTAGCGGCCGTCCACGTCACTGCCGATGTTCGGCGCGAGGAACGAGCGGTAGAGGGACGAGTAGAAGGTCCGGCGCAGGGTCTCACTGCCGCCCTTCGCCTCGACGTCGTCGAGCCGGTCCTCCCACGCGGCCTGCGCGGCGCGGGCGACTCGGTCGTAGGAACGGCCGCCTTCGGCACGGAGGTTGAAGGCCGCGCCCTTGGCGTCCACGTACGAGATCGCGGTCGTCGCCTCGACGGTGCGGTCCTTGGTGGTGTCGAAGCGCAGGAAGGCACCGTTGCGCTCGGCGGCCGCCGACGAGGACTTCGACCCCTCGGTGACCGCGTCACCCTTCCAGGTGCCGGACGTGGTGAACGGCCGGTCGAAGCGGGTGATCGTGTACACGGTGTACGGCTTGGTGTCCTGGCAGAAGCCGCTGCCGGTGATGGCGGTGCGCACGGTCCGGTTGTCGAGGATCTCGACGTCGGTGCTCAGCGTCTTGTGCAGTGACTGCCCCGCATTGATGAGGACGTTGGCCTTGTCCGTGGCGGGGAAGGTGTAACGCTGCACGCCGGTGCGCTCGGTGGCGCTCAGCTCTGCCCGGATGCCCGTCTTGAGGCCGACCTCGTAGGTGCCGGGGCTCGCCTTCTCGTCGTCATGGCTGAATTCGGCCGCGTACGTGGCGTTGTCCGTCGACGTGATGTCGCCGGTCGTCGGAAGCACCGGGAGATCTCCGCCGAGACCGCAGCCCACGCCGGAGATGTGCACGGTGGAGAAGCCCCGGATGTGGTTCTCGGAGTAGTCGTAGCCGGTGTTGTGTCCCGTGTCGGGCGAGAACTGCACCATGCCGAACGGCACCGCGGCACCCGGATACGTGTTGCCCTCGTTCTCGGTTCCGATGAACGGGTTGACGAGATCGGTGAGGCGACCGCGCTCGGCGTGGCCCCCTCCGTCCGCCGCGGCGGGTGCGGCGACGGCGCCGCCGAGGAGGGCTGCCGTGGCGGCAGCCGCCCCCGCACCGCGAATCCAGTGGGTCCATCTCATGAAAAGAGCGCCTCTCGAGACGTAGACAACGTTGTCATGCGCACTGCGCGCTCATTCTTGGCCCGCGTACGTGTACTCGTCAAGGGTTGCGGCACAGCTCAGCTGCCGCGGCAACCCTCCGCCACACGTCGCCGAGTGCCCACCACGATGCGCGTGTGCCGAGCCGGGCGACCCGCTGTCCGCATGCCGGAGAACCCGGACGGAGTACGCCGCGGACGTGGCCGGTCCGCTCGCCGAGGGCCGCTCCCGCGTGCGGGGCGGGGCTTCCGGCGCCAAGGTCGTAGAGGACGCGGAGCCTGCCCGGCGGAGGCTCGCCCGCCGCACCTCGGAGGCGATGCAGTGTGAGCCCGAACCGCAGCACGACGGGGCTGGTGTCGCACGCGCCGCAGAACGAGAGCGACCTGCTCCCGACGTGGACTCGGCTCGCGCCGCTGGCCCTGGTGGTTCTGGCGCTGGCGGTCGACCTGCCCTGGCCGGGGAGATTCAGCGGGGACGTGTTCCTGATCCTCAGCTCCATGATGGCGGCCTGTGTGTACTCGCTGCGGGCCGTGGTCGGGGTGGCCGTCCTCAACAGTCTCGCCGGGCTGGTCCTGCTGCTCGCGAGCCACCTGTCGTCCGAGGGCAGTCACGCGGTGGTCGACTACTTCGCCATGGTGGTCCTCGCCTGGGCGTCCGTGCCTCTGTGCCGGCTGCGGCTCTCCCTGCGGCGCAGACTCCAGGGCGCCGAGCGGGTGGCGGAGAGCGCCCAGCGCGCCGTCCTGCCGCCGGTACGGGCCTGGTGGGGGAACACCTGGATCGCGGTGCGCTACGAAGCCGCCTCCGCCGCGGCCGCTGTCGGGGGTGACCTCTACGCGGCGGAGCACACCCCCTACGGCGTGCGCCTGCTCATCGGTGACGTGCGCGGCAAGGGGCTGAACTCCATCCCCAGCGTCGCCGCGCTCGTGGGCAGCTTCCACGAGGCCGCTCACCACACTCCGACCCTGCCGGAGCTGGCCCGCCATCTCGACGAGGCGGTGACCCGCCACACCCGGGAGACCGAGGCGGTGGGCGGTGGCACCACCGTGAGCAGCGAGCACTTCATCACGGCTGCCATCGCGCAGATCCCGGACGACGGCACGGAGGTCCGGCTCATCAACCGGGGCCACTGCCCGGCCTATCTCGTGGACGGGAGCACCCTGCTCGCCTGGGAGCCGGAGCATCCGGGGCTGCCTCTGGGGCTCGGTGAGTTCGACCCCGGCCCGTGGACCGACGAGGCCCGCCCCTTCGGCCCCGGACACCTGCTCCTGCTGTGCACGGACGGGCTCCTGGAGGCCCGCGACGCCGACGGACGCTTCTACACACCGGAGCAGGAGCTCCGGCAGTCCTGGCGCCAGGGTCCGCCGGCCGTGGTGGAGAAGCTCGCCCGGGCGGTCCACCGTCACACGGGTGGGGTCCTGACCGACGACCTGGCCCTGGTCGCCGTCACCCGGGCGGAGCACGCTCCCCCACAGGGCGGAGCAGGGACGCGTGTGCCCTGATCCCCTGCGGGTGCGTCCGAGGCTCGTACGGGTTCTGCCGGTTCTGCGGGAGTCGTGCACGGACCCCGCGTCCGTCCGGACCTGGACGGTTCTCCGTCAGCGCAGCGTCGCGTAGACGATGAGGTTGTCCACGGGGTGTCCGTCCTCGTCGAAGGCTCCGTCGCAGGTGACGAGGCGGAGCACCCGCTCGTCGGTGGCTCCGTACACCTTCTCGGTGGGGAAGGCCTTCTTGCTCACGCTCTCCGTTCCGGTGACCGTGAAGTGTGCTTCTTCGCCGCTCCCGTCGGACACGGCGATGTCCGCACCCTTGGCGACGCCGTGCAGGTCGTGGAAGACGGCCTTGCCGAAGCGGGTGTCGTTGTGACCGATGAGCACGGCGGCACCGGGCTCGCCGGGCACGGCCCCGCCCGCGTACCAGCCGGCCGTCATGCCCTTGTCCGCGGGCGGGACTTCGACCGTGCCGTCGTCGTTGAGTCCCAGCCGCATCAGCGTGGTGTCTATCCCGAGCGACGGGACCTCCAGCCGCGTCGGCGCCGGCGCCTTGGGCGCGTCCCGGACCTCGGGGGCGTGTGAGGCGACGTCGACGGTGGGTTCGGGTGTGACGGACGCGCCGCAACCGGTGACAGGGGCAAGGAGAAGGCAGGCTGCCGCCAGGGACACGACTGTCCGTGTCGACGTCTTCGGTGTGCAGGGCATGAGTGCTCCGGTGCGGTGGGCAGAGGCTGACGGATGGGCAATCAGGGAACGGGGGGTGGCGCCGCCCCCTGTGCGGGGAGCGGCGCCACCGTGCGGATCAGCGCTGCGCGGCGGACCGGCGGCGCAGGACGAGGACGCCGGCGCCCGCGAGCAGTGCGATGCCGGCAGCGGAACCGTAGAGCGCGGTGTCAGCGGTGTCGCCGCTGTTTCCGGTCGGAAGCTCCCCGGCGGCCACACCGCCCCGCGGCATCGTGCCCGGGCGCACGGAGTCGGCGGGGACCGGAGCAGCGGAGGGCCGTTCGGCGCCGCCGGACGCGGGAGCCGGCGTCGCGGCCGTCGGCCTGCCGGCGTCCCCGG
The DNA here is from genome assembly GCF_042667905.1 of Streptomyces sp. NPDC057287. Lineage (NCBI taxonomy): Bacteria > Bacillati > Actinomycetota > Actinomycetes > Kitasatosporales > Streptomycetaceae > Streptomyces > Streptomyces sp. NPDC057287. The sequence goes on along the minus strand of NZ_JBHUYV010000002.1, from coordinate 320,188 downwards.
ACGCGGGGGTGGGGGTGGCGGCCTCGGCGGGGGCCGCCGTCGGCGTGCTGTCGGCGACGGCCGCGGCGGACGGGACCAGGACGGCGCCGATGGCGGCGGCGACGAGGACCGCGGTTCGCAGGGTCGGGCGAAGGGACATGAAGAACTCCGATTCCAGCTCGGCTCTGTTGGTGCCCTCGCACGGATGTGCGCCGGGCGCCGGGCATGCCCTCAGACTGGAGTGAAGTTGTGAGGAATCTGTCAGACCACCGTGTCCATCGGATCAGGGCCGGCCGGTGGCAGCCGCAGAGTGAACACCGAGCCCCGGTCCACAGTGCTGACCACCCCGGTCGTGCCACCGTGCGCCTCGACGAGCTTGCGGACGATCGCCAGCCCCAGGCCGCTTCCGCCGGTGCGTCGGCTGCGTGACTTCTCCGCGCGCCAGAAACGGTCGAAGACGTACGGCAGGTCCTCCGGCGCTATGCCGCTTCCGGTGTCGGCCACCTCCACCACCACCTCGTCGTCCGCTCCCCCGGTGGCGTGGGCGCGCAGCGTCACCTGCCCTCCGGCCGGGGTGTGGCGTACGGCGTTGGAGACCAGGTTGCCGATCGCCTGCCTGAGCCGCACCGGGTCGGCGGCGAGGTCGGGGACGGGTACGCCTCCTTCGGGCACCGCCACGCGGAGGCCGACCCCCGCGGCATCGGCCTCCGCCCGGTGGGCCGCGACGACGTAGGCGAGCAACTCCTCGATCCTCAGGGGCTCGGGGTGAAGACGCAGGACACCGGCGTCCGCCGCCGACAGGTCCTGGAGGTCGTCGATGATGTGCTGCAACTGCACCGCTTCCTCGAGCAGCGAGGACACGAACGGCCCGTCCACGTCGGCGATGCCGTCCTGGGCACCCTCCAGCCATCCGCGGATGTTGCTCAGCGGGGTGCGCAGCTCGTGCGCCACGTCGCTGACCATCGCCTTGCGCTGTTCCTCCAGCCGTGCCCGGTGCTCCGCCATGTCGTTGAAGGCGGCGGCCAGCCGGCCGATCTCGTTGTCCGCGGCGACCACCACGTGTGAGGGGTCCTCTCCGTCCCGCATGCGCTGGGCCGCTCCTGTGAGGGCGTGCAGCGGGCGCACGAGCCGGACCCCGGCGAGCACCGAGGCCCCGACGGTGAGTGCGAGGACGAGCGCCGCGACACCGGTGATCTTCGCGGTGTTCCCGGAGGACAGTTCGAAGCCGGGGACGGCACCCCCGCCGGGGTCGCTGATGAACAGCAGCGCGGGTGAGGCGACGTACGAACTGAGCTGCTCCTGGCGGGCGATGCCGACGCAGGAGGCGATGTCGCGGTCGTTCTCGCTGTCCAGGGGCGCGGCGGTGGGAACGGGGGTCGGGGCCTCCTGCGGAACGGCGGTACCCGGCACCCGCGCCGGCTCGGGCACGGCCGCCGCGCCCGAGGACCCGGGTTCCCCCTCCGTGTTCCACGAGAGGTCGAGATCGAGCCGTACGGCCTCACGTCCCTGACGGTCGAGGCACGCGTTGACGAGCTCGTTCAGCGCGGTGAGCGCCTTCGCCTCGGTTCCGGTGGGACTGTCCAGGTCGTCCGTCGAGCACCGGCTGTTCTGCATACGGGCCGGATCGTTGCCCACCACCTGGATACGGGGCCGGCCGCTCGGGCTGTCGACGACGTCCGAGGCGATCCCTGACCGGCCGAGGCACTCCACCGTCTCCTCGGCGGTCCGCCTCAACGACGCGCGCTCGGCCTCGGGGAGCCGGAACGGCCCGACGGCACGCGGGTCGACCCGGTCGTTCCCGGTGCGCTGCTCCCCGTCGGTGCCGGGTGCCGCGACGGTCACGGATCCGGCTCCCGCCTCCGTACCGGAGGACACGGCGGCCACCGACAAGGGGTCCACGACCGCCGACGCCTGCGGCGGCAGGGCGGGAGGGGGCGGGGACGAGCCGGCGGAGTCAGCGAGGATCTCCCGGCTCTGCGTCGTCAGCGTGATCCGCCGGTCGGACTCGTCCGCGAGCTCGTCGACGGTGGCCCCCACGCCGCCCCAGGTGGGGTGTTCCGCCGCGTAGGCGAGAAGACCGTCGAGGACGCGGGTGTCGGCGGCGAGGTTGCGGCCCTGCTCCTGCTCGATCGCGCCGGACGTGGTCTGCACGGCCAGCCACGCCGTCGCGGCGACCGAACAGGCCGCGACGAGCGCCGACACCGCCAGAAGCCTGCCGAGCAGACTCTTGCGCAGCGGCAGACGCAGCCGCTGCCCGCCGCGCTCAGCGCGCCGAGGCACGCGGGGCACCCTTCAGCGGGTCCATGAGCTTGTAGCCGACTCCGAAGACGGTGAGCAGCCGGGCCGGGCGCCGGGGAGCGCGCTCGATCTTCTTGCGGAGGTTCATGATGTGCACATCGACCGTACGGCTGCTGATGTACCGGTCGAACCCGTGCAGTTCGGCCAGCAGCTGCTCGCGGGTGAAGACCCTCTCGGGTTCGGCGGCCATCGCCGCGAGGAGACGGAACTCCCCGGGTGTGCACTCGACCCCGACACCGTCGACCGCCACCTCGTGCCGCACGGGATCGACGGCGAGGGTTCCTACCCGCAGCACACGGCCCTCCTCGCGCCCCGCGTCACGCGGGCTCCGGGTGCGCCGCAGGAGGGTACGCACCCGTGCCATGAGCTCCCGAGGGCTGTAGGGCTTGGTCATGTAGTCGTCCGCGCCGAGGTCGAGCCCGAGCAGCAGGTCGTCCTCCGTGGCCCGTGCGGTGAGCATGAGGACCGCCACCTCCCGCTCCTCGGCGCGCAGAATGCGCACCACGTCGAGGCCGTCCGCCCTCGGCATCATCACGTCGAGGACGAGGAGGTCCGGTGCCCCCTGCCGGGCCTGTTCGAGGGCGGAGAGCCCGTCCGCCACCACCGTGACCGCATGGCCTTCGCGTTCGAGGTACCGGCGGACCAGCTCGGCCTGTTTCGCGTCGTCTTCGGCGACTATGACGTTTGCGCACACGGGGACGATCGTAGGCGAGTCCCACGCCGCGGCGGTCCGCCAGGGCGCCGGCCGGTCTCCCCGAGGGCGTGATCACGGCGCCCCGGGGCGAAGGCTCGGTGCCCTCCGCCCCGACCCCGTCCCCGCCGTCAGCGGCGGCGGGTCACCGGCTCCCCTCCTCGCCCCGGACCGCCCGGGCCAACTCCTCACTCACCGAACGGGCTTGCTCCGTCCGCCCCAGCACGGTCAGTTCCTGCTCGCACGCCTCCAGCGCCTTTCGAAGCAGCGCCGCGCGCCTCGGCTCGGCCGGCTCCATCCGCCGAGCCGCCGCGGCGGCCTCGGTCACGACGGTCAGGCGGGTCTCCGGGTTCCGGGGGTCCGCCGTCCCGAACTCCAGGAGCGCCTGGGCCAGGCGCGGCAGATACACCGCCGGGCTCACCTCGGCGAGCAGGCGATAGGCGTCGACAGCCTCGTGGATGTTGATGGTGCCGGATCCGAGCAGAAGAGTCCGTGCCCGCAGTACCGCATTCTGATCGACGCTTTCCGAGTGATTCATGACGGTGATTCTGAGAGGTGCGACAGGTCCTCAACAAGGCTTTGAAAGCGTGCTGTTCGTCCTACGAAAATGCCCTCTGACCTGTCATGATGGGTGTGTCATCACCCCTGCGGGGAAGATCGGGGCCGGAGCGGCCGGCGGGTCGAGCGCCTACGCCCTCACCATCGACAGGCCGAACGCCTCCCCCTCACCGTCGTCGGGTCGCACGTCTCCCGCCCACGGCCGGCGGGTCGTACGCCTCCTGCCCACGGTCGGCGGGTGTGCCGATCTCCGGTACCGCTTCACCGCGGGCGCCCCCTGTGCCCGGCCTCGCGTCCGACCGCGTGACCGACCCGATCGAGCCCAGCCGCCGAATCTGCCGCGCGGGCCCCGTGCGGACGCCCACCGGAAACGGATGGCCGACAGCCGACGTTTGAGCCGCAAAGGGGTGTGACCTGCGCGATCCGTACGGCCGGGCGACGCCCTCACTCGATCGTGACTTCCTCCGCCCGCCTCCTCCGCGCGCCGGGACCCTGTGGAGAGCGGCGCGTGACCGGCGCCGTCCGGATGTGCGGGACGTGAGGGGAGACGGAGCGATGACCAAGGACGCGGGGCGGGGTGCGGGCCCGGAAGGGCAGGCGGTGCTGCTGGTGGCGGGACTGGCGGACCTGGCGGTGAGCACGGTCGGTTCGGTCCTGGGGACGGTGCGGGGGCTGCTCCGCCGTTCGGACGGCGTGGAGTTGGTGGCGGACGCGGAGCACGATCTGAGGGCGCGAGGTCGCCTGGTACTGGACAGGTACGCCGCCACGCCACCGGCCCATCTGGAGATCCTCGCCAGGGAAGCCCTCGCGCGGAAGGCCGTCGATGGTGGCTGACCGCTGGGAGCCGGCCGCCTTCAAGGCCCGCGTCGACGACGTACTCCGGCGCTTCGTCGCCGAGGAGGCGGAGCGGTTCGCGGACGTCGATCCGGACCTGGGGCCCGTGGCCGATCAGCTGGAGGCGTCGGTCGCGGACGGGAAGCGGCTGCGGGCGGCGTTCTGCTACTGGGGCTGGCGAGCCGTGGGACAGCCGGACAACGACGCGCTGGTGCGGGCCGCGGCCTCGATGGAACTGGTGCACGCCGCCGCCGTCGTCCACGACGACCTCATCGACGACAGCCCGCTGCGCCACGGCCGGCCCACCGCACAGATCGCCCTGCGTGGTGCGGTGCGCCACCGGCCGCGTTCCGTCTCCGCGGGCAGGTCGCTGGCGATGCTGGTGGGAGACCTGCTGATGGGACTGGCCGGGCAGCTGTTCACCACCAGCGGCCTGCCGGCGGCGTATCTCGCCCGGGCCCGCCCCTTGTGGTCGGTGCTGGCCCGGGACCTGATCGCCGGTGAGTGCCTGGAGATCCTCCGTACCGGAGCGCCCCCGGACACCGTGGACTCGCTCAAGGTGATCCGGTACAAGACCGCCAAGTACACCGTCGAGCAGCCCCTGCTGATCGGCGGCGCCCTGGCCGGGGCCGGCGAACGGATACGTGTGGGCTTCTCGGCGTACGGACTCCCGCTGGGCGAGGCGTTCCAGCTCCGGGACGACCTGCTCGGTCTGTTCGGAAGCCCCGAGCGGACGGGCAAGTCCAACGCCGACGATCTGCGCGGCCACCGGCCCACGGCCCTGCTGGCGGAGACCTGGCGCGTCGCCGACGATGCCGAGCGGCAACAGCTGCGCGCCCTCCTGGGCCGACGCGATCCGGGTGCGGAGGGTCTGCACGCGGTGCGTGAGCTGATGTGCCGGCTCGACGCGCCTGCCCGTATCGAGAAGATGATCACCGTGCGGGTGGAGGAGGCGCTCGGCGTCCTGGCCGAGCTCGGTGTGCCCTCCCCTGCCGCCTCGGCCCTGACCGCGCTGGCGGAATCGGTGACCGTCCGCGTGTCCTGACGGCACGCGCATGCCGACCGGCACGAACGCGCGGGCCGGGGATCCTCCCGAAGGCCGCGCGGCCGGACTCTCCGTGGACCGCCTCGTGCGGAACAACCCGTACCGAAGAAGGAGCCCTGCCTTGAGCTACACCGAGTCGTCGTTGAACGCCCTGCGTCTGGCCGGGGACGAACTCGCCGACGCCACCGTCGCCGCGCTCTTCGACCGAGGGGAGGTCGGAAAGTTCAACTCACTGATGCGTTACGTCTCCACTGCCGGCTCACCCCTGCCGGACGGACTGCCCGATGTCGCCCGCGAGTACCTCGAGGCCACCGGAGCGCCACCGGCCTGGGTCGACTGGGGCGAGATGGAGAAGGCGCGTCTGTTCTTCGCCGACAACAACGTGCACATCTCCACCGCCCTGTCCTTCGCCTCCATGCCCGCCTGCTACGTCGTCCCCCACGTGGCGAAGCTGCTGTCGGCCACCCACGGGCTCGACTACCCCTCCAAACGGATGGCGGAGACGGGGCAGTTCACCGTCTACCTGATGCAGCCGGGGGCGTTCGAGGCGGGCAGCCCCTTCATCCCCGCAGCCCAGAAGGTCCGCCTCCTCCATGCCTCCATCCGCCACCACCTGAAGCGGGAGAACCGCTGGGACACCGCCGCGCTCGGGACGCCGATCTGCCAGGAGGACATGATCGGCGGGCAGATGTTCTTCTCCCTGCTCGTCCTCGACAGCCTGCACCGCCTCGGCATCCACATGTCGACGGACGGCGCGGAGTCGTACTACTACGCCTGGCGCGTGGTCGGCGCGATGCTCGGAGTCGACCAGGAGGCCGTGCCCCGGACGCTCGACGACGCCCGCCGCTTCCTCGACCTGTACATGGTCCGGCACATGGGGCCTTCGCTGGAGGGAGCGCATCTGACACGACAGCTCATCGACCTGTACGAGGAGGTCGTGCCGGGGACCTTCTTCGACCCTGTCGTCTCCGCCCTCATCCGCCACCTGGCCGGCGACACCTGCGCGGACTGGCTCGGCGTGCCCCGCACCTCGTGGGACACCGTGGTCAGGACCCTGCCCCACCTCCTCGGCGTGCTGGAGAGCATCGAGGACCGCTCACCCCTCGGCGCCTGGGCATTGGACCGCCTCGGCCATCTGACGACCGTTCTCGAGCTGTCCTCCCTGACCCGTGGACGCGTCATGCACTACGCCATCCCGGAACAGCTCAAGAAGGACTACGACGTCTCCGGCTCGGTCCCCCGCAGCAAGCGGTGGACCCCACCGGCTGCCACGGTGTCCTGACGGGTTGTACGCGGCGGCAAGCAAGCGTGTTCGTGTGTCATGCGCCTGAGGGCCCGAACTCAGCACCGTCGAACGCCGGTCGTGGGATTCCTTCGCCCGGGGCGGCACTGTCGACGCGCGCGACGGCTCGTCAGCAGAGGGCTTCACCGTACGGGCCGAGGTCGTCGCGGCGCTGCTGCTGGGGGGGCGGCGCCGAATCCGCTCCGGGTCACCGCCCGGCACTGCGCCTGACCGGCATCTCGCGGGCGATCAGCCGTCAGTGAGGCACCGGCAGCCACGACGTCGAGCCGCGGCGCCCCGGACACCGACCGGGCCTGCGCAAACTCCGTTGCGGCGCCGCCCGCATCACCGACATCATCGAGGCCGCCACGGCCGTGCAGCTCACAGCGTGAGCACGAGACCGACACGGCCGTGGCGTGGGCCGACGAAGTCACGCCATCGACCACACCCAGGGAGCCGGCTCACCGTGGCAGAGGTCGAAGTCACCTATGACGAGTCCGTGGACGCAGCGTACGTCTACTTCACCGAACCCCAGGTCCTCGTCAGGTCCGCACACACGTATCCCTGCGATCCGGTGGACGTCGACGGCATGATCAACCTCGACTTCGACGAGCAGCGCCGTCTCATCGGCGTCGAGGTGCTGGCGGCCAGTTCGAAACTGCCCGAGTACCTGCTCAGGTCCGCGCGGCGGCTGGACACCGACGGCGCATGAGGCAGGCCGGATGAACGCCGTGCATCTCACCGGTCTCTCCCCGCGCGCGCCGGAGCGGCCCGCCCGTTCAGTGGCCCACCGAGAAGGTGGCATCGGCCTTGTCCGTGGCGGTGGTGACGGGATCGATCCGCAGGACGTAGCCGGAGTGCCTGATGTAGCGCGTCGGGTTGTTGTACGAGCGGAAGGACGTCCAGGTCGTGTCGGCCAGCCCGGCGACCTTCTGGAAGGTGGCGTCCTGGGCGAACCGCGCGGTGTCGTCGCTCGGGGCCAGCCGGAGTTCGTAGTCGGAGTGCCTCAGATAACGCGCGGGGTAGTTGACCGACTGGAAGGACACCCCCGCGGAGTCGGCCAGTCCGGGCACGAGCTTCCACTGCGAGTCGGCGTACGGGTCGAACGGGTAGGCGTCGATCCGTGCGACGAGGTCGGCGTGGCGCACGTAGCGGTCAGGGAAGTTGTACGACTTGAGCCTGTTCCAGGCGGGGGCGCCCCAGCGGGAGACGAGGTTGCCGTACTCGGCGGAGGTGATGGGCGCTATCGAGCAGTGCTTGGCGTTGACCGGGTGCGTGTAGTCCCGCTGGTTCAGGGCGGTCCAGGTCCCCGCGGCGAGATCGGTCGTCTGCCAGGCGTAGAAGACCCCGTTGGGGGTGTAGGTGTCACCCCACAGATACCAGGTGCTCGATGACAGGGACTTCACCACTGTGGGCGCCTCGGTGCCTCCGTGGGCGACCGTCGTGCTGAAGGGCGTGAAGCTGCCGGGGGTCAGCGAGGTGGACCGCGCACCGACGAGGCCGCCCGCCGCGCTGCTCTTGAAGTACAGGTAGTTGACGCCGTTGACGCCCAGGGTCATGTTGCCGTCGATGACGTCGTAGCCCGGGTCGAAGAAGACCTGGGGTGCGGAGACGGTCGTGAAGTCGGCGGTGTAGTTGACCATGAGGACGTTGTGGCCGCTGGAGTTCACGGCCGAGTACAGCAGGGCGTACTGCCCGCGGCCGGCGTCCCAGAAGGCCTCCGGCGCCCAGCTGTGGGTGGCCATGTCGTGCAGTTCGGGGCGGCGGTAGTTGGTGAAGCCGCGCAGGTCCGTCGAGTCCCAGACATGGACGTACCGGCTGTTGTAGCCCCAGTCGGTTCCCTTGAGGTCGGTGGCCAGCACCACGAACGTGCCGTCCCGCTTGCGCATGACGAACGGGTCCCGCAAGCCACCCGCGCCCGCGGTGGGGGTGACCACCGGGGCGTTCTGGTTCAGCGGCATCCAGTGGCGCGAGTCCGTGCTGACGGCCAGGTGCAGCCCGTAGTCGGTCCCGGTCCCTGCCGGAGACTCGGCGAAGTAGCCCATGACGTAGGCCGCGTCGGCGGCGTGGGCGGGTGGCGCTCCGAACGTGAGGTCGGCGACGACGGACGCCGCCGTCGCCGCGGCGGCACCGAGGACCAGTCGGCGGGAGGGCGCGGGAAGGGGGCGTGACTGTGCGCTCATCAGCTCTCCGAGGGCGGACGGACAGGGACGACCGGGCCACGGCGGGCAGGCGGACGCAACGAGGGGTACGGCGCCCAGGGTGCCCGAGTGGCCGATATTTCGAACACAGTTCGGTTTACCGGTCAGAAAGTAGAGCCCGCTCAGGGCTGAGTCAACGCCTCCGGCAGATCTTTCGACTCCGGCGTCGCCGGGTGCCGACGGCCCCTGACGCTTCGTCCGACGCGAAGGACGCCTCCGTGGCGGGCCCTGAGGCCCCCCCCCGGTGGGGGTGGGGGGGGGGGGGGGGCCGGGGGGGGGCGCCCGGGGCGGGCCCCGGGACCTGAGGGGGCGCGACCCCACGGGGGCCCGAG